>SUXS01000004.1 GCA_015060865.1 Bacteroidales bacterium | reverse complement strand
ACATTAAAAGGCATTCAGGTGGTTATAGTGTCGGGGTTCCACCTCTTCCCATTCCGAACAGAGAAGTTAAGCCCGACCGCGCCGATGGTACTGCGCAAGTGGGAGAGTAGGTAGCCGCCGTTTTCAGGAGAGGAGTTGTCCGAAAGGATGACTCCTCTTGTTTTTTTATCCCAAGAAGGGTTTATAAGGACTATTAAAGACTGCTAAAGGCTATTAAGTTTTGCTGTATCGTTTTTGTATCATAAGCCAAATTAGTTCACATTATGAAGCTCCGCACCGTGATATATGCCCTCCTTCTCGCCACCCTCTGCATGGGGTGTGGCGGTCGCCTTTCCATGCGTGAGCTGGAGCATCTGGAGGCGCGGATGAATGATGCGCCGGACTCGGTGCTGGCTGTGCTCACCGCTTCCGACATGCCGCGTTGGGGCGAGCGGCGTGCGCTCTATGCGCTGCTTACCGTGCAGGCACAGGACAAAAGCTATATCGATGTGGCGGACGATTCGCTTATCAGCATAGCTACTCGATATTATGACAGACGCGGTCCTGCACTCCGTCGCCTGCAGGCCTTCTACTACCACGGCCGTGTATATGCCAATGCTGACCACCGCCACGAGGCGATGGCGGCCTATACCCGTGCAAAAGATTTTGCATATGAGGTAGATGCGCCATATTCAGTAGGGTTATTGTATGCACAGATGGTTTTACATGCAATGAAATGATTACAAACATGCAACAAAACTGGTACATGCATGTACCGCGCGAAACGCAAGGCTCCGGCAAATTCATCAGAGCCTTTTGATAGAATTATCAGAGCCTTTCGTTAGAAAAAATCTCTTTGTCTGATTTCTGAAATCTCTTTGTCTGATTTTACGACTTACAGCACATTCCCTCTCTTATTGTAGGTGCAACAGCTAATGGCTACACCTACTTCGATGGATTATTACACTTGCAGAAAAGTGTAGTTTCCCATTATTTAGCGTAGGTGTCGGTAATTAGGCATAACATATTGTATTGCAATAAGATGTCGACCGACACCCCCGTTTGCGGGGTATCGGTCGTAGATGAAGGGGCCACCGACACCCCGCAACTGGGGTGTCGGTCGGCAAACAACAGTTATACAGCTTATTACATCCGATTACCGACACCTACAGCTAAAAACGAAAAACAAATTCTATCATCGTTTTCGTCATCGTTATCGTACACGCTTGCGTGTCTTATCCCATTAATCACTACACTCAATCACAGCCAAAGGCTGTTTAGACCGTTGTCTGTTGACCGTTGACTGTTGTTTTAACAACCTGCTCTACTGCCAGTTTACAGTTTTCGTTCCCATATATGTGTATAATTCAGAATTAATAACTACCTTTGCGTTGTTGATATTTAATCATACGATTATGGACAGACCCTACAAACAGACTCCGTCAGAAGCGTCCCATGCTTCAGAGCCCATAGCTGCCTATGGCCGTGCTTCATCGCGCCCCATATTCAACAAAGCGCAGATAGAGCTGCTCGACACGATGGCAAGCATAGAGAGCGACGAAGAGCTGATGGCACTCAAGCATGCCATCAGTGAGTTCTTTGCCCGCCGTGCCGACGAGGAGATGGATCGTCTATGGCAATCAGGCGAATGGAACGAGCAGACCTTGGATGACCTTCGCAGTGCCCACTACCGAACACCCTATAAGCAATGAACCGTCTGGTAGTGATTGACACCAACTGCTTAGTACAGATGATTTCGGCACATAGCCCTTATCGTCCTGCATGGCAAGCCTTTCGTGAAGGCCGATATACCCTTTGCGTAAGTAACGACATCCTCAACGAATACAACGAGATATTGGAGCGTGTTGCCAATGCCACCGTGGCCCACAACATTGTAAATGCCATCATCCGTAGCCCATACACTCGTATGCTCGACCCTCATTTTCGCTTTGGACTCATAGAACAAGATCCCGACGACAATAAATTCGTTGATTGTGCTATCATCGCCGGAGCCGACTATATAGTCAGTGAAGACTCCCACTTCCGTGTGCTTGCCGAAATACCTTTTCCTAATGTCAATGTCATTCGACTGGATGAATTCCTACAGGATTTGAATAACCCTTAACCTCTCACCCATAACCTATAAACCTTAACCTGCAGCTTTGCTGCGATTAACCCATCGCATCAGCAGCTCTACTGCCCAGTTTTCGTTATCGTCAATATTATTCTTCGTTCCCCAAAATTGTGCAGATAAAAACAGGAAATCAATAGACTTTTTCGGGGATAATCTTTATCTTTGCGATTAGATAACATGGATACAATATGGAATACAGCAATAAGACGGTTTATGACTTTCTCATCAAGGAATGCAAGACAAAGCCTGAGTTGTGGGCAGAGTTTGGTACAGGACTTACGGAGCGTACTTGTGATGCCGACTTTTGGGAAAGTCTGAGTGAGGAGCTAGATTGTTTTCGCATCTGTGAAGAATGTGGCCAACCCATGATTGAAGGCTTCGTCGTTGATGGATGCCAGACTTACTGCTCCGAAGAGTGCTTACACAAACACATATCCGAAGAGGATTATCGCGAAGCATACAACGATGGTAATGGCGACACCTATTGGACGACTTGGTACGAGGATTCGAATACATATAATGGGGATAATTGAAGACATTTTCTCTAAGAGAGAATCAATAGAGTGTTTTTCATAGCTTTCTCTCGTTTAGATTTGCTTCTGTTAAGAATGTTTTTTACCTTTGTGAGTTAGATACTTTCGAGATGTTGAATCTTGAAATATGTAATAGGAACAATGAAATCAAATAACGATATACTGGTAGGGCTAGTTGATGCTGATTTGTTAGATGGTGGTACTCGTCACCCCAATTTGGTGTTATTGAAGCTTGCGGGATTTTTTAACGATAATGATATCCCCTTTGAACTGATAACTGACGATAATGCCGATTCAACAAAATACACGATTATATACATATCAAAAGTCTTCACATTTACTAAAGAACCATCCTTTTACGTTAAGGCAAAGGGGACTCCAGAGGAGTCAAAATTCCATATAGGAGGAACAGGAACCTACATGGAGAAGAAGAACGTAAAAGAGTATCGCCAGATGCGCTACAATGATATGGTGGCTTTTGAAAAAGATGAATTCCTAAACTCTCTAAAAAACCACCGTGGTGGTCGCAAGAAGAAGGGTATAGATATGGCTCGACAAATGCCTTACTACCACTTGTACGATGATTTTGTAAAGGCAAAGATTGCTGAAGGTAAGAAAGAAATACACTATAAAGATTATCTTAAATATTCTATAGGCTTCTTGACTCGTGGATGCTTCCGCCATTGTCCCTTCTGCGTGAATAAGTTAGAGAACTCTGTTTTACCTTATTCGGACCTTGAATGGTTCCTTGATAACGAAATAAATGAATCGGGTAGACTGGTTCGCCCTAACATATATCTTTGGGATGATAATTTTTTGGCTTCTGATGTAACCGTATGGAAACCGATATTACAGAAGCTAATAGACTCTAAACGTCCTTTTCAGTTCCGTCAAGGTCTTGATGAACGAATCATTGCGGAAAGTGAACACGGAGAAGAGATCGCACAGATGCTTTCAAAGTGCAGATATCACGGAGACTATATCTTTGCTTTTGATAATTGGAGCGATAGAGATAAGATTGTAAAAGCTCTAAAAATTTGGAAACATTATAATAAGAAGGAAACTAAATTTTATCTTTTCTGCGGTTTTCGTCTAACTTCAAATAGTGATGATAGATTGTATCGCGATGTTTGGGAGATATTCCAACGCATAAAAATCCTAATGCAATATGGTTGTATGGGATATGTTATGAGGCATGAAGACTATCACAATCACCCAATGAACAACATTTATGTACAAATTGCCAGATGGTGTAACCAGCCTCAATTCTACAAGAAAATGTCCTTCTGGGAATACTGTTATCGAAATCAGACATTCTGGGAGGAAACCACAATGAAGATAGAACATAAAAGGAAATGGAAATCTTATGACGAATTCATGGTAGACTATAAAAATGGATATTATGATGACAAGAAGATATGCAGACCTCTCCAGACATGTCTTGACTTTATGAATAAGTATAGCGAACATAAAGACGAACTCTTGGAAATGTTTAGTTATAAATTGGTAGAACTTAAAGACCCCACATTGTGGGAAAGAGCAAAATAAAACACATACGATGAAAAATGCACAATTGAAGACTTTATCTATACATGAGGTTCAGTTAGATAAAGAGAATCCAAGAATAAAGCAGTATCTTGAGTTTTATACCGAGATAAATAGTGAAATGTTGGCTCTCGCTTTGTCTGATAGTAGCAATGGCGATGCATCAACCACATATCGCTCCTTGAAAGAATCTATCAAGGTAAGTGGAGGTATTATACACCCCATTGTGGTAAACCAGAATGAAGATGGTTCATATACAGTAATCGAAGGAAACACTCGTTTGCAGATATATAAAGAGTTTCATGAGAATGACACAGAGGGTAATTGGGAAACTATTCCTTGCCTTGTGTACCAACGACTTTCAAGTGAAGAGAAGCATGAAATAAGATTGCAATCCCACCTTGTTGGCCCTCGCGAATGGGACCCCTACTCAAAAGCTAAGTACTTGTATGAACTGAGTGAAATCGAGCGCTTACCTATGAATCGAATTATTGATATGTGTGGAGGCGGAAAGACTGAGATACAAAAGGCTATTGATGCCTACATTGATATGGAGCGATTTTATAGGCCTTATTGTAAGTCAAGAGGATTCGATTTTAGCACGCGTGAGTTCTCAAAGTTCAGAGAATACCAAAATGGTACTGTAAAGCAGAGTTTGTTGAATAAGGGCTTTGATAGCAAACAATTTGCCGCTTGGGTAGCCGAAGGCAATGTTGATATCGCCCAAAAAGTGAGAATTCTTCCTAAGGTACTTAAGAGTGATGAGGCTACAAATGCCTTTAAAAAGAAGAACTTGACTGAGGCGGAAAAGGTTTTGAACGCCAATGAACTAGTAAATGCAGATTTAAGCCAATATCCATACGAAACACTCAGTAAAGCTCTATATCAGAAGTTTTTAGATTTTAAGTTTAGCGAGATAATGGCTTTGGCTAAAGATGATGCTTATGCTGAAAAGAGATATGCTTTAGAATCGCTAAAGGAGCAATTAGACTTTATCATAAACGAGGTAAAGGACAAGGAGTAATTATCATGGCAGAGTCAAAAGCACATATGGATTTTGTTCGTAAAATTGTCTCATACATGGGGACAAGTATCCCTGTGTGCGATAAGGCTCTTATTCAAGCGGAATTACCAGAGTTCTATTCTCGAACGCCTCGAGTGATTGGAGGGTATTATCCTGATGTATATCACAAGAACACTAAAAGCATCATAATAGGAGAGGCCAAAACGGATAATGACATCGAGAATCCTCATACTGAGGCGCAAATCAATTGCTACATAGAGGAGGCTCGTTGCTATGATGTAGAGCGTCATATTGTATTATGTTCTTCCGTGTTTTCTTTTGCATTGCTAAAGAATATGATTTTAAGGAAGAAGCGACGAGAGAACTTGGAGGATATAACTTTTCACATACTTGATGTTTATGCAAAACTAGCAATTGTATGAGTAATATTAAATATGATACATACTTTGATTTGAGAGCGAAGCACGATGCTTTCCCATATCAACATGAGGCATTCCAAGCCATTAAGGATTTGCCTTATGCTGCTATTATGCATGAACAAGGTTTAGGTAAAACAAAAATAGCCATCGACCTCCTGTTGTACTGGCTAGAGCATAGAGGTATTGACACGGTGCTTATTGTTACCAAAAAAACACTTGTCAAGAATTGGGTCGGTGAATTCTCGGAGCACACGAATTTACATCCAAGAGTCCTAAGCAACAATAAAGGAGATAACTTTTATGTGTTAAATAGTACCGCAAGAGTTATCGTCACTAATTTCGAAACTATTTCTGGTGAGAAGGCACGGATGAAACTTTTCTTGAAAACAAGAAAGGTTGCAATCATCATAGACGAATCGACGAAGATTAAGAATCCAGAGTCAAAATTGACTCAAGATTTCTTCGAATTGGCTCCCTTGTTCGCCATAAAAGTAATAATGAGCGGAACTCCGGTTGCCAATAGACCCTACGACATATGGGCTCAAATTTATTTCTTAGACCTTGGAGAAAGTTTAGGCACAGATTTTAAGTCGTTCAAAAGTGATTGTGACTTGTCTAACGACTTAAATACAGACGATGAAAAACGAAAAGTTTTTGAAAAGAGCGTAGCATCAATCTTCGACAAAATAAAAGATTTTAGCGTCAGAGAAACAAAAAATAGTGGAATCATTAGTTTGCCGACGAAGATTTACCACGATGTGTTGATTCCTTTTGAGCGCAAGCAATTCGAAATGTACGAGAGGCTTAGAGCAGAGATGCAATTAGTTCTTCAAAAAGATGGTATTGAAGTCTTAGATGAATCAGAAGATACTATAAAGCGCTTGTTACGTTTGGTGCAAATAACATCAAATCCGAAGTTGATCGATGATGCTTACACCGAACTTTCTGCAAAGGAAATTTATCTTGATGAACTGATAAGGAAAATAATAGACAGAGACGAAATGGCTATTGTATGGAGCATATACACTGGTAATGTCGATTATTTTCATAAGAAATATAAAGAACTTGGCGCGGTTAAGATTACGGGAAAGATGAGTATTGAGGAGCGAAATCGTTCCGTAGAATCATTCAAGAGTCAAGAAGCAAAACTATTATTCGCAACGCCTCAATCTGCAAAAGAGGGGTTGACACTTACTATTGCAAATAACGCAATCTTCTACGATAGAGGATTTAATCTTGATGATTATTTACAAGCACAAGATAGAATCCATCGAATCTCTCAAAAGAAAGATTGTAACATCTATAATTTGATGGTAGAAAGTAGTATTGATATCTGGGTTGATTACTTGCTGAAAGCTAAACAACAAGCAGCATTCCTCGCTCAAGGAGATATCAGTATAGATAACTACACGAAAAATGCAGATTATAGCTTTGCAAACATTGTTCATGAAATATTAAATTCTTAACGATATGTCTGTTAGAAAAATCATTATCGGTAATCAGCAAGTAGATGCTAAAGAAGTAGAGTTACCACAAGCACAACTTCTGTTTTATAGTGAAAATCCGAGAATATATACTATACTTCAGGATTTAGGAGAATCGCCCACTCAACCAGAGATTGAGAAACAGATGAAGGCGCATGACCACGTAAAAACGCTGAAGGATAGTATTAAGGCTAATGGTGGCTTGTTAGAACCTATAATAGTACGTCGCAATGTTGTATTAGAAGGTAATAGCCGATTGGCTGCATACCGCATACTGGCTTCAGAAGACCCTATAAAGTGGGGAAAGATAAAGTGTAACGTGTTGCCTGACGATACCTCAGACGATGTTGTTACCTCATTGCTTGGCACTTTGCACCTAGTCGGTAAGACACCTTGGAGCCCATATGAACAGGCAGGTTTTCTTGTACGAAGAATTGAGAAATCACGTAAGCCCATTGATGCTATTGCTCAAGAATTGGGAATAAGAGTCTCTGATGCTAAACTATCTATTGAAGTATATAAGGAAATGATGGCGGCAGATGACATGAACCCAACTAAGTGGAGCTATTATTTCGAGTTGTTAAAAAATAGAGATATCAGAAAATACGATGAAAATAATCCAACGATGGAGTTCAAGCAAAAACTCATTGAAAAGATAAAGAACGATGAGGTGGACCGTGCTGCTGATATCCGAAAATACGGAACACTTGCTAAATCAAAAGGAGAGAACTCGGTGGAAGCAATTACCGATGTTCTGAATGGTGATATAACAATTGACGCGGCCGTTGAGTTGGTAAGTAATGAGACAAAATTGGCATCATTAAATGCAAAGGTTGAAACGTTCTTTAACTTTATAAATAAAGAACAAGTTGCATTGAAAGAAAATCGTGGAGATGTCGAACTGAACTTTACATTGAAAAAGATAAAGACTCTTATAGATACTATGTTGGGATAATTGATGACCACTGATGAGTTGCTAAATATTTTTTTCTCTAGGGCATACGAAAACGATATCCATGAGATGATATTGGATGATATTGATTTTATCGTCCCCTTCGAGCGTATACAAAATTTTATACAGAATCTCATCAATATACCTTATTCCGAGTTTGTTCAGTATATTAATACCCATAATACAAACTCATTCATTTCTGCAAGCGACATAACACAAAGCAGTTCTTTTGAGGCTTGTACAGAAGATATGTGTTGCGTGTTGTGTGAAGATGAAAATAGAGGTAAATCATTTTTGGAAATCGGTCAATCTCACGTTTTTGAAAAGTACATAAGAACGCCTAACCATGTGGCTTGGGTTAAATATGGAGAAAACCAAGTTAAGACGGCTTGTCAGTTAGGTCTAGCTTTTGAATATTACGATAGATGGTATCTCTCTTGCTACGGATATACATATAATGAATTGACTCCAGATATGAAAGCCGCTTTTATATCCAGAGTTCTATTACGTAATTCCTTATATGCAGATATAATACGAAGGATACAACATAAGGATGTGAATCTATTAGATTACATGCTTGATTTGTCTCCTTCGACACAAGGTAGACGATCAGGAAGTGTCTTAAAGTTGATATCATTTTGCTTTGATGCTATGGACAATGAATCCATAGTTAGGCATAATTTTTTATATCCCAAGTATATAGGTAAGGATAAGAGTATTGTAAGCAATATCTTGCATGGAACTTATAGAGAAGTTTTCAAGCATAAAATATATGATGAGTTCAGAGTAGGTTTTGTCCCCATTTATTCCGTTCGTGCAGCTTGTGGATATTTTGATAATGACGAAAAACCAGAACAAGAAGGTTGGATAGATGTAGCTGAATATGGTGTAAGCCTTAGAGGCAATGATTATTTTATAGTTTATGCAAAAGGCGACTCTATGACCCCAAAAATTAACGATGGAGATTTGTGCTTGTTTCAATGGTATAGAGGAGGTAGTAGAAATGGTGAAATTGTTTTAACTCAATGTCACAATATTGATGGAGATTACAATGCTCGTTATACAATCAAGAAATATGAAAGTGTTAAGAGTTTTGATGGTGAGATATGGTCACACTCACAAATAAATCTATATCCATTAAATCATGATTACGAGGTTATAACATTGCGTGAAGATGATGACTGTTTCTATAAAACTATTGGGGTTTTTAAGCAAGTTCTGACTAGTCCTCCTCCTTCGAAGTCGACAGATGACACTTGTGATTTTGCTCTTAATGAAATAGAGAAGCAATTGACATCACTGACTGTAGCCTCTAATAAAGGAAGAAAAGCTCCACATAAAGCTATATTGTTATTATCTGTCATCGACTCAATAGAACGACGATTCATAAAGGAAAATAAGATTGAGCTAACTGAACGCTTGGAAGATTTATTTAATGAAAAATGGAAGCAATACGTCAAGAATACTTCACTATTTTCTCCTAAAATTGCGACTCCGTATTGGCATATGAAGAGTGAACCATTCTGGTACTTGTACTATATGAATGGGGAGTTAGTAGGAAATATAAAACCAATATATTCCACCCAAACTTTAAGGAGAGAAATATTTGCTGTTTTGGAGGATGATTTATATGAATATTTGCAAGAAAAAAGCAATCGAGATAGATTAAGCGAATTGCTCATCAATACATATCTCAAATAAGATAACTGAACTCAGCCTCTGAGCAACTTTAGGTCGCCGCCCGTAGGAGCTAAAGGCAATTCATGAAATCGTCCGCCCGTCCCTTCGCTCGGAAATATCGCAAGGATGGAGTAATAGAATCTGGAGGTAGGACCGTTGCCCAGAAATGTTTTTAGTGAGCATGGGTGTTCTATACAGAAAAAGTGTTAACTTTGCAATATGAGTGAAAGTAACAACATATCACCGATGTACTCTGACTTTGAGCAGATAAAGATTGATAGAAACTTATAACAAAGTAAATTATAAGATTGTATGTCAAAATTATCCATCAGATTCTATAAAGACCGCGAGGTGCGAGCCATTTGGGACGAAGAGAAATCCAAGTGGTGGTTTTCGGCTATTGACCTCATTCGGGCAATCAATGAAGAGACAGACTATGTCAAGGCGGGTAACTATTGGCGTTGGCTTAAAAAGAAACTGACAGCCGATGGGGTTCAACTCGTGAGCGTCACTCACGACTTCAAATTTGAGGCACCCGATGGCAAGAAACGTGCAGCCGACGCACTCGACAATGAGTGTGTACAGATATTGGCAAAGCACTATCCCAACAATAAAGCTAATGAGTTTCTTGATTGGTTTACATACAGCGACAATACCATCGACGGACAGAGCCGCAAGAAGGCATATACCCTATGGGAAAGCGACCTTGTGGCGGACAAAGATGTGGGCAAGGTAAAATCATTACAGCAGATACATGCCTATCTCTTTGGCGGCCTCTACGACTTTGCTGGGAAAATACGCACAAAGACGATAGCCAAGGGCAATACGCTGTTTTGCTTGGCGGAGCATCTGCACAATTATCTAAAGATTGTTGAGGAAATGCCCGAAACGACTTTTGACGAGATTGTTGACAAGTATGTGGAGATGAATGCCGCACATCCGTTTATGGAGGGAAATGGTCGCAGCACACGCATTTGGCTTGATTTGATTTTCAAGAAACGCATGAAGATGTGTGTGGATTGGAGCAAGATAGACAAAAAGGACTATCTTGATGCCATGATAGCAAGCCATACGGATAGCAGCCGCATCCATGCACTCTTAAAAGATGCACTGACCGATAAAATAAACGACCGCGAAACCTTTATGAAAGGTATCGACTACTCGTACTACTACGAGCAGGAGGAGTAAAAGGATATTGACCTTGAAAGTTGAGGTAAAGCCGAAGAATATATTAACTTTGCATTATGAGTGAAAGTAACAACATATCACCGATGTACTCTGACTTTGAGCAGATAAAAAGAACGACAGAGGACGGACAAGAGTATTGGACATCAAGAGAGTTGGGCAATGCCCTTGGGTATAGTACCTATCAGAAGTTTACCCGAATTCTGAATAAGGCTATTGCGGTAGCCAATAATAAAGGTATGAAAACAGCTGACCATTTTAACCAAACGGTTGAAATGGTTAAGTTGGGTTCTGGCACTTTTCGCAAGGTTGAGAATATGCATTTATCACGCATGGCTTGTCTAATTATAGCAGAGAATGCTGACGGGAAAAAGCCTCAGGTGCAAATTGCAAGAGAGTATTTCAAGCAGGAAGTGACGACCACAGAGCTTGCTATTAATACGCTATCATCCAATATCTTATTATATAAAACGAAGCAAGGAGAAGCTCGTATTGAAGTTGTCTTCAACAATGAAACCTTCTGGATGTCGCAAAAGCGCATGGCTGAATTGTATGATGTGGATGTAAGGACTGTGAATTATCATCTCGCACAGATATTTGAGTCCGGCGAACTGCAAGAATCAGCAACTATCCGAAAAATTGGGATAGTTCAAATGGAAGGGGATAGGGAGGTTAATCGTCCTCAGATGCTATACAATCTTGATGCAATCATTGCCGTAGGCTATCGTGTAAATAGTTATCAGGCCACTCAGTTCAGAATATGGGCGACATCTGTTCTGAAGGAAATGATTGTTAAAGGCTTTGTTCTTGATGATGAACGATTGAAGCAGGGCAAGCATTTCGGCAAGGATTACTTCGATGACTTGTTGGAACGCATCCGAGAGATTAGGGCTTCGGAACGTCGATACTATCAGAAAATTACCGATGTATATGCTGAGTGTAGTGCCGACTATGATCCAAAGGCAGAGACAACTCAACTCTTCTTCAAGATGGTGCAGAATATGATGCATTGGGCTGTTACCCATCAGACAGCAGCTGAAATCATCTATTCAAGAGCCGATGCCGAGATGCCTCATATGGGACTCACCACCTGGAAGAATGCTCCTGATGGCAGGGTGCAAAGGTCTGACACCATTGTTGCCAAGAACTATCTTTCAGATAAAGAGGTTATTGCACTTGATCGCCTATCAACGAGTTTCCTGGATTTAGCGGAGTCACTCGCATCGCAGCAGATACCCTTCACGATGGCCGATTGGAAAAAGAAGCTGGATGATTTTTTGACGATGTATGGCTATGAGAAATTAAATAATGCTGGTGCCATATCAACAGAGCAGGCTAAGGAAAAGGCATACGCTGAATACGATAAGTTCCGTATCATTCAAGATAGAGAATACCTTTCAGACTTTGACAAAGAAATAAAACTCTTAAAAGATAAGGGTTTGTTTGATGCCGAATAAGGAATTAAGGAAGTGAGCGGTGCTGTCTCGTTTAATTTTGAGTAAGGTGGTTTTTATACACCTCCAGAAAGTAAAAACAAGCGCATATGCAGCAGAGCTACAAGCTACTGGCCATTAGCCATTGGCTTTTGGACACTCGAATAACAGAAGAAACATTACCTCACCTTCCAATTTCTCCCTACTGACATTACATAGAACAACAATATATAAAGTAGTACGATGAGACCATACATTATTTGCCACATGATGTCGCTCCTTGACGGACGCATCGATTGTGACGTGACGGAACAGATCGAGGGCGGCGACGAGTATTACGAGGCACTGGACCTGCTGGATTGCCCATCGACATTGATGGGGAGAGTGACCATGCAGATGCATTATGCACTGCCAGAGCCCTTCGCAGCCGAAGACAAATCGCCCATTGGCGACGAGCAGTATCACGCAGCCATCGAGGCCAAGGGGTATATCGTAGCCATTGACACGATGGGCAAGCTGCGCTGGCCACAAAACGAGTTTGACGGCATGCCGCTCTTGGTCATCACCTCAGAGGATTGTCCGAAGGAGTATCACGACTCCCTGATCAAGCAACAGATATCATGGGTGGCAACGGGAAAAGCCGGAATAGACTTGCCAAGAGCTATGGAAATTCTTCGCAGGGAGTTCAACGTGGAGCGACTGAGCGTAACAGGTGGAGGCAATATCAATGCCGCTTTCCTGAAAGCCGGATTGCTCGACGAGGTGAGCATGATGTGGTGCCCGGGCATCGATGGTCGCAAGGGCATGGCGGCCGCATTTGATGGCCTGGATGCCGACATCGCTCCCACCAAGCTGCAGCTGATGAGCGTGGAGAGGATGGGCGAGACCATCTGGGCAAAGTATAAGGTGTGAGGGTGCGTATGGAAGTAATCAATCTGCTACACTACGGGAAGCGTGAGGAGCTGCGCCAATGGCTTGCGGCAAACCATGACAAGGAGCGCTGCTGCTGGGTGGTGACACACCGCAGCAAATGCCCCGAATGGCCAGCGATTCCCTACGTTGAGGTGATGGAGGAGGCGCTCTGCTTCGGTTGGATAGACAGCACACTCAAGCGACTGCCCGACGGGCGCCTAGCGCAACGCCTCTCGCCTCGCCGACCCAGAAGCCACTGGACACAGCTGAACATAGACAGATGCAGAGACCTCGAAGAAAGAGGCCTGATGACAGAGGCGGGGAAACGAGTATTGCCGTAACTACCGATGAAACGACACATATAGAGAACGACAAGCATTGAACCTCATATATCTGCACCATTTAACAACAAACACATACATAAACATGATAAAAAAGATTGCCCTTTCATGCCTGATTGCCTGCCTCTTAGCAGCAACGGCAATAGCCCAAGAGATTCCCCAAGTAGCCAATGTGCTGGCCCGACAAACTACCTCACTGAACGGAGAGTGGAACTACATCGTCGACGTGCAGGAGGAGGGCTACTACGACTATCGCATGAACCCCATGCGGTGGGGCTTCTTTGCCGACGCCAAGCCCAAGCGTCCCGAAGACCTCATTGAGTACGACTTCGACAAGTCGCCCACGATGCACGTGCCGGGCGACTGGAACACACAGGACCCGCAGCTCTACTTCTATGAGGGCACGGTGTGGCTGAAGCGCAGCTTCGAATATCACCCCGAGGAGGGACACCGCACACTGCTCTACTTCGGTGCCGTCAACTACGATACCCATGTATATGTCAACGGACGCAAAGCAGGGCACCACATAGGCGGGTTCACCCCTTTCAACTACGACGTCACCGACCTTATGCGTGATGGCAGCAACACCGTCATCGTGAAGGTCGACAACAAGCGCCATGCCGAGGATGTGCCCACACAGATCTTTGATTGGTGGAACTACGGTGGCATCACTCGCGACGTGATGCTCGTGAGCGTAGAACCCACCTATGTAGAGAACTACAAGCTGAGCCTCAACAAGACCCCTACAGGCAAGAAGAGCCAACGGCAGATTACCTTCAGCGCCAAGCTCAACAAGGCCGAGACCGGACAGACCGTCACCCTCAGCATCCCCGAGCTCAAGGTGAAGCTGCAGCTGGCCACCACAGCCGACGGCACCGTACAAACAGTCTTAAAGGTAAAGAACCTGCAACTATGGTCGCCTGAGAATCCCAAGCGCTACCACGTAGAGATAGGTCTGGGCAGCGAAGTGATGGTCGACTCCATCGGCTTCCGCACCATAGAGGCCCACGGCAAGCAGCTGTTACTCAACGGTGAGCCCATCTTCCTCAAGGGAATCTGTATGCACGAAGAGAAACCCTATGGTGGCGGACGTGCCAACTCTACCGCTGATGCCCACACCCTGCTCACCTGGGCCAAGGAGTTGGGATGCAACTTCGTGCGCCTGGCACACTACCCGCACAACGAATACACCATTCGCGAGGCCGAACGCATGGGCATCCTGGTATGGTCAGAGATACCCGTATACTGGACCATCGCATGGACCAACCCGCAAACCTACCAGAATGCCGAGCGCCAGCTCACCGACATGATCAGCCGCGACCAAAACCGCGCCAACGTAATCATCTGGTCTATCGCCAATGAGACTCCCCACTCTGCCGAGCGCGATCAGTTTCTCGGTCGCCTGGCACAGCACGCCCGCAGCCTCGACGACACCCGCCTCATCTCCATGGCCATGGAGGTAGGCTCGGCCTCGAACTACCACAACCGCCTGCGCGACAATATGCACGAGTACGTCGATGTAGTATCGTTCAACCAATACATCGGCTGGTACCGTGACGTCAACGATGCCGCCAAGATGACTTGGGAGATACCGTATGACAAGCCCGTCATAGTGAGCGAGTTTGGCGGTGGTGCCAAGTATGGTCTGCATGGTGAGAAGAACCAGCGCTGGACCGAGGAGTTTCAGGAAAACCTCTACCGTGAGAACCTCTCCATGCTCGACAAGATAGACGGACTGGCAGGTACCACCCCATGGATACTCAAGGACTTCCGCTCACCTCGCCGCGTGCTCCCCGGCATACAGGACTACTACAACCGCAAGGGCCTGCTCTCCGACGATGGCGAGAAGAAGAAAGCCTGGCACATACTCAAGGCCTGGTACGAAAACAAGTGATGCAGCCCCAATATATAACAAACCCCTACTCTCTTCATCGAGGGTAGGGATTTTTGATTGAAGAGAATTGGCGATTCTTCAGCTTTTATCTGTATTAAAGATGGAGAAAAATTGTCATTTATCCGTATTAAGTTGAAAATAGTTGTACTTTTGTAGGGAAATGGAATAATGATGCGATGCGCCTGACAATAGGTAGAAAGAGAAAAGAAGTGAGCGTCATCGAGGTGGCGGGCATGGCAGTGGAAGTGGAGCGGAAGTGGATCAAGAACCTCTACTTGAGGGTCTCACCAACGGATGCCCGCATACGTGTTTCTGCACCCATGATGATGAGCGAGGAGGCGATACGGCGGTTTGTCCTCTCCAAAGAGGCGTGGATAAGGCAGCGCGTAAAGAGGGTTGGTGAGAAGAAACAGCCCACGCCACGGGAGTATGTGTCAGGAGAGGTGCATTACTACAAGGGGCACAGCTATAGGCTGAAGGTTATATACTATAATGGCCCGGCAAAGGTGGAGACCGAAGGCAACGAATACATTATATTATATGTACGCGAGGGAGCCACGAAGGAGCGCCGAGCAGCGATACTGCAGGAATGGTATCGTGCGGAACTGAAAACGCTGCTCGCTGAACTCATCGGGAAATGGGAGCAAACGATAGGGGTGAAAGCCAACCGAACGACCATAAAGCAGATGAAGACGAGGTGGGGAAGCTGCAACCACAGGACTCACGACATCAACTTTAACCTGGAACTGATGAAGCGGCCGGTGCACTGCATAGAGTATGTGGTGGTGCACGAGCTGCTGCACATCATCGTGCGCCTGCACAATGAACAATTCAAATCGCTACTCACTCACTACCTGCCCAACTGGCAGCAGACAAAGGAGGAGCTGAATAGGTGTATATAGTGTAGAATAAAAAACAAATAGATTTGTTTTATTCTTCGCTCGGCTTGTACTAATTTCGCTTAAGCGCAATATAGGTTGCGCCTCGTAATAAAAAATAAAAGAATTTATTTTGTTCTTATCTCGGCTTGCACTATATTTGCAGTTGCGAAACAGCCGTTTCGGAAACAATTGTTTCGGAACTTGATTATAGTTGTATGAGATTTTTCGATAGAACAGAGGAGATTGCATCACTCAAAGAGGTCCTTGAACTCTCAAAGAGTAATGCTCAGTTTACGGTGGTGACAGGTCGTCGTCGTATCGGTAAGACATCGCTTGTGTTGAAAGCGTATGAAGAAGAGCCGATACTCTATTTCTTTGTTGCACGCAAGGCTGAGAGTGATCTGTGTACGGATTATATACAAGAGATTGAGAATAAGTTGGGTATCCCGACAATGGGCAGGGCGGAGCGATTTCCTGAGATTTTCGAGTATCTGATGAAACTATCTATCGAGCATCCAATCACACTATTTATTGATGAGTTTCAAGAGTTTTTCAAGGTAAACAAGTCTGTGTATAGTGATATGCAACGCATTTGGGATATGTATCACACAAAGGCTCATATCAACCTTATTGTGTGTGGTTCTATATTCTCGATGATGACTAAAATTTTCAAGGACAAGAAGGAGCCGCTGTATAATCGTCAGACTCGTTTTATGTCGATTAGGCCATTCACTACTGCTGTATTGAAAGAGATAATGGCGGAATATAATCCCTGCACACTGCCGAGGACTTATTGGCATTATACTCATTCACGGGTGGAGTGGCAAAATATGTTCAGTTGCTCGTTGATGCTGGAGCTACAACCAAGACAAAGATGCTTAATCATATCATCAAAGCAGACTCTGTATTCTTGAGCGAAGGCAAGGCTATACTTATCGAGGAGTTTGGTAAGGACTATGGAGTCTATTTCTCCATCCTCTCGGCCATCGCCCGTGGCAAGACACTACGCTCGGAGATTGAACAGATTGTCGGCAGGGAGATTGGTGGCTACCTTACAAAATTGGAGAAGGAGTATGAGGTAATTACCAAAAATCAGCCCATCTTCGAGAAGAGTTCAACAAAGAATGTTCGCTATACGATTGAGGACAACTTTTTCACCTTCTGGTTCCGCTTCATATACAAGTATAACTATATGCTTGAAATTGAGAACTACGATTCCGTAAAGACTATCATCAACCGTGACTATGAGACTTTCAGCGGCAAGATGCTCGAACGATATTTCAAGCGTGTACTTGTGGAGAGCAAAGCGTACACACGCATCGGCAGTTGGTGGGACCGAAAGGGCGAGAATGAGATTGACATTGTTGCCGAAAACGAATTGAACAACGAAGCAGTATTCATCGAGGTAAAGAGAAAAGAGGAGAACTTCGATGCTATCGCTCTTAATGATAAAGTGGATGTATTTACTCGCGCCACAGGCAAGTTTAAGGATTACACGGTGTCGCAAAAAGGGTTGTCCATGACCGACATGTAATACACTATGAATAGTTGACATTGCTTAGAACAACAATATATAAATAGTAGATGAGACCATACATTATTTGTCACATGATGTCGCTCCTTGACGGACGCATCGATTGTGACGTGACGGAACAGATTGAGGGCGGTGACGAGTATTACGAGGCACTGGGCCAATTGGGTTGCCCATCGACATTGATGGGAAGAGTGACCATGCAGATGCATTATGCGTTGCCAGAACCCTTCGACGCTGAAGACAAATCGCCCATTGGCGATGAGCAGTGTCATGCAGCCATCAGGGCCAAGGGGTATATCGTAGCCATTGACACGATGGGCAAGCTGCGCTGGCCACAAAACCAGTTTGACGGGATGCCTCTCCTCGTAATCACATCGGAGGCTTGCCCGAAAGAGTATCACGACACGCTAACCAAGCAGCATATCTCATGGGTGGCAACGGGCAAGAACGGTATTGACCTGCCCAGAGCGATGGAGATTCTATACGAGGAGTTTGGCGTGGAGAGGCTGAGCGTCACAGGAGGCGGAAACATCAACGGGGCATTCCTGAAAGCCGGACTACTCGACGAGGTGAGCATGATGTGGTGCCCGGGCATTGACGGACGCAAGGGCATGGCGGCGGTATTTGATGGCCTGGATGCTGACATCGCTCCCACCAAGCTGCAGCTGATGAGTGTGGAGAGGATGGGCGAAACCATCTGGGCGAAGTATAAGGTGTGAAGGCACAAGCGCTATAGTCAACGGGAAAGATTAGAATCATCGATGGCTGTCGGCGCAAGAATATGAATAGAAGTTGTATTTACTGCAAAAAAATAGTACCTTTACATCGTGAAACAAATGGGCGCGTAAGACTGCCATTTGAGAATGCGTAATCATTCAAGTCACAAACGATGTATTCTATGGCTAAGCAAGAGATAACATACGACAGCATCATCAAGGAGATTAACTCACGGCAGTTTGCTCCTGTGTATTATTTGATGGGGGAGGAACCCTACTATATAGATCGTCTATCGGACTATATCGCAGAGAATGTGCTCACGGAAGAGGAACGTGGATTTAACCAAATGGTAATCTATGGTCAGGATACGGATATAGGTAGCATCATTGCGGCTGCCAAGCGCTATCCGATGATGGCGGAGCACCAGGTAATCATCGTGAAGGAGGCACAGACACTGCGCAACATGGAGGAACTGGTGTATTACCTGCAGAAACCACAGCCAACGACGGTGCTCGTATTCTGCCATAAATATGGAACCATCGACCGCCGCAAGAAGGTAGCGGTGGAGATAGAGAAGAATGGACGGCTATTTGAGTCGAAGAAGCTGAAGGATACCATGCTACCCAGCTTTATCAGTAGCTACGTGCGTTCCAAAGGGACGGCAATCGATGTGAAGGCGGCGGGTATGATGGTCGAGAGCATAGGAGCCGACCTTAGCCGAATGGCCAGTGAACTGGACAAACTTATCATTGCTAAACCGAAGACCGATGAACCCATCACACCTGAACTGGTGGAGGAGTGCGTGGGCATAAGCAAGGACTATAACGTGTTTGAGCTGAAGAACGCGCTCATGGTAAAGGATGTGGTGAAAGCCAACACCATTGCCAAATATATGGAGGATAACAAGAAGACATTCGCCATGCCTATGGTGTTGGCCATGCTCTTCAACTTCTATGCCAACCTGATGATGGCCTACTATGCACCCGACAAATCGGACAACGGCATTGCGGCCTATCTGGACCTACGCAATCCGTGGCAGGCCAAGGAGTACCAGACGGCCATGCGCTACTATAATGCCTGGAAGGTGATGTATATCATCAGTGATATACGCAAATATGATGCGTTGTCAAAAGGCTACGGAGCCAATGCTACGGACAAAGGGCTATTGCGCGAACTGATATACCATATACTGCATTGATGGAAATCGTCAAAAACCGCAGATAATACTTAAATAATGATAAAAGGTTTTATTTATCCGTTATAAGAGTGTACTTTTGCAGTGTTATTAATGGCTTCAAATGTATAGACTACTAAGTTTTCTCTGTATAGCAGCTTGCTTGTCATGTTCTAAGGTGTATCGTATTGATGGTACTTCCAAGATTTCGAGTATTGATGGAAGTGCCGTTGTACTGAAAACGGCAATCGGGGATGCCTGGAAGGTGATTGACTCGTGCGAGGTGTTGCATGGTCAGTTCAAGATGAAGGGCAAGCTTGATTCTGTGATTGTCGCGACCTTGTTTGTTGATGGTAATCCTTTAATGCCTGTTGTTCTGGAGGGCGGAAAGACTGATGTGCTCATTAGCGATATGGAGATACGCGCTAAGGGTACGCCGCTCAATGATTCTTTGTATGGCTTCTTGTTCCGTAAGCATAAGCTTGAGCTGAAAGTGATGGAGCTTGAACGTTTGGAATCGCAAATGATTATGAATGGGTATACGGAACGTGAGATAAAGGAGGTAATTGATTCTGTATTCTCAAAGATTTCTACTGATATGGAAGAGCTCGTTTGCGGATTTATCAGTGAGAATTATGATAATGTGTTGAGCCTCTGTGGGTTCTCTATGTTGTGTAATGGTCTTCCTCAGCCTGTTGTTACCCCTCTTATCCAGCGGGTTTTGGATGAAGCTCCTCTTTCTTTCAAGGAAA
The DNA here is from genome assembly GCA_015060865.1 of Bacteroidales bacterium. Lineage (GTDB taxonomy): Bacteria > Bacteroidota > Bacteroidia > Bacteroidales > Bacteroidaceae > UBA1189. The sequence goes on along the minus strand of SUXS01000004.1, from coordinate 149,486 downwards.
AGCCTTCAATCAGCGAGTTTATATATGCTGCGAAGGAGAATATGGAGAATTACGAGACTGCAGAACTGTATTAAAATTTCCTTTGTAAGATTCTTTCTGTTAGGAAAGTCACATAGCGGCATCTTAGTCGTTCGGCTGTGTGGCGTTAAAGATGAGTGATGTGGCTCCTAATGTGATGATAGAGCCATCCTCAATGCGTATGCGGTCTTTGGGACCTAGTATTTCGTTCATGAGAAAAGTGCCGGTGAGGCTACTGTTGTCTCGCAGTGTATAGCCTATTTTTCCAGCTTTATTGCGTGCAACGTTGATGATGCAATGGCGGCGGTCCATGCTTGGGTCGTTTGTCTCTATGGGAATGTCTATTTCGTCTCCTTTATTTCTACGTCCAATGATGTTGTCACCTATATGCAAAGGGTATTCTTGACGAAAGCCAAAGACGTTTTCTACGGCAACGATTGTTCCAAACTTTTCGCTTTCTGTATCATCGTGTGTGAAGGCTCCTTTATTCTCGTCCTTCTGTAGCGCGCGTAGCTTGCTGACTCCAATACGAATGCCAAACTGCTTCTGACAATTGTCGCAAACAAAAACGAGCGATTGCCCATCTTCGTACTTTGTTTCGTCGAATTGAATGAAATGGTCGCATTTAGGGCAACGTACTCTTTTCATGTCTCTTCAAGAAGTTAGTTGTTGCGTACTGCAAGAATCCATGCATATTCATAGTCTGGGTTCTCGCGCAGTTTGTTTAATTCGTTGTTGGCTGCGTTCTTATTGGTGAACTGCTTGATTGAGATACGTATACGGCTGTCACGCTCTACCAATTGGACGTTGGAGTACCCTTTTTGGCTATATTTGCTTAGCAATTCGTCGGCTCCTCGATGGTTGGGCAAGCTGGCTACGATGATATGGTATGTCTTTTCAGGTGTAGCTTTTTCGGCTATAGGCATTGGCGCTTCTGTAGCTACAGGCTCAGAGGCAGCAGGCTGTGCTATTGTTGGCCCGGAAGTCTGTACTGGCGCTGTAGCCTTGGATGTAGAGGATGGCCCGGAAGTTGTGGTAGAAGGTGTTGCGACAGGCACCTCTGGCGCTTCTGGTACTTCTGATATTTCAGTGGCTGCAACTTCTGTTGTAGTCATTTTTACGGCGGTGCAACTCGCTTCGAGGTTGGCTATAGGGGGCTCCGCTATAGCTTCGGTCGGGGTGGGAGAGGATAGCAGTTGCAAGGCGGAAGCCATGTCTGTAACGCCATGTCGTCCCGTGGGAAGTGATATGGTTAGCAGCAAGAGGATGGCTGCTGCTGTGTTTATTAGTTGGCGTACAAATCTCTTGTCGATATGTAGGCTGATGGTTTTCTCTGATTGTGTGATAACCTTTTTGGGGGTATCTGCTGCATTCTTTTGGTGCTGTAGCTCGCTTAATGTGTATATGCAGAACGAACTCAGACCATAGAGGATGGGTGATTCAATACCAGCATTATAGGGGATAAATTGTATTGCTCCATGTATGTCCTGTCTGAAAGTTCCTATATGTGCCAATGTGGCTTCTCCGTCCTCAAACAATGCATCAAGTAGAGTCTCTACGGCAGCGTCAACGAGGAGTGATGCCTTGGCATATCCTATCTTGTACCTTTGCATGTAGCTCTGTACGAGCAGACCGTCGTTCTGATTCAGCGCTGCATTAAAACTGATGGCTCGTGAAGGGGGATAGTATAAATGCTCCTTTTCTAAATAGTAAGCTGGCTGATTATGACAAATGATGCCGCCAAAACCAGGCAGAACCACGCAGTCGTTGTCACGTAGTAGCAATTCGATATGTTGAGCCAGTCTCTTCATTTGGAGCACAAAGGTAGTGCAAGGTGATTGAAAAAACAAATATATTTAATGTTTATTTTCGTCTTTTTTATGACTGATTGCCACGTTTGGGCTCTTGTCTTCGCCATTCGCTTTTGGTGATGTCCCCTAAGTGGCTGTGTGCTTTTTTGTATGTTGCTGCTTATGGTGCTTGGGAATGGTAGATGGCGAATTTTGATTATTTTCTTCCCCATATGCAAAAATGTTACTATCTTCGCGTATTGAACAATCAGACATTAACAATAGCTATATGAAAACACACAAATTCTTCGCTTTACGTGCATGGACACTTGTGGCGATGCTTTTCATGACAAGTGCCCTCATGGCGCAGACGGCTTTCCGCAAGGGAGCATTGTATAACCTTTTCCCCGCAACAGATGGACACTTGCTGCTTCAGCTCGATGGCGACAAGACGAAATTCCATAAATGGGACAATACGGCTGAGGGGCAGTACTGGACCGTGACAGAGCTCTCGGGCAGCGTGCGCATCATCAACCCCTTCACCAATCAGGCACTGCGTGCCGATGGCAATAAGGTGGGGGTAGGTGAGAACAATGGTTCTGACGAGGCACAATTATGGAAGGTAGAGACATTCCAAGGCAAGATGCGTGAAGCCGTTCTCCTCATTCCTGCCAACCGCTCCGAGGTGGCCATGTATCGTGAGAGCAATGGTACACTCTCGCTCATTCCTGTAGCAGAGGCCCGCACGAAGAATGCATCGGCTTTTCGCATTGCTGAATCGCTAGAATATGGCTTCGATGCCGATGCCACCTATCGTATCCATCCTTTCGGCCAGCGCGAACTGTCGCTCGGTAATGGCGATAGCGGTGAGAACAATGCTCGCATCGTAGCGGAGAAGAACGATACGGCCAACCGCGGACAGTACTGGGCTATGACCATGATTAACCTCACCGAGCGTGCTGTAGAAGGAGCCTTCTATGCACAGAACTTTGATGATGGTGGTGGTAACCCTGCCGTAGACTATCTGTTGCAGTGGCCTGCTCAGTCGGGAGTGTGGAACAACGCCCGTTTCCGCTTCGAGCCGGCATGGATAGGAAAGGATGAATCTGTTCGTGCTACTAACAATGGTCAACCATTGTTCGCTTACCGTATCCTCTCAACCTCTCCTCATAAGGCTGGCAAGATGTTTGCCCTGCGCGATGGCCGCATGATGCTCGTGCCCTACGATAAGGACGACAGTTCGGGATGGTTCACCTTCGAGGAGGTGAAGAAGCCTAAGTTTACTGCCCCCTACTGGGAGGACGAGACCATGTTTGAGGAGAACAAGGAGCGTGCCGTGGCTACCTATATGCCTTATGAGTCGGAAGCTGCCATGTTGGCCGATGCCGAGTACTACGCTACTCCGTGGACCGTGCCGGTGAACAGCCGATTCCAGTCGCTCAATGGCAACTGGAAATTCAACCTCGTGAGCGAGCCTTCGCAGCGTCCGCTCACCTTCTTCGAGGAGGGCTTCGACGATAGCCAGTGGAACGAGATTCCCGTACCCTCAAACTGGGAGATGCACGGCTACGACCTCCCCATCTACTGCAACGTGGAGTATCCCCATGCCAACACACCGCCCTATATCAAGGCGCGTCCCTACTACAATGACAATGGCAAGAACTACGGCATCAACCCCGTAGGTTCCTATACCCACACCTTCACCGTACCTGCCGAGTGGGACGGTCGCCGCACCTTCATCCACTTTGGCGGTATCTACTCTGCAGCCTTCGTATGGCTCAATGGCAAGTACGTGGGCTACACACAGGGCGCCAACAACGTGACCGAGTTTGACATCACACCTTATATATATAAAGGAAAGGAAAACCGCCTCGCCGTGCAGGTGTTCCGCTGGAGCGACGGTTCGTACCTCGAGTGTCAGGATATGTTCCGCATGAGCGGTATCTTCCGTGATGTATACCTTTACAATGTGCCCACCGTATCGGTGCGCGACCACTACATCCATAGCGAGTATGACGGTGGTGACAACACCATGCATACTACCACCAACGTGGAGCTCACCCTCGACAATCGTGATGGTCTCAGTGGCAAGAAACTGCTCGAGGTATCGCTCTACGACCCCGCAGGACAACAGGTGGCCAAGGAGATCATCACCGCTGAGTTTACAGCCGAAAAGAAGGAGTTGGGTGTAATGGCTCGCATGGAACTGGACAATCCGCTCATGTGGAATGCCGAGCATCCGCACCTCTACACCGTACGTGTGGTGCAAAAGGATGCTGAGGGGCGTGAGGAGATGGCCTTCTCTACCAAGCACGGATTCCGTTACATCGAAATCAAGAACTCGCTCATGTATGTCAATGGCGAGAAGGTGCTCTTCAAGGGTGTCAACCGCCACGATACACACCCCATCTACGGCCGTGCCGTACCTACCGAGTCGATGCTCGAGGATGTACTGCTCATGAAGCGCAACAACATCAACACCATCCGCACCAGCCACTATCCCAACGCGGCTCGCATGTATGCCATGTTCGACCACTACGGACTCTACTGCTGCGACGAGGCCGACCTCGAGGACCATGCCAACCAGAGCATCTCGAACATGAAGTCGTGGATTCCTGCCTTTGTGGACCGTATCGAGCGTATGGTATATCGTGACCGCAACCACGTATCTGTTGTCATGTGGAGTCTCGGCAATGAGGCAGGCTACGGAAGCAACTTTGCCGACTGCTACGATGCAGCACGCCGCTGCGATATGGCTGCACAGGCCATCAGCCGCCGCCCCATCCATTATGAGGGTACACGTGGTGGACGCGACTTCGGTGGCGAGGCCCACTCAGACTTCTACTCCAAGATGTACCCTGGCATGGCTTGGATGAAGAAGAATACCAGCAACCTCGACAAGCCCATGTTCATCTGCGAGTATGCCCATGCCATGGGCAATGCCATCGGTAACCTCCGTGAGTACTGGGACCACATCGAAGCCTCCAACGCTTGCATCGGTGGCTGCATCTGGGACTGGGTTGACCAGGCCATCTACGACCCCAAGGAGATGAAGCAGGGCATCTATCGCCTCCACACCGGTTACGACTATCCCGGTCCCCATCAGGGCAACTTCTGCTCCAACGGTGTCATCCCTGCCACCCGCCACGAGAGCAGCAAGCTCAAGGAGGTGAAGGCTGCACATCAGTTTGTGAAGTTCGACGTGAAGAATGTGAACATGAAGAAAAACCGCGCTACGGTGACCATCTACAACGATTACGACTTCACCTCGCTCAGCGCATTCAACCTCGTATACGACGTGGTGAAGGAGGGTAGAGTGGTGTCTACACGCACCGTGAAACTGCCCGATGTGAGGCCTCACGATACTTGGAAAGGCGAAATCAAACTCCCCAAGGCGGCACTGAAGAAGGCCGATGCGGCAGATACTGAGACCATGCTCAACCTCCGTCTCGTGCGTCGCGCTGCCACCGTTTACTGCGAGGCTGGCCACGAGGAGGCATTGGCACAATTTACGCTCGTGGAGCGTGGCGACTTGGAAGAGATTGTTCCGAAGGGCGAACCTATCCTTGCTACCTCAAGTCTCCACGAAGTGATGGTGGGCAACGACAAGGTGCAGGCTACCTTCGATGCCGCTACAGGGCGCCTTACTGCGCTGGCCTTTGAGGGACGCAACATCATTGCCGATGGTCAGGGATTCCTCTACGACAATCATCGCTGGATTGAGAACGACCGCTACGGCAACGTGTCGAACGGTCTTGAGGCAGAGGGCACAATCGAAGTGGTGGAAGAAAATGGCAACACCGTTATCAAGACGCGCCGTGGCGGTAGCCTGTGCGATACCGAGATCAACTACATCATCTATCCGCAAGGCATTGTCGATGTAGAGGCTACCTTCGTGCCCAAGAGCGGCAACTTGCGTCGTGCGGGCCTCGTATGTATGGTTGATTCATCGCTCCATAATGTAGACTACTACGCTTATGGTCCTTGGGAGAACTACTGCGACCGCAAGGATGGTGCCATCGTAGGCCGCTACTCGACCACAGTGGCCGATATGCCCGAGCGCTATGTGAAGCCTCAGATGACCGGTGGCCGTGAAGGTTTGCGCCAACTCACCCTTCGTGATGAACAGGGCTTCGGCATCACCATCGAGACTGAAGGCACTGTATCTTTCTCGGCTCTCCAGTACACCGACGAAGACCTGATGAATGCCCGTCACTTCTGGGAGATGCAGGCTCGTCCCTACACCGTGCTTCACCTCGACGCATGGACCCGTGGCGTGGGTAATGCCAGTTGCGGACACGATGTAGACACCTTGCCCGAATACCGCGTGCCGAACAAGAAGATGACCTATACGCTGCGTATCAGTAAGCTGTAATCAGAGGGAACAACATTGCATTGTTCATCCCGTTTCTTACAAAGGCGCAATCATTTTTTCCGTAGTCATGACCTTTTCTTCTTGTAGGTATAGTATTCATTGCAAAACACCCCTCATCATCCGAGCAGTAGGATGGTGAGGGGCGATTATTTGCGATGCTTATGCTATCGGTAGCAGTGCATGGGAATCCTCATCGTAGGCCACGCGGACGTAGCGTATAGACTGCTGTCCCATGTCATTGCTCATGATGGCCGTGAGGTCAATGCCGCGCCGCTGCATCTCATGAGTGAGAGCGGCAGAATAGTAGGAGCGCTCTGCCGTCCATCCCCGTGAGGAGGCGAGGCTGTTGAAGTTAGTTACTAGTTGGCTGATTGTTTCGCTTGCGAAACGTGCTTCATAGAAGCCGATACGCTCTTGGGCGTAAGCATTTGTCTTTGTCATAATCGGATGTTTTTTGACGTTAATAAATCTGTCCACATCGTAACAAAGTTGTTTGCGCTTTATTCAAAGCGCTACAACTTCTGAACCACCGTGGCATCCCTGCTCGGTTGGTGCAGCGTTACACTGCTCTGGATGTTTCGAGTGCGAAGATAGGAATAAAAATCCAGATATTGAATCTTTTACCAAACTTAGATCTTCTAAATAAGTTGAATTCACCCCTTTAATCTGTTCCACCCATAGAATTGTAAAGAATACATAAACGCAATATGTTATACTTTCTGTAATATACAGCTTCGCGACGTTAGTTAACTTAAAATTTATTGATTATCTGAATACTTCCTCCCCTTAGAAGTCGGAAACATGAAAATCTAAGCAATAACATTCTTTAATTAGGGAAAATGAATTACCTTTGTAACGAATCTATTTAATGATAAACGATTATGAAAGCCCCTTTTCGCGATTACGGACTTTTTGAGAACAAAAAGAATGAAAAGATTCTCTGCTTAAATGTAAGCAGAACATATCTTTTATGCGAAAGACCTACACTTTATGAGTGCACGAGGAAATATTGGAGACTTAATGGTAATCGTGCCCAAAAAGCAGAACTTGTTTTTGCTGTTTCTCAAGGATATATAGCTGGAGTCTTTAAGCCCACTCGTTGGTTTCTATCAGAAGAATATATAGGACGTTGGGAATTTGAGGGAGAGGAAATAGAAGATTCACCTTATATTCTTATGAGCATTTCTCATTTACTGGGGAAAAGGCAAAATCCTGTCATGTATATTAATATGTAAATAAAATGAATATGATTCCCGAATTAGATATTTGTCAAGATGACAATGGCTTATATGGAGTAAAAAACTGCAAGGGGGATATAGTTATACCTTTTTTGTATAAAGAGATGTATCCATTTTCCTGCGGACTCTCAATGGTTAGGAATCAAAATTACGGATATGCTTATATCAACCAATACAACCAACAGGTTATACCATTTGGAAAATACAGTTGGTGTGATAGTCAATTTGTATGCGGCTATGCTCGTGTCGTTAAATATGATGTTCTTGAAGAGAAAAACAAATGGGGAATTATAGATACAAAAGGGAATATCATAATTCCACTTGAATATGACAAGATATGGACACTTAAAGAAGGATATTTAGACGAAGTTAAAGCTTTAAAAGGTAATGAAGAATTAAAAATCAATCTTGTTATGATATCATTGAAATCCGGAACTTTGCTTGATGGATTAAGCTATATTGCCACATATACTGTTGAAGAATTTAAAACAAAATTTCATTGTACACGAATAGATATTAAAAAAGGCAAGGATAATAAACTTTATTTCTGTTATGGTTGTAATATAGGTTTTGTCGCTCTTAAAGGAATACCGCAAAACCCTGTCTTTTCAATTGTGATAAATAGTGTGGGTAAAGTTTTCCTTCTATTACATGAAAAAGAAGATATAGGCAAAACATCTTTTGAAGAATATATTAAATTAAATACTTCCAAGCAACCCCACAAAAAGTATTATCATAAAACATCATTTTGGGATTATGAAAATGAAAAAATGAATGATTATGACAATTGGAGTGCCCCCTATGGAGATGAACAAGCGTATTATGATGGTTGGAGTAGGGATGATGTTGAATCAGGATTAGCTGATGCTTATGAAAACGATTTGTCTGCACGAGACCAATGGTGATAATTGATAATAAACATTCTACAGTTTTCAATACTAAAAGAAGAACTTCATACAATCAAAGAAAATGAAACGAATAAAGATATTCATAAGCAGTGTGCAGAGTGAATTTGCGGAAGAACGAGCAATGCTTTGTCACTATATCCGAACAGATGTTCTGTTGGGCAAATTCTTTGAGCCATTTATATTCGAGGAAGTTCCAGCCAATGAATATCCTACAAGTCACGTATACTTAAAAGAAGTAGAACTTTGTGATATATACTTAGGTCTATATGGCAATTTGTATGGATATGAGGATGAAGAAGGTGTTTCTCCAACAGAACGGGAATATGACTTGGCTGCATTGCTTCATAAAAGCCGTTTAATCTATATCAAAAGTATTGGGGAGGAGAATCGACACCCTAAAGAAACGGCTTTGATACGAAAGGTTGAACGGGATATTGTACGTAAAACTTTTGTGGATATTGACGGATTGCGAACTTCTGTTTATGCTTCATTAATCCGCTATTTGGAGGAAAAGGAATATATCCGTTGGCGTCCATTTGATGCGTCCAACGACAATGGTGGCACATTGGAAGATTTGGATGAGAACAAGATGAGAAACTTTATCCACATGGCACGTACAAAACGTAACTTTCCTCTCCCTGTAGAGACATCACCCACGTCATTGCTTACGCATCTTGATTTAATTGATGACAAAGGAAGGTTAGCAAATGCTGCAGTATTGCTGTTCGGTAAGAAGCCACAAAAGTATTTTATTACATCGGAAGTCAAATGCGTGCAGTTTTATGGCAATGTGGTTGAGAAACCAATGCCAGCATATCAGATTTATAGAGGTGATGTCTTTGAACTTGTTGACCAAGCGACAAGTTTTGTGATGAGCCGCATTGACAATTGGGTGGGCACGCGCGAAGAAGGAGAGAAAGCAGATATTCCCACACGACCAGAGTTACCTATCGATGCAGTGAAAGAGGCTATTGTCAATGCCGTATGTCATAGGGATTACACAAGTAATGCAAGTGTTCAAATAATGTTGTTCAGAGACAGATTGGAGGTATGGAATCCAGGTACACTGCCATACGGGTTGACGGTGCAAAAGTTGCATGGGCCACATAAGTCTTTACCAGCCAATCCGCTACTTGCCGACCCAATGTATTGGAATGGATATATTGAGAAGGTGGGAACAGGAACAGAGGACATCATTAACAAATGTCGTGAATATGGTCTGAAAACTCCAGAGTTCTATCAAGAGGAAGATTTCAGAGTGGTTATTTGGAGAAAAAAGAACGACGGCAGCGTGCCAGAGGTGTACCAGGGCGTGCCAGGGGTGTACCAGAGTGTGCCAGAACAACTCTTGGATATGATTAAATCAAATCCATCAATATCAAGAGATGAACTTTCGAAACAACTTAACATTAGTGTTCGACAAGTCAGAAAAATAATTGATCAGTTGAAAGGCGATGGTGTATTGACTCGTGAGGGAGGAGATGCTGGAAAATGGATTATTCATAATAGATAAATTTAGAAATCTCAATTTAGAAGTACATAACTTTTCTATGTTTTAAAAAATGCATACCTTTGCAACAGAGTTAGAAGCCTCGCGGCTTTTAACCCATTCACAAAAAACATCAAAGACAGAGAGGAGCCACGTGTGGCTCCTCTCTAATTTTAATCACTCCATACATTCCTTCATAATCCGCAAGGAATCCTTTTTATATTCCCTACGATTATACTTTTCGCCACGGCAAAGCCAGCAGCTACACGGAGTGCGCATCGATCTGTAGTGGTAGTTCCAACGCTGCTTGGCGAGTTCGAACCAATGCGGATGTTGGATGCAGTTACCCTCATCGTCTATAAAATGAGGATAGGGGTAGTTGGCAAACAATACCATCTTTGCCTTAAACAATCGCCACTGATGGCGCTTTCTCCAAAGTCTGTTTCTTTTTTCCATCGTCTCTATCGATTAAGTTGATAATGGACGATGGATGAGCAATGAATAAAGACGTTGTTTCCATAGCAATAAAATTTAATCGGTTGTATCGCCGTTCATAGACAAATGCCATGCCATTGTCGCGTCGTATGGCATATTGTCACTATTGATCTTGAGAATCTAAAATCCAAACTTGCATACATCGGGTAAAGGTTGTAAATTTACACGTTGAATCCGCAAACTAACATACTATGCCTGATATGAAAACAACACGAACCAGAACGGTGCTGTGCCTGATGCTGCTTCTGGGGGCTGTGCATGCCGTGGCACGGCCTATCTCTGAGGAGAAGGCGTGTGCCGTGGCTACGAAATTCTATTATATGAAGACGATGGGCGACGACATCAAGAAGGTGAAGGCGCTGAAGGCACTCGACCTGGTGTATAGTCCGCAGCATGGGGGAGAGATGCGATACACACAGCCCGAGTACTTTGTGTTTGCCCCTGAGAATGGAAAGGGATTTGTCATCGTGTCGGGCGAGGACCGTGCAGGACGGCTCATCGTGGGATATTCTACAGAGGCGAGTATCAGTCGTAGGCTATCGAGCAGCTTGCAGGGGTACCTGAACTGCTATGCCGAGTATATAGATGCGCTGCGCAAGGGGAAAGCAGAGCCCAAACCGCAAAGGAAAGCAGTGGCGGTGGCTCCGCTGCTGACAACGCAGTGGGGACAGCATGCGCCGTACAACTATTATTGCCCGGTGCTGAACGACGAGAAACTGATAACGGGATGTGTGACTACGGCCGTGGCACAGATAATGAAGTATCATGCCTGGCCGCAATGCGGACACGGACAATGCACGGCCGAGGTGCACAACCTGGACACTACCTACACCACGGTAACGCTGGGCGATGTGTATGACTGGAAGAAGATGAAGGATAGCTATAGCCACTCGGCCAAGGTGCGCACAAGTGATGTGGCCCGACTGATGCGCGATGTGGGACACGCGGTGAATATGAAGTATTCGCCGGTGCTCAGTGGCACCAACTCGGCCTACGTGCTGAAGGCGCTGACAGAACATTTCAACTATTCGCCCGAGATGAAGATGGTGCACCGCTGGCAGCATACCGATGAGCAATGGAACCGTATGGTGGCCGAGGAACTGGCTGCCAGCCGTCCTATATATTATAGTAGCCGCTCCACGAGATATGACGGACACGCATTCGTGGTATGTGGCATGGATGAGCAGGGGCTATACTATGTGAACTGGGGATGGGGCGGCAGCTGCGACGGCTACTTCGACTTCGATGTGGTGACCTCAACTGATGCGGCATACAACTATGTGCAAAGTGCAATAGTGGGGATAGCACCAGTTACGGACAAGGGATGGGGTTTGCATTGATGAAAGGAGGTTCTCTTTTCTTTTTTAGCTGACTTTTGATAGAATTTGTCAATTAAAACCTCTATCTTTGTAAAATCTATACAAATGTGTGAAATATATGGGTAAAATGAAGGATTTCTTTGGGCGCATCGGACGCTATAAGTATGTGGTGACGATTGTGATATTCCTGCTGATAATATGTTTTCTTGACCAGAACAATTTGATGTTGCGCTGGCGACATCGGGTGCAGCGAATTAGCTTGCAGAAGGAAATCGAATATTACGAGGGAGTGCGTGACTCAAGCTTACAGGGACTTAGACAACTGGAAAAAGATAGCGTCAATATGGAACGTATTGCCCGAGAAAAGTATGGGATGCATTTGCCTGACGAGGAAATATTTATTATTCAATGAAAAAGTTATACAGCTATATCTACATCATAGGGGGTGTCTTGCTGGTGGCAGGTGCTGCCTTGTATATCACTAAGTGGGCCTGGGCTCCTTATATCTATCTGCTTGGCTCGTTTTTGTTCGGGGCTATGCAGATGCTCGATCGCTATAACGGAAAGAATTTCTTGCTGCGCCGCTTGCGCCGTCAGCAGGTGCTGGGAGCAATAATGCTGATGTTGACTGGCGTGGCCATGTTTGTGTGTAAACACAATGAATGGATATTGTGTATGCTGGTAGGATGTCTGCTGGAGTTATATACCGCATTCCGTATACCTCAGGAATATAAGAAAGAACAATAGTAACAGGTGACTTCGTAGAATAAAAAGGGTTTTTGTACCATGCTGCGCGAACATGTATTACATATGGCAACAGAACCTCTGGAGGTTGTCCGCATAGGGTTTGTGGGGTTGGGCAACCGTGGTATGGCTACCCTGAATCGCTATATGGTGATTGAGGGGGTAGAGGTCAGGGCGTTGTGTGACCTTGATACGGCCAACTTGGCTGCTGCAGTAGAGGTGTTACGGAAGAAAGGGAAAGCTACTCCGGAGCTATACCATGGCAAGGAGGAATGGCGCACGATGTGTGAACGTAGCGATATAGACCTTATATATATATGTACTGACTGGCTTACCCATACACCGATGGCTCTCTATGCCATGCAGCATGGAAAGCATGTGGCGGTAGAGGTTCCTGCTGCAACGACGGTTGAGGAGTGCTGGCAATTGGTGGATTGTGCTGAGATGACAAGACGCCACTGCGTGATGCTGGAAAACTGCTGCTATGATGTCTTTCATTTGGCAACTTTCTCGATGGTGAAGGATGGGTTGCTAGGCGAGCTTACTCATTTGGAAGGTGCGTATATCCATGACCTGCGCGATAAGTACCGGGCGGATGAGGAACAGGGTGAGGGCAGCTGGATGGGACGGTTGTGTGGAAGGCATAGTGGAAATCCTTATCCTACGCATGGATTGGGGCCTATATGTCAGCTATTGGATATCCATAGGGGTGATAAAATGGACTACCTCGTGTCGATGTCGCCACATATATCATCGAAAGATGTGTTGACGCCTAGTGCGTACATTAATAATACACTGATAAAGACCAAGAAGGGAAGAAGTATTTTACTGCAGTACGATGTCACTACACCAAGACCCTATAGCCGTATGCAAACGGTATGTGGCACGAAGGGATTTGTGCAAAAGTATCCTCGCAGACAGATTCTGATAGAGGGTATGAATATGGTGTGTGGTGATGCTACAGAAACTCTGATGCATCAATATACGCATTCTCAAATGCAGGCTGTGCAGCAGAGAGGAGAACAACTGCAGGTAGCAAATATTATGAACTATACGATGGACTTTCGTCTAATACACTGCTTACGTAAAGGGTTGCCTTTGGATATGGATGTGTATGATGCAGCGGAATGGTCGTGTATCGCCGAACTCACCGAGCAGTCGGTGCGCGGAGGTGGAATGCCGGTATCTATCCCTGATTTTACGCGGGGACGTTGGGATTTGTTGGATGGATACGAATTCTCGTATGATTAGTTCTCTACTCTCAGAATGGCTCCTGTGGTGGGGTCAAGTGTGACACTGATATTACCCTTTTGAGAAAAGTGACTCGATGAAAGGGTACCAGTGGTGCCAAACTGTGGTAACATCATCATTTTGTTTATATAGGTAATGGTGTTGGAGTAAATCTTGATAGAAGCTCTTCCTGGAATGTTGTATACGAGACCTTCATGTTGGTCAATGGGCTTTTTCTTCGATGGCTTGCTCTTGACATTTATGCTGGTAGTGTCGACGGAGGCTTTAGCTACGGTATTCAAATCCTTGATGTCAATATATAGCGGAGCACCTCCAAGGTCGTCCTTGTGTAGTAGACCTAGCTTGCGGGAGAATCGTCCCATAACCATTCTTTCTACCTCGGTATCAGGTAGCACTTGGTATGTCTGGGTAATGCGTTCGGTGGTAGTACTTCCTGTGAACAGTTGGGTCAATGCGCTCTCTTGCTTCTCCAATTCGGCAAGGATGATTTGCAGCGCTGCACCATCGGCAGGCATGTGCTCACTCTGTCCTCTGAGCAGCAAGTTTCTGCTTTCTCGTATGTTGTATATCTCTTTGGCTATAAGCTCGGCCATCTTGGCCTTAGAACCTGCCATGAGTATCTCTTCGGTCATGCATGACTGGATATCGACAGTTGCAGGCTCTGCTGCTAGCTGCTCTGGAGCCTGTGCGCTCTCCTCGCTGCAGGAGATGGTGTTGATGGACATCAATACTCCTTCTTCGTTTAGCTCAACAAAAGGCGCTACGGAGTGGGGATTGAAACGTATGTGGTATACTTTCTTGGGGTCGGGCATGCTGACTGGAGTCATGCTGACCTCCTTAATCTCATAATAGGTTTCCTCCACATCCGATACATCATTGATGCGTAGGTAACGGTCTGCGTAACGGCAGAGTACGCCAGGGGTGTAGGTGATTTTTTCAATGGTGAAGTGAACCTCTATTCCCGTTTTGGGCAGATAATATACTGCTCCCTCTTTGTAGATGCCGGGAGTGTATGCGGTGAAATCGGTTTGGGCGTTTGTGATATGTGGAATGGCGGTCAGCAATGCTGCAAGTAGGTATGCCTTTTTCATGTTTTATTTTGAATATGGTGAATAACTTTCTGCGAAGATAATAAAAAGCGCTTTAACAGGCTACTCTTTTTCCTTTTTTAACAGCAATTCGTCGATTATCTTTTTCAATTCCCCTTTAGGAGAGGCTCCTTGCATCAAGGTAGGCTTGCCTTCCATAGGGATGAAAAGTAGGGTGGGGATGCTACGAATAGCGAAGGCCCGGGCCAGATTCTGCTCCTTGTCGACATTGATTTTATAGAAGTCTACTTTCCCTGCATACTCCTTGGAAAGTTCGTTGAGGATAGGAGACAACATGCGACACGGACCACACCAGTCTGCATAGAAGTCGATGACGCATGGTCGTGTACCTATGTACTTGAATTCATGAGGGTGATTCTTGATGTCGGCAATCTTCATGTTGAAGTCATACTCGGTAAGCTGTATGGGGTGAGCAACTTCCGTTTTAGGTTGCTCTTCTTTCTTGTTGGTGTCTTGTGCGAGGGATATTGTTGTGTGGGCGCTCAGCACCATAAAGATAAGAAGTATTCTACAAGTCGTTTTCATATTAGGAATATAATGTTTGAAGGTTGGAAAATAGATAACTGCTTTAGTGACTGTTTTGTTCTATGACGGTTTTCCATGCTAAGGGCAGATGCTCGATGATGTCGCTTGCTATAAGGCTAGTTTGGCCTTTCTTTAATGCCGCCATGTCGCCAGCCATACCGTGTATGAATACTGCAGTCTTGCAAGCGTCGAGAGCTGTGTATCCTTGTGCTATCAGAGCTGTTAATATACCTGTCAGTACATCGCCACTACCAGCTGTTGCCATGCCTGCATTTCCCGTGGGGTTGAATATGGTTTGGCCATTGGGTTGAACGATGGCTGTATAGGCACCCTTTACAATGATATAAATATCTAGGGTAGTGGCAAGCTTGTGTGCTTCGTGGAGGCGTTCGGATAAGTGGAACTCATGACCTGCTAACCGTTGCAGCTCACGGAAGTGTGGGGTGATGATGCTTCCGGATGGAATCTGACCCAATAATTCACGATTCGCTCCAATGATGTTTAGCGCATCGGCATCAATGATGAGTGGGCGGTTGCTATCATTGCTCAATAATTGGGCAACAGCCTGCACCGTGGCGTCTGATGTCCCTATGCCTGGCCCTATGGCGATGGCGTCAAACTGCTCAGTGGAGGGAACTTGGGTAAAGCAATGGGTGGCGTTGTCCTCACTGATGATGGCTTCAGGTAGGCTACATTGTATAATGGGGACATTGTATGAGGGAGTGTGGATGCTTACAAGACCAGCTCCAGAACGTAAGCAAGCACGCCCCGCCAATATGGCTGCGCCTGCCATATCACGTTTCCCTGCTATGAGAAGGACATGACCAAAGGTTCCTTTATGGGCATTCGTCGGACGCGGATGCAGCAATTGGGTAATCTCTGCTAAAGTGGTAATATGGCTTTGCGTCCAATCAATGGGAGTGGCGTAAAGTCTTTCGATAGTTGTGGAGTCTGGAATATTCATTAGGTATGCTTGTTTGAATGGTAAAATTAGTGCTTTTTTGACGATATTTTTACTAATTGTGAAAAATAAATCTGCAATTAGTCAACGAATCAACAGAATTTGTCTAATTTTGTGGAAAAATCGTATAGAAAGTTCTTATGGATGCAATTAAGATAAATGACAAGGAGTTTGCGGTCTCTATCCCCGAAGAGAAAATATTGAAAGAGGTGGAGCGTCTGGCAGCTCAGATGAGTCGTGACTTGGCAGGAAAGAATCCCCTGTTTCTTGGCGTGCTGAACGGTAGCTTTATGTTTGCTGCTGATTTGTTTCGTCGTATTACCATCCCGGCAGAAATATCGTTCGTTAAGTTAGCCTCATATGAGGGTACGGCTTCTACGGGAGTCATCAAGGAGGTTATAGGTCTGTCTGAGAATATCTGTGGCCGTACCGTGGTTGTTGTAGAAGATATCATTGATACGGGATGTACCATGCAGAAATTGTTGGAGAACTTAGGTACACGCTCTCCTGAGTCAATCCATATATGTACCCTGTTGCTCAAGCCGGAAAAACTTCAGGTGCCTCTCAATGTGGAATATGTGGCATTGGAGATACCTAATGACTTTATCGTAGGCTATGGACTTGACTATGATGGCTATGGCCGTAATCTGAAGGATATATATACGGTGGTGGAGTGACCTGAAAGGTTATATTTGACCATGCAGTGAAATGATAATTCTAAAAAAATAAATATAATCCTCAATTATGTTGAACATTGTAATTTTCGGAGCTCCAGGCTCTGGCAAAGGTACGTATAGCGCACGCCTCGTGGAAAACTTTAAGTTGGATCATATATCGACGGGCGATGTCCTCCGTGCTGAAATCAAGAATGGTACTGAGTTGGGTACTATAGCTAAGGGGTATATAGATAATGGCCAACTCATCCCCGATGAATTGATGATAGGCATTCTGGCTAATGTGTATGACAGCTTCAAGGGAAGCAAAGGAGTGATTTTTGATGGATTCCCTCGTACCATAGCACAGGCTGAGGCCTTGAAAAAAATGCTTGAAGAGCGTGGGGAATATATCTCGGCAATGATAAACCTTGAGGTTAGCGAAGATATCCTTATGGCTCGTCTGCTTCGTCGTGCTACATTGGAAGGACGTGCTGATGACAATGAAGAAACCATCAAGAAACGTTTTGCCGTATATCATAACCAAACTGCTCCTTTGATAGAATGGTTCAAGGGACAAGGTGTGTTTAAGGGATTCACCTATACCGATGAGATTGGTCTTGAGGGTATGGTGAAGAATATTACTGAGTACGTAAATACAATCATTTAATTAGGAATTAGGCGTTAGGGCTTGCGGCTTTTGTGCGATGTTTCCGTATCTAGAAGATGGTAACTCCTAACTCCTAACTCCTAATTCCTAATTCTTGAAAACTTTGGCTGAAACAAACTTTGTCGATTACGTAAAGATATATTGCCGATCGGGTAAGGGAGGTCGTGGGAGTACACACATGCGACGTGTGAAGTATAACCCTAATGGTGGCCCTGATGGCGGTAATGGCGGGCGTGGCGGACATATCATCCTTCGTGGTAATAGAAACTATTGGACATTATTGCACTTGCGTTACGACCGTCATGCTTTTGCTGGTCATGGAGGAAATGGCTCCAAGAACAAGAGCAGCGGTAAGGATGGAGAGGACAAAATTATAGAGGTGCCTTGTGGCACAGTAGTCTATAATGCCGAGACTGGGGCCTATCTGTGCGATATCACGGAACATGGGCAAGAGGTAATCTTGCTTCGTGGTGGTCGCGGAGGATTGGGAAACTTCAATTTCGCCACACCCACGCGTCAAGCCCCTCGCTTTGCACAGCCTGGTGAGCCTATGCAGGAGCTCACGGTAATTATGGAACTCAAGCTGTTGGCCGATGTGGGTCTTGTGGGGTTCCCAAATGCAGGCAAGTCCACATTGCTTGCTGCTGTATCGGCGGCCAAGCCCAAAATTGCCAACTATCCGTTTACCACTCTTGAGCCTAATCTGGGTATTGTGTCTTATCGCGATAGCAAGTCCTTTGTTATGGCCGATATTCCAGGTATCATCGAAGGTGCCAGTACAGGTAAGGGACTTGGCCTGCGCTTCTTGCGTCATATAGAACGTAACTCGCTATTGTTGTTCATGGTGCCGGGAGATGCTGAGGATATACGCAAAGAGTATGATATATTGCTCAATGAGTTGGCAACATTCAATCCGGACATGCTTGACAAGCAGAGGGTATTGGCTATCACCAAGTGCGACCTTCTTGATGAGGAACTTATAGAAATGCTTGAGGAGACCTTGCCAGAGGGGATACCTCACGTCTTTATCTCTTCGGTTACAGGATTGGGTATTGCTGTCTTGAAGGATATCTTGTGGAACGAACTCAACAAGGAGAATATACATGCCGAACTGAATAAAGACAGCCTCGTACACCGTGCTAAGGATATGAACAAGCTACAAGATGAGCTTCGGGCTATGGGACAAGATGATGACATCACTGTAGAGTTTGAAGACATCGACGAAGTGGAAGATTTCGAGTACGAGTTTGATGATGATTTTGAGTTTGATGGCGATGAGGAATAAGCCTCGGACAGATAAACATAGCGTAAGTATTCTTCTTAAAACCATATTTGACGACGACAAGGCCTGTAGGGTGCATAAAGGAATATTTTTTTTGCGCATAATTAAAGTTAGATATACTAGTGTATGAACGGAGACGATATTTTTACCAAAGGTATCATGTTCAAGAAGGTGGCTAGCGATCGTCCTAAAGAAGAGAAGGTAAAGACCAAGGCCAAAAAGAAAGCCTACATCACCGGACAGCACCACTCCGCATCGGCCAAGATGAAAGCTGAGATTCGTCGCAAGCGGGCAAATAGGCATAAGCAGTAAACATGCACAACGGACATCGCCTATACTATGATTTTGCCTCTTTTCTGAAGCATTATTTTGAAGGCAAGGTACAGAAAATATCTGTTCATGCAGGTTTCACTTGTCCTAATCGCGATGGTTCGAAAGGGGTAGGGGGGTGTACCTATTGTAATAACCAAACATTTAGTCCAGGATATTGTCATCCTACACTTTCTGTGCGTGAGCAATTGTCTGATGGCATACGCTTCTTCTCACGCAAGTATCCATCCATGCGTTATTTGGCCTACTTTCAGGCCTATACCAATACGTATGGTGAACTAGAGCAGCTGAAAGCCATGTACGAAGAGGCTCTGTCCGTAGATGGAGTGGTAGGGCTTGTGATTGGGACACGCCCCGATTGTATGCCCGATGTATTGCTTGATTATTTGGAACAACTGCGCAAACGTACCTTTCTTATCGTGGAATATGGTATTGAAAGTGCTTCTGATGAAACGCTGCTTCGAATCAATCGGGGACATGATTTCGCTACAGCGGTCAGTACCATACGGCGTACCAAATCTCGTGGAATTCTGACTGGTGGGCATCTTATATTAGGCCTTCCCGGCGATAGTCGTGACAAACTTCTACAGCAGGCTGCTCTCATAGGTGAGTTGCCTCTTGATTTGATAAAGTTGCATCAGTTGCAGCTTATTCGGGGTACCCGTATGGCCCATGAGTTTAACGAGCATCCCGAGCACTTTCACTTGTTCTCGGTAGAAGAATATATCGAACTGGTGATTGATTATATAGAGCGCATTCCGTCACATATAGCGATAGAACGCTTTGTATCTCAGTCGCCACGCTCGTTACTTATTGCGCCTGATTGGGGATTGAAGAACTATCAATACGTCGAATTGCTCAAGCGACGAATGATCGAGCGAGATACCTGGCAAGGACGATTGTGTGAGTGAGTGGATACAAAGAAGCTTGTCTGAAATTCAGAGTGATGTCTCTGTTTCTTCATGTGACGATTTTTGAGCATACGAATTAACGTAAGTTCGATATTAAGAAAATTCATAATATCGCAGTTGCTAAATAATGTCTCATGCTATGCGGAACAATGTGAAATATCTCGTGCGGGACTAATCGTTTCTCCATTTAGTTCGGTAGTGCTCGCTGAGAAAATGTAAATAGTTTACATTTCGTTCGCTAGCATCAACTTTGCAGGGACATCGCGAGATCCTTCGTCTCACTGGATGATATTGTCGCGGGTTAATCAGTGTTTTGTTGCACCAATATTCTTTTATCTAACTCACGTTATATTATATAATTTCTAAAACGCAAACAGTAGGGGCAATGCGAATATCATCACTACGCCCATGAGGATTTGTAGCGGAAGGCCCACCTTGACGAAATCCATGAAGCTGTATTGTCCCGCAGGCATCACCAGGGCATTGGGTGGAGTGGAGAAGGGCGAGGCAAAGCACATCGAGGCCGCCACGGTGACAGCAAAGAGGAAGGGGATAGGGCTCACGCCTATGCCAATCGCACACTGCAGGGCGATGGGCGCCATCAGCACGGCGGTCACCGTGTTGCTGATGAAGATGGTCATGATCGATGTGGCGAAGTACACCGCAGCCAAGGCCACGTGCGGACTGCTGGCACCAAAGGTGTTGACGATGAAGTCGGCAATCATCGACGACACTCCCGTCTTCTCCAAAGCCGTCGACATGGGCAGCATGGCGGCAAAGAGCACGATGGTTTGCCAGTTGATGGTCTTGTAGGCAGCCTCCACGCTTCTCACACATCCCGTGATGACCATCATTACTGCTGCCAGGAGCACTGCCGTGACGGGAGCTACGGGAATGGAGTCGATACACATCATTACAATCATTGCTATCATGATCAGTGCTGCTACAGGAGCCTTGTAGTCGAGTGTCACCTTGGCCGCCTCTTGCAGCGGTTCGCCCAGCACCACCCAGTTGTTCGACTCGTTACGCAGGCGTGCAATATCCTTCCATGCTCCCTGCACGAGCAGTACGTCAGAGTCGTGTATCTTCTCGTTGCCCAGGTTGTGGAGCAGGTAGTCGTTCTGTCGTCTGATGCCCAGCACGTTGATGTTGAACTTGCTTCTCAGTCCTATCTCCAGAATCTTGCGGCCTATCATCGATGATGAGGGCATGATGAGGATTTCGGCAATACCGATATCGTAGAAGTCGAGCGATGCATTTGATGAGCTGCCCTCTATCTCGTCGGTGTGGTTGTCGATGAGGCGGAGCGAGAAGTCCTCGGCCAGCTGCTGCACCTTCTCAATCTCTCCCGAGAGGTACAGCACATCACCCTGCTGCAGCATCAGTGTAGGCGATGCCAGCTGCTGGTTTACCGTGCGCACAAACTTGTTGTGTCCGGCACTGCGGCGCAGCTCGATGACGTTCACGCCATATTTACGGTAGATGTCGAGGTCGATGATGGTCTTGTTGATGACCTTCGAAGCCTCGTTCACATGTACACGGAACAGGTTTTCCGACAGACCATACTCTTTCACCAGTTCACCCAGCGACTTTCCGCCCTGCTTGCTGCTCTTCTCGCTCGATTTCGGTGTGAGGAACATCTTCGTCAGCGGCATCAGTACCAATATGCCTACCACCAATGTGATGATGCCCACCGGCAAGAAGGTGAAGAACGATATGTCGGGCAGCGATGCCGGTACCAGCCCGTTTGCCTTGGCATTTGCCAAGGTTTCCTGGATGATAAGGTTGGGCGGCGTACCAATCAATGTCATCATACCACCCATGCTGCTCGCAAAGGCCAGCGGCATCAACAGACGGCGCGATGAAGTGTTTGCATAGGCAGCCATACTCACCACGATGGGAAGCATCAGCGCCACGGTACCCGTATTGCTCACGAAACCACCAATAAGTGCCGTCACGAGCATCACCAGCAAGAACAATCGCGTTTCGCTTGTGCCCGCCAGCTTGATCACCTGTCCGCCAATCATCTTGGCGAGTCCCGTCTGGAAGATACCGCCTCCCACGATGAACAGTCCCACCATCATGATTACCGTCGTGTTCGAAAAACCCGCTAATGCCTCGCTCGGCACCAATATCTGGAACAGTAGCAGTGCCAACAAGGCACACAGAGCCACCAAGTCAGACCTCACCTTTCCGCTCACAAACAGCGCCGCAGAGATCAAAAGAATTATTACAGTCGTTATCATTATCCTTTAATATATTATAGTTAAGACTTAGAATAATCGCGTTCCCGTTTAGTCTGCAAAGGTACGAATAAACGAGCGAAATATAAAGCTTGCTTTGATATTTCTCAGCGAGTGCCTGCTACCTTCTTGGCATAGCCATAAAGGTACGAATAAACGAGCGAAATATAAAGCTTGCTTTGATATTTCTCAGCGAGTGCCTGCTACCTTCTTGGCATAGCCATAAAGATACGAATAAACGAGCGAATAAAAAGCACTGCGAGGAATAAAAGCGAGCTTTTCTTCTCGTAGTGCTTTTTTTATTTTCAGCGAGTGGCTTATGTGCAAGGCAATATCGACCACGTAGGGCAGTCTCTCACTATAAGTCAGCATGATACGTCCACAGGCCTCGTATCTCGTCTTCCTCGATTGCCGAGGATTAGGTCTCTCGGTAAAGGCATTAAACGAACTCTTCGTGGATAAAGTCCATCTGGCTCCAACGATGGCGCCATGTTTGGCAAGGAGGGAGCCGGCTTCATGCGACTCAATGTGGCAAGCCCTCGTAGCGTAATCGCCGAGGCGATGAACCAATTAAAAGCGGCTGTGCTCTCTTATTATAGGTAAGTAAACATTTCGGAGTATTGCTATATCAAATTTTGGCTTGCACTATTGCGAAAGGCAAGGTGCAAGCCAATTGTATAGGGGGATTCTGTGAAAAGAGAAGATTGCTTTTACTCTTAGTGAGTCGTTGCTTATTCTTTTAATTCTCTTACTCTTCTTTCTACCGCTTTGTAAAAACGTTCTTGTGCTTCAGTTACTCTACGAGTGTTTTCTGCACTTAATTTGATGTTACTTCCTGGTAGACTGCCCACTCGCATCATTTTTCGCTTCACATCGTATGTGATGTCACTAACTTCTTGTGTCGTCTGGGCACGTTCTACTTGCTCTATTCCATTTTCCAAGATTCGAATAAGAGCATTTCCATTGGGTTGGCACGAAAATAGGGCAACAAGGCAAATGAATAACAAAAACTTCTTCATAATATACATCTACGCTTTCTATTAATACACTGATTCGGCCAACTGCACTTGCCCATCAAAAATAATCATATAGTACCACTTACCATTATACTTGACAATGGCTCTATCGCTAATAGAGAATTCCACTCGTTGGTTAGTCAGATAGAAATTATGAAACCGCTCGCTACCTCCTGCATTTGTCAAACGAATTGGTCCCTGGTATTTGGCCTCCCAAGTCTTGACACCCTGATTGGTGTTGCTAACTCGGATTCCAGAATGAGTAATCTTGATAGGGTTATAAATAGGATGATAGGATTTTGTTTTGGTTTGTGAATCAAATGAAACAATGTATCTGCTAATATAATCTCCATATGGTTCACGCGCATTTACTGATAAAACACCAATGCTTAACACTAAAAGTAATAAGAACTTCTTCATAATACAACTGATTAAAGATTAAAGCTACATTTTTTTGAATATCTTTGTGCAAATTTCACAAATTCATTCCGCACAGCCAAGCGTTTTGAACTCGACTGTACGAAATGGTGGAATTAAGGTATGAAATGGCTGATTTTGCATAGTTTGATAAAAACAGACTGTTGTTAAGAGAAAGTTTGTAGAAAAAAAGGAGGATGTTGCTAATGTATAAAGAGAAATGACAATATTTGCATCGTGATAGATGAAATGATTCGCAATTCGCGAATCGCGAATAGATGCAGTCAACTATAATAATAACAAATAAATACCTATTTGCAATAAATATTAAAACTGCAGGATATACTTATACTTCTAAAGATTGTCACTTATAGAGGCAATCCCTTTGCGATGAAGGATGTGGCAGCAGCACTCAATATCAGTGCGTCGGAGGTGTCGGCAAGCCTCCGCGATGATAAAATTATCTGTGACCCCCACGGAGATAAATCAGAAGAATCAAATGTATCGTTGCGCTCCTTTTCGTTTACGCTCGTTCAATATCATTATTCTGTGACAGGGCGAACGGAGAAACCGTAAAATCGGCTATACCAAAGAATTGAGGAATGAAATCCACATCCAAAATCTAATCCATAAGCAAATTGCGAGTCATTTTTAACATCTGTGGCACTCCAATAAACAGCACTTTTGCCGACATCACTTGGAACTATGGAGTTTTGACATTTTCCTGCTGCGGGCATGAAAATCTGTGTGCCGTTAGGACCAGTAATTTGATATCCTTGATGATGTCTTTGACTGACCCACGTCCAAGTACATTTCTCTAGTAACTCCTCAAACTCTTCTCTTGTAGGCGTGCGCCAAGGTTTCCCCCATTGGGCATTTGCTACGTCATATAGCTTTAATCCTGAAATCGTATCTCCAAAATTCTTAAAGTCATTTCTGTAATGCCATCCTATAAATCTTTTTTCAGCAAACTTGTAGGTTTCCACTGAGTACATATCCTTAACGGATGTCTCTCCCCAAGCAAAGTAATCGCCAAAATCCTCGGGGTTATTTGCTCCTACATTACATGTGGCCCATTTTACGCTGAGTCCCAAGTCAACCCATTCATGCCCATTACATATACCACGCAATGCGTCCTCTTCGGATTGAGAAGTTTGCTCTTCTTCTCCAAGGATTATTGTTGCCTCGTCAATATCAAGTGTTGATACTTCTTTAAGAGTCTTCGTGTTAGTGTTATTGCTATTGTCTACGCGTGCGTTTCCTTTTTCTTCTACCGCTTCGTTTGATAGCAAAGCTAAAAAATCCTTGATGGCCTGCGGACGGTCACTACGACGGAATTCCATAGACTTGTAGACCGCATCACGTGTCTGCTGCGAAATCATATCATCCAGTTCGGGAATGCCGTCGTTGATAATCACGGTAGACTCTGGTGGAGTATTTCCTGAGAGCAGCTTGTAGAGTGTAGCTCCCAAGGCATAGATGTCGGTAGCTGGGGTAAATTGCTGCACGCTATTTCCCATCTGCTCTATGGGTGCATAGCCGGGAGTCTTACCAAGCAAGGTGGAGGTATTCTCTCCTTCTACTGAGTCGTATTGCTTGGACACACCAAAGTCGATAAGGATGGCCTGTCCACTTGCATCTACCATGATATTACCAGGCTTGATATCAAGGTGCAAGCGGTTTTGCGAGTGCACATAATCCAATGCCTCGGCAGCTTGACGGATATAGGCCAAAGCCTCGTGCTCGGGTAATCTGCCACATCGTTTCACCATTTCGTCCAACGAGCAACCATCAATATAGTCCATTACATAGTATGCCGAGCCATTCTCCATAAACACATCGGACACTTGTACAATATGTGGGTGATGCATTTGGCTCAATGCCACCGCTTCATCTATGAACTTTCGCATCAGTCGCTCCACAAGTGCTGTCTTGCTTTGGGTACCGACAGAGATGCTTCCTGTTTCCTCGTCACGATTACAGAAGTCTTTTACGAAGAACTCCTTTATCGCCAATCGCTTTCGCAGCATTACATGTTCAGCTTCGTATGTGCAGCCGAATCCTCCACTACTGATGAATCGGACAATGCGGTATTTTCCTCCTTGGAGGTGGGTGTTGGGTTGTAGATTTGACATATGTTTCAATATTTAGTCGCATACGGGACGAATAGCCATGGCATAATGTAAATTTGAATTTCGCCAGTCTATTGAATCATTGTTTAGGAATAGAAAGTATGCTGTGCCGTGATTGAACTTATGCAACGTTTCAGACCAATAATACCCTTTATCTGCTGACATTATTCCTTGATCAAACATATTAAACCCTGTAAAAGGTAAGAAAATGCTATTCCCATTACCTGCTATTACACGATAACCTTTTATCCCATTCTCTGATGATAATTCAAATCTACATTTTTGCCTTAATTCATCTTGTTCTTCTTTCGTAGGTATACGCCAAGTTCCTCCCCACTTTGGGATTTCCACATGTCTTGAATTCCAATCGAGAAGTGTGCCTATACCTTCTGGAGATTTTGCCCCTATATTGCATGTTGCCCATTTAACGCTAAGTCCTAGATCTACGTATTTATGCCCATTAATGGTTTGTCTAACGGCATCTACGGTGTGGTTGCTAAATTGTTCGTTCCCTATGATGAGGGTTGATTCTTCGTCAGCAGTCAGTGTTGTCTTGGTTAATTGTACTTCTATCGATTGGGGTTTTGAGCTATCATCCCTGAGCAACAAGAGGAAATCATCTATCGTTTGTGGACGTTTTTTCTTATTGGTACGCATGGCCTCCTCTACAGCTTTGCGTGTGGCTTCGCTAATATTTTCAGGCAATGGTTCCAACTCTTCACCACTCGCCAATAGATTTGCGCTGAGTGGAGTAATACCTGTCAACAGTTTGTAGAGTGTAGCACCAAGAGCGTAAATATCAGTGGCAGGCATAAACTTCACTACGTCATTACCCATCTGTTCGAGCGGAGCATAACCAGGAGTCGTTCCAAGTAAGGTGGATGTATTCTCGCCATCCTGTTCATCGTATTGTTTCGATGCGCCAAAGTCAATTAAAATAGCTTGGTCCTCTTGGTTTATCATTATATTTCCAGGCTTGATGTCAAGATGTAGTCTATCGCGCTCATGGACGTATTTTAAGGCCTCAGCTATTTGGCGGATATACTTTATGGCACGTGCTTCGTTAAGAGGCCCCTCCTTATTAACGATTTCGCTTAGCGAAGGCCCATTGATATAGTCCATCACAAAGTAGGCCGTATCGTTCTCTTCAAAGATATCGAACACACGCACGATGCCCGAGTGCTGCATGCGGTACAGCATTTTGGCCTCTTCCACAAACTTGTGTTTCAGTTTGTCTACCAATCCCTTCTTGCTTTGCGTACCAACTGTAACATGTGCGGTCGCCTCATCACGATTGCAGAAGTCCTTAACGAAGAACTCCTTAATAGCTACTCGCTCACCGAGCATCACATGCTCAGCTTCATAAGTGCAGCCGAATCCTCCACTACTGATGAATCGGACGATGCGGTATTTTCCTCCTTGGAGGAGTGTGTTTTCTCGTAAATGCATGATTCTTTCGTTCCTGTTTGTTCTTCTTCTATTTCTATAGTTTCTGTAGCTTGCTCTGCCATAGGTTTTACTTCCTTTTCGTCACCTCCTAACCATGTTGTTATGGCATACGTCAGTGATGCTATGATAAGTATGGCCAATGCTATCCATTTCCAAGGAAAGTTTTTCTTGGGTGTATGTCCTTTTGTGGTAGGTTGAGGGGGAACATTTTGCATTGTTGGAGCAATCGTGCAATGCTCTTCCTCCTCACATTCCAATACTACTCCTGCAATGATATCATCACCACTTTCGTGTGAATCGTCATTCTCTGGTATTACTTTATCTATCGGAATGAGGTAGCAAGTAAAATTATCCTTGGTGTTGCCATAGCATACTTGGCGGATTGCATCAAGCTTTTGCTTATCTGATGTCGTGGTGTCGGACAGTATCTCGCAGAGTCGCTCATTGGTCAGCTGCTCCAAGATGCCGTCACTGCAGAGGAAGAAGTAATCGCCTGCCTTGATATCGGTAAATGAGAAAACATCGGCCTTGAACCTGCGTTCCAAATTGGGTTGCATGGCACGAGTGATGATGTTCTTTTGCGGGAAGTTGATGGCTTCCTCTTCCGTCAGTTCACCCGCTTTCAGCAGATCGTTCACGAGCGAGTGGTCGGAGGATTGATATATGATTCCCAATCGTCCTTTTGTGAGGTCGGTGTTCTCTGGACGTACATGATAGATGCGGCTGTCACCGATATGTGCTACGAGATAGCCCTTCTTGTGCAGATAAAGGCAAGTCATCGTTGTGCCCATCTTCTTGACGGCTCCATTGTCCTGCTTGTCCAGCTCATCATAGGCATATTCCAATGCCTCCTTGAAATAGTCGGTAGTGACAATGCCGTCGGCAGGGATATGTGTTTCAAAGTATTGGCCCAATGCACGGCACACCGTATCGCTGGCCACCTCGCCGTTCTCGTGACCGCCCATTCCGTCACACAGGATGAAGAAACGGTTGGCTACAGTCACCTCCTTGGGCGAAGGATATACATTATCCTCTTGATTATCCTTGCGCCCTATTTCGCTAAAGGATAGCGGTTGTCTTATCTTGATTTCCATAATCCGTATATTATACTATTTGTGTAGCCTCATCATCGGTCTCTTCCAAGTAGATGTTGGTTTTCCCCAATGTGAGTTTATCTCCGAACTTCAGTTTCAGGATGTCGCCTCGCTGTATGGGGGTATCATTCAGAACAATGATGTTCTTCGAATTGATCTCTACCAAGTGATGTTCGATGCCATATGCAGTCTTCACTACATCAATCTGCAGATGTCGACGACTCATATACTCATCGTGCGTTATCTGTATATCTGCCTTTCCGCTTTGTGCCAAACGGCCAATCACGTTGGTGCCCATCTTCAGGGGGCAGTGCTGACCGGTAGTCTCCACTCGTATCTGCCCCATATCGCTCTTCTGCTGCATCATGGCTCCGGGCAGTTGGGTGGCCTCGTCGTCGCTACCCTGTCCGCCTTGGCCCAGTGCACCACTCTGATACACATTGGCCTTGGCTTTGAACTGACAGATAGGGCAAGTCACAATCTTGTCTTGATACCCAGGCACCTCGGGGCATGAGAGGCGCGTTTTGCAGTTGGGGCATACTAAAAATATCTTTCCCATGTCACTTATGCCATTGCACTTACATCAGCATCGTTCATATAGTCAGGCATATCATCATTATATGCCATATACGTATTGGGATCCTGCTCGGCAGCCATACCCTGCATCAAGTCATTCGTTTCGATGCCACAGTCTGAGATATCGTATATCTCTTGGTACGGGTCAATCTGACCATCACAGTTGTCGTCTGCGATGAGTGCATCCATCGTGCCATCATTGTCTACATCGACCAGCAGAGCCTGCTCACCTTCCACCTCAATGGCAGCTACTGTCATCGGGTTACCTTCAGCATCTACCACAGCCTCTACGCCCAGTATCTTGATACTATCGCCATCTGACTGCTCGTCTATCATTTCAGTGTCCGAGGCCATCGTATGTTGATCTGCGACTGTAGATGTTGGTTCCGTTGTGTCGCCAGAGATGGTCTCGTAGTCGATCTTCTGTTGGTACTCAGCACGTGCTTCAGCACTCATATTGTTCCACTCCTCTTCGTAGTAGGTGTTGTACACATGACCTCTCCACTCGAAAGCACCACCAGGACCCACTTGAGCACGAGCGTCAGCAAAAGCCTCTGCGAACGAAGCACTGTCATCGACCTGTGCTATGCGCACACCTTCGTCTGTGGCTACCAATACGTCCTCGGGGTCGGGAGCAGCATAGACAGGTTCAGGAGCCGCAGCCGTTTGCGTATATGCTGCAGTAGTAGTCTGAGTTGTCGTAGGTTCTGCCGCAACAGCAGGCTCTGCAGCTACCTCTTCTGTGTTTTCGGGAGCTACCACCACCTCTTCTGCTACATCTACAGGTTTGTCGGGTGATGCCGCAAAAGCACTGCCAGCCACGCCGCTTGCCAAACCTGCAGCAAAACCTCCGGCAGCGTATGCAGCCTTGTCATTGATTACCGACTTCTTCTTTGCGGTTGCTGTCGCTGTGTTTTCCACTACAGTTTCTTCTCTCTTGTCAGTAGCATTGTTCATTACTACAGTCTCTTCTGATTGGTTCAGAACCTTTGTTTCTTCGTTGTTCATAGTTGTATATTTTTAATGTTATTAGTTCCTGTATTATATCTCTTCAGCAAACAAACAGATTATTTTGTAAATATCCAAGATATCATTCGTTTATTGGATGAAATGGGGAGTAGGATGGATGAGATAGAATTATGGATTCTCAGGTGCATAACGGCCATTTGCAACATCACTTCGTTCTTGGAAAAACTTTTCAAATCGAAGTGCAATAATTACTAAGGTTATAAATATTACAAGGCCAGCAATGGTACTGAAAATAAAAGCATTCTCTAATGAGCCAACATCAATAAAAGTTCCTATTATGATTGGAATTAAAAACATTCCTACTGATATAAACATAAGAGTGCATAGTAGATTTTCCCACTTCTTATAAATATGATACTTTCTCCCCTTATCGGATTCATCCCACATTCTTAATGCTTCTTCAATTAATTCATCTTTGCTTTTCTGCTTATTGACATTTTGTGTTTGTAGGATTCTTGTCGTATCGCATGGTTCATTAACCTTTTCGTGAGCGTGTATTGCCATAGAGGCATTAATACGCAGTAAAGATACGAATGCAGAAATGCTCCCAGGCCTCTTACTCCTATTTTGCTCCATTGCTTGCCGGATGGCATTTGCTAAAGGAGAAGATATATGTGATGGGATACTGATTCCATTGGTCAATATTTGATGAGGAGCAGGCGGGAGTGATGCTGTCAACAGATTGTATAGAGTTGCACCTAAAGCATAGATATCGGTCTGTGGCGAGAATGTACTCACACCATCAGCCATATATTGTTCCATTGGCGCATAGCCGTGGCTGATGCCCACAGGAGTGGTACTAGTCTGTCCACCCTGCACGTCATATTGCTTTGATACTCCAAAATCTATTAATATAGCTTTGTTGTCGCATCGGCGAATCATAATATTTGCAGGCTTCACATCCAAGTGATTGATGCGTCGTTGGTGGATATATTCCAATGCACTTCCTATCTGCTTGACATACTCCACGGCTTCGCTTTCTCGTAGGGCACCTTGTTGACTTACTTTGTCAGCCAATGAATAGCCCTCGATGTATTCCATCACATAGTAGGCTGTACCATTCTCTTGGAAGATGTCTAAAATCACAATAATATTGGGATGAGACAACTTCGATATCGTCCGTGCTTCCTTCAGGAATTTTTTAAGGAAACGCTCTACTATCTCTTTGCTTCCTGTAGTACCTGCAGTGACTTCACCTGCAGCAGTTCGGTTACAATAGTCCTTAAAGAAGAACTCTTTGATGCAGACCTTGCGGTCTAACATCACTTGATTAGCCAAGTAAGTAATACCGAAGCCGCCTTGGCCGAGTACGCGCTCTATCTTGTATTTGCCTCCTTGAAGGAGGGTGTTTGTGGGGAGGTGTTGCATAATAAATGAATTTATTCTAATAGCTTTTTAGCTGACGAAGAAAAGTAGTTCTGAACAACTGATAATGGAATTACACAATAAGGATCGCCATATACATATGCTGCAATTTCATATTCCTGATATTGGAATACAACTCCTTCAGATGTTATCCATGGAGCTGTTCTCGGGAAAGGGAAATTAAATCGATTTTCAGTAACATCCAACATGATTTTATCAAAGAATTCTTCATCTGTATCGACCTTAAAATATTGTTTCTTCAAACCTTCGATGATTAAGTCTTTTAAGGAGCGTTCTTTTACAATCATATCCCATCCAAAACGACGACCATCGTTGTTTCTAAAAGTAACACCACCTTTATGACTATAACCATGAGTACCACCTTCATAACCATAGAAAGTTTTCTCATATGTTATAAAATTATTCGTTCTGTAAATATTCTGAATCTCAAATTGACTTTCTGATGGAAACTCGGGATTACTTTCTTTCTTAGCTTTCTGATATCCTGCCTCAAGAATGCTTTTAGGATCATCTAAACTTCCATCGTATTTCACCGATAAAGATTCAACAATCCATTCTTTAATATTTAGAGTCACATTTTCATTTCCTTCAATAGGGTAATCCACTTGAACAGAATACTTAAAATTAGCCTCTTCTTTTTTTATTGAATACTTTTGTGTCCTAAACTCATTTTGTTTCGGACCTACTTTAGCACCTATATCTTCTGATATACTCGTTGATTCTTTATCTATCGGAATAGACTGATTAGAAACATCTGATACATTTGATAAAGATTGGCTTATAAAACATATTACTACTATAGCAATCAAATAAAAGAAGGAAAGAAAAAACGCACCCTTTTCTTTGTTATATTCGAGAAAGCCCCGTACAGCTTTTAACCAATTAGAAAATAACATTACTATAAGGAAGCTACATAATATCGTAAATTCTGTATCAGTTGAAAAACCAAAGAAATCTTTAATAACCCCGCCATCTTTTAGTAAAAAATAGACTAACCATACAAGCATACACACAAATAGGACTTTGCGTGATGGCAGCCATTTTAATGGTTTCTCAAGAAAATGATAAATCCGTCCTTTCCAGGATTTCTCCCAAGCCTCATATTTATTCTCTTCCTCAATCCTTTTTATCGCTTCAATGGCCTTTTCATTACCTTTGCCTACCAAGGACTTATATATATTTATTGCCTCTTCTTTATTCTGCTCGATACCTTTACCATAATAATAGCAGTCGGCAAGCGCCAGCATTGCTCTCTCATGCTGCTGGTCGGCAGATTTCTTATACCACAGAACTGCTAATGCTAAATCTTTCTCTACACCGATGCCGTCTTTATAGCAGTCTGCCAAGTTACATTGAGCGTAAGCCTCCCCTTGTTCTGCAGCTTTCCTATACCATTCCGCTGCTTTGGCTTTATCTTGATTGACACCTCGTCCATTGCTATAACATACCCCAAGATTATTTTGAGAAGAGGAATTTCCTTGTTCAGCAGATCTGCGATACCATTCAGCGGCCTTTTCGTTATCTATTTCAACTCCTAATCCGTTTGAATAGCAATAGGCTAGGTTGAATTGAGCATCGGCATTACCCTCAAGCGAAACAGCAAGGAACATGCCGAACGCCTTCCGATATAATTCTTGTGCTCTTGTATCACCTTGTTGGGATAAACTCTGCGCCTCCTTACAAATCTGTATAGCATCTGAATAACTGACCTCCAGCCTCTCTACTTGTATAGTATCTTCTGCGCCATTCGTAATTTGCGAAGAAACCGCCATAAAGCAATCTACACTATCGGGTCTATCACCTTTTCTTATCTGCATAGCATAACAGATAAGGTTCTTTAGCTCAGCAGATACATTGTTTGGTAGCTGCGGCAAACCATCATTGATGATATCTGATGGTTGTGGAGGTGTATTTCCCGTAATCAACTTATATAAAGTAGCACCCAAAGCGTATATGTCAGACTGAGGAGAAAAGGTGCTCACACCGCCTGCTCGGTATTGTTCTATTGGAGCATAGCCATGACTGATACCTATAGGAGTAGAACTCGTCTGTTCGCCTTGCTCATCATATTGCTTGGAAACACCGAAGTCAATGAGTATAGCTCTGTTGTCGCTTCGGCTAACCATAATATTGGCAGGCTTCACATCCAGGTGATTGACACTGCGTTGGTGTATGTAGTCTAAAGCACGTGCTACTTGTTTAATATAGCCCATAGCCTTGTCTTCAGGCATTGCACCATCTCTTCTAATTATTTCATCCAAAGAAGCACCTTCGATGTATTCCATCACATAGTATGCAGTGCCATTCTCGGTGAATGTATCTAACACATGTATTATGTTGGGATGGTCGAACTTAGATATTATTCGTGCCTCTTTAATGAACTTATTACGGTAGCGCTCAACAAACTCACTACTTGCAGCCATTCCATTTACAACCTCCCCTGATGCCGTGCGAGTACAGAAATCCTTTAAGAAGAATTCCTTGATGCAGACAATACGTCCAAGCATCGTCTGCACAGCCAAGTAGGTGATGCCGAAGCCGCCTTGGCCCAGTACGCGCTCTATCTTGTATTTGCCTCCTTGGAGGAGGGTGTTTGTGGGGAGGTGTTGCATAATTATTGTTGCTTATCTATTATTGCTTTGACCTCATAATCATTGTTGCAGGAATTTGCTTCTTCAATTGTAATACCCTTCCAGACTTTGGCTAAACGATAAACTGGATAAGGATAACACATTCCATCTTCAAAATCGAAGTCCAAACTCTCTAATTCTTGGACTTGTACAAGTTGTTCCAATTTTTCTATCGAAGGCGCGACAATAATCATATCATCAGAAGAGATTTTTGAAAAATCAAAATGACTTCCTTTTATTCTCCATTCTCTTAACCATGTATAATCATGAATCTCCACATCTAACTTTTCATACCTCCATCTTAGCGATTTATCTAATAAACTATACTCTTCAACATCGCCATATATAACAGGACGAGCACCATACTCCTTAATAAGCAAATCACGATTGAAACCTATACCAAACTTTGAATACATCGGTTCTCTATATGGATAAAAAGAATACATATATTTGAATTGCTCAATAGACTGACTTAATGGAGAATCTGTAAAACAAATATAGTCAAGCCTATCAGTTCTCAAACACTGTTCTGACAGAATACTAACCATTCTATCTATGGGTGCATCACTACTTGTGAAGTGAAATAGATATGGCGACAAATCAGGCTTCCTTAGTCTTAAATTATCACTAGGATTCTTCATAATGAAATATATTAAATATCAATATCCCCTAATACGTTCCACAAATCCAACCTTATTTGTTTATTGGCATTATGCATTAATTTTTGCAATTCATTCAAACTTTTATTTTTAATACGACCATTTTCATCATATTCATATTTGTGGAGTTCTACATATTTAACTTCTCTACCAAGAGTGGAATTCAAACCTGTGGAATCATGCTTGGGGTTTAACTGAAACAATTGATGGGCCTTACAAATTAGAGCTTCAGCCGTTTGACAATAAATAGTATTATCAGGTGCCAATTTATTCATTAAACCAGTACCTGGCTGATACCGTCCTCTTTCTTCCTCTTTCAACTGCTCAAACAATGAACGTATCTCATCAATTAATAGCTTTTCGATTTTGTTTTCCTCCATAGTGCCAACAGTTTAATATATTTAAATGTTTTATTCTGAGACGGGGCGCACACTACGCCCAACGTAACGACCGTCCCAATTCACGCTATGAGCTAATCCCGAGAAGTAGAGACTGTACGCGCCCTGCATACCGTTCTCATCGGGCGTAGCACTCCAGTAGCTTCCAGCCCCTTCAGCATAGTCAAGCAACGTCCCGTAACGCCAACCGGCAGCAGGGAGGAAAATACTTTTACCATTCTTTCCTGTAACCTTACAGCCATTGTGCCCCCCCTGTGAGAACTGAGTCCACGTGCATTTGACTATCAGCTCCTGAAACTCAGCCTTAGTGGGTAAGCGCCAGGTGCCACCCCAATTAGCACGAGCGGCATCGTAAGAGACACTGCCCGCTATACTGCTCATGGACTTCTCCCACGTCTTGCAGTTAGAGTTGACATAATCGTACTTCGTACTCGTCTCGCCCCAAGCATAATGGTTTCCATAGTCTGAGGGAGAAGAAGCACCGATATTACATGTAGCCCACTTGACACTCAGTCCAAGGTCGACCCATTCATGACCATTGATTGTACCCGTAAGCTGAACCCTCTTTGCCTTTTCTGCTTTGACACTCACCTTTTCCATTTGCTTTTCCTCTGCTATTCGTTGAGTCTCCTTCACCTTGGCAAGAGTGGTGGTGGGCGCTGCAGAATCCTCCTTTACCGGCTGTTGCGGTTTCGATGTTTGTGACTGTTGTTGTGGAGCACTTGAATATGATTGATTGTTGTTGTCACAATTATCGATACCAGCCTCCCAAGGTGTTACAAATACAAAACAGACTATTATTATTGCAACTCCGAGAATTACCACTCCAAGCATTCCCATACTATTCTTACCTTTCTTCTCTCTAACTTCTTCTATCTTAGCTATTTTTGGTTGAGGTGATGATATGTTTTTTGCAGGTTTACTATTAGTAGTTCCAATAATCCTTGTACTCTCATCAGAATGACTTGGCGATATCGAAGAGTTAGGTATTGCCGCAAATTGTCCACCCAATAAAGCGGTAAATTCACCGATGCTCTGTGGACGATCACCCTTCTTGGGCTGCATAGTTTTCTTTATTGCGGCAACCAAATTGTGAGATAGCGATTGAGGGAGTCCTGTCAAGCCTTCGTTGAAGATCTCGATGGCTTGCGGAGGGGTGTTGCCTGTGACCAATTTATACAATGTGGCTCCTAACGAATAGATGTCAGTCTGTGGAGAGAAGGTGCTAACCCCACCTTGATTGTACTGCTCCATCGGGGCATAGCCATGACTGATGCCTACGGGTGTGGTGCTGGTTTGTCCTCCTTGCTCGTCGTATTGCTTGGAGAGGCCGAAGTCTATCAAGATGGCTTTGTTGTCGCTCTGGCGAACCATGATATTGGCGGGCTTCACATCCAAGTGATTGATGCTACGCTGGTGGATATAGTCGAGTGCACTGGCTACTTGCTTGATATAGTCGACTGCCACAGCCTCGGATAGTGCTCCCTGTGCATTCACCTTATCAGCAAGCGAGCATCCCTCGATATACTCCATAGCATAGTAGGCCGTACCGTTCTCTTGGAAGATGTCCAATATGCGGACGATATTGGGATGGTCCAGTCGAGATATCGTGCGTGCCTCCTTGATAAACTTGTTCAAGAAGCGGTCTACCAATTCCTTACTGTTGGTGGTGCATGAGGTGACTTCGCCTTGTGCGCCACGCTCGCAATAGTCCTTGAAGAAAAACTCTTTGATACAAACGCGTCTGTCAAACAATTCTTGCGTAGCCAAGTAGGTGATACCGAAGCCACCTTGGCCGAGTACGCGTTCTATCTTGTATTTGCCTCCTTGGAGGAGGGTTCCTGATTGTAATTGCATAGTATATAGTAGTGTGAATGTATTTATTAAGGCAAATTAACAAAGAATTGCCCAAACGAACAAATATACGAGGAGAATATTGGACGAAAGGGTGGGGTTAGCTGACAAAATAGACTGCTCGTTCCGCCCCCTCCAAAAAAACGCCAACCTCTTCCACCTCTGCATCAGAGGACATTGTATGAAGATAAAATTGCCGTATCTGCATCTTTTAAAAAAATTCCGACCGCCTTACGGCGGTAATGGTTTGTTCATTGCCGTTCCCTGCCCGACGAAGTTCCCCGAAGGGGGCGCTCAAGCCCCACGGGAACTTCGTCGGGCAGGACACGAATGTTCTTCTTTTTATTTATGATGGATTACAGGGAGACGAGGCGCAAGCCGAGGTTGTCGTACGTGGCCGAAGGCGTGTTGTAGCTGCGATCCGACACGCGGCAGAGCCACGCATTGTAGTTCCAACTGCCACCACGGTTCACTCGGTAGGAGCCGGCACTCGGGCCCTTCGGATTGGAAGACGGGCTGCTTGAATAGTAGCTGCTATCATACCAGTCGGCACACCATTCCCACACATTACCGCTCATGTCGTACAGACCCAGTTCGTTGGGCTGCTTGCCCTTCACGGGATGGGTGGTACCGGATGAGTTGTCGCTGTACCATGCCACGGAACCAAGGTTGTCGCTACCGCTGTACTTGTAGCCGATCGATTGGCTACCGCCACGCGCCGCATACTCCCACTCCGCCTCGGTGGGTAGGCGGAACGTGGCACCCGTGAGAGAGTTGAGCTTGCGGATGAACGCCTGGCACTCGTTCCAACTGACCCTCTCTACAGGACGCTGCAGGTTACCCGTAAAGTGCGAGGGGTTGCTGCCCATCACTGCCTGCCACAGGGCCTGCGTCAC
The DNA here is from genome assembly GCA_015060865.1 of Bacteroidales bacterium. Classification (GTDB taxonomy): domain Bacteria; phylum Bacteroidota; class Bacteroidia; order Bacteroidales; family Bacteroidaceae; genus UBA1189. The sequence continues at coordinate 111,639 of SUXS01000004.1, read as the reverse complement.
CTCCGTCTCACCGATGGAGTAGCTGCTCAGCGTCACCTGATGGGCGGGCTTCTCATTATCATGAGCTTCGCTGTCACCACTTGATGCACCCATCGTGAAGGTGCCGCCGGCGACACGCACCATCGTGAACGACACGCCATTCACCGTGTAGGTTTTCTTATTGCTGGAGGTGGTGGAAGAGGAGACAGTTTTTTGGGTTTGTTTGTTTGCAGCATCCTCCTCCGCGATGGCTGCACTGTCCCTCTTCAAGGGGGACGAGCCCGAAGGGCGGAGGGGGTAACCATCTAACACCGTACGCTCATCATCAACTTTTGCATCTGCATCCAACAACGCCAAGAAAGCATCCACACTCTGAGGACGGTCCTTGCGCCGAGGTTGCATGGCTTGCTCTATAGCATGTGCTACTGAGGGTGGCACACATGAGGGGAATGCAGGAAGTCCCTCATCATTGACATCATTAGCATCGGGTGGTGTTTCGCCCGTTACAAGCCTATAGAGCGTAGCACCCAACGAATAGATATCCGTAGAAGGAGAGAACGTGCCTACACCACCTTTCTTGTATTGCTCGAGTGGAGCATAGCCATGGCTGATGCCTACGGGAGTAGTGGAGGTCTGGTTACCCTCATCATCGTAGCGCTTGGATAGGCCGAAATCTATGAGTACGGCACCATCCGTCTCGTCAATGAGGATATTGCCTGGCTTCACGTCGAGGTGGTTCATCTTGCGGGCGTGGATATAACGCAAAGCATCGGCAATCTGCCGGATGTAGCTCAGCGCATCGGCCTCAGAGAGGCGACCCCGCTGCTTCACCAGCTCTGCCAGCGAGCCGTGATCGAGATATTCCATTACGTAATACGCCGTGCCGTTGTCCTCAAATACGTCATAAATGCTGATGATATGGGGATGCTTCAGGCAGGCGATATTCTGCGCCTCCTTGACAAACTTGGAGCGGAACTTCTCCACCACATCTCTGCTACCTTCAGAGCCAACGGTTACTTGTGAGGTATCCGTATCTCGATTGCAGTACTCTCGCATAAAGAACTCCTTAATCGCCACCTTGCGATTAAGGCCTACTTGCGTAGCCAAGTAGGTGATACCGAAGCCGCCTTGGCCGAGTACTCGCTCTATCTTGTATTTGCCTCCTTGAAGGAGGGTGTTGGTGGGGAGGTGTTGCATAAATATCGACTCAATAATTATTCATGAACAAGTCTTACCGATTTGTCGAGATACCGATAAAAACCATATTCAATCGTTTTACCTTTAAAATCATTGAATGATATATAATAATAACCTCCTACAGCGCTAGAACTCAAGTCGCTACTCCAATATCCGCCATATAGATTTCTGTGAATAATTGTATTATCCTCATCTCGTAATCCTGAAGCTGGGAGAAATATCGCATTCCCGTTTGGACCGAGGACTTTCATGCCATATACCCCTTTGTAATTAATCCATGTCCATTTACATCTATTTTGAAGTTCCTTTGTTTCAGCCGAAGTTGGTAATCTCCATCCATTTTGCCATCCAGCCATGGGTATGTTTGAAGGCTGATATAATCCACCATATCCTTCGGCAGTTGATGTTCCGACGTTCCATCCGGCCCATTTTATGCTTAAACCCAAATCAACGATATTCCAATTACATATTCCATGGGAATCTTTTTGCGATTGTTCTAGATGTGGAGAAGTATTATCACTTGTTTGCCCAACCTGTAATTGCGTGGTCTGACTATAATTTGCTGCTTGTTGTGGAGCACTTGTAGAATATGATTGATTGTTGTTATTATTGTTCCCAATACCCAACAAGAAGAATACAGCAATACAAACAATTGCTATCCCAATCACCATCCCAGACATACCTATACCTTTCTTCTCCCTTGCTTCTTCCACCTTAGTTGTTGTAGGTTGAGGAGATGATATGTTTTTTGCAGGTTTACTATTAGTAGTTCCAATAATCCTTGTACTCTCATCAGAATTACTTGGCGATACAGGTGAGTTAGGCATTGCCGTAAACTGTCCGCCCAATAAATCGGTAAATTCACCGATGCTCTGTGGACGATCACCCTTCTTGGGCTGCATAGTTTTCTTTATTGCGGCAACCAAATTGTGAGATAGCGATTGAGGGAGCCCTGTCAAGCCTTCGTTGAAGATCTCGATGGCTTGCGGAGGGGTATTGCCTGTGACCAACTTATACAATGTGGCACCTAAAGAATAGATGTCAGTCTGTGGAGAGAATGTGCTCACCCCACCTTGATTGTACTGCTCCATCGGGGCATAGCCATGACTGATGCCTACGGGTGTGGTGCTGGTTTGTCCTCCTTGCTCGTCGTATTGCTTGGAGAGGCCGAAGTCTATCAAGATGGCTTTGTTGTCGCTCTGGCGAACCATGATATTGGCGGGCTTCACATCCAAGTGATTGATGCTACGCTGGTGGATATAGTCGAGTGCACTGGCTACTTGCTTGATATAGTCGACTGCCACAGCCTCGGATAGTGCTCCCTGTGCATTCACCTTATCAGCAAGCGAGCATCCCTCGATATACTCCATAGCATAGTAGGCCGTACCGTTCTCTTGGAAGATGTCCAATATGCGGACGATATTGGGATGGTCCAGTCGAGATATCGTGCGTGCCTCCTTGATAAACTTGTTCAAGAAGCGGTCTACCAATTCCTTACTGTTGGTGGTGCATGAGGTGACTTCGCCTTGTGCGCCACGCTCGCAATAGTCCTTAAAGAAGAACTCTTTGATGCAGACATGTCTGTCAAATAGTTCTTGCTTAGCCAAATAGGTGATACCGAAGCCGCCTTGGCCGAGTACTCGCTCTATCTTGTATTTGCCTCCTTGAAGGAGGGTGCCTGATTGTAATTGCATAGTATGTAGTTGTGTGAATGTATTTACTAAGGCAAATTAACAAAGAATTGCCTAAAGAAACAAATATACGAGGAGAATATTGGACGAAATGGTGGAGTTAGTGGATGAAGTTATGCTATCTCCAGTCCATCAGTACCCAGTGGTCATCAAACTGGCCCCACATGACGGGGTGTTGCTTCCCCTTGCTCTTTTCGACTACACCGCTGTGGACGAAATCGAATAGTTCCTTGGCGGTAATCATGCGGTCACGATTGGTGTCGGCTCCGCCACGGAGGCCACGGAGGAGGCTGGCTGTAAACACACCATTAGCCATAAAGGGACTCTCGATAGAGGTCTCACCACTCCGCGAGGAGAGGAACAGCATCACATTGGCATCTTTATCGATGGCTGCATGAGTGCTTTGCCTATTGCCACCACGCAAACCACCTGAGAAGCAAGCATCGGCAAAGATAATCTTGCGCTGGGCGGACGACTGCTTCAATATGGCATGTATCTCACGATAGGTGATGCCGCTCGACTGCTGCATTGTCATATCGTAGGGACACACACCACCCTGATAACCGTGACCGCTGAACGAGAAGATAATCATATCATCTTTCTTGGCACGGGCAAACTGGTCGCGAAGTGCCTTCAGTATGCGAGTCTTGGTTGCATAGCGTCCCGTGATGAGCATCACGTTCTTGGTTTTTGTCTTATATAGCTCAGCAATAGCCTTGGCATCCTGCTCGGGAAGCCTCAAGTCGCTGATGCTCTTATAGTCTGATATACCAACAGCAACCACATAAGTCTCGCTATACGAAGACAGAAAGGATGCGCACGCAAACAGAAGAGTGAGTAGATGACGCTTCATGACCATTTGCATTTACAGTAATTGCAGGTGGACTTGTTCTTTAGGTTCTCGTAAGGAGTGAATCCGAGGAAATTTCCACACTTAGGGCATACGTAGTCAATCATGAACTGCTTGTTCAATGCTTCCATCTTCTCGGGGTTGTTAGTGGTGTTGCCGTATGACTTGAACAAGGAGAATACGAGCAATCCTAAACCAGCCACGGCAATAATGGGAGACAAGTCGCCCAAGGCCGGGATAAGCGAAGCTCCCATACTGACCAAGGCCAGTAATGTCATAGGAAGCATACGATAGAAGTTGGCCATACCTGCTTCTTTCTGCATCTTAATCTTCTCCTCGCTATATCTATCGTAAACTGCCTTCAATTTACGGGATTCGCGTTCGTAACGCTCTTGATTGGGGTCTACAGTTGGCTGTTGGGATTGTTGTACTTGCTGCCGTGGCTGCTGTTGTGGCTTGGGGGCTGCAACCTGCAAGGGCAGTAAGTCACGCACCGAGATGGTAAAGGTCGCTCCTAGACGAACGACGGTGTCAGGAGTTACCACGGTGCGGATGATGCTTGTGTCGTTAACAAAGGTGCCATTGGCACTGATATTCTCTATTGTATAGGTGCCGTCAGCATTGGAAATGAGTTTGCAATGTTCACGGCTCACACTGGTATCTGTGATGGGGGTACGCTGGGTACCCTTGCGACCTACGAGGATTTCCATAATGTTTTGCTATTCTTGTATTTTATTGCTCTGTGTATATAGTTCCTTCAAGCTCTTCAGTGCTTCCTTCGATACGGATAGGGCAAACACATTTGACGTGTCAAAGTTGGTGAGCACAAGTCTCTGTCTCAAAGTGTTTATTTGGAAAACGCGTGCGCTATTGATGATATAGCGTTTGCCGATACGTATGAAGGGCTGTTTCTTGCCGCGCAACTTCTCGTCGAGCAGTGTCTCCAACTTGGCGAGGCTATACAGGATGGTAACCTTCTGTCCATTCTCGAAGAAAATCTGTGTATAGTTGCCGTCAGCTTCAAAATAGACCACATGTCGTAAACTCACTCGGATAAGTTCGTCTCTGGTATTAAATAGTAGTGTGTCCATGTTCTAATATATGAAAATCTGTGTTAGTGTGAAATGAATGGCAAATTTAAGAAATCTTAAATGAAAAGCCAAGAAGTCTTAATGATAATTGTATGAAATACTTTTCTGGGTGTATGAAAACACGCTTTGCGTGTACGATAACGTTAACGTTGACGAAAACAGGGCAGCAAACTGCAGGTTGAGGGTTAACTACTTCGTTGTTGAGCTTCGGTTGCGCTCGCAGCAAAAGTTCAAGCGAGTTTGACTCTCGCTCGCTGGCACGAACCTTGAGGGTTTAGAGTGTAGCGTTTATAGATGAATGCAATAACTCCCGACCTCGCGAGAAGTCGGGAGTTATTACATAATGAATATAGAGCACGGATTACATGTCTTCTAAGGAGAGACAAGTGGTGTCAATCTTATATTTGAAGAACAGTTTGGTGCGGATGGTCTTATTTATCCAGTGCAGTTACCCGATAGCTGATCTCTTCTTTTATCTGCTGAGTCCATTGACCGTCGATGCCTGCCTTGTCTGCATAGTACTCAAATTTACTTACAGCCTCGAGGCATTTGTCTATGAGCGCATCGGCCCCTTTGATGTTGTAGTGTTTGGCCAGTTCAAGCAGGTCGCTTCGTTCAATATCGACATTCTTATTGTTGATGGTCATGCTATGGCGGTTCATATAGCCTGGTGCCGACAGGTCTACGGCAAAGGTGTAGTCGTATGCTGGGGCTATGTGCCAAGCCCCAGCATCGGCCATCAGGAAACTGAAGTTCTTGCTATGGTCATCCACATTACCTCCCAGTACATTCATTGTCAATGATAGGAACAGCTGTTTCAGCTCTGAGGGGAGCACTCCAAGACGGCAAGCCACATTAAACAGCTCTTCGTAGCTGTTTGCCGTAGGCTTCATGGCGGCCAGAGTCTGTATATGTAGCTTCTTGCCGCCTTGACGGTCAAAGCGCTCGGTCATGAAATGGGTTGCCTCTTCGCCCTCAACGAGATAAGAAGGCATCATCTGCAACCCTGCTTCCTTGGCCATCAGATAATAGCTATATTCAATGCGTGTGGTGGGCACGCTTGAATGTTCGTCAAACTTGATAATCATCGGCACGAAACCCTGCTTTGGGGCTGCCACTTGTCCGGAGTAACATTCGTTTGTCTCCAAGTTGATGTTGATGATTGCTTTGGGTCTTCGACCTCCGGCTGACGTGCCCACCTTGAAAAGGCTTTCTATCATCAGGTCGGGGTGTAGCTCGGCTTTGAAGTTCCTGGCCTCGGTCAATGCAGATTGGGCAAGCCTGTAGAGATCTGCAATCTCGACCTTGAACGGTTGCTCCAGATCCTCTGCTGCTGGGGGAAGGAACTCCAAGGCCCCCATACCTCTACGGCCGATATATGCCAAGCGGTCGAGAGCCGACAGGCTCCGTGTACTGATGCCATGCGCCTTAGCCCACTCATTGAACACCCGATTTCCCCAATGGTCGGGTAACGAATCGGCTATGAAGGAAGGTAGGCCGCCAAACAGTTTGTCGCTATCGGCATACACCGGTAAACCATTCCTTACGGAGGGGCTGTTGATGGAGGCTCGCAGTGGAGCGATATCGTATCCTGCATTCAGAAAGTCGCTGTCATAATAGAAGCAAATCTTCTCGGCATAGCGTTCCTTGTATGTCACGAGCGTGCCTACCTTGCGTCCCCACAAAAACACGTCAAGATTCTGTATCATCGCTGTTTCTCCTTACTCTTTTAGGGATAAACTTGTTTATTTGCTTCAATGCCATCGGGGGCATGGGGAGTTCGGGCAAGAGGTCTTCAAGACGCTGTTCCATACCGACTACGCGGAGGAGTGAGATGAAATTGTTGAGGGTGATGTTCTTGTTTACCCCTTGTTCCAGATGACAGATGGTGGTCAGGCCTACTCCCGACCTCTCGGCCATCTCTTTCTGGCTAATCCGCGCTGCAAGACGATACTCCTTCAGCCGTCTGCTGAGTAGCATGATTATGTCTTGATTTGTTGTGTAGACATCTTCAATCATATATCCATATATTGATATTACAGTGCAAATATAACAATAAATATCTATAAATTGATATGTTCTCGTGCTTTTTTGTGTTATTTTAGAATCTGTTTGGATTTTATTTCAAGTTTAGTTGAGAGGTGTTTTTGAGCAGATTTGCACTGTTTGGTCGCAGCAAATAGTGGTCTATTTGCAAGAACAAAGAGTGTAAAGATGGTAAAAAGAGCCTCAAATAAACTGAAAAGTATAACATAAAACTTATTAGCGGTAAAATCCAAACAGATTCTTAGTAAACCTACAGCTTTTCGGGTGATGGCTGTTGAGAAAAGCTGTGGCTTTTCAACGATAACGATAACGTTGACGATGACAAATTAGTGTTTTCCTGTTTTAGGCGTAGGTGTCGGTTTTAACCCATAACAAGCTGTATATGTGATGTATGACGACCGACACCTCCGTTGCGGGGTGTCGGTCGCCCCTCTTTCATTTTTGACTTTACCGAAGTCGTCACACTCATCGGGTACGGAAATAAATATCCGTCCACTCACTCGCAATTTTCAACTTTCAATTTTCAATTCGGAATATATTGCCTCTGGTTCTTCGGGCCTATGGCGATGAGCTTGCCGGCTTTGACCAGCTCCTTCAGTATGGTGAGGGCGGTGTGGCGGCTACATTCGCAGATGCGCTCGAAGGTGGAGCGGCTGAGGCTGTCGTGGGTGGCGAAGTACTCTTCCAGGCGCTTCTCGATGGTGGCGTCGGAGAGGTGCTTGTTGCCTGTGGGGCCTCCGCTTACAATTTGGGCTCTGCGCATCTGTTTCCACAGCTCGGCACAGGGGGCGAAGGAGATGCGGCTCACGCTGATGTCCTTCGAGGTGATGTAGTCTTCCTTACGCTTGTTGCCGCAGGTGAGGGTGAGGCTGAAGGTTCCCACGTGGTCTATCTCGATGCGGTTGCCGTCGAGCAGGGCCTCGGCAATGCGCTGCCCCACGGCTTGCAGCACGGCAGCCACATCGCTCTGGGTGACCGAACTGGCGTGGTTGATGTCGTCGGCCATCTCCTTGGTGGTGACCACGCGGCTGCTCACGACGCTCACGCCCATCGTGGGGTTCTTCTTGGTGGACTTGCCGGTGAGGTCGTTACGTTCGTACAGTTGGTAGGCAATGGTGCCCGATTTCTTGGTGGCGATTCCTTGTTTCATATTCAATCATTTTTTTTGTCAACAGACAACGGTCAACAGTCAACAGACAACGGTTCTTTTAATGATTAACGGTTAACGATTAACGGCACCGCTCACCTTTCACCATTCGCCTCAAATTGTCATTTCAGAAATAGCAAATTTGGCGTTTCTTTTCTTGTCAATGACCTATTTTTTTCAAAATAACACAATCTTTTCAAGCTATTGTCTGCTGGGCAGTGTACGCGCGTAAGCAGAGCGGTGAACGCGTGGATGCAGTACGGTATATGCGCGTATGCCGTGCGGCAGACAATAACTTTGTTGGATACAAAGGTACGAAAAGTTTGTCAACCAACAAGCATTTACCCACAGAAAATATCTTATTGTGGAGGGCTTCTGGAGGCTATATCTTTGCGGTGTTATGAGAAAATTTAATGGTAAAAATCTTCGCCGTGAGGTACAGAAGCAGCTCAAGGAGTTGCGCGGCGGAGTCGGCGAACAAGCTTCGCTTGCAACGATTAACGGTGAACGTTTAACGATTAACGATGAAGGTTTAACGATGAACGATGAGGGTTTAACGATTAACGATGAACGTTTAACGATGAACGATGAACGTTTAACGATGAACGATGGAGGTTTAACGATTAACGATGAACGGTTAACGATTGACGATGAGGAGAAATCTTTCAACTTTAATCTTTCATCTGTCAACTCGTCCAAGCGTCCTTCGCTGCCCGATCTGGAGCAGTTTGTCCGCCGAGACTATGAATTAAGGTACAATGTGCTGACGGAGCAGACGGAGTATCGTCGTCGCGATGAGGCGCAGGGTGAGTACCGACCTGTCACGCAGCGTGTGTACCGCACCTGGCTGACGGACTTGCAGAAGGAAGGGATGGAGTTCTGGAAGATCGACGGGCTGCGCACGGCCATAGAGTCGATGCACATCGAGGACTATCACCCGGTGAAGCACTTCTTCTGCTCGTTGCCCGAGTGGGATGGCGTGGATCGCATAGGCCCCCTCATGCGTCGCCTCACGCAGGATGAGGTGATGGTGGGCTACCTCAGTCGCTGGCTGCTGGCCCTCGTGGCACAGGCGCAGGGCAAGGACGATGCGCTGTATGCGAACAGCGTGGCGCCCATCCTCATCAGCGAGCAGCAGGGATGGCACAAGAGCACCTTCTGCCGACTGCTGCTGCCGCCCGAGCTGAGGATGTTCTACACGGACAACTTCAACCTCACGGCCGAGAGCCAGTGTGAGCGACGCCTGACGGACTGCCTGCTCATCAACCTCGACGAGTATGACCGCTACTCGGCACGCAAGCAGAGCACGCTGAAGAACCTGATGCAGATGCCCTCGCTGCGCATGCGCAAGGCATACGCCCGCAATGTCACCACGCTGCCGCGCATAGCCTCGTTCATCGGCACCAGCAACACGCCCTACCTGCTCACCGACACCACGGGCAGCCGCCGCTTCCTCTGCGTGGAGCTGACGGAGATGATCGATGTGGACACGCCCATCGAGTACGAACAGCTCTATGCGCAATGCATGTACCTGTTGAACCGTGGCGAGCGCCATCACTTCACCGCCGAGGAGGTCGTGGACATCGATCTGCGCAACCGTCCCTACCGCCACATCCCGCCCGTGGAGGAGCATTGCCGCAAGCACTTCCGTCTGCCTCGCAAGGGGGAGACACCGCAGCTGATGTCGGCCGCAGATATCTATGAGTATCTTCGTCAGCGCAACCCACGCCTCATGCGTGGGGTATGCGAGCGGAACTTCGGTGCGCTGCTCCGCGAATGGGGCTTCGAGCGGGTGGAGCATAGGCATCGCAGAGTGTATAGAGTGATGATGGTTTAGAGTTTAGTGTTTAGAGTTTAGTGAGGCGACCGACACCCCGCAACGGGGGTGTCGGTCGATATATTGCATATATACAATATGTTACACGCGAAAACCGATACCTGAACCTAAAATGGTTAAACATCAATTTGTCATCGTTAACGTTTTCGTTATCGTTGAAAAGCCCTGCTTTTCTCTTGCCGATACCTACGACAGAAAAGGGGAAACGTTGAACGATTAACGTCATCGTACAGCTATATGCTGTCCTCTAAACTCTAAGCCTTAAGAAGCTGTTTGGATTTTACCGTTAATAAGTTTAAGGAGATACTTTTCTGTTTATTTGGGGTCCTTTTTGGCATCTTTGCCCTCTCGGTTCTTGCAAATAGACCACTATTTGCTGCGAACCAAGAGTACAAATCTACTCAAAAAGTCTTCCCAACTAAACTATAAATAAAATTCAAACAGCTTCTAAACAACAGTTACTCACTTCAAATAATCTATCGGATTCAGATAAAACGCTTTTTGGTGTCCCAGCGGAGCATCGTCGATGCGCCAGGGATAGGGGATGAGGGTGCCTATGCCATAGTGTAGATGGGCTGGGGTAGTGGCGGCATTGCCTGAGTTACCCACGGTGCCTATTTGCGTGCCATGCCCTACGAGGGCGAGGGGCTTGGTGGTGACCTCATCGAGGTGGGCATAGTAGTGGAGCCGCCATTTGGGGCCAAGCACGAGGACAAACTTGCCGCCCTTGCCATATTCGGCCGTGCATAACACGATGCCTATGGTTGCGGAGTTGACCCGCGTGCCTCGACGGGCAAAAACGTCGATGCCCTTGTGCACGATGGAGCTGCCCCAGCCTTCGTACCAGAAGGTCTCGTGGTTGTAACTGTTGGTGTCGGCTCCCACGACGGGCATCTTCAGGTTTTGCGGGATGAGCATCCCGAGGACTACGATGGCCGCGAGGGCCAAGAGTATGCGTGATAGGATTCGTTTCATGTTGTTCGCGTTATTTTCTACACAAAGGTACTGCAACAAAATAATACAGCCAAGCAATTCCTGCTTGGCTGTATGAAATGGTGGGGTTGGTGTATGAAATGTATCCTTGAGTGTGATATAAAACAACTCAATACACAAAACCAAACATCCACAAAGGGATGGAGTTCTGATACGCATATTCCACATCGTCCTTAACGACGAAACTCTTGTCGACAGGTAGATTGGCTAATTGTTTTTTGCCTTTGTTCTTACCGCCAACCTCGAAAGTCAGTCCGTCGACTTCAAAATCGGAGACTGGAGACGAAGAGATAAAGTGGTTGACACGCATCCAAGCAAAGAAGATAGTCTCACGGATAGTACCGATATCGGGAGTCTTTTCTGATAGCACATACGCTTCATTGGGATTGTTCAAGTAGATCTTTTCTATCTTTTCCAGCAACTTCACGCCTGAGGCCTTCTCGCGGAGCACACCTATAAGACCTGCCTTCTCAAGGTAGAGCATATATTGGGGCAAAGTGTTTCTTGATATATCCAGGTCGCGCTCCAGCTTAGAGTAGTTAGGTTTGAAGGGGACGCTTTGCGCCAACACATAGAGGAGTTTCTTGAGCTTCTGGGCCGACGCCACCTCTATCTCTGCAAACTTTGGGATGTCATCTTCTACGATCTGCTTGATGACACCATTCAGACGCATGGAATAGTTGCCCTCACGGAAAAAGGGATAGTACCCTTCGCGCAGATACTGGGCAAACAAGGGTAATGGCCGTTCTTGAGTATAAGGAAAATCGACCTTGCCTGCTACTATCTCCTCTAAGGTGTAGCGAGGGAGGTTCCAGCCCTGCGAGATGTTGAGATATTCGCGGAAGCTTAATCCCGGAAGCACATATTCCAGTTTTCGACGGCTGAGGTCAGCTCCTCCCTTTTCCAAATCCAAAATAGAGGAGCCACTATATACCACATGCAGGTCGGGCATCTTGTCGTATATGTTCTTTATCTCCGTGGACCAACCTTTGTATTTGTGAATTTCATCAATATAAAGATGTTTGCCCCCTTGCAACATAAACTGATGGGCAAGCTCTTCGAGCCGATGTGTGGTGAAATAGAAATCATCGGCCGTCACATACAAAGTTTGCGGTGTATTGTCGTACAAACGGATGTGTTGGAGCATCATCGTAGTCTTGCCCGTACCACGAGCCCCCAAGATAGCTATCAAACGACTGCTCCAGTCTATCTCCTGATGTTTATCACGGACATAACTTGTATCTACTCTGCTGATCAGTTCACGTGATGTCGCAAATAAGTTTTCCATATCTCATATAGTTGAAATTCATCGCAAATGTACGAAGAAAGAACAAATTGCACAATCAAATGTGCAATTATTTGCAAACATTGCACGTTCAAACATGCAGAATTATCTATATTCTGCATAATAAGATGTGCAGTTTTGTGAAATGTGTACATTTTTTACTTCGAAAATCACCTATGCGTCCGCATCGCCAGCATGATGGCTTCGCCCACAAGGGCGATGTTGGCAAGGAGGTAGTGGCGCTTGTGGCCGAACTGGATGGTGTGGCCGGCTATCTCGGCGGTCTTCAAGATGTCGTTCTTCACACTTGTATCTGCGAAATGGGAGGCAGGGCCGGCAAAGAAGGCGGTGCCTGAGGGGCTCAGCTCGAGGAGGATGGGACCGGCATCGATGTCCATGCCGATGAGGCAGGTGCGGTCGTGGTATTCTTTGAGCCCAGGCACGAGTCCTTCTTTCCAGAACAGGGCTTTCGTCTTCATATATTGCTCGCGGGCAAACTCCTCATCGATGAAGGTGAGGTAGTAGCAGTTGAGGGCCGAGTAGGAGCCTTTGACGGGACTGCCAACAAACTGGCTGCCATCTTCCTGGAGGAAGGAGAGGAGCACGCCCGTGTCCTTGTCCGTCCACTCACGCTTTGCCCGGCGCACCCACTGCTCCACGGTGGGGCGGTACTGTCCTTGATGCAGGTTGGCATACTTCTGTAGCGCCATGATGGCTACCAGCATATCGGGAATGTAGATGGCTTCGCCCGGGTAAGTGGGGAGGTTGAGGGCTTGGCTGCTGAGGATGCGACGGTTCATGGTGGCGCAAAGCGAGGTCAGCAGCTCGTCGTAGCGGTCGGTGCCGCCCACCTCCTTGTAGCTGCATATCATCCAAGCCAGATGGCTGAGGTACGACACATGGCTATTGTTGCCATCGAGAGTCTCGAGTGGGTCTTCGCCCCAGCGCATGGCATCGTAGCGGCGCAGCTCGGGCGACATGACAATCTCGATGAGGCGCTCGATGTAGTGTATGTTCTCGTCCCTTGTCTCGGGATATTGCTGGGTGATATTGGCCAGCGCGGCCGATAGCATGGAGCAGGAGTATAGCGCCCACTCGCCTTGAAACTGAGCGCCTACAATCGAGGGCATCTGGTCAATCACACGCTCAGGCGAGGTGATGAGTTTGCCCAACAAGTAGTCGCGCCGTCCCATGATGTCGGCACGTTCGTGCTCCATGGCCTCGGCACGCATCGATGCTACGCTCGATACCTTTAATAATATAAAGCATAGGATGAGCACCGTGTATGCCACGAGGCCACCCAGCCGGAACCGCTTCCGTAGCTTGTGTGCTCCCCTCTGAAATAGCCTCACGCCAATGAAGCAGGTGGCTCCGTACACAGGCAGCAGGATGACTTGCCATAGTGGGGCACACCAGTCATCGGTAGCGCAATATACCACTACTCCTATGATGATATAGGCAACGTAGGGGAGATAGAGCAACCGCACTCGCTTGCCCATGGGAACAAAGTTCCAGTACACGGCATAGAGCATGGTGTACACAAGCATCAGCAGTAGGGTGCTGCCGCTGTACTCATAATCCCACACATAGGGCATGAGGAAAAACAGCAGGGCCTGCAAGGCAAACCACTTGCAGGTCTTCGCCATGCTGTCAATCATATAGAGGAAGGAGTCTTCGGGCATTGCGAACTTGTTTGAAACTTTTCACTTCTCTAAATACTACTTTCTCTCTATCAATAGGATAGTTGCATTTATTCATTGCTATTCTGTGAAGTCCTTTGGCTATCACTCTGTCCGAATTCTCTGGGATAACGACATTTATTCCTTGCTCGGCAAAGATTTTCGATATTCCGGCCAAACAAGAACCTCCACCTATCAAGTATAGAGGTGACTCAGCTGAGAATGAAAGCTTCTTCTCCTTCATGAAGGATTTAACCCTATCTATAATGCTCCTTATCGTAGGAGAATAACATGAAATCACTTGCTCCCGAGTAATCGTGAATTGCATAGGCAATGCTGTAACTGAATTTGTGCCATGGACGACATATTCCTCCTTATCTTTTATAGTCGTCAGAATACGCAACAACATCCCTTCGCTGACGCGAATGTTATTTTCCATCATCACCCTTTTAAGCGCATTAAGTACTTCATCACATATACACGGAGAATATATATCATGAGCATACTTTACTCTGTTATTTGATATCACTGAAAACATGGAGGATGTATGACCTATATCCAAAATGTAGTTCTCTTTTTCTATGTCTAATCCCATCCCAATAGCAGCTGCTATTGGCTCAAAAACGAAAGATGCCTTCTTTACTTGTTTGCTGGACAAAACGGCATCAACTAGTCCTCTAAAATCTATGTCAGTTGTGCCTGGACTTACCGATGAATAGATGCGTAAAGGCTTGAAGTGAAAAAGTCGTGAAAATGTATATTTGAAGAAGAATGAAGAAGCCTCAAGGTTGTTGCAAACTTCTCTTCTGCATATAGGCCAAAGATAACGATATGACCCTTCAGTATGGCACCAGAAACCTCCTGCACAAAGATATTTTCCCGAATGTTCTTTCCCTTCTTCAAAAACAGTTGTTAGTAAACACTCGATGTTGCCCTCTTCGTCCATAAGACAAGTGTTCCTGGAACCTACCTGCAATGCAATACGTTGGGGGATAATATATTCGAGTATTTTCTTAAAAGCGTTTTTCATATTTATCTAAGTTTGTGCAAATATACAACTTTTGTGATAGAATCAGAATAAGTAGACTAATACTATTGTCAAATTCCATTCAGAATTGATATCACCCTATTTGCAACCTCTCTTGTGATTCCTGTTTCAGAATTGGTAAAAGCGATATGTCCTGCTTGATGCATTAGGAAATCATCCTCATCGTCGATGGCGGCATAAGTATATGGTTCCAACATTTTATTTGTATTCAACTGCAGCCACTCTTCTATTTCTATTCCTCGGGTACCACTCGGATGCTTCTGATATAACTCATTAGTCTCAAGGTTTTCAAACTGCGCAGTGGATAAATGAGGAGTAATCCCAATCAATTTACCTGGTAATCTCCTGTCATTCCACAATTTGTTCATTGTCTGCATGCCATCAAAACGCCAACTTGAGCTAATCACAATACTAGCATCTGTGGCTTCTATGATGTATCGCAAATTATCAACAGCTTTAGGGTCAAACAGAGAACCGTTCTCATCAAACTCGGCAAGCCCTTCTCTCATTAGTCGATTGCCATATTGCCTTGTATTTAACACACCGTCTATATCAAGGAAGATAAACTTTTTACTAACGGCATTTTTGGACTTCAAAATTTCTGTTATATGTTTTAATTCATTTTCATTGTTGGATTCAACTTTAATCCATCTTTCAAGTTTACCATATTTCTCTAATACATCCTTCTCAAAATTGAAAATATAATCATCCACCCAATAGAAGTCTGACTCGAAATCAATAGCTTCTGTTTTCGCTGTCAACCACGATGTAGGTTTTACACTCATTAATTTCTCTAATGTTTTTCCGTCATAATATGGTGAGAGGTATTGCATGAGTTGTGAGGTGTTTCCTTCCTTACAATGTGTCGTGAGCCAATAGCAATCGAATTCAGATGTAATAAAATCAATAAACTCAACGGCATATAGTGGACGTTGTGTATTCCTAAGAGTTAATAGAACACCATCTATGTCAATATAAAGTTTCTTCATATCTTTACAAACCTATTATAGAACTCGCTCATCACATGGAAGAGCCTTGTCTAATAGTTCTAATGTCTTCTCATCCTTTTTCCCCTCGAAGCACTTTTCTAATACCTGGTCAAAGAGGTCGTCATCGGCAATCTCAGTAAACAGGGTCATGCAGGAGCGTAGCTTGATGGTGTCGATGCCTCCGAAGATTTCGTCAACATCTTTGTCTGACTCCAACACGACGGTAGTGATTTCGCGCAATCGTGCTCCAAGGATGGGATGAGCGAGGTAGGCACGCGCTTCCTCGATACCATCAAGTCCATAGTAGCGCGAGTTGTTGCTTGTGCCTAATCCCTTCAGTTGGGGGAAGATGTACCATATCCAGTGCGACAGCTTTCGGCCATTCTTTACCTCCTCTAAGGCACGGGGATACATTCGCTCTTGTGCCACGACGAAGCGCTCCAATGAGTTGTCGAGGCGCGGCTTTGGTTCGGGCTTCACGGGTTCTTGCTTCTTGAATGAAGCGAGTAGTTCTTTAATACTTTTCATTGCTGACTTTAATCTTATTAGTTTTCGTTTTTCTTATCCTCCTCACGCATCTTGCGTACATACTCCAGCTCATCCTTAGCAAACTCCACGTCGATGTCATTCTTGAGCATAAAGTTGGCCTGCTTCTCAGCCTCGTCCCACTTCTTGTATTCCACGAGAAGGTATAGGTAACGACGTTGGAAGAACTGGAACATGGGCATCAGGCGCTCGATCTCTGATTCGTTGGCGTCCATCTTCTCTCGTATGTCATTGATGTATGATACGACCATTCCCAAGGTACTGGGGTCGCGCATATTGCAGATGCAGTTGACGAACTCTTCAATGTAATCTATGCGATTGGATTCACGGGCGATATTGAGGTAATAGCAGGCGCGAACATTCATGCCGAGGTCTGCGTAGATGAAACCTATATAATAGCAGATGTCGTAGAAGAGTTCTTTCACCCCTTCTTTCCAATCTTTATAAGGTCTCGTTAGGATTACGCGGAAGACGCGATTGAAGTGAAACAGTGCTTGGTAGTAGCAACGGTGGTTGAAGTACTTCTTACCCCAATAAAGGTCGGTCTGCGCGTTGGGTTGGTGGTGAGCCACCACAAGACGCTGCTCGTCGGTCAGCTCATCTTCCTTATCATTGGCCACCTTGTCCATGGCATCGTCAATCATATACTTGGCTTCCCAAGCGGCCTTATCCTCACCGCTCAATCGCACCTCGAGCATGGTGCGACTACTCAGTGAGGTGCGATTGCCCATGAACTGGTCCAACTCGTCGCCCGAGCGCACAACATTGACTATATAATATAAGGTGTTGTCCGTAGAACCCTTGGCCTTGGTGAGGTTGACGAAGAGTGTCTGATGCTCAAACTCGTAGATGAGCACGATACTGTTCAAGGATGTTGGCTCGGCATGCTGGCGAATGTATTCGCGTACGTCAAATGCGGTGATGGTGCTGATGTCGGTAATGTGCTCTACGCTATTGCCCTGCACAATCTTCAGTGAGAGCAGACAGCCGAAGTCCACATTCTCATAGAGTTGTACAAGCTGGTGTACCGACAGGAAGAATGGCGTATCTTCATCCTCAGTCTCTTCATCCGTATGGTGCGCCTCCATCTGGCGGCTTATCGTGGCCAGCTTGTTGTTGAAGGCGCAGTCGTTGAAAAACATTTCGTCCTTCTCTTCATCCTCTTTGATGGCCTTGTCCAACTCGTCGGAGAAGTCTCGTGCAAGGCTAAAGGCACCTCCCAATAACACTTGCAATTCCCCCTTCATCTGCTCCAGATTGCCGACACATGAGAAGAGGTATTCAAGATTAGCTGTAAGGATAGGCGTACCATCAGTATCTGATTCCTTCTTGGAGATTCCACAGTTCCATGCTCCCTGTGTGGTGTTGATACTATTTGCCGCCTCCAAAGCCTTATGTAAATGTTCGTAGCCGCATTCTTTGAATTCGTAAAATCTCAAAAAGACCCATGGCGAGTCTTTGTGGAAGACGAACATAAATATTCCTCCCTGATACTCCACCAGATATGTATGGCGACTTCCATCTTCATCCTCTTCGTCACCATGCAATACCGCGCCCAAGGCACGGAAGATGTCTCCCGGAGTCTGCTCTTTAATGGTGTTTTGCGGTGTATCATCTCTCTTGAAACACCAATAAAAGATGATCAAGGCTGCAAATACTCCTATTCCAATAATGAGTTCTGTCATAATCCAATCTTTTGTGTATGATTAGTCCATTACCATACCTTCTGTTCGGGGTGCTCTTTCATTATCTGTTGCAATAGCTCCTTAGGCATGCCTGGCACCTCGCTCTGGTATTCGATACTGCGCACTTCGTAGTTCAACACCTTCTCCGCTTCAGCATCCACCTCACTATACACGCATACTGTAAACACCTTTTCGGGGTCATCCACGAACATGATGTACATGAACACTCCACCCAGCATAAAAGGCTCTATCTGACCTACAACGAATTGTCCTTTCGTCAGGTGACGATACGGATTCAAAGCCTCGTATTCGATTTTGCCTTTACTGTAATCGTCAAGGTAACGGCGAAGGGTGCGTATATACTCATTGTCGAGCCACTCCTTCTCCGTCCATCCAGCAAAACGGATGTCGTTGAGCGACTTCTTTGTCGTGTCGCTCACCTCCGCAGTGTCCGCTGCCACAGTATCGTGAGTTGTCACCTCTGTTTTCAACTCGTTGATATTGTTGTCAACATTTCTCTTCCCGCCGCAACTGCAGAGCAGAGCTACCAGCATCGCATAGTATAATGTCTTTTTCATATCTCTTTATGTGTTAATGGGGTTGTTGTTTCTTGTCCTCTTTTTGCAAAATCACTCTTCCACCACCTTCTTGTAAGTAATCTTCAGCATACGTCGGTCGTTGTCGATCTCTATGCGGCCCAGTTTCTGCATCACCGACTGGCCCAGCAGGAGCGGAGCACGCTGGTTCTTCACCACTGAGGCTTGAATGTTGTCGAGGTTGACACCGCCGAAGTTTACATTGCGCAAGTTCAATACTGTGCCCTCGCTCACGCTGCCGTCGGCCGTGAGGAAATGTTGCTTCCCCACCACATCCTTGGCAGATAGGTAGCCATTCTTCATCATGAATGTAGCCTCCACATCCGACATCGAGATGATGCTGGCACCCGTGTCGAAGATAAAGTGGAGTGGGAGGTTGTTGATGTTGCACTTTACCATGCACATGTTGCCGTCCTTCGTGAAGGGCACCTCCATGGTTACCTCCTCAAACTTTTTCTCTTCTGCGTCAGATACGCCCCACTGGTACTTCTCCTTATACTCCTCTATGAGCGCCTTGAACTCCTCCGTGTCGCGTATGCTATCCAGGTCATAGTCTATGGCTATGTGTGCAAAGTCACGATATCCACGATCTAAAGCCTGACGCAGAAACTCCAGTGCCTTCTCCTTGTCCCCCATTCGGGCATAGAGGCAAGCAGCATCATAATAGTTCCCCTCATAATCGGGATCTTCATTGATCAAACACTGCATAAACTCCTTCGCCTTATCCAGTTCACCCAATGCCTGATAGGCATACATGGCAGTCGATTCACGATTGGGCACCGTGTCCAGTTCGATCACCTTCAGATAATCGGCCTTGGCCGCCTCTTCATTGCCCTGGCGCATATATGCCTCGCCACGTTTTGTATAGGGGTAAGCTACCTCAGGCTTTAGTGCTATCGCCATAGAGAAGTCCTCGATAGCACCTTCCAGGTCATTGTTACATATTTTAAAGAATCCTCGAGTAACATAACCACCGAAGAAGTCGGGAGTCTCCTCCACATACCTATCTATGGTCTGCAGGCACTCATCCATTCGTCCCAGGTAGAATAGTGCCTCGGCACGTCTCTGAATATCATCCACATCCGTAGAGTCCATTTCGATGACATGGTCGATATATTCCAGTGCTTTGGTATAGTTACCCATCGCCTCATAGCACACGTAGATGCGATTGGCATCGTATGCCGATGGATATATCTCCATCGCCTTTTTGTAGTATTCGATAGCTTTAGGGTAGTCCTTCGCATATTCATTTACAATACCCAGATATTCTTGCCACTCGGGAGTGCTTTTGTCTTTCAAGCTCTTTGCCTTCAGTTTTGCCTCCACAACTATTTTGGCAGAATCCGCCATATCCTGCAACAGGTAGAAAGCCTTTCTATCCCCATTTATTTCGAGAGCCTTCACGATATCATCAGACGCCTTAGTGTATTCCCCCTTCTTTATGTAAGCCTCGGCACGGAATGAGTAACCCGACGAATAGTCGGTATGCATCTTCACCACATAGTCAAACTGCTTGATCGCCTCATCATATTTCTCCTGTGCCACAGCATTACGTCCGATACCCATGTATCCCATCACGCCACCTCTATCCAGTTCGATGAGTCGCTCGTAATCCTTATCAGCCAGTTCATACTGCTCCTGCTCATAGTATAGCTGTGCACGTTGCTCGTAGGCCTCGGTATTTTCGGGTTGCAGTTCAACACATTCGCTCAGCTGCTCTATAGCCTCATCCATCTCACCGAGCAGATAGTGCACGCGTGACTTGATGGCATGCGCCATTGACATATACTCCTTATCCTTCTTAGGCGTATACTTCAGCGCCTTGTCCACATAGCTCATCGCATTACCATACTGTTCCTTTTCCACATACACAGCCGCCATCCAGCTATACGCATAGCCGTTCTTAGGGTTGTCAGCGAGTTCCTTTTCCAGATACTCCAACCCCTCATCCAGTTCACCATTATCCAGCAGTTCCATTCCCCGATTGTAGTTATACGTGTCGGGACGCTTCACCTTCTGTGCACACACACTTACCGTGGTCATCAATGCCACCATCATTGCTACTACTACCTTTTTCATTTGTTGTATTGTCTTTAAGTTTTCTTGTGTAAATTTCTACATTTTTATCTATCCCACCAAGTCTTTTCCCGTCGACTGTACGAAATGGTAGGTCTACGGTATGAAATGATGCGAACGGGGTGATTTGATAAAAGGTCTTAGCTTTGTATGATTTTTACAAAATCTTCTGGGAGTGTAACATTCTCCACTTCCAGGGTACCAGCAAATAGTGGAGCTATCTCGCAAGGACGGAAACCTGCGATGCCGCAAGCGATGCGTGTCACAAGAAAGGTGTATTCCGTGTGAGCTTTGGCGAATTCGATAAACTCATCCACATAGGGCTTGATAGTCTCTACGCCTCCTTGCATAGTGGGGATAGCATAGCTCTGCCCTTGCATCCCTACACCCTGGCCCCAGAT
This sequence comes from Bacteroidales bacterium, assembly GCA_015060865.1. Classification (GTDB taxonomy): domain Bacteria; phylum Bacteroidota; class Bacteroidia; order Bacteroidales; family Bacteroidaceae; genus UBA1189. The sequence goes on along the minus strand of SUXS01000004.1, from coordinate 90,503 downwards.
GGCGCCAAATTTTTCCAATGCGATGCGTGCAGCCCCACCACCATGATAGCCAGCGAGGTTGCTGCCAAATACAAAAATCTCATTCTCCGCAAGTTTACGGATTCTTTCGGGAGTGAATCTTCTGTTATACATGATTGTGATGTTTATGATATTAAAATTCTAATCTAAATCCCCGCTGCTTTAGCTCGGTATACTTCGCGGCATTGAACCTGTATTTATGGGGCACTCTTGAAGGAGCATCTGCAGCCCGCTTCTCGGCCTCGGTAAGTATGCCCAACTTCAGCATCTTGTTGGCAAAGTTGCGTCGGTCAAACTTGACCTCTAGTATGGCTTCGTACAGATTCTGCAACTCGCTCATCGTGAACACTTCGGGTAATAGCTCAAAGCCTATGGGGCGGAAGCAGATGCGCTCCTTCAGATAGGCCATAGCCTTACGTAGTATATGGTCGTGGTCGAAGGCCAAGCTGGGTATCTCATTGTAGGCAAACCATTGCGCTCCTGCAGCATCGTCGCCTCCACGTACATCTTTCATTCTCACCAAGGCACAGTGGGCGATCGTCAATACACGTTCTCTGGGATCGCGATCAACACTCGTAAAGGTATAGAACTGCTCCACCGGCACATCCTTTAGCCCTGTCTCCTCGTATAGCTCACGTCTCGCACCCTCTTCGGCCGTCTCGTCCATCTTCATGAATCCACCAGGCAATGCCCAATCTCCTTTGTATGGCTCTATACCACGTTGTATCAATAGCAGTTTAATGTTGACACCATCAAATCCAAAGATTACACAGTCCGTCGTCACTGCCGGATGCGGATACTTGTATACATACTTTTGCTCTTCCATTTCCATTTCTTTTGTTATTGCGTGAATTTTACGCAAAGGTAAGAAGGATATTTGAAAGTGCAAAATGATTTGCGTGAATTTTACGCAAATCATTTACTTGTGGCTTTGATGAAGACATCCTCAAAGCCTAAATAGGAATCACTTTTGAAAACTATTGGAGTCCTTAATGGTTTTACGAAATTGTTTATAAGTCATCTTTCTATAGAGGGTTGTAGGTCGGGAAATCAAGAAGCTGTACTTCCCGTTTGCTATCCCTTTTCTATCCGGAACCCTGCACTTTTCTTATTGCAAGCATGCAATTGATATATCATGTTAAAAGAGGGCAATGAGATAACCTCTTGATATGTGAAAAATGGTGAGAAAAAGTTCTTTTCTCTGTGAAATAGCCGTAAGGAGTCTCAAATAAATGAAAGTTCATAAAAACAAGGAGTCGCGACCCAGAGGGCGACTCCCTGTTTTTGTATAATGCCTGCTTTTTTTATCAGAACTCTACCTTGGGGGCGTTCTGTGTGCCCTCTTCGGCTTCGAAGTAGGGCTTGGTGTCGAAGCCGTAGATGTTGCTGAGGATGTTGCGGGGGAACTTGCGCAGGTAGGTGTTGTAGTTGCGTGTCACCTCGTTGAAGTTGCGGCGCTCTACGGCTATGCGGTTCTCGGTGCCTTCGAGCTGTGCCTGCAGCTCCTTGAAGTTCTCGTTGGCCTTGAGGTCGGGGTAGGCTTCGCCCAATGCGATGAGACGGCCCAGCGCACTGCCTATCTCGCCCTGTGCCTTCTGGTAGGCCTGCAAGGTCTCGGGGGTGAGGCTCTCGGCATCGATGTTGATGGAGGTAGCCTTGCTGCGTGCTTCGATGACCTGTGCCAGTGTCTCCTGCTCGTGGGCGGCATATCCCTTCACGGTGTTCACCAGGTTGGGGATGAGGTCGGCACGACGCTGATACTGATTCTCTACGTTGCTCCATGCTTGGCTTACGGCCTCTTCGCGTTCTACCATTCCGTTGTAGTTGCAGCTGCTCAGGGTGAGCACTGCGGCGATTGTCAAAATTGCAGTCTTAATCTGTTTCATTGTAGTATTTATTATTGATTATGAATAGTTGTTTTTTACAGTTTAGGGCCTAAACTCTTCCCTTTTCACTTTTCCCTCTTCACTTTTAGAACCTTGAGCCGGCACCGCCACCACCCGAGCGACCGCCACCGAAACTACCGCCAAAGCCACCGCCTCCGAAGCTACCGCCACCAAAGCCGCGTCCGCCTCCACCAATGATAGGGCCACCACCCACTCCGCCACCACCGATGTGATGGTCTTCGATACGGTATACGTTGTGACCACAATTAGTGCAGGTAAAGGTCACCTGATCGCGGCGTATGCCGTTGCGGCGCATGATGGTCATGCTGCCCGAGCGCTTCAGCGTGTGTTGCTTACACTTGGGGCACTGCGACTGCTTGCGGGCTACGATATAGGCCACCACCACGAAGAACAGGATGGAGATGACTATAAAGGCAAGGAACCCGATGAGGGCCTGGCGGTCTTCTTCGGCCTCTTGTTGCTCCTCAACGAAAAGCGTGGGGTCGCCCATGAGGTGCTTGTATAGTGCCCTTGAGCCAGCTACCATGGCTTCGTCCCAACGCTCATCGCCCAGAAGGTCGACCATATATTTGCTCTGTATGCGCTTGCAGATGGCATCGGGCAGTGAACCTTCGAGTCCGTAGCCAGTGACAAACTGTATGCAGCGCTCTTCCGTAGACAGGAGTATGACGAGTCCATTGTCTTTGCCCTGCTGACCTACGCCCTGTGCGGTAAAGAGTGCGTGGGCAAACTCGAAGCAATCGGTAGGGTCTATCTCGCCCACCACAGCCACCACAGTCTGTATACCGGTCTGCTGTTCCAGGGCATAGAAGATGCTGTCCATCGTGTTTACCGCATGGGCTGATAGTATGCCGTCGGGGTTGCAGGTATAGCGTGTGCGGTCCTCAAGGTGCACCATGGGGATGGTAGTGGGCGTATACACTTTGCTCCATACGAGCAAGGTCAGCATACAAGATACGAGTATTGCAACACCTCTCTTCATAGTTCTTTCATTCTGTCCAGATACGCCACGCAGCCTTTGCCTGCCCTATGAGCATTTCCATTCCGTTACGGATGGTGGCACCGGCTTGCTCGCCACGCTGCAAAAATAGTGTTTTTTCGGGATTGTAGACTAAATCAAAGAGTAGATATCTCTCATTGATCAGTGAGTAGTCTAGTGGGGGGCACTCCTCAGTCTTTGGATGCATGCCTAGAGGCGTGGTGTTGATGATAACTGTATGGAGCGTTAGCATGGCAGGTGTCAGTTCTTCGTAAGTTAGCATGCCCTCCCGCTTGGTGCGTGTGACGAAACAGGTTGTCAGACCTAATTGCTTTAAGGCATAATCAACCGCTTTCGAGGCTCCTCCAGTACCTAGAATAAGAGCATGGGTGTGGTGTGGTTGCAGTAAAGGGCGTATGGAGTTGCTGAATCCGATGACATCGGTATTGTATCCTTTTAAATATATGTCTTCGCCACATCGTGTCACCTTTACTACATTGACTGCTCCGATAGCCTCGGCTGCAGCATCCAGTTCGTTCAGGTAGGGCATCACCTGCTGCTTGTAGGGTATAGTCACATTGAACCCCTGTAGCGCACTCTCCTCCTTAAGCACCTGGGTTAGGGCATCTATCTGTGGCAGCTCGAAATTCTTGTATTCGGCACAGATATCCTCTTGAAGGAAGAAATTAGTGAAAAATTTTTTAGAAAAGGAATGCCCAAGTGGATAGCCTATGAGGCCATAAATATGGTGAGGTGTCATGATTGATAGCTTTGTGTAGTCGTTGTTCGTTTGTCGAATTGTTGGATGCAAATTTATATTATTTGTCTTAAACTGTCAAGAAATAGAGGATAAAAAGGCTTCAGGTAAAAATGAGGGTGTGTCAAACAGACACACCCTCACACATACTATTCGATAACAATTGTTTGTTGTACTTGTGGCTTTTCTTCTACCGCTTTACGGGGAAGTTTGATATGCAACACTCCATGTTTTACCTTTGCTTTGATGTGGGCTTTATCTACATCGTCGGGGAGGATGAGGGTTTGCTCAAACTTTGCATATGAGAATTCGCGTCGTAGGTATTTACATTCTTTCTCATCGCAGCACTCATACTCTTTGCATTCCTTTTCGTCGTTGTTGTTGCATTTCTCCATGGAGATTACCAAATCACCTTCTTCGTTAAGGTGAATTTTGAAGTCATCCTTGGTCATGCCAGGGGCGGCTACTTGTACTTTGTACACATCTTTCTTTTCGATGACATTGATAGCTGGTGCGGTTGCTTTGGCACGCCCCATCCAGTTGGTTTCGAAGAAATCGTTGAAGATACTTGGAATCCATTCTTGATGATACGTTTTTTTCATTGGGGTCATAGTTGATTAGTTTTATAGGTTAAACAAACTTGTTCAACTATAATGCCTATGTCGCCCAATTGTTCGTCTCTTCTTGCGAGCTTTTCTACAATTTAACTATTGGAGCATGTTATGGTGCCGTTACCCGGAACACAATACGGAAGTTCCCTTCATTGTAGCTGGTACTGCTAATCCTGAAATGGCCAATCTCGCTGGTACGTTTCACATGGAGGCCTAAACATGGACAAACATCGTAGTCGCCTACATACACTAACCGTAATGTTTCGCTGGCATTTTCGGGCAGTTTGCTCAAATCAATATTTTTCGGTAATTCTTGACGAGAAACGTATCGTTCTGTTACCTCCATATCGGCTGCTATGATGCTATTTACCATAGACTCAACTTCGCGTATCTGTTCTTCGGTAGGACAAGTGCTGAGCTCATAATTGCATTTACTCTTTTTCCGTTCGATATGGTTGATACGTGAACGTTTGCAGCCGAACATACGTACCATTGTTTGGTTCAGTATGTGCTCAGCGGTGTGTGCAGGCGGAAATTCTTGTTTGTTATGTTCGTTAAGAACAGGTGCGTCTGTCATGGTCCTATCTTACTGCGATACATTCAATCTCCACACGAGCCTCTTTGGGTAAGGTCTTCACAGCAACTGCCGACCTGGCAGGGCATACACCTTCAAAGAATGAAGCATACACTTCGTTCATCGCTGCAAAATCAGCCATGTCGGCGAGAAAAACGGTCGTTTTTACCACATTGCCCATTGTGAGTCCAGCTTCAGCTAGTATATTCTTCATGTTGGTGAGCGATTGGTGTGTGAGTTCCTTGATGCCTCCTTCAGCGAAAGCGCCAGTAGTAGGGTCTATGGGAAGTTGGCCGCTTACGAATACGATACCGTTGGCTTCGATAGCTTGGCTATAAGGGCCGATTGCTGCTGGAGCAGCAGGAGTGTTGATTTGTTTTTTCATTGTTCTCTTATAATTATTTCGTTATGTAATTTTTTGCGAAGTTACATAAAAGTACCCTTACGACAAAGTATTGTACCATAAATCTTTTTTGTCATATTACTCCATTTTGTCCTCACTTGGTGTTAACGCGTGTTAAATATAAAGTCGGTTGTTGTCATTTAAATAAAAAGCCATACCTTTGCAGTGTACTATTAAGCTAGTACACGTAAGGTGAGCAAAAAGTATAACGATTAAATGATGTGAGTATGTTAGAGATTAGCGATTTAGCGTTTTCTTACAGCAACGACGACTGTAAGGTTTTCAACGATTTTTCGTTGAGTATTGAGAAGGGTGCAGTGTACGGATTGCTCGGACTGAACGGTACGGGCAAGAGTACGCTGCTCTATCTCTTGACAGGTCTGCTGCGTCCGCAGCAGGGTAGTGTGCTCTACAAGGGCGAGGATGTGAAGCTGCGCCTTCCCTCCACACTGAGCGACATGTTTATCGTGCCCGAGGAGTTCGAGCTGCCCAAGATGAGCATCAAGAAGTATGCTTCGCTGCATAGCGGCTTCTACCCCAACTTCAGCTATGAGCAGCTGACGCAGAACCTGGCGATGTTTGGGCTCGATGATAGCGTGGTCTTCAACTCCCTCTCCATGGGTCAGCAGAAGAAGGCTTTCATGTGCTACGCCTTGGCCACCAACACTTCGCTCCTCGTGATGGACGAGCCTACCAACGGACTTGACATCCCCTCGAAGAGCGAGTTTCGCCGACTCATCGCCAGCAACATGACCGAGGAGAAGACCATCATCATCTCTACCCATCAGGTGCGCGACATTGACAGCCTGCTCGACCATATCGTCATCATCGACGGTTCTCAAGTGCTGCTCAATGCGTCGAGCGACGAGATTTGCCGTCGCCTCCTCTTTGCCGAGCAACCCATCTCGGAGCCTACCGATGGGGCGCTCTTCGTGCAGCCTTCGGTAGCTGGAAACAGTATCATCTTGCCCAATGCATACGATGAGGAGAGCCGCCTGAACCTCGAACTGCTCTTCAATGGTGTGTTGGCCGAACGGGAACGTTTCACGGAGTTGTTTAAATAAAACCACAGATTTCTCAGATTTCACAGATTATATCCTTATTAAATAGGCAATACGATTGAATGTGTGAATACCGGATTGTTGAAAATCCGAGTAATCCGTGTAATCTGTGGTAAGAAATCTCGGTGGATAATTAAAAGTCAATAACAATGAATACAATCAATAATAAATTCAGTTTCTCACGCCTCGGTGCAGTACTGAAGTGCGATTTGGTGGAGCATCGCTGGAGCAATATCGCAGCCTTCTTCATTCTCTTTGCTGCTTTCTTGGCATCGCAGTTGGCTAATATGAACAGTATTATAGGTACTGGCCTTCGTCATTCTATACAGCCCGACCAATATATGCCCTCGTTGGCAGCAAACTTTGTGCCTTTCTTCTACGGTGTATTGTCTCTGACGTTGATGTGTGCGGCCGCCGATATGTGCGGTGTGCCGTTGAAGACCAAGGGACGCGGACTCAATTATCTGATGATGCCCGCCACGAATATGGAGAAGTTTGTAGCTCGTGCGCTCGTCAATACCATACTGCTCATCGTGATGGCCTTCGCGGCACTCCTCCTTGCCGACCTGGTGCGTATGCTTTTCGTGCCTCTCTTCGAGGTGAAGGAGTTCTATGGCTTCACGCTTCCACGCATCTTGGCAGAGTTTGGTGAAACCTTCTCCTCTGCCTATCGCACAGGGGGTGAAGTGTGGGGACCCACTGTTGATGGCACTGTCCGCGTGATAGGATTCAGTACTTATTATGGTGCGGTGAATGTAACGACTATGGTTGCGGCGTTCCTTTTCGCTCACTCCTTATTTATATTGGGCGGATGCGTCTGGCGCAAGGCGGCCATCATCAAGATATGGATTACGCAAATAGTGGTAACCAGTGCTGTTGTCTGGATTTTTGTAAAGCTTGAGCCTTACGTGCTGCCTTGGCTGGGCGATGTGCTCACCTCGCTCTTCGAGACAGAGCAGCAAGCCGGCATGACGCTGCTGAGCATTGCCATCCCCGTGCTCCTTGCCCTCACCGCCCTCAACTGGTGGCTCGGCTATCGCCTCTTCTCACGCAAACAGGTGGTGGCGCCCCAGCATCTTCGTGGCGGTAAGCATTTGCATCAACTGTTTCCTTCACGCAAATGATTTTATGCTCACACAGATCTCACAAATCTCTCAGAATTATAGTTATGCTGAGTGTCTTGTCTCACGCGAATCTCGCGAATCTCACGAAGTTCGCATCGTTACACTCGCGAATTGTACTGCGCAAACACTCGGCGAAGCCGACAGCTGCGAGCGAAGCAATGCAGCTTTTGCGAGATTTGCGAGATTCGCGTGAGAAACAAAGTGAAACCTTCTGTGAGATTTGTGAGATCTGTGTGAGACCTAATTCCGCGTGAGAAGAAAATTGTCTCTCCTAATAAAGAATAATTCTATGAATACAATAAACAATACATTCAGCCTCCGCCGCCTGTGGAACGTGTTGCGCATCGACCTCAGGGCCTATACGAACACGCGGATGATGTACATTGGCATCCTGTTTATCTTCTTGGCAAGCGAGTCGGGCGACCTGCGTCACTGCATCGCCAGCTATAAGATGGGTGTGGTGGATGCGTCTCAGCTGTTCGCAATGTATGTTGACGGACTGGCTCCCATGTTCTACGCCTTTCTGGTGGGCATGATGCTGTTTAGTATCTCCACCCTGTCGGCTATGGGAGAGAAGAACGACGTCATCTATTACCTCTCGCTGCCAGCTTCTAATAAGGAGAAGTTCGTGTCGCGCGTGCTCATTGCCCTTGTCGAGCCCATCGTGTTTGTGATACTGGCCATGCTCGTTGTCGACCTCCTGCGTATAGGCCTTGTAGAGTATCGCATGGGCGTAAACCCCGACTATGCCGTGCTCTCGGCCGACTTCAAGGGATTCACCGTGCCGGCTCTGTTGGGCAAAGGGTGGCAGACGATACAGGATATGTTTATGCATGGTGGCACGGAGTATGTCAATGCCGCAGGCGATATCTCTATGGCTGGCTTCGGCTTCAGCACCTTCCGTGGTGTGCTGATGGTGCTGCTCTGCATCGTGTCGCTGCTGTTCGTCCACTCGCTCTTCCTGCTGATAGGTAGTTGCTGGACTAACTTTACCGCCATGGCACTCACCATCGTAGGTGGCACCCTGTTCATCCTGCGCGGCAGGGCAATCGATGCTGTTGCCTCGGCAGGCGATGGTGCGGTCACAGCCTACGGCGGTCTGCTGCAGCATGAGGCGTGGAGCGTCGTCGTGCTGCTGCTCCTGTCAGCTCTTACCATATTGTGCTGGCGTGTCGGCTATCGCAACTTCGCACGGAAGCAAGTGGTGATGCCGAGTAGACATATATGTATGTTAAAAAAGTAGTGTTTTTGTCATCCTGAGTGAAACGAAGGATCTCGTGAACAGTTAGGACGTTTTTCGGCGTATTCTTCGAGATTCTTCACCTTCGGTTCAGAATGACAAGCAATAAAGAGAAAAACAATGAAAACAATAAACAATAAATTCAGCTTCGCACGCCTCGGTGCAGTACTGAAGTGTGATTTGGTGGAGCATCGCTGGGGCAATATCGCAACTTTCTTCATTTATTTTGCAGCTTTCTTGGCATCTCAGTTGGCGAATATGAACAGTCTTATAGGTACAGGTCTTCGTCATTCTATACAACCTGACCAATATATGCCCTCATTGGCAGCAAACTTTGCGCCTTTCTTCTACGGTGTATTGGCCTTGGCGTTGATGTGTGCGGCCGCCGATATGTGCGGTGTACCGTTGAAGACTAAGGGGCGCGGACTCAATTATTTGATGATGCCTGCCACGAATATGGAGAAGTTTGTAGCTCGTGTGCTCGTCAATACCATACTGCTCATCGTGATGGCCTTCGCGGCACTCCTCCTTGCCGACCTGGTGCGTATGCTCTTCGTGCCTCTCTTCGAGGTGAAGGAGTTCTATGGTTTCACATTGCCGCGCGTCTTGGGCGAGATAGGGGAGACCTTCTCTTCTCTGTATCGTACAGGGAGTGAAGAATGGGACGTCATTGAGGGAGGCATTGTTACAGTCATAGGCAATAATCCTTATAAGGGATGCTTGACGGTTAGTATATTTGTGATAGCCATTCTTTGCGTCCATTCCATATTTATCCTTGGCGGCTGTTTCTGGCGCAAGGCGGCTATTGTGAAAATTCTGCTTGTCTGGTTTACGGCAGGACTCACGATTGCTTGGATTGTTATAAAGCTTGAGCCAATAATGACGGATTCGTCTAAGCTATCCGAAATTTTTTCATTCATCAACTGGTTACCTATTGGCGCATTCTCTTTCATAGAGTCATTGCCCGAGGCTCTTATGTTTCTCCGTTCGGTTGGCATAGTGTTGCTTCTTGCCCTTACCATCCTCAACTGGTGGCTCAGCTATCGCCTCTTCTCGCGCAAGCAAGTGGTGCCTGTGAATCGAGTGAACTTTTTTAAGAACAGAAAGGAGGTTACCGTATGAACTTCAAGGACAATAACCCAATATACTTGCAGATAGCCGAGCGCATCTGCGACGAGATATTGCAAGGCACCTACCGTGAGGACGACCGCATCCCCTCGGTGCGCGAGTATGCCGCGATAGTGGAGGTGAATGCCAACACCGTAGTACGCACCTTCGACCACCTGCAGTCGCTCGAGGTCATCTACAACAAGCGTGGCCTCGGATACTTCGTGGCCAAGGGTGCCGTGCGCCGCATCACCAAGGAGCGCAAGCGCACCTTCCTCACCGAGGAACTGCCCGAGCTATTCCGCAAGATGGATTCACTGAAGATCTCCTTCGATGAGCTGCGCGAAATGTATGAGGCGCGTACGAAGTAACAGATATAGAATGAGGGTGTGCATGATAATGCACACCCTCATTGTTTAAGACGCTCTTTGGGCTTAGTGTTACTTGACAAGTATCTTCTTCTTGTTCACGATGTATATGCCACGGGGAAGATCTTCCAGTGAGTCGCCCACTTTTACACCTTGGAGGTTGTATACCTCAAGTTGATTGTCTTGGTCGGTAACTCCGATATTATCGTCCTGCTCGATCAGGTCAATGTCGGTAACCGTCTCTGGAGACATTGTTCCGTAGTAATACAAGCGGAAATCGTCGAAGATTGCCCAATACCCACTGCCTGTTGTGGTACATTTGATACCGATTGTCATATCCTGAACAGGCTCCTCAAGCGCTGTCACCAGCTCATTCTCATAGGTCGTAAGCTTGAGGTAGGCCGCAGCCGATGCCATTGAGTTGGGGATATAGCGTACGGGCGAACCTACCGTGACATCTTCACTATGCAAGCGTGAGGTTCTGGCACCTGCTGCTATGTTGCAGATGGTGGCAGACTTGTCGCCTGCATAGAGTACAGCATTTACATTGTCCTTTCCGTTCACATAAGCGTTGTATACCGCATCGTATGCTCCTGGACGTTGGAAGGCCTTCGCTGCGAGTTTGTATGTACCAGCAGGCAGACTCTTCACTGTCTGATTGAAGTCGAATGCCGATTGGAAATACTCACAGCAAGAGTTACTGAATGTCGGTTTCGTCGACCATCCGCTATTGTCGTCAATGGCAGCATTCTTCACAAGGAAAGTGATGTTGAACGGGCGCTTGACACTCTTGGGAGTCACTCTGCTGAGGAAGTTCATGCCCGCTGTGCGTGCCTGCTCTATGAGTGCGTATACCTCATCAGCTGTTGTGGCTTCGGTTGCCAGTGCTTTGATGGCGTCAAGGTCTGCGGTGAGCATGTCATCGGCACCAACCACATCCTCTACGTGAGAGGTGAGTCGGAGCTTGCGTACGTTGCTGATCATCTCGTTCAGTTCTTCGAGTGCCTTGTCCTTGAGTCCTGTCTCAAAGCTATTGATGTCGTCGGACTGCAGGAAAATCCAGCGCTGCGATACGGCAGAGTTGTACAGGTCGAGTGTGGTGGCTGACACCTTGCCATCGGCTATAGCTGTGAAGGTGGCGGGGTTGGACTTGGCTTCGGGATGGATAATCCAGTAACCACGAGTCTTGAAGTCGCCAAGTGCTACATTCTTGCGTCCCTTCATCAGGTGGAAGTCCTCGTTGGCAGCAGGAGTAGTTTTGGCTACCGTCTTGATGCCGTTGGCACCATAGGCACCGAATGTCAGGTAGTGGCCTGTAGCGGCATTGCGGAACTGGTAGTACTGGTTGTCGGGAGTAAACGATATGTACCATGCAGCACTGTCGTTGCTGGTGACATCGGTGCTACTCAGCTCTTTCCATTCCACGCTGCCGTCTTTCTGCTCCATCAGATAGGAGTTGGCAAGACCATGGTCGACCGACTCACTCTTGATATAGTACTTGGCGTTGTCGTCCTGCTCGAATACGTAAGCAGGCAGGCAGAAGGCTCCGGAGTAGAAGTTTACGGGTATAAGTCCGTCTTCGCAGAATCCCTGGTTGATGATAGAGTTTCCTATATAGAATACCTCGGTGTCGTTCCAGTTTTTCGGTCCTGCCCATGCTCCGGGCTCCAGATGAGCACCGTTGTGGGGGTACTTATTGTGGAAGATGTTGTCCTGTGAGTAGGCCTCTCCCTTGTTTACTACACCCCAGTGGCCAGCGTCGTAGGCTCCTGTGATGACAAGGTTGTTGTTGTTTTCCCAGAAGCGCACCGCCTCGTTGGCTCGGTCGCCTGCCCAATGGCCGTTCATGGTCTCGCGTAGCGGAGAGTCTACCCATCCGCCCCATATTTCCAATGTGCCGCCACCGATGCCATGGTTCATCTCGTGCATACATGTTCCTGCACGCTGCCCCATGTTAGTACCTATGCGCATGTTCCCTCCATATCCGCAGTCGGCAGTGGGTGTACCGGGTGAGAAGGTACACGATACGTTGAATCCGCGAATGCTTGTGTAGTTCGACCAGTAGGTAGTAGCTATCGTGAGTGCAGTGTTGATACGGTCGTTGTGAGCGGCATCGCCACCATTGTTGTACCAGTAGGTCACTTGTCCTTGGGGTAGGGTAGACATCTTGATGACATCGCCATACCCTACGGCATAGTCCTTGGTGATGGCATAGGCACGCATATAATATATAGTAGCGGGCTCCATATCCATCCAGTACATGCGTCCGTTGTTCTCCAGATACTTGGTTGTACGGTTGTCGAGTACGGTTGGGTTGGGCTGGGTGCTCCAGCAGAATCCCTGTTCCAGAATCTCGGTAGATGCCACGCCGCTCACCGTCATGCGTCCGAAGGCTGCAATGGCACCACGTACATAGCGCTTGTCGGTCTTCACCGTGGGCACTGTGCCTGAAGGATTGGCAATACGGTACTCGAATGTCGCCTTCTCCAGCTCGCTTATCTTGGCAGCTATATCTTCGAGTGTTGAGTGCAGACTCTCGTTTACGGCCTTGGCGCTGTTGATGACGGCAAGGAACTTCTCGGCACCCTCTGCGCCCCCGTTTTCATAGTCGGCTTCTGCTGCAGCAATGGCAGTGGCGAGGGCCTCATAGGCTTTGATGGACGCCTTGGCTGCCTCTACGGCCTCTCTCAATGGAGTAGATACCGTGGTGTAGCCGCCGGCATTATCTTTCTGCAGCTCGGCCTCGGCAGCAGCGATGCATGTGCTCAGATTGGTGAGCACGGTCTCCTGCATTTTCTTTTCTACATAGCATTTGGCCGTGTCTACATAGTTCTGCAGTTCCTTCTTGAAGTCGGCAAACTCACCACCGGCATAGTAGAGGCGGAAGTTGTCGACAGCAATCCAGTTGCCCGTAGCGCCCTCGGCCAGGAATCCTATCGTAGCCTCATTCTCGATATTGACGAAGGTGACCGCATATTCATTTTTGCCCGTGACCTCTGCCTTAGAGTTGTTGGCCACGATCCATGCATTCTTTTGTGTGGTAGAACTTCCCTCCTGGATATTCTGTGCGGCTGCCTTGAGGATGTATACACCCAGTCCGAGGTTCTTCACGCGCTGCATTACACTGGCATCGCCTACCTTGCCTCCTTTGTCAGTCCACTTTTCTACATAGATGTTTCCATGCTTCAGGTTGAAGGCCGTGTTTGACTGGGCTGCCATATTCGTCTGCGTCCAGCTATCGAAGTTTCTCTCGAAGCTGTTGTTCTCGATGAGTGCTGTCACATCTACGGGATTATCAGCCGAAGCGTTGGCCCATTGATAGGCATCCATCGCCTCTTTCAGCTCGCTCTCCGCAATTGATATCTGATGGTTGGCTGCATTCTCGTCGGCATATACTGCCTTGGCTTCGTCTATCTCCGTTTTCAGTTTGTCAGCCTCTTTGCCCTGTCCCTCACCGTAGAGTGCTTCCGCTTCGGCGATGACAGCTGCCAGTGACTCTTTCAGTGAGGCTTCGCCCAGTCCCTGATAGATGATGCGCATGGCACTCCAGCAAAACCACTGCTCGGCAGTTTTCACCTCGGTCGTGATGGTGAGCTGTCCGTCGGCACCTACTACGATACCTTCGACCTGTGCTGTGGCATCTCCGTGAGTGATAGCCTGACCTGCCGACTGCAGACCATCGGGGATGAAATTCTTGCCGCCCTCTTTCCAATTGTTGCTGTTGGCATTGGTCATCTCGAAATCGATGCTGAGGAGTGAAGGCACCTGAGCGGTAGCGCTTGTCTTACCTTGGGCTGTGAGCACAGGAGCCGAGCCTGCACCGTCTTCACGATAAAAGGCGTGGAGCTGCACGTCGTAGGCACCCTGTGGTACGGTCTGTGTCTGGCTCAGCTTGAATACGGTGTGATAGTTCTCGAATGCACCCCATCCGGAGGTCACTCCACCGCTTGCCCAAGCACTGGCATTGGCAGTGCCCACCATGTCGGCCTCGGTGAAGAGGAACGATACATCCACGCCGCCAGCGATGTCGGCGTATGTAGCATTGAATAGCGTCTTCGAGGCATCAATGACCTCGGCATACGTGGCTTCGTCCGATGCGTATACGCGGTGTGCGTCGGCCAACTTTTCGGCATAGAGGGCTGTCTTGCCCGCTTCGGCCAGCGATTGGTACAGTCCATAAAGTGCCTTCTTGGCCTTATAGACCATATACTTTCCGTTGGTGATATTCTCTTCTTTGATGAATGCCCACTTCGTGTTGCCAGCACCGTTCACGATGGTCAGGTGTCCGCCATAGGTCCAGCTCAGGTCGAGATTCTTCTTGTAGGTGTCATTATATAATGTATATATATGGCTACCTTCGGCGGTCTCGGTGTAGGTGAAGAATTGTCCTTGGTTTTGGTCTACATAGATGTTGTTGGCATTATTGCCCAGGCACGAGATGAACGAGCCAGAGTATCGGGTCATTCTTACTCTCACCTTCCCGTTGCCCACGAATGCCTGGCACTGTTGTGAGACCGATACCGACCTGTCACCATTGGTCAGTCGGGTGGCACAGGCATTGGTGTTCCAGTCCATGCCATTGATGGCAAAGGCGTCGGCCTCTACATTGTAGAAGTATACGGTCTCTGTAGAGCTCAGGTTGTCAAGACTCTCGGCTGGAATCATTGGTTCGCTCCATGCTTGAGCCCATAGCGTAGCCTTACCCAGCAAGGCAAGGCATAGGATAAATAAACGGTGTTTCATAGTTCCCTATTAAAGTGTATTTGATAATTGTTTTTCATTCTCTCCATTGTGTGGAAGTCCCCGTAACAAAGTTCTAACCGCTGTTCGAATCACTTCAACGTAGTGGCGGAGCTTTCTTAAGCTTCCAGCTCAATTCAATAGAATAGGGGAGTAGTAGCATGATGGTTGTGGCCTAAAAATATATAAGCACACAAGGTGCTGCAACCATTGTGTGCGATAATGATGTATAATTATCCTCTTTTCTCAACGGTAACAGTGGCACCAGCTTTCTCCAGTTCCCGTTTCAGTATCTCGGCTCCCTGTTCCGACATGTCTTCCTTCACGATGCACGGTGCAGTGTCGCACATATACTTGGATGCTTTCAGGTCATGTGTCACGAGATCGTTGAGGCATTTGCATACTTGCAGCACTGCTGCCCCTCGATTGACGAGCTTTACGCTATACTCTCCAGGCGTATTTATCGCCTCTATTTCATCTGAGCAAAGCACCTCTTTAGGCTGCTTTTCGCTCTTGCCGAATAAGAAATCAAGAAATCCCATAGTATCCTATTTATAAGTTTATATCTTTCGTGGGTAAAGATACGAATAAACGAGCAAAGATGCAACAGTTGATAGAAAAGAAGTCTTTAGGTTTCCTAAAGGGTACAGCTTACTCCATTGAGTAGCTTCTTGACTCTATATAGAGGCGCTAATAAAGAGCATAGTACATATCCCCAAAAACTTAATCAAATCTCACTTTGTTTCCATTCACTATGTAGATGCCATGCTGTGGGTTCTTTACGCGACGTCCGAAAAGGTCATATACGATAGTCTCCTCACTGTCTACTTCAAGATTCTCTATATCTGTAGGTTCTGTTATAGTAATCTTTCCTTTAATTTCGGCGCTCATATCATTGCCCAATGTTTTCACTCTGTAGTTCACGATACCAATCTTTGTTGGTGTGCCATGCACGGTAATGGTTTGCGATTTTTTGTCGACGGTATATTTTAGTCCATAGGCACTGAGACCGAAACATATGCCGCTTGTAGCTCGTTTGTAATGGTATATGATTGGTTGTATAGAATCTCCCAATTTCACCTCCTGATCGGTTGGTCCTGATAGTTCATCGAGTGTGAGGGTTGCCATGAAACTGTCAGGTAGATAATGTCCGATGTGGGGAGGTTGGTTATATGCCACATTTTGCCAGGCTATCCCCATACGGTATAGATGGTCGTGCATGAGTGTAGGCACGCGATATGTTGTAGGGTGGTAGGTGGTAAAGACATTGAGCGTGGCATTATCGTTGGTACTCCATAGGATAATCTCTTCTCGCCAGTCTCCGAAGAGGTCTGCCTGTAGACATGGAGTCGACTTGCTGCTGTTGCAGGTACTTGACGCGTTGTAGTCGTAAGGGTTCTTGTTATTGATGTATAGGCGTGTCGTTCCGTTGCCGTTCCATTTGTCTATTTTCCCACCATCAAACAGTTCCTCTTGTAGATCTCCATCCCAAAAAATACGGAAGTTCATTGATGTGTTTCCTGTGTTCACCACTTGCCCCGTTATGGCACTGCGCTGTTGCTTGTCGGCTGAGGAACTGAAGAATGATCCTCTGTGGCTTGACGAAAAATGTCCAGCTATGCCGCGTCCTGTGTCAGAAGTTCCTGTTCCGCTGTGAAGTATCTCTCCTGTGGCTGCATCGTGCAAATCCCATCCGTAGGGTGAACTTTCGTGAATCTCAAACACCTCAAGTCCTGGACGATCGGGGTTATGGTCGGCTAAGTGTATGGCATCGCCATGTCCGTATCCCGTAGCATATAACAACGTGCCGTCGTTATCCAGAGCTGCCGATCCCCATACAATCTCGTCAGCCCCATCACCATCTACATCGCCTACCGATAGGTTGTGGTTACCATTACCATACATGGTGCGGCTCCCACCGCCATTGGTGCTGGTAGGAGGGGTGTAGGTTTTTGTTTTTCCCTCTGCATCGGTTACCTTATATTGTGTCTTGCTGTGTGATGAGTGATACCACTTGTCTTTTATTTCCTTGCCATCGAATGTCACGGCCCAGATATAAGCGTAGGTATAGTAACCGCGTGAGAATACGGCACAGGCATTTCTGTTTGTTCCGTCAAGGTGAGCCACCGCAGCGAGGTATCGCTCGCCACGGTTACCATAGCTGGCTTTGTCAGTCTTGCCGCTACGGTCGTCCCAATTGAAGGAGCCTGTAGCCTCGGTACCTGTGGTAGTAGCATTGCGATTGGGCTTGTAGAACACCGTGTGTATGGCTTCTCCTGTGAGTCCGTCAAACACGGTAAGGAACTCATAACCGCCATCTATTTTTCCTCCACTGTTGCGCCAACTCTTTGTGTTGTTGCAGTTCTGTATTTTGCTCTCAGTGCCTGCTGCACTCACGTAATTCCCGGTTCCATCCTTGCTGCCTGGTGCGGTCTTACACATCATCTCGGCGCGTCCGTTACCGTCAAAATCATATACCATAAATTGGGTGTAGTGTGCTCCAGCTCGTATGTTCACACCTAAGTCTACCCGCCACAGTTTGGTGGGTGTAGTTCCCGCACCGCCTTGTGTCCAGTCTATTTTATAGCAGTCGAGGTACACATTGCCAGTGATGCCGTCCTTTGAGTTGTCTTGGGAGTTTGAAGGATCCCATTTTACAAACAGTTCATATTCGCCGTCGCCATCAACGTCTCCTACAGAACAATCGTTGGGCGAATAAGTATATCCTGTGGCCGTGGGCTTGTCAAGGTGCAATTGGTAGTAGAAATCATTCCAGGGGGTCACTATCGCCGACGTGTCTATGGGTTCACCATTTACTTTAGTCACCACTTGATACTTGTGGCTACTTGTACCATACGAGTCGGTATAGTTGGTTGCCGTGCTTATGTCACTTTTCAGCACGGAGTTGTTGCGTAAAAGATCGAATGTAGTAGTCTCATCGTCTGTAGCTAACAGACGCCAACTGATGAAGTTCCCTTTAGTGGCCCGATTTACTGTCAATCCTCGTCCCAATTGTTCTAGCTGGGCATTATCGGTGACTTGGGCATCCATTATCGTACAACTTAGTATTATAGTTGATGTTAATACTGTCAAGTGTTTCTTAAATGCAATCATTGTTCGTATCCCTTTTTGCAGTTACATTTGTGTATTCTTTATTTCTACTACACTGCGGCCTTCTCCCCGTCGTCTTACTTGAATTTGTACGGGGATGCGTTCGTTCAGCTCTTCGCGGTGTGATATGATACCTACCCGTCGGTTACTCTGTCCGGCTATCTCCTGGAGTTTTTCCAGCGTAGACATTACAGAATCAAGATTCTTCTCGTCAAGTGTCCCAAATCCTTCGTCGATGAAAAGAATATTGACATTCATATCCGGACGGTTGAGTGATGATAGTGCAAGCGAAAGCGCGAGTGATATCATAAACCGCTCGCCACCCGATAGTATGGTGGCACTACGCACGTTGCCCTTATTATAAAGGTCGTGTACAAGGATGGATAGTTGGGCATTTTCCTCCCTGCAAGTAAGTTTGTAGCGGTCGGTAATCTTCTCTAGGTAAATGTTGGCATTGTTCAGTAGTGGACGTAGTACATAGGTTTGCACTAATGTGCGGAACCGGGTACCTCCGAAGTAGCGGTTTAGCAGTTCCCATTTGTTGTATTTGACGACAGCTGCTTTCAAGTCTTCCTCGGCCTTATTGCGTCTTGCTATGTTAGTATCGTTCTCGGTGAGCTTTTGTTTGATTGAACCGATTAGACCTATAATATCTTCTTTTCGAGCATTAGCTTCTTGTTTAATGCGCTGTTGCTCCTCTTTGTTGGGGAGGTTACTGTCATCTGTCGCATCAAGTTTAGCCATCACTTCCTTGATGCGTTCTTCTGCGGCATTGATGGTGTCTGTATGTGATTTCAGGTTCTCATCGATGGATTTGATGTATTGGCGTACTGTCTCCAACTCATTACTTCTATTACTTATTGAGGTGAGATAAGTCTTGTCTTTTCCTGTAATTGAATAATATTTCTCGAGGGTCTTGTTACATTCACTGATACGTTCGTTCTGTATCTTGATTTCAGCCTTCAGACTACGTATTTGGTTCGTCAGTTTTGCCCATGCATCCATGATGCTTGGGCAGTCATACTTCAGTGGGGTGCCCGTAGCTTCACTGTCAGGATACTCCGTGTGCAATGTCTCGTATTGTGACTGCAGTGTCGTGATGGTGTTTCGGGCAATTTCCATGTGATGGATACGTTTTTCCAATGCCTTTTTACGCTCCATGTAACTCTCGGCATCGCGGATAAATTGTGTCAGTGTACTATCCATATCGCTTATCCAATTAGGATAGTATCTGTCGAGTTTTGTCGATATGCAGGTACGCAATCTGATGATTTCGCTTCCGATGCTTTCGGCATCCATGGTTAGTCGGGTAATGGCAGCACCATTGTTGTTGAGTACATTCTCGGCTGCAGCAAACTGTTTGTCGGCTTCTGATTTTTCATTGTCAAGGCTTCGTTTCTTTGCAAGCAGTTCATTCTGTTGGGTCTGCAAAGCATTGAGTTGGGATTGTTTTTGTTCGAGTAGTTTTTTTTCTTCCTCCTTGCTGCTTGTGAGTGTACGTAGGGCTCCAAGCAGAGCCTTGGTCTCAAATGTCTTTCCTAACTCCAAGCCTTTCTCCGTAGCCATGTGGCGTATGCGTATCTCTTCTTCTTCAATCTGCTTGATGAATTGGACTAATTGATGCTTCTTGGCGTTTAAGGCACCGGCAGCTGTATCGTGCTTGCTCTTTGCTGCATTGTATGCCGATTCTGCAGTGGCGCTTACCTTGGCCAACCTTTGCTGCTCCTTTTCGATAGGTGAGAGCATACCTATAAAGTCCTCTTCGTTATAGATCCTTTCTAATTTTTGTCCGCACAATGGGCAATATTCTTCCTTCTCATTGTCCAGTCTCTTGCGTAGGTTTTTGAGTGTATCCTTAAGACTTTCTCCCATCGTGGTGAGTCGAGCATTGGCTGCTTCAGCGTCTTTGCGAGCAGCCTCAAATCTCTTGCCTTCCTCTTCCATTATTCCTTTGAGTTGTTCTAACTCGACAGTCTCCTTCTGTATGCTCGACTGGTTTAAATGAACCACCTCAAGGTTAGCTTGATGTGATTCGATGCGTTCTTTGAGGTTTTGTAGCGCATTGATGTCCTGTGTGATGGCAATGGTTTGTTTGTTTGTCTCTTCGGGATTCAACAGTTTGCGTTGCTCTATGATGTTGTCAATGGCAGCCTGCAACTCATTGACGGCTTTGCTTGTCGCCTCAGCTTGTGCCTTCAAGTGCGTAGCTTTCTGTTGTAGTTCGGCAGTCTTTCCTTTCTCTTTTTCTATATTTTGGGCGATTTCCTTTTTTCTATTCAGTTGTTGTTTTATTTGTTCTATTTGGGCCTTTGTTTCGGGATAGGTCATATACAACGTGTCACGTTCTGCTTGTTTGTCAAGCCAGGCTCTTTCCTCTCCAATGTTCAACTCCTGTGCGGCGACTTCTACCTCTCGTGCTTTTAAGTCAGAGGCAAGTTGGAGAAATTGTGCCTGTAGAGTTTTGTCTTTAACCTGTGCTTCGTGCAATGTTTTTTGAGCTGTGTTCAAGTCTACAATACGTTGTCGCTCAGTAGCTGTCGATTCCCAATCGTGCAAAAATGTTTTCTTGTCTTTGTAGCTGTCGCTCTGCATTTCGGCTTCCAATTGAAGTTTATGTTCAAGCGACTTGGCCTTCGTACGATGGTCTTGCTCAAGTGAATCCAACAGTTTTATTTTGTATTCAGCAACAAAGATCTGTTTGGCAAAAATCTTTTCCTCTTCATCTAACTTTTTTAGGTTTTGTTGAAACTCCTCTACGGCTTCTACCGATAGGGTATGTTCTTTTTCTGCATTGAAAGAGGCTTCAGCTATCCTCTTGGCCTCATTGGCTTGTCGGTATAGTCTGTTTATGGCGTCACCATATGCAGTGAAGTGTTCGGTATTGGTCAGTTGTTCAAGGATCGATTCGCGTTCGTTTTTGTCTCCTGTCAAGAATGAGGCAAACTGTCCTTGGGCCAACATAGCCATACGGCCAAATTGTTCGAACGTGAGCCCCACGGCACTTAAGATGGGTTGTCCTGTCCGGCTGTCAACATTTATGGGAGCATCATTACCTACGCTTACGGTCCATGAGGGGGTACTGTGTTTTAAAATATAGTGCCCGTTCTCATCTTTGGTTCTCGACTTAATCAAACCTAAACTAAGGCGGGCACAATATTCTACACCGTCATTGCCTGTAAAAACCACTTCGCTATAACATTCCTCTTTTTCTGAAATACCTAGTCTGGTATACTGCTCGATACTATGTATGCTAATCGTTTCACCTCGTTCGTCTGTGAAATCATTGTTTTGTCTATTGGCTACTCCTACAATACGGGGTGTCTTTTTGTATAGAGCCATGGCTATGGCGTCAAGGATAACTGATTTCCCAGTGCCAGTGTCACCAGATATAAGGAAGATGGATGCTGGCAGGCCAGTAGCTTTATCGGTAAGCTCGGATTCAAAGTTGATGTCCGCTTTCTCGATAGAGGCAATATTTCTGATATGTAATGCTTTGATTCTCATGGTTGTCTTTTTACTTTTCCTTTTCTTTCTTCATCCATCTTCTGTATCTCTGTTTTTACCTCTTCAAATGCCGACCGCAACTCTTCTAAATCCAGACCAGGGTATTGATCCAAAGTTTTTTCTATGAAGTTGATGGGATTGGTCATCTGTTGTAGCTCGGCTACTTCAAAGGCCGGTTTTTGCAGGGTGTGCTCATTCTTGTCTGGAACTCCAGTCCAGATAATCTTGGCATTGTAGCGCACCTCATCGTTATAGGGTGCTATAAGACTGTATACCTGTTGGGTAAAGTTGGCACTTAAGGCCGTATGATAGTCTATCTGTAATCTGATATATCCTCTGCCATGCTCTTTGCAAAAATCATTTACTCCCTCAAGTGCCTCCTCTTCGCTTTGGTACGAAGAGCCATCAGTTGGTAGGGTATAGAAATGGCGAAGCTCGTCGATTCTGAGCTGTTGTATGGTAACGTCACCTCCGTGCCTGTCAATGGTTACCATACTTATTGTATGGGGGTACTGTTCATCGCAACTCACGTGCAGTGCGCTTCCCGAGTAGCGGATGATTCCGGATGGGTAGGTCACACACTCCTTCATGCAGTCCTCTTGGTGACCTATTGTCTGAGGCTTGTGTATGTGTCCCAATGCCAGATAGTCGTACCCGCTTCCCAAGGTATGGGTATCTTGCGTTCTTATTTTGCCAATCTCCAAGTTGTGGCCTATAGGGTCCATTCCAGTTACCACGAGGTGTCCCATCATGATGACGGGTTTTGCGTATGTGTTCTCTTTGGTGATAGTGTCGAGCAATCTTTGGAGCAGCTCCTCGTGTTCGCCAATCATGTAGGGAAGAGCGATGATATAGCCATTATCAAGACGGATGATATAGTTGTCCATCCAGTTGGGGGTGTCGCTGTTGAGTAAATCTGACGAGGGAGCGTTTCCTATCAGATGGGTATTGGCCAGTTTCCAAATAGAATTGTCGGCTTGTATCCTTGATGCAGAGTCGTGATTGCCTGCAGTAATGACAATGTGCATGGATGGGCAGGCTTGATGCAGATTCACAAAAAACTCGTTAAACATCTTCTTCGTTGAGGCCGAAGGATGCTGTATGTCAAAGATATCTCCACTTACCAATAGGGCGTCTGGGCGTTCTTCCATACACCAGGCTTTCAATTGGTGGAAAAAATGCTGATGTTCATCGACTCTATCGTAATTCTGATAGATAATTTGTCCAAGGTGTAGATCTGCCGTATGGAAAATTTTCATAATAGTCAGGTATAAATGATTGTGGTTGATTGGCTTGTGCTTTTCATTAGGCGTTCCTGCCTGTCTGCATTCGCCAATATCATTCCATCGTATTTTGCGTGAAAATATCTTGGTTTGTTAGTTTTGCAAATATAGTCTTTTTTGAGCAACGATAATCTTTATCTTGCCTTCTTTTTTGAAGCATGGAATCAAAATGAGAAGAGGGGCATCCCTTGATGCACCCTCTTTGATTATTTAGTCTTGTGTGTTTCTTTTGGGATACTTACGGAACCAACCATCCCATCTGAGGCGCATGACACCAAACACGGCCTCACCAAAGATGCTACTGTTCATCTTCGAGGTGCCCAACTCGCGGTTGACAAAGATGACGGGTACCTCCTTGATTTTGAATCCACATTTGTAAGCGGTAAATTTCATCTCTATCTGGAAGGCATAACCTTTGAATCGTACCTTATCGAGTTCCAATGTCTCTAGTACCTCCCGACGGTAACATTTGAATCCTGCGGTGGTATCTTTCACCTTGATGCCAGTGACGAGCTGTACATATTTAGATGCGTAATATGACATCAGTACGCGTCCCATAGGCCAGTTTACCACATTTACACCGCTAACGTAGCGGGATCCGATGGCCACGTCAAAACCTTCAGTTGCACATGCGTTGTATAGGCGTGGCAAGTCGTTGGGGTTGTGCGAAAAGTCGGCATCCATCTCAAAGATATAGTCATACTTGTGTTCTACAGCCCACTTGAAGCCACAGATATAGGCGGTGCCAAGACCTAACTTGCCGGTACGTTCTATCATAAATAGGCGTTCGGGAAACTCTTTTTGTAATTCTTTCACGATGGCTGCCGTACCGTCGGGTGATCCGTCCTCAATGATGAGTATATGGAATGTTTTCTCCAGGCCAAACACGGCACGGATAATATTTTCGATATTTTCCTTCTCGTTGTAGGTGGGTATGATAACTACGCTGTCGCTAGCTTGCATGGTATAGGGTTGGTTTGTTTTCTGCAAAGATAATGATTAAATTATGAAAATATAGCTTATCAGCTGTTTAATTGAACGAAAAAAATGGAATAAATGTTTAATACGCCTATTTTTGTCATTGTACATGGGCCGTTTGGCTGATGTTGGCTATCAGTTCTGCAATATTTGCAGTAAACAGGCGCACTGCTACTGCAATCAATATTACACCAAAAAACTTTCGTACCACGTATACACCTCCTTTGCCTATCCATTGTTGCACCTTGTCGGTCATGGTAAGTACAAACAATACGAAGAGCATGTTAGCAAACAACCCAAGCAAAATGTTGATATCGGCATATTCGGCGCGGAGCGAGAGTAGGGTCGTGAACGAACCGGCACCGGCTAACAGAGGAAATACCAATGGTACGATGGTGGCTTCGCTTGAGGGTCCTTTGAACTTAAATATCTCTACATCGAGCAGCATCTCTATGGCCATCAAAAAGATGACAATAGATCCTGCTACGGCAAATGAAGCAATATCTACATGGAATAGTCGCAGCAGCATGTCGCCGGCATAGAAGAAGGCAACCAGTAAGAGAAGTGATAGCAGAGTGGCTTTGATGGGCTTGATAGTTTTGCCATTCTCGCGGAGTGAGATAATAATGGGGGTAGCACCAATAGCATCAATTACAGCAAACATGATGATGAATGCACTGATGAATTCCTGAAAATTAAAATGTCCCATGGGTGAGTGAGTTTTCTTTTTTGAAGTATTCTTCTATAATTGATTATTCGTTTCCTTTAGCCTTTTCAATCAGTTCGTTGCCCTTCTTTTCGGCCTCAGCAATGAGTTTGTCTCCCTGCTTTTTGGCTTCGGCAATAAGTTTGTCTCCAGCCTTCTCGGCCGCCAGCTTCTTGATGGCGTTGCTGCCCGCCTTTTCCACCAGTGAGGCTTTCTGCTTCTCGGCCTCGGCGATGAGTGTCTGTGCCGCCTGCTGTGCTGTCTTCACCAGTTCCTCCTTCTGCTTCTCGGCATTGCTGATGTCGATGCCCAATTTCTGCCCTACAGCATCAAGCGTCTTGTCGGCAACAGCCGATGCGGCTTGCTTGGCCATACTCTGCGTGTCTATCGTAATCTTGGGCGAACCGAACTTGCCGCCTATCTTCAGGTCTATGGTGCTGATACCCTTGGCCGCTCCCTCGGGTAGCTTCAGTTTGCCGGCATAGTCGATGGTTTGGTCCAGTCCGGTAGTGCCATTCAGGTTCAGGGTCGTGTTACCCATCTTGATGTCGAAGGGCTTTGTGGCTATACGTCCATCCTTGATGGTAAAGTCCACGTTGAGGTCCTTCACGGTGATATCCTTCAGCTCCTCGCGCTTGGTAGCATCGGCAATCTTGTCTATGATATCTACCCCCGAGAGGTTGAGGTTGCGTGTGTTGAGACTTCCGCTTGCGGTGAGTGTACTCAACTGTGGCGACATCACACTGTCGAGCTTGGTGTCTACGGCAATTTTGCCCGAGAAGTTTCCGCCCAGGTTCTCAAATATGGGCGCCATCTTCTGTACCAGTGCCAGCTCCTTGAATGTCTGTGCGAACGAGAGCTCGTTCAGCGCAAATGCTGCATCCAGCTTAGGCTCGTTGGGGTTCTGTGCGGTAGAGTAGGCTCCGTTGATGACTACCGATCCTCCCATGGTGTTGGCCGATAGGTTGCTCATGTCGGCAGTGCCATCCTTTACCTTCAGTTGACCCTTGAGGTCGCGCAGGTTTATCTCATTGAATATGATCTCTGCCATGTCCACGTTCATGTTGAAGTCGATATTCTCAGGTACTACGATTACTCCGCCTTCCTCTTCTGCTTCAGGTGCAGTGTTTTCTTGCTCTGTGGGCTGCTCTTCTGCGGCTTCCTCCTCATCGCTGCCCATGAAGTCGTTGAGGTTCATGTGGCGGCTCTTCAGGTTGAGCTGTCCCTTCAGTGTCTTTCCCTTGAGGGCAAAGGCCATGTAGTTCTCAAATCGGCAGTCGGCCGTCAGGTCGTTCTCACCGATGAGCACTTGGGTTTCGCTCAGGTTGAGGTAGCGCGGTGTGAACGATAGGGTAGACTTCTCAATCTTCACTTCGGGGATGCCTTCCATCTGCAGTTGCATGTTGCGCAGGCTGATGTCGCCATTGGCAGCAAAGCGCTCATACTGTTCATTGTCGAGGTATGACAGGCGGCCGCCCAGACTCATGTTGGCCTTCAGCACTCCGTTGAGTGCCATATCTTCGAGGGGATATACATTCTTCACCTCACCCAGGTCTAGTGTTCCCTTGGCAGCTACGGCAAAGTCGGGGTCGCTGATGGGTGTCTTCACTTGTGCTGTGATGCTGAAGGGGTTGTCGAGCATCTGCAGGCTAAACTGCTCTACATCTACCTCGGTGAGGTCAATGTCTCCACCGGGGTTGCTCACCTTGGCCAGCACCTGAATGTCATCGATGCCTGCAGGCAGGGCAGGGTAGCGGAAGTTTCCGTCGTTGACCTTCAGTGCGGCTTCAAACTGTGGCACTATGCTGTCGCCTTCGAGCTTTCCTTTGGCAAAGGCCTGCAAGCTCACGTTGCCCTCGGCCTTGAGATCGGCAAAGTCCTTGGCATAGATGGCCGGTATGAGTGACAGTATCTCCTTGAAGTTGATGTCCGAGGTGTTGAGTCTGATGTCCATGTCCATGGGCGCTCCCTCGGGCATAGCCACCCATCCGTCGATGGCCGCTTGTATGGCATTGATGGATAGGGAGTTCTCCTTGAGGGTAAACTTGCTGTTGGCCAGATCTGCATCGACGTTGAGGTCGGCCTCCATGCGCACCTTGCTCAGCAGGGGCACTCCATCCATGCGGAAGGTGATAGCCGCTATGCTTGCCTGAAGGTCGAGCAGCGTGTTGTCGGCTGCCATGTCGCCCGAGCAAGTGGCGTTGAAGTCGGCAATGTCGGCATACATCCCTCCCTCACGGTCGTCGTAGATGATGTTCAGATTGTCCACCGTCACCTTCTTCAATAATATGCGGAAGCTGCTTGCCGTGGTGTCTTCCTCTTCCTTTTCGTCAGAGGGCTTCATCACATCCCAGTTGGGTCTGCCGTCTTCCAATACGATGGCCTTCACATAGGTGTCCTTGAGTAGTATCTTGGTGATGTCAAATCCGCTGTTACCGAATATCGACATCACGTTCACTGCCACCTCGGCATCGCCGGCTCTTACCAGCGTGTCAGCAGCAAAGTCGCCCACGCCCTTTAGCCAAAACCCTTCGAGGCCCACTGATGCTTTGGGAAACTCTCTGAACAGGCTGATGCTGAGGTCGTCAAATCCGAACTCGGCATTCAGCAGCTTGTTGCCTTCACTGATAACAATCTCCTTAATCTTACCTTGGAATGCGATGGGCACTACGATGAGCACTACGATGAGCACTCCCAGCAGGCATGCCAGTACAATACCTGTAATCTTAGCAAACTTTTTCATATAGCTCTTAGGAACATTGACATGTTTTCAGTTTTACCGCAAATGTAGAAATAAAATTCTGTATATGCGATAAGTTGATGATATTTTATTCTATAAATGTTGGATTTGAGTTTTTGTAGAATAGAGTGGAAAATAGGCTATAGCAGTTAATACAGCAAGTCGCGCATTACGGCATCGCTGATGAAGATGCTCTCGGGGGTAAGGCGCAGGTGGTTGTCGGCGGTGTGCACGAGTTGGCCTCTATATATATAAGGAGTTGCGGAGCGTAGGCAGTGGGTGTGGTAGCGTTCGCCGAAGTCGGCAAGCAGACTCGTGAGGTCGATGCCGCGTGCCGTGCGCAGCTCGGTGATGATACGCTCGTCGTAGCGCTCCTCGGTGGTCAGGTGCTCCACCTCGTGCGGCACATCCTCGCCCTCGGGCGTGGCGATGTAGTCGGTGAGGCTACTGAGGTTCCACCGACGGTCGGTGCCATCGTAGGAGTGGGCGCCTGGGCCTATTCCTATATAAGGGATGCCTTGCCAGTAGCTGCTGTTGTGGCGCGAGTGGTAGCCGGGTAGGGCAAAGTTGGATATCTCGTAGTGCTCATAGCCTGCCGCCAGCAGCTTCTCGCGCAGCAGCTCGAAGGCGCGGATGCTCTGTTCCTCGTCGATGGGGCTGACGATGCCCTGCTCCTTCATGCGCCACAGCCGCGTGCCCTCCTCATAGGTGAGGTGATAGGCCGAGATATGGGGTACGCCGAGTGCGATGGCTTGGTCGAGGCTGTAGACCCAGTCATCAAGTGTCTCGCCCGGCAGGCCATACATGAGGTCGATGCTGATGTTGGTGAGTCCCATCCGCTGGCAGCGATGCACAGCCTCTATGGCCTCCTGTGCCGTGTGGCGACGCCCCACGAGCCGCAGCGTACGGTTGTGAAACGACTGTATGCCTATACTCACCCGATTGAAGGGCAGCGTGCGCAAGCCCTGCACATACTCCTCGGTGAGGTCGTCGGGGTTGGCTTCCAATGTTATTTCAGCAAGTTGAAAGTTGAAAGATGAAAGATGAAAGTTGCGTAATGAAGTGAGAATGGAGGAAAGTTCCTCTATCGTTAATGTGGAGGGAGTGCCACCGCCAAGGTAGATTGTTTCGATGGGTGCGCCCTGCAGTTCGGGCAGGCGCAGCTGCAGCTCGCGGCATACCATGTCGACATAGGCGCTGCGATGGCTCAGTAGCGTGGTGGAGTAGAAGTCGCAATAGGCGCAGCGGCTCTCACAAAAGGGTACGTGGATGTATATGCCGGGCATGGTTTGTTTAATGTTTTATGTCAACAGTCAACGGTCAACAGACTCAAGAGTTTTGAGTTTAGGAAATTCTACTCACCGCTAATCTTTCATCGTTCCTCGTTAATCGTTAATCGTTCATAATTCTCACCTCGTCCTTCTCCGTCAAGTGGGGTATCTGCAGTTCGTAGGTCACTCCGGCGGGCAGTGTGAGGGTGTATTCGTAGTGTCCGTTCTTCTTCAGTCGCCACGATGCCGATACCGTGCCGTACGGAGTCTCTGTCTTGGCCTTGGCCCAGGTGATGCGCGGCTGGTAGGCGAGGGTAGGGTGATTGTCGGGGCGGTTGTCCACTTGCGGTGCAAACACCACGTGGCTGAATCCCGGTTTGCCCGGACGGATACCAGCTACGTAGGCATACATCCATTCGGCCACAGCGCCGTAGGCATAGTGGTTGAAGGAGTTCATATTCCACTCATGCTTGTGGAATCCCTCTTCACGCTTGTAGGAGTCCCATCGCTCCCACACGGTCGTGGCCCCTTGGTCTATGCTGTATAGCCACGAGGGGTTCTTGCGTTGCAGGAGCAGGGCATAGGCGAGGTCGTTCATGCCCTCGTCGGTCAGTGTGGAGCATAGGATACCTGTGCCCACGAAGCCCGTGGAGAGGCAGTAGTCGTTCTCCTCTATCAGGCGGCGCAGGGCCTGGCGTGCTGCTGTGCGGTGTTGCTCGGGTAGGAGGTCGAAGCGCAGGGCCAGCAGGTAGGCCGTCTGTGTATGCTCGCGCAACGCTCCGTCGGGGAGCATGTAGCGTTGCTGAAACTCCTGCCGTATGTCGGCGTACAGGGCGCGGTAGATCTCGGCTTCGCGCTGCTTGCCCAGCGTGGCAGAAATGCTGTCCATCAGTTGCGCCACATAGGCATAGTAGGCCATACACACGTAGCGGCTCTCGATGGGAGCGTAGGCCAGCCAGTCGCCCGTGGCAGTGCCAGCACCGATGTGTGTGTAGCGCTTGCCCTCTACCGTCTCCTCCTGGGTCGACAGCCACTGCATGTAACGCGTCATGCTCGCGTAGTTCTCTTCCAGTATGGTGCGGTCGCCCGTCATCTCATACACCGTCCACGGCAGTATCACGCCTGCATCGCCCCAAGCCGCCGTGCCATAGCCCCAAAAGTTGTTGTAGGGGGCGATGTCGGGGTAGGCGCCATCCTCGCGTTGCGAGTTGCGCAGGTCGCGCATCCATTTACGGTAGAAGTCCTTGGCGTCGGAGTTGTAGAGTGCCGTGCGGGCAAATATCTGTGTGTCGCCCGTCCAACCGAGGCGTTCGTCGCGTTGCGGACAGTCGGTAGGCACGCTCAGGAAGTTGCCGCGCTGTCCCCACCATATATTATTGTATAGCTGGTTGATGCTTGCATCGGAGCAGGCAAACTCGCCCCACTCCTCAATCTCAGAGCCCACCACCTGGCCTATGATCTTGCTTATCCTCACCTCCTCGGTGGCTGTCACCGATACGTAGCGGAATCCCATGAACGTGTGACGCGGACGGTAGCTCTCGCCGTGGCGGTCGCCGCGGAAGGTGTAGCGCAGCGTGGCATCGGCCTCGCGCAGATTGTATGTCCATACGCTGCCTCCCGGACCATCGTCGAGTCGTCCTCGGCGGTCGCCATTGTCGTTGAGCATCTCGCCGTGGCGGAAGGTTATCTCGGTGCCTCGTTCGGCCTTGGCCTCGAAGTACACCCATCCTACCATGTTCTGGCCCATATCGATGACTGCCGTCTCGCCCTTCTTAAGCGTGAAGGGGCGGTTCTTCAGGCTACGGTCCGCCTTTATCATGCCATACTCGGTGTCGGTCTCCTCTGTTTCGCTATAGATGGTCACCGTCTGCGGATGGCGCCACAGCGCTTTGTCGCGGATGCGCACCTCGGGGCCCTCGAAGGGAATCACCGCCATGGGCATGTGCTTCAGCACCGTCACCCCTTCCCACTCGGTGGGCGTGCGGCGTGCGTCATACACCTCGCCGTCGTATATCTCGCCCAGCAGCAGCGGTCCGCCGTAGCTGCACTGCCAGGTGTTGTCGGTGCGTGTGGCGTATTGTCCGTCAATCACCACTTCGGCCTTCAGTGCCAGCGGAGTGTGCTGCCCATATACGCCGCGGCTTATCTCTCCTGCCCACCATCCGTAGCTCAGCTGCGCACATATCTCGTTCTCGCCCTTGCGCAGCAGTGGGGTGATGTCCATCGTCTGGCATGTCACCTCCTTGCGATAGTCCGTCCATCCCGGCTTCAGTTCGTGCCCCTCCACATGCTGTCCGTTTACGATGATGTCATACACGCCCAGTGCCGTGGCCGTCAGCATGGCCCGCTCTATCGGTGCATCGCATGTTATCACCTTGCGGAAGAGGGGGAGGGCCACTCCCTCGGCCATCTTGTGGCGTGGCATTGCCGCATACGTGCTACCCGTTATCCACTCCGCTTCGCTCAGCGGCGCTAACTCCTGTGCTGTCATCGTCAGTGAGCCGACGAAGCTCGCCATGGCGAGCATGATTCTCTTAAATAATCGTGTCGGCTTCCTATTTGTGCTCATCTCGTTTATTGTCATATAGCAATGTTAATCATTTCTTAGGCTCTGTTTCCAAATCCGAGGTCAATTCTCTTTTATATTCTATGCGGTTGTTTTCGGGCATAAATCTAATAAGCAATTTCTATTATATCAGTACGACCCAATTGCTTTTGTTCTCATTTCAGATAATCATCGTGCCAGCTTGCCTTGAATGTAATCAAATTGACGACACAAAAATACACATAATAGTTGGAAATGCGACTGCATAGGAATACATATTTTAACTGCTAAAGGTAATGGGTAAGCGTAAATAATACTAATACGATGAATTACCCTTTGTGAAAGGGAAGGTAACGGAAGGCTCTGATTGTAGTCTTCCGTTACTTTTTATATCTCAGGCATCTATATTCTGTGGCTTTGTTTGCGGGAGTAGGAATGTGGTGTCACGGTGGATTTCAATCTGCCGTGAGTATAGTGATTTCATAATATCTACCTAAAATACCCGGACTGGGAAATCCGAGGTGACGAAAGTCTCAAATAGTCTTCCCGTTTTCTATCTGCCACCCTCCGCCAATCATGGGTAAAGCAATGATTGATAATAAACTAGTGGCGGACACTGCGTACAATAATCCATGTACGCCAGTGTCCGCCATTATGCTCCTAACTTTCATCTTTCCACTTTCATCTTTTCACTCGACCGGTATCACCGCATACACCCTCTTGTCATGATGTTCGCTGCGTACGGCACCGAGCCCACGGAGTACCTTGCCGAAGGTCTGGGCACAGACGCTCTTCATCAGGCGGGCATCGCAGCGGGTGAGGTGCTCATAGATGTGGGCGGCGCTGAGCAGTGTGGGTGCTTCGCCCTCGCGGGGCAGGCGGTAGTGACGGAAGAAGAGTTCCTCCACGGGGCGGTGGCGGCGGTAGTCGCGGTTGCGGCGCTCGATGTCCTTCACCTCTTCGGGCGTGAACCAGTGGCGCTCGCCCTCGGCGAGCGATGTCATGCATTGGGCATAGAGCTGGGGATAGTCGATGGGAGTGTCCACATCGATCATCTCGCGGATGTCTATGCAGAGGAAACGGCGGCTGCCCGTAGGGTCGGTGAGCAGGGCAGCGGTGTTGCTGGTGCCGATGAAGGAGGCGATGCGCGGAAGCGTGACGGAGTGGTTGCGGTATGCCTTGCGCATGCGTAGTGAGGTCATCTGCATCAGGTTCTTCAAGGTGCTCTGCTTGCGCGATGAGTAGCGGTCAAACTCGTCGAGGTTGATGAGCAGGCTGTCGAGCAGCTTGCGCTCGCATTGGCTCTCGGCCGTGAGGTCGAAGTTATCGGTATAGTACTCACGTAGCTCGGGTGGCAACAGCATGCGGCAGAAGGTGCTCTTGTGCAGGCCCTGCTGCTCGCTCACGAGGAGCGGCGCCACACTGTTGGCATACACCGCATCGGTACGCCCCTGTGCTTGTGCTACGAGAGCGAGCATCCAGCGGCAGAGATAGCCTACCATGGTCTCGTCGGTGGTGAGGCGCTGTATCAAGGGACGTAGGCGGTCGGTGCCGTCCCACTGGGGCAGGGTGGCGAAGTACTGCGTCACGGGATGATACGACGGTATGTGTAGCGACTCGGCGGCGATGCGCACCCCTTCGAGCCATGTGTAGTTGTAGCCCTCGGCCTGTATGTCCATCAGCCAGGTCATATAGACACGTTTGCTGATGGGGAGGAAGTCGCCCTCGCTGCCCCGATCGCGGTACTCGCTCTGCTCGCTGAGCAGGTTGTAGCGCAGCTCATACTTGCTGCATAGTACCGCCTGTACTTCGGGCAGGGTAAGAGCGGCCCCCTTCTTATTCCCCCTGAGGGGGAAGGCCTCACTTGCAACGGATATAGGTTGTTTGCGAGATGTCTTTTTCTCCGTAACCTTTTCACTCTTCACTCTTCCCTTTTCACTCTTCATGGCTGTAACTCTGCTTCGCAACCATGCCTTTACTGTTTCAAACAATTTTTTCATAGTAGTTCCTATTTATATAATGTGTTTCGGTTTTCTGCCGCAAAGTTACGATGCCGCCAACAGCGTTTGTTCTGCAATTGATATGCTACGTAAGGAAAAATAACAAACAAGTTATATTTTCCAACGTTAACGATGACGATGACGATAACATCAACCATGCTGCCTCAATTCGGTCACAAAGATACAATCCCACGAAAGCGGAATCAATAGAATAATTTCGCACCTTGGAAGTTGGAAAATCGCCAAGAGTTTTGTACTTTTGTATCAAACAAAGTTATTTACCGCTGCGCAAGGGTAACCTTGATGTTGCGCAACAGCAAGGTTGCCCTTGTGCAAAGATAACGTTGCTGTTGGGCAGCGGTAAATAGATTGGAAGAGAATTAATCCACTAACTATAAGCCTTTATGACAAAAAAGACAACAACCAAGAAATCAGGCACTATTGCCTACCAGCTGCGTAGGCAAAATGACCTCACGGGAACCGCCACAGAGAAGAATCCGCAGATGGCGGTGACCGTAGTGAACAGCAAGCTCACCACCACGAAGGAGCTGGCAGAGTATATCAACTTCGCGTGTAGCGTGACCGAGTCAGACATAGCGGCCGTGTTGCAGGCCCTCGGCAAGTGCGTGTGTGATGAACTGCTCGATGGCAACCGCGTGGAGATAGACCACATTGGTACCTTCAGCCTGTCGCTCACCTGTGGACGCAAGAAACTGGAAGATCGCGTGACGAAGAACGATATCCGTGTGAAGAACATCCTCTTCACTCCCTGCGCGGAGATGAAGCAGGCCATGCGCGGTGCCGATATCGTGAGCGGAGGCCCCAATCCCAACAAGCGGCTGACCGATGAGGTGATAGAGCGCCGCTTGGCAAAGTACCTCGATGAGCACGAGTATATGCAGCGCCGCGAGTTTGAGTCGGTATGTGAATGCTCGCGCTATACCGCCACGAAGAAGCTCAAGGAGCTGGTGCGCTCAGGCAAGCTACGTGCCATGGGCTCAAAGAACGTACGGTTTTATGTGAAGGGGAATCTTTGAATGATGAATGCTGAATGTTGAATGTTGATGGCGGACACTGGCATACGTGGATTATCGTACGCAGTGTCCGCCATTAATATTTTAATCTGCAGTTGATTATCACCCTTTGGCGGAGGGTGGCAGGTGGAAAAGGTAGAAAGCATATTGATGAAATCGGCTTTCTTTACGGCATACTGTGATAAGATTTCCACTTTGGGTGAAAAATATTGAAGTAAACCTCGTGCTTCTCACTCGTTATATATCTCCGTTCACAACCCCATCAGCATCTGTAGTATAGCCTCTTCTGGGTCGATTACAGGAGGTTCGCTTTGTAGATTGCATCGGGCGATGCTTACCTTGTCGTCCTCTTGTGTGATTTGTAGCATATAGGGGTTTTCGTATTTGGGGAACACGATTTCAAACTTGTCCTTCGAGTCTGTAGGGACGGCGTAGATGACTACGCAGTCGCCGTGCTTCTTGATGGCGGTGACTCTGATGGGCGTCTCTTCCTCTCCCTGCACCTTGATGCGGTTGTTGGCAAAGTCCAGCTCTACCGTTGTTCGCTCAAGCATAGGCACGCTTGCTGTCTTGCTGAGCAGAGCGTGGTCGGTGAACGAGATATACCGGGGCGTCTCTATCACGTCTATCCCCGATACATACAACTTGCCGCTGTAGTTCAGCACGTTCAGTTTCTCTCCTTGTGCCTGTATGGCCAATGCTACAAAGGCCATACACATCATCATCCATGTTCTTTTCATTTCTTGTCTGTTTTTTGCATTAATACACTTTATCTGTTAGTCTCTTTTTCTTTTCCGTGGGTGCTTATAGTTCTCCACCTCCTCCTTATAGAGGAATTTGCTGTAGAGCAGGCGAATCGGTAGAGTGATTTTGCTTTTCAGCCTTCTCAAGCGCCATTGGTTGCGCGGGTTGTTGAACCACGGTATCCAATAACGCCTCTTCTCCAACGCCACCTTTTCCTCGATAGGCATTTTCGTGATTTCGTGAAACAGCCCAGCAAGGAGTTCCTTTTCGCTTATTGCCACATCCTTGCCGACGACGATCTTCATTCCCAGTACCTCGGCAAGCGATTCGTGCCACTCTACCGTACTGGGCAGTGGCTCTTCGGTGCCAATAACTACGCACCGTCCCTCTTGCCACTCCTTATCCCATCGGGAGGAGACGTGGATCGTGTGCTCGGTGTTCACGGTAGCCGCTTGCTGTAAGCGGCGGTAGAGTATCTTGTAGTCTCGATAGTCGGTGCCGATGGGATTGTGCTCCCATACAGTTGCCAGTTCCTCTGCGATGTCCTTGAATCTGTAGCGACTCACCAACTGCTTAATCGTGATTTTCTCCATAATTCTTTTCTGTTTTTGTTAATAAATCGTGTCAAAGAGCACACACACGCAGCCTTTTGTTCTGTTTGCGTGCTTTCCGAATGGCGTCGTACGTGCCTTTCGATTCCCCCGAGGGGAAGGCAAGCACATAGTCCGCCGCATTTACAATCTCCGTATTCCGTACGAGCGGAGCACCTCGTCCATACTTCCCGTAATCGGGCTTAAACTCCAGGAGCGGAAGTCCCAGCTCCTCAGCCAAGCGGGCCGCAAAGGCATCGATACCCTTCGCACCGCCCGACACAACCATAGAAATGTTTTCAGGCAACACACCCAAAGCCAACTTTTTCCAAGCCTCATAATCAGAGGCCGACCGAGAACCAACAATAGCAACTTTCATAAAAACATATTTAAATGACAAATAAAGACAAAGAGCGCCCACGTTCGAAGAACGTATAATATATAGTACGAATGAGAAATTTTATGAAGAGCCAAAAACGGCCCTTTTCGGGGTGTTTGGTGCTCCGCGTTAAGAAAGTTTAACAATTAATGGCGTTCCAAACTCTTTTTTAGGTCGGAATGGTGGGGTGATAGAGACTAAATCTGACTTGCAACCCCTTTTTTGATGAAATGTTATTTCTTGCTAAAAACAATGAACGTTTGTTAGAAAACGCTATATTTGCGGTAGTATTAAATTTCTAGTTCGTATTATATAATGCAAACAAAAAAACATGATGTTATGAAAAAAGAGAAAGCGATTAAGTTGGAAGAGTTTTGTTCTATGATAGGGAGTGCTAAAGTCAATAAAGCTTATGCTTTATGGAAAGAATTCATAGATGATAACCGCAGTTCCCTAAAGTATACATTATGGAAACCCAAAGAAAATGTAGAATCCGAGCATTCACTATGTTTTAAGAAAAAAGCTGATCTAATAAGAATTTTTGAGCTAAACAATTATATCTCTTCTTACATGGAGGGTATGGACTCAAGAATTTTAGTTCTACATTCATCTGCTCTTCTTCCTCTTCTTTTGTTTCATTCAATCAGTCCTACAAATACAATTAGAATTTCAGGCATAGAGTATGATGATGTGCGTTTTGAGGTTCCTAATAAAGTATTCAATTCGAAACGTCCCTCGAAGATAGATGTGGCGTTGATTTCTCACAAAGAACAGGCAGTTCTTTATCTTGAGTCAAAGTTTACGGAGTATTTATTAGGAAAATCTTCTAACAGTTTTAGTGATAAATATAAAAATATGGTTAGGAAAATTTTAGGAGATAATCAACCAGCTGAAGAAAACAACCAATTTTATATTAGAGGAAAGCTTGATGATATAGACATTGTTTATGGTGAAGGAATTAAACAAATGATAGCCCATTTTATAGGTGTTTGCAAAGGGGGAACATCCCATAATATTGTTGATGTATACATTAAAAAAGGTTATGAAGTCAAACTAGGATGTATAGTATATCAGTTCAATAAGGAAATAGACAAGTTGGAAAGATTGGATGCATATTCGAAACTTTACAAGAATATGGCAGAAAAAATGAACGAATTATTACGAGATACTAAACGAACAGGAAACGGTTCTATTCTTAAAGAGTGTGAGGCGGATAATATTCTACATGGTGCTCCGCGAAAATTCTCAGTGATAGGAGAGTTGTTAACATATCAAAAACTTGTTGGGGAAAATAAAGATAAATTTAACTCGAAAGTATTGAAGTTCTACGAATTATACAAATGACCCTCCTCCACCTCTCCGACACCCACGGCCTTCACTGCCAGATAGAAAACCTCCCTATGGCAGATGTCATCGTTCATACTGGTGACTTCTGCGAACTGGGTTCTATTGAGGAGGTGGAGGACTTTGTGGAATGGTTTGCCTCACTGCCCCACAAACATAAGATATTTGTGGCAGGCAACCACGACGACTGCCTCCATGGTGCTGCTATTGAAGGCCTCCCCGATGGGGTACATTACCTTTGCTGCTCAGGTATAGAGATTGATGGCGTGAACTTCTACGGATTGCCCATGTTTGTGGCCGACGAATTGAACGGAGATTATGAAAAGGCTATAAGCCGTATTCCATCCGATACAGACGTGCTCATTACCCACCAACCATCCTATGGCATACTGGACTTTACGGAAGGAGTTCACTACGGCAATGTCTCACTACTCAGCCGGGTGCTCTGCATCAAGCCCCGCCTCCACCTTTTCGGACACGTCCACAAAGCCAACGGGAAACTCGAAGCACACAATACCCTATATGTAAACGGCAGCCTCGTAAGTGGTATGAAGATTATATATAAGCCGCAAGTCTTGGTAATATAAACAAACGATAAACAGGACAAGTCTTTTATCTAACGGCTGCAGAGGATGAACTATAACTCATCAATACAGCAATCCCACTATCCACAGGGGGAGTTTCTTGCCTATGGGATGCTCTATGCCATCGGCCAGGATGTAGGAGTGGGGGAGGTCGGCAATCTGCTCGAACGACTTGTCGCGTCCGCCCACCTCGAAGGTTATCTTGCCGTCGACCTTGAAGTCGCCCTGCTCCTTGCCATACTCTACGGTGTGGCGGGTAGAGAGTTGGTTCACCACGAAGCACTCGCGCAAGGTGCCGATGTTGAGCTGCGAGCTGAGGGCACAGAGGATGTTGGGGTTATGCACGTAGATCTTGTCGGGCTTCTGCATCTTGGTTACCGACTTGTTGTCGGTATAGAGCAGGTGGAGCAGCTCGGCACGCTGCATGCTCGACAGGTAGCTGAGCACGGTGGTCTTGTTGAGCTCGAGGTAGGACGACAGCTTGGCGATGTTCACCTCGTAGGGGATGTTGTCGGCAAGGTAGAGCAGCATGGCCTTCAGCTTGCGGGTATATGCGGAGTCTACACCGCAGAACTGCGTCATCTCCTGGTCGATGATGAAGCTGACGACATTCTCTATGCGGCTGTAGTACTCCACTTCCTCGCCATCGTAGAAGGGGTAGTAGCCCACGCGCAGATACTCCTCGAAGAGAGGCTGGGGATGGCATACGCGGCACACCTCGTCGCAGATGCCGTCGGCATCGGTGAGCAGCTCCTGCAAGGTATGGGCGGGCAGATGGATGTTCTTGTAGAAACGCAGATACTCGCGGAACGAGAGCCCGGGCATGGTGTAGCTGAGCACGCGGCGCGAGAGGTCGGCATCGGCATTGAGTATCTGTATGAGCGATGAGCCGGTGAACGTTACCTTCATGTCGGGCCACAGGTCGATTATCTCCTTCACCTCCTTGCTCCACGTGGGGTACTTGTGTACTTCGTCGAGGAAGAGATGCTTGCCGCCCATGGTGTGGAAGCGCTCGGCAAGGTCGAGTAGCGAATGATTGGTAAAGTAGATGCTGTCCATCACGCAGTAGAGCGCTTCGCCAGCGTTATTGCCATACCGCTGCTTGATGTATTGGCGCATGAGGGTGGTCTTTCCCACACCGCGCGAACCGCGGATAGCTACCAGCTGGCGGTCCCACGAAATCGTGTGCATCACCTCGCGAACGATATCAAGACTCGCCTGCGATATCAATAGCCGATGTTTGTTATAAAGCGTCTCCATAGATCTCTGCTTTTTGTAATTTTACGGCAAATATAGAACAACTTATTCTAAAAACAAAGGAAAATGTGGAAAATCGTTTAGTCTGATAACCGATTTTTGCTCAGAATCGGTTAGTGTGATAAACGTTTTGTGTCAATAATCGTTTAGTGTAATAACCTCTTTTGTCATGGCGTATGTGCTTGCTTGGTTGTGTGGACGGTTGGGATAATATAGATAAAGGCTGCACCGTGGGGCGCAGCCTTTATTCTTGCAGATGGCAAAGAAGCATTACTCTGCCATATACTTATATATGTTCACATATAGGCGTGCATCGGTCTTGTCGGGATAGCAACCGAAGTTGCTGTACTGTGTGTCATACATGATGGTCTTGCCCATGTCGGCGTTGGTTACACTGAAGGTGTCGTCGCCATTGGCAGTGATGGTCCATACGTAGCTCTCTGTGGCTGTTGTGCCTATGTTGAAGCTGTTGTATGTGCCCTTCATATAGATGTAGCGGGCCGATGCATCTTGCAGCGTGTAGCCTCCGTCGGTAGCTGCGATGGTGAGCTTGGCGGCCTCGGTGGCTGCACTGGCGGCAATCTCTCCATTGCTGATGCTTACGGTTGCAGCGGGCATGTAGCCGTAGGTCTTGGTGGCATCGAGTTGTGTAAAGGCTTGGTCACCGTTGACAAGAAGGTATGTGCCAGCTCCGGAAAACTCAGTTACCTTGACGTACTTACCTGAATAGGTTACATCGCCAGGATTCTCTTCCTCTTCACCGCCTTCGTCGTCACCGCCTTCGCTATCTACGAGACCGCCATCGGTGGTGGTGAGGGTGTAGTCATCGACGAGAATGTCTGCTCCTGGGTTCTTGGAACACATGATAACAAGATTGATGGTTGTTTGCTTGCTGAGTGTGAACTCGTGGCTAACCTCTGTCCATGTATCTGTAGAAAGGTTGTTTATATAGTCGCCATAAGCATACTGACCGAGTTTGCCGTCATCATTTAATGGGGCATAACCAGGACAAGCTGTTCCTCCCTTGGCTGTTGCCGCCTTGGTGAAGAAGTGTACTTGGTAGGTTCCTGCTTTTAGAGTAATCTCTTTGTAGGCCAGACGATTATTGGCGCTGGTAGTTCCTGCTACCTTTACGGCATACGAACCGCTATGAGCGTCGGTGGATTGCGATGTGCTTCCCTTGCTTGCTGTGGTGGTAGACTTCCAGTTGGTGGGTGTGCTGCCGCTCCATGCCTCGAAGCCTCCGTTGCCGATGAGGTTGTCGCCTTCGGGCTCTACGGGTTCTTCATTGTCGTCGTTGCCGCCCTCTGATGCCTTGCCCTCAGCGATGGCGAAGTTGCGTACTTCCCAAGTAGAGCCGCTTTCGGCATTGGTATTATAATAGAAGGCGATGCGGATGGTCTTGCCCATGTACTCGGCAGGAATGTTGATGTCGGCAGACTCGAAGGTTACCCAGTCGGCGCCTTCGGTGTGGTCGGCCTTGAGGACTGCCCATGAGGCCATGGTGGCATCATCGGTGTAGTTGGCACTGATGAGTACCTTCTGATTCTCATCACCCTTGTTGTAGCGGAGGATATACTCGTAAGCTACGTGGGCCTCGGTAACTCCTTCGAGTGAGATTTGGGGCGATATGAGGTAGTAGGTTCCGGCTGTGGTAGTCGTACTTACATTGTCGTAGCCTGTGGCCTTGGCTGTCTGATAGTCGTTGATCCACTCACCGCTGCCGCTGGTGGTCTCGTTGACGAAACTGCCCAGGCTTGAAGAGAATGACTCGCTGTAGGGGAGGGTCTTCACGGCATTGGGGTCGTCGGGTGTGGGCTCGTCGCCACTCTCGGCTACCTTGCCTTCCTGGATGCTGAAGTTGCGCACTTCCCAGGTAGAGCCGCTCACGTTATTCGTATTATAATAGAAGGCGATGCGGATGGTCTTGCCCACGTACTCTGCGGGGATGTTGAGTTCGGCAGTCTCGAAGGTGCTCCAGTCGCGGCCTTCGGTGTGCTTGGTGTTGAGCACGCTCCATTCGGGTTCTTCGGTACTCTCGGCAATGAGTACCTTCTGGTTCTCGTCACCCTTGTTGTAGCGGAGGATGTATTCGTAGGCGATGTAGGCCTCTTCTACTCCTTCGAGTGAAATCTCGGGTGAGATGAGGTAGTAGGTGCCTGCGGTAGTCGTTTGGTTGGTGTTGTCATAGCCTGTAGCCTTGGCTGTCTTGTAGTCGTTGATCCAGGCTCCCTCGCCACTGGTGGTTTGGTTGGTCCACTCACCGAGCGAAGAGCTGAAACTCTCGCTATAGGGCAATGTCTTCACGCCACCCACTGTGGTGGTGTCGTTGTCGTCGCCGGGGAAGGGGTAGGGTAGCTCGGGCACATCGGAACATGCGGCAAAGGCAAGTGCTGCAACGGCCGCCATACTTAGATGCTTGAAATACTTGTTCATCGTTGTTATGTTTTAGTTTGATTAGTTGTTTCTTCTTTCTTATATATATAGTTGCACTTAGTTCGCAGCAGGCTCAATATCGTCAAGCACGCGGAGCAGGCATTGCCAAGTGTTGTTGTAGCGGGTGAGTACGCCGGTGATGTTGACGGGCTCGTTGGGAATGGTGTCGAGGGCAAAGTTGGCGTAGGAGCTCATGCGGAACACTACCTCCTGATTGCCTATCTTGACGCTGCGGTTCTCGGTGACATCGTCGGTGGGGGCAAACTGCTGGCCACCGTCGGCAAACTTGACTCCGGTCATGTGTACGTAGAGGGGCACGTTGTAGTCTTTGTTCTTGCTGTCGTCAAGCCACTCTCCACTAAGTTCGAATACGGGGATGGCTGCAGCATCGGGTGTGCCCACGAGCTTGACGTGCTTCTTGAACACGCTCTCGTTCATACGACCTATGGAGCCGTTGTAGAGGGCGCCTATCTGGGGCAGCTTGCGGTAGCCACCGAAGTAGAGACCCTGACAGTCGATGATGACCTCCTGCCCTACGGGAAGGTAGGCGTAGGTGCCGGTGGCATTGACGCCGATGATGATGCCACCTGTCTCGTCCTGTATGGCAAACTGCTTGTATACGTTGCCGCTCTCGTCGTTGGTGATGACGCGGCCACGGATGCGGATGCTGTCTGTTATCTCTACTACACCATCGGTAGAACTGAGGTAGTAGGTGCTGAATTTCTCTTTCAACTGGCGAATGGTGGTGTTGGCCTCGCCAATGCTGTTGTTGCCATAGGGATAGTTGCCCGGCTCGAAACTGAGGTCGTCAAACTCGTTCATGCACGAGGTGGCAAGCAAGGCTACCAGGCAGCTGAGTAGTAGTGAAGTATATCGTTTCATAGAATTGTATTAACTTTTAATTTTCAATTGTCAA
Source organism: Bacteroidales bacterium (assembly GCA_015060865.1). Lineage (GTDB taxonomy): Bacteria > Bacteroidota > Bacteroidia > Bacteroidales > Bacteroidaceae > UBA1189. The sequence continues at coordinate 48,192 of SUXS01000004.1, read as the reverse complement.
TTCTCCATTCTCAATTAAAACTTGTATGCTACGTTGAAGAAGGCGTTGAAGGCATTAGCATAGTAGAGCTTCGGATTCTTGGAGAATACGTAGGTGCGTGCATCGCCCTGCTCGCCATTGTCGTAGTAGTAGTCGCCACGGTTTTGCTCATAGCCGCCAGTGCTCATGTTGGTGTTGTTGAGCAGGTTGTTGACGGTGAGGTTGAGGCTGAGGCTGCGGCCGTTCTTCAGACGGATGTAGCGGCCTACGTTGAGGTCTACGAGGAAGCCGCCCTTCACACGGGTCTGCTCGGCGGTCTGTGCCTTGTAGATGCTGCCGTCCTCGTTGTAGAGGATGCCGCCATTGGTGGCCAGTGTGGCCTCGTCGACTCCGAAGCTGGGGTTGCCATTGGCATCTACGGCACCGCTGGAGATGTAGGGTGTGAGGATGTTGCTCAAGCGACGGAACTCAGAGAAGTCTACATATACGCGGTCGTAGTAGTTGACGTTGGCACCAAAGAACCAACCGTTCACGTTGTAGTCGATGCCGAGGCTCAGGGCGGTGAGCGGAGTGCTGCTCACGCGGCATCCGTCGGCAATCACGAGCAGGGCATCCTGCTTCTTGGTGACGGGGTTGGTGTAGGTCATGCTCACCTCATCCTGACTCTCGTAGGTGATGGTGGCATAGGGGTTGTTGGTGTAGAGGGCGTCGCCCATCGAACCGATGAAGGTGAATGACAGCGCCGAGGTGACGTTCCAGATGGCTGCAGCCTCGATGCCGTAGTGCTCCTTCTCTACGCCGCGCATCGTGAGATAGGTGAAGCGGGCCTCGCTGTCGTTGTAGAAGGCGGTCTGCTCTACCTGGTCGGTGAAACGGGTGTAGTAGCCGCTCAGGCGGGCGGTGAAGCGGGCCGTGGTGAGCGAGTAGGAGAGTTCGTTGTTGAAGATACCTTCGGTGGAGAGGCCGCGTACGAAGTCGTTCTTGATACGGTTGGCCACGAAGGAGTTGTAGGCGAGGGGTGCCTCGCGCTGATAGCTGCTGTTGAGGGTGAGCACATTGCTTGGGTTGATGCGCCACGAGAGGGTGGCCTTGCCGCCACCGCCGAGGAACTTGGCTACGCCGCTCGAACCATAGGAACGCTCGGCAGCACGGCCGTTCTGCATCAGACCCTCACGTTCAATGGTGGTACCGTTGATCTGCCCCGATACTACTGCACGCAGAGGTCCGTAGGTGTAGAGGTATTGTCCCCAGGCACGCGCCTTGTTTACATATATATTATAGTTGTAGCCAAACACGTCGCCCTCGGAGATCTGGCGGTTGGGGTTGCGCAGGTCGTTCTGGATGATGGGGTTGGTGAGGCCGTTGTCGCGGGCGGCAAACTTGTCGATGTCGGTGTATGAGTTGGCACCGAGCAGGTCGCTCATCGTCTTGTAGTGCATGCCCTTGGTCGTGCTGGCATTTACGCCAAGGTTGTAGCGGTTGTAGTTGTTGATGGTGTGTGACCAGGTGCTGCTGAGGTTGAGGGCGGCTTGGTCGTTGTGGCGCTCCTCCACGTAGTAGAGTGCGTCGAGACCTTGCGCATTGCCCTGCTGGTTGGCAAAGTACATCATGTCCCAGTCGATCTGACGGTTGGCCTTGGCAGAGGTGAAGTGGTCGTAGATGTCCATATAGCTCGATACCTCATCCTCGGTGGGCGAGTAGTCGAGGTCCCACACGTTGTATGCCGAGCTGGGCAACTTCTTGTAGTAGTCGGGGCGCGGGTCGGCGGCATTGCCGTTCCATCCGAGCGCTGTAGTGCCGTATTGGCTGTACTTCATGGCTACGGTAGTGGTGAGCTTACGGTATTCGTCTACATCGAAGTCCCAAGTCACGATGCCAGTCGGCTCGAAGGTGTTTACCACACGGGCATTGCGCTTCACACCGTTCTGATAGCCCCAGTAGGGGTTATAGTAGTGCGAACCTGCCAAGGCGTAGGTCTCCTCGGTGGCGGCACCCTGCTGGGCACGCTGGGTGGGCACTTGCCAGAAACTGAACGAGAGGCTATGCTGAGGATTAAAGACTTTCTGTACACTCAGGAAGTAGCTGAACGAGTTGTAGAAGGTACCTTCGATGACTCCCTCGTTGGCCCAGCGGTGGGCAAGTGAGAATGTCATGGCCCAGCCATTGTCGAGCAGGCCGGTAGAGTGGGTGAAGATGGCGCGTGTAAGGTAGTTGCGGTTACAGGCCGAGAAGGTGAGGTTCGACCCCGTGGCATACTGCGAAGCACGCATGTTGATGTTGCTGGCACCGCCGATGGGAGCATAGGCGAAGCGGTTGTCCTCGAAGGGAGATACGCCCTCCTGGTTCTTGGTGGCGTGGTTGAGTCCGCCCACCATGCCGTAGCTGAAACGGCCAGTCTCCATGTCGTTCATCTGTACGCCATTGATGTACACGTCGTTGTACTTGGAGTCGTAGCCACGCACCTTGAAACGCATGGGGCTGAAGAGGTAACCAACGTTGGAGAGGTAGATGTCGTTGGTCGATGAGGTGAGCGCTGCCACGCTCTGCACTGCATCGTCATCTTCGCCGAGCTGTGACTCCGTAAAGGTGAAGGCAGAGTTGTCATCGGCTAGGGCATTTTGTTTGGCAGCTTCATTGAGTCGGAAAGTCACGGGTAAGGTAAAACGTACGCGTACGAGCTTACCCTCATGTGATCCCGGTTTCCATTTAGGCATATCCGAAACAACTCGAAGTGCCTCTTTATCTAGATGAGGATTCACGGGCTCTACTACCTGGATATTTGTGATAGAACCATCGGTGTTGATTACAAACTGTATGATAACGCGCCCTTGAATACCTTGTCTCTGACAGATAGTTGGATATTTGATGTTGTTCTTCAAATATGCCATCAAGGCTTGATTTCCACCGGGAAATTCTGGCATGTTATCTACAACTTGTAATTCATCATCCTCGCCATGCGAGGACTCGGAAATAAAAGTTGAGTTGCTATCAGCCAACTTTGTGGCGTTGACAGCGTCGCTTGTTTGCGCCGTGGCCGACAGCATGTGTGTGCCGCTGATGCATAGTAGCGCAACCATACGAAAGATTGTTTTTCTCATAGATATACTATTAAATAATGTGTTTTGTTAAAAATAACGGGCAAAGAAACGAAATATTTTTGGTATTTTAGGTATGTTGACAGAAGAAAATGGCTTCGGAATAGTGAGTTTTTCAGATAAAATCCCCATATTTGTACTTGCAAAATCTAACTAAAATTTAATTGAATTAGCATAATGAGCAGAAAATGTGTATGGATGAGCCTCTTGATGGCTCTTTTTGTAGTATCGTGCCATAGTTCCAAACAGGCTGCTTCGCAAGCAGGCAAGGCGGGCGAGAAGAGATATGCCGTGTATAGTGCGGCGTTCTATAATCTGGAAAACCTGTTCGACACGATTCACGATGTAGGCAAGAACGACTATGAGTACTTGCCCGAAGGCAAGAACAAGTGGAACAGCATGAAGTACCGCTCCAAGCAGCACAATATGGCCAAGGTCATCAGTGGACTCTCTACTGATATGCTCCCTATGGGTCCGGCCATCATCGGTGTGTCTGAGATTGAGAACCGCCGTGTGCTCGAGGACCTGGTGAAGCAGCCCGAACTGGCCGACCGCGGCTACGAGATTATCCATATCGAGGGTCCCGACCGCCGTGGCGTAGACTGCGCCTTCCTATACAATCCCAAGCTCTTCAAGCTGGAGACCACCAAACTGGCTCCCTACTATACCGTTGATAATGATACCACCTATCGTACCCGTGGCTTCCTTATCGCTGGTGGTACATTGCATGGTGAGCGCATACACTTCATCGTTAACCATTGGCCCTCACGTGGAGCGGCTTCTCCGGCTCGTGAACGTGCTGGCGAATTGGTGCGTGTCATCAAGGACTCCCTGCTGGCAGCCTATCCAGGCTCACCCGTGGTTATCATGGGTGACCTCAACGACGACCCTATGGACAAGAGTATCGCCCAGTCGCTCGGTGCCAAGCGTGAGCAGAGCGAGACGGGTGCCAACGACCTTTACAATCCTTGGTGGAATACACTCGTGAATGATGGTATCGGCACTTTGAAGTATCAAGGAAAGTGGAACCTCTTCGACCAAATCATCTTTACGGGCAACCTCCTCGGTACCGACCGCTCTACACTCAAGTACCTCAAGCATGAGATTTACGTGCGCGACTTTATGCTACAGAAGGAGGGCAAGTACAAGGGCTATCCGCATCGTACTCATGCTGGTGGCTCATGGCTCAACGGTTATAGTGATCACCTTCCCTCAATTGTTTACTTTGTTAAAGAGGTACAATAATAATCGTTTTTTTGACGTCTATAGTCTTTAGATTCTTATCTCTTAGAACTTAACAACATGGTCAAGGCCATGTTGTTTTTTTTATTTCCTTTCTCTTTTGTTGGTTTTATAGAAACTGCTCTTTCTCATTTTGTTACTGAATCTTATTAGCAAGATAATGTAATCTTTGGCGATAATTGCAAAGTGGAGAATTGTACACAAATCAATTTGTATCATTCTGGTTGTTAGTTGTTTCTTTTTGGTTGAATACTTCGTTAGTATGTGATTGATTGTACGATTTGTGTGCTTTGATGAATTGGAGAGAGGAGGTTTAGGGCTATTTGTGAAGTTTTGTTTTTTTGTATTCGTGGCTAATGGATAATGTAAGTTTATGAAAACTTAAGCGTAATAAAAGGGGAAATTATACGGATAAATGGGCTTTTTTTTGCCAATCTCGTTTTTTATGAGTAATTTCGCAACATAATTGAAATACTATATACTAATGGGATTTTTTTCATTTTTCTCTAAGGACAAAAAAGAGGTACTCGACAAAGGTTTGTCGAAATCGAAAGAAAGTGTGTTGGGGAAGATTACTCGTGCAATAGCGGGTAAATCGAAGGTGGATGATGAGGTACTCGACAATCTTGAAGAGGCACTGATAACTTCGGATGTGGGTATTGAAACCACATTGAAGATTATCAGGCGTATTGAAGAGCGTGTAGCTCGTGACAAGTACGTGACAACCAATGAACTAAACGGCATTCTCAAAGATGAGATAGCGGCTCTGCTCACTGAGAATGAAACGACAAACACAGAAGGTTTCTCCATCCCCGATGATGCCAAGCGTCCCTATGTGATTATGGTAGTGGGTGTGAATGGTGTTGGTAAGACTACAACCATTGGCAAATTGGCACATCAGTTCAAGAAGGCGGGCCTAAAGGTCTATCTCGGTGCTGCCGATACTTTCCGCGCTGCTGCTGTGGAGCAGTTGGTGGAGTGGGGGCATCGTGCCGATGTTCCGGTCATCAAGCAGAAGATGGGTGCCGACCCCGCTTCAGTTGCGTTCGATACGGTGAAATCGGCCGTAGCCAATGATGCCGATGTGGTAATCATCGACACGGCAGGTCGCCTGCACAACAAGGTAGGACTCATGAACGAGCTTACCAAGATCAAGAACGTGATGAAAAAGGTGGTTGACTATGCTCCCAACGAGGTTTTGTTAGTACTTGACGGTTCTACCGGACAGAATGCCTTTGAACAAGCCCGTCAGTTTACTCTTGCCACTGAAGTTACAGCGTTGGCCATCACTAAGCTCGACGGAACTGCCAAGGGCGGTGTCGTTATTGGCGTGTCAGACCAGTTCAAGATTCCTGTTCGCTATGTCGGATTGGGTGAAGGTATCGATGACCTCCAACCCTTCAATAAGAAAGAATTTGTAGATTCACTTTTCTAATATTTAGAGTCTGGAACTCCTGCACTCCTTATAAATAATATGCTCAAAAAACATATAGATGTTATCACGCTGGGTTGCTCTAAGAATCTGGTAGATTCGGAGAAGCTGATGAAGCTGCTTGAAGAGAATGGCTATACCCTCCACCATAATCCCGACAAGGTGAATGGTGAGATTGTTGTTGTCAATACCTGCGGATTCATCGGTGATGCCAAGGAGGAATCCATCAACATGATTCTCGAGGTGTGCGAACTGAAAGCCAAGAAGAAAGTGCGTAAAGTGTTCGTGATGGGATGCCTCTCAGAGCGCTACATGGCCGAGCTGGGCGACGAGATTCCCCAAGTAGACAAGTACTACGGTAAGTTTGACTGGGCGCAATTAGTCGATGACTTGGCTCATTCCTCTAAGAATGATTCTGGCATTGCGGAGCCAAGTTCCTCTCTTCGGGAGGAGTTAGGGGAGGCTTCTTTCATTGATAGAGTGCAAACCACCCCGCAGCACTATGCCTATGTGAAGATTTCCGAGGGGTGCGACCGCACCTGTGCCTATTGCGCGATACCTATTATTACGGGTCGCCACGTGAGTCGCCCCATGGAGGAGATTGTCGACGAGATACGTCTGCTCGTGAGCCGAGGAGTATCAGAGATACAGCTCATCGCCCAAGACCTCACATACTATGGTGTAGACCTCTATAAGAAGCAGTGCATTGCCGAACTAGTGGAGCGCATTGCCGATGTAAAGGGTGTAAAGTGGGTACGCCTACACTATGGCTATCCTACCCATTTCCCGATGGATTTGTTGCGTGTGATGCGCGAGCGCGACAACGTATGCAAGTACCTTGATATAGCATTGCAGCACGTGAGCACCAACGTGCTCAAGAATATGCGACGCAACATCACAAAGGAGGAGACGATAGCGCTGCTCGAGACGATTCGCCGCGAGGTACCCGGTATCTATCTGCGTACGACACTGATGGTTGGTTTCCCCGGTGAAACGGAGGAGGAATTCGAAGAATTAGTACAGTTTACCAAAGATATGCGCTTCGAGCGTATGGGTGCCTTTGCCTATTCAGAAGAAGAGGGAACCTATGCAGCGGAACATTTCGAAGACAATATCGATGACGATACTAAGCAGGCACGCTTAGGATTGCTGATGCGTGTGCAGCAGCGTATTGCCGAGGAGGTGAGTGCGGCAAGCATAGGTAGGACCTTCCAGGTGGTTATCGACCGTGAAGAAGGTGAATACTATATAGGACGCACACAGTACGACTCGCCCGAAGTAGACCCCGAAGTGTTGCTTCTGAAGACCGAAAACGAAGTGGAAATAGGGCACTATTATATGGTGGAGATTACAGGAGCCGATGAGTTTGATTTGTATGGAAAGGTTGTAAAATAATACAAGAATGAATAATAAGGAATTTATCAATGAGTTGTCTAAACAGACTAACCAATCGGTTGGTGTGACGACCCAATTGATTACTGATACCATTCAGTTGCTTGAAGAACATTTTGAGCAAGATGATGCTATTATAGTCACGGGGTTTGGCAACTTTGAGGTAAAAAAGAAAATGGAACGTATTTCCGTCAATCCTGTCACTGGAAAACGTTATCTGATTCCCCCTAAATTAGTTTTAGGTTTTAAACAGAGTAATGTCTTGAAAGATAAGATTAACGAAGAGTAGTCCTTTTTTTAATATGAGTAAAATATCACTGAGCAATATTATCGAGGAGTTGGCAAAAAGAAATGGCATCTCCCAATCTTTGTCAGATTCTTTTCTACATGCTTTTTTTAAGACCATAGAGAAGGGACTGGTAAATGATGGCATTGTTAAAATAAAAGGATTCGGAACATTTAAACTGGTAGATGTTAGCAATAGGGGTAGTGTAGATGTCAATACGGGTGCGCGAATTACCATAAAGGGTTATAGAAAGGTGGCCTTTACTCCTGATAGTAGTGTCAAAGAGTTTGTAAATCGTCCGTTTGCTCATTTTGAACCTGCTGAACTTAGTGATGACTATCCTATAGATGAAGAGTTGACAGTAGAAAGTGGTATTGACTCATATGAGGTTTCAGGGAGGGAAGAACGGTCTCTGCAAACTAAGACTGAGGTGATACAGGCGATTGCATTGGAGGATGTAAGTGTGCCTGTGATGATGCCTTCCGTAGAAGAAATATCGGAAGAAGAATCTGTAAAACAATCTCAACAGAAAGATGAGTGCCTGCTGGATGAAAAAGAGGCAGAACGGGATAAAGATATTCTGAGTGGGCAAAAAACTGCCGATGAATCAGTTGTTGTTGTCGAGCAGAATACTGCGAATGAATCAGTAGAACAGGAAAATGCTATTGAAAATGATGAGAATATGGCTGAATATCCAGAAGAAATGGATATGGATAAAGCATATTCAGAATCGCACCATCATCGAAGTGAAAATGAACATAATGGTAGTAACTTCGGGTGCTTGCTTTCTGTATTGTTGGTGTTGATAATTATTGGTATACATATTCTCGGTTCTATAAGTAAGGATGCCGTAGTCAATGATTATAGCAAACAACTAAGCAAGGAATACGAGAATGAAATAACTGTAAAGCCAAATTTGGGTAAAGAATTGGAGGCTGAGTGGAATACAAAGGTGGAGTCTTCGACAGAAAAAATATCTTCGAAAGGAGTAACTCCTTCTGAACCAGTTAAAAATAAACCTGAAACCGAATCGGATAATGCGAAGAAAACAGATAAGAATGTGAGTGCATTGCCAACAAAGCCAACTTCTGTTGTGCAACAAATAGTGTTGTCTGAATCACTGTTGGCTAAGGATATTAAAGATATAACTATAGCTGATACAACGGAATATGTGTATGATGGTGTACTCACTACGCATACATTGGGCAATGGGGAAACCATAATCCGTCTGGCTCAGAAATATTATGGAGATAAGCGATTGTGGCCCTATATTGTGAAATATAATCATGTTGATGACTTTAATAAGGTCGGTATAGGCAAGAAAATAGAAATACCCAAGTTGGTTCGTAAAACAAAATAAATGGCAGTACAAGATATTTTAATAAATATTAGATATATTATATAGGAATAAGAGGTAATTTTGGCGCTGATTTTAGTTATGTAAATGGTAAAAATGATATAATGATTATCTTCGAATATACAGTAAGGAATATTAAGTAAAAAATAAAATACATAAGTTATGAGTGGAAGAATCGATATCCGTGAACTAAACGAAAAGATTGAAAGGCATAGTGCCTTTGTTACCAACCTGATGGCTGGTATGGACCAAGTGATTGTTGGTCAGAAACATTTGGTGGAGTCACTGCTCATCGGATTGCTCTCTGATGGTCACGTGTTGCTCGAAGGTGTGCCGGGCTTGGCCAAGACATTGGCCATCAAGACACTGGCTTCGCTCATCGATGCACAGTATAGCCGTATACAGTTTACTCCCGACTTGCTGCCTGCCGACGTGGTGGGTACCATGATCTATAGTCAGAAGGATGAGACCTTCATCTCCAAGAAGGGCCCCATCTTCGCTAACTTTGTATTGGCTGATGAAATCAACCGTGCTCCGGCCAAGGTGCAGAGTGCTTTGCTCGAAGCTATGCAGGAGCGTCAGGTGACACTGAGCAAAGAGACCTTCCGTCTGCCCGAGCCTTTCCTCGTATTGGCAACACAGAACCCCATCGAGCAGGAGGGTACCTATCCGTTGCCCGAAGCACAGGTTGACCGTTTCATGCTTAAGGTGGTTATCGACTATCCGAAGCTGGAGGAGGAGATGCGCATCATCCGCCAGAATATCAATGGTGAGAAGTACGAAGTTCGTCCTATCATGCATGCCGATGAGATAATCAAGGCTCGTGAGGTGGTGAAGGAGGTTTACATTGATGAAAAGATTGAACGTTATATCGCCGACATCGTGTTCGCTACCCGCTATCCGGAGAAGTATGGGCTGAAGGAGCTGAAGGAGATGATCTCATTCGGTGGTTCGCCTCGTGCCTCTATCAGCTTGGCATTGGCGGCCCGCTCATATGCTTTCCTCAAGCGTCGTGGCTACGTGATTCCCGAGGATGTGCGTGCCGTGGCTCACGATGTGCTGCGCCATCGTATCGGTCTCTCTTACGAAGCCGAGGCAAGCAACCTGACAACAGAAGAGATTATCAGCATGATTCTTAATAGGGTAGAGGTACCTTAATTATTTAGGAGATAAATGGAGATGAATGGAGTTAAATGCCGAATGTCGTTGTACGAGAAAGAACTATTTGCCTTTATCTCCTCAAGGAGCAATGCGACTATCTTCATTTAACTACGTTTAACTCCTCAAAATATAAAATGGACGCAAACGAACTGATAAAAAAGGTACGTAAGATTGAGATCAAGACACGTGGACTGTCGAGCAACATCTTTGCTGGTCAGTACCATTCAGCCTTCAAGGGGCGTGGTATGGCTTTCTCAGAGGTGCGCGAGTATCAGTACGGTGATGACGTGCGCGATATCGATTGGAACGTGACGGCGCGCTTCAACAAACCCTACGTGAAGGTGTTTGAGGAGGAGCGTGAACTCACGGTGATGCTGCTCGTGGACATGTCGGGGAGTCTCGACTTCGGTACATCGGGGATGTATAAGCGGGATATGGTAACCGAGATTGCCGCTACGCTGGCCTTTGCTGCCATACAGAACAACGACAAAATCGGGGCTGTCTTCTTTACCGACCGTATAGAGAAATTTATCCCGCCACAGAAGGGACGCAAGCATATCCTATATATCATACGCGAACTGCTCAGCTTCGAGCCCGAGAGTATGCAAACGGATATTACCGTGCCCTTGCAGTACCTGACCAACGCCATCAAGAAGCGTTGCACCACCTTTTTGCTCAGCGACTTTATCGGAGACAAGGACTTCAAGAGTCCGCTCACCATTGCCAACCGCAAGCATGACGTAGTGGCTATCCAGGTGTATGACAAGCGTGTGGAGGAGCTCGCCGATGTGGGGCTGATGAAGATAGTGGATGCCGAGAGTGGCGAGGATATGTATATCGACACCTCTTCGCGCAAGGTGCGTGCCCATCATCATCAATGGTGGGTGGCAAGCCAAGAGCGATTGCACGATACGTTTACCAAATCGGGAGTGGATGCCATCTCCGTACGCACCGACCAGGATTACGTGAAGTCACTAATGAGTCTTTTTGCTAAAAGAAATTAAGAATGAATGTCATCTTGAGTGAAACGAAGGATCTTGCTCTTTGCAATGAGAGTTTTGGTAACTGCTGATAGAGAGTTTTTTCACTGTGTTGCGGCGAACTTCGTTTCAAAATGACAAACTGGATGAAATATGAAGATATTAAAAAAACACTCCCTTATGTTGGCGTTGCTTATGCTTGTCATGCCATTGCAGGCACAAGTCACCGTCAATGCCAGCATTGACTCACTGCAATTATATATTGGCGAGCAAGCCCATGTAAAGCTTGAGGTGAGCTGCCCTACGGATGGACAACTCATTATGCCTACATACCCCAACAATCACTTGATGGATGGTATAGAAATCGTGGGTGAGGTAAAGGCCGACACGCAATATCTGAACAAGGATAAGCAGATGCTTGTAACGCAGGAGTTTACGGTGACCTCTTTCGATACAGCCTTTTATTTTATCCCTCCATTCGAGGTGTTGGTAGATAGCCAATCGTATGCATCAAATCCTTTGGCATTGAAAGTGTTTACCTTTGAAATAGATACGGTGAACGTAGAGGCCATATTCCCTATTAAGGGAATCATGGAGCGTCCTATAACATTTACAGAGGTGTTACCCATGTTGATTTCGGTGCTTCTGATTATTGGACTCTGTTTCCTCATACCTTATCTGTTGGGACGCTATAAGGATAATAAACCTATCCTGCGTCGTGTGACCATAGCACCCAAGCTGCCGCCCCACCAAGTGGCACTCAAGGAGATGGAGCGCATCAAGGAGGAAAAGGGCTGGCAGAAAGAGGATGTCAAGGGCTATTATACCGAGCTCACCGATGCACTGCGCATATACATGCAGGACCGCTTTGGCTTCAACGCTATGGAGATGACATCGGATGAGATTATCTACAAGCTGAATGAACAGCCCGACAAGGAGTGGATAGGCGAACTGCGTAGCCTCTTCAATATGTCGGACCTCGTGAAGTTTGCCAAGTACAAGCCACTCATCAACGAGAATGACATGAACCTCATCAATGCCATTGAGTTCATCAACAAGACGAAGATGGAAGAGGTAGCTCCCGCAGCTCCTGAGGTGCAGGAAATCGTTGTCAAGGAGGGACGCTCAAAGCAGCAGCGTATATTGCTGATTGCCGGCATCGTACTCCTGTCGGTTTGTGGTATTGCGGCGTTGTATGTGGCCTTGAGCCGGGTTATTCATTTATTTTTTTAATCGTATAGTATGACATTTGCCCATCCCGCATATTTTCTATTACTGCTCCTCCTCGTTCCTTATATAATATGGTATATCCTGAGAGGAAGAAGGAGCGAGCCTTCGATGCGTGTATCTACAACGCGAATGTACGCCACCATGCCCAAGAGCTACAAGGTGTATCTGCGTCACGTCCCGTTTGTGCTGCGTATGGTGGCACTGTCGTTGCTCATCGTGGTGCTTGCTCGTCCCCAATCGACCGACAGCTGGCAGAGCAGCGAGGTGGAAGGTATCGATATCATGTTGGCTGTGGACGTATCGACCAGTATGTTGGCCGAGGACTTGAAGCCCAACCGACTGGAAGCGGCCAAGCAGGTAGCTGCCGACTTTATCAACGGGCGTCCTAACGACAATATCGGTCTGACCATCTTTGCAGGACAGAGCTTCACTCAGTCGCCCTTGACAGTTGACCATGCCGTGTTGCTCAATCTGTTCAATAGCGTGAGCTGTGACATGGCGATGAATGGTATCATCGAAGACGGTACGGCCATTGGCCTCGGTATAGCCAATGCGGTGAGCCGACTCAAGGACAGCAAGGCCAAGTCGAAGGTGGTCATCCTCCTTACCGATGGCTCGAACAACCGTGGCGACATATCGCCCCTCACTGCCGCCGAGATAGCCAAGACCTACGGAATCCGTGTGTACACCATTGGTGTAGGTAGTAATGGTACAGCGCCTTACCCCTATCGTACGATGGGTGGCGTACAGTATATCAACCTGCCGGTAGAGATTGATGAGAGTACCTTGCAACAGATAGCCAAGACTGCCGATGGCCAGTACTACCGTGCCACCAGTAACTCGAAGCTCAAGGAGGTGTACGAAGAGATTGACAAACTGGAGAAGACCAAGCTCAACGTCAAGGACTTCAGCCGCAAGTCAGAGGAGTATATGCCCTTTGCGCTATGGGCTATGGCGTGTCTCGTATTGGAGGTTCTGCTGCGCCTGACGATTTTGAGAAGAATACCGTAAGAAGGCTTCGCTTATACTGATTGAAAACGTAAAGGTTGAAAAATAAGTTGTAAATAGTAAATCTGTAAATAGTAGATTGAATTTATGTTCAAGTTTGCAAATCCTAACGCCCTGTTTCTATATATCCTGCTCCTTGTTATCTTGGCGGTATATTTCTATGCCGGCCACAAGCGCAGGAGTGCCATCCGTAGATATGGATCACCTGAGTTGCTCGGTGCCATGATGCCTGAAGTGTCGCGCTTTCGACCCGCACTCAAGTTCTGGCTCACCTTTGTAGCCCTTTGCTTCATGGTGTTGTTGCTTGCGCGTCCACAATTCGGGTCCAAGATGGAGACCGTCAAGCGTCAGGGTATTGAAACCGTGATAGCTCTCGATATCTCTAACTCCATGATGGCCGAAGATGTGGCTCCCAACCGACTGGAGAAATCGAAGAATATCGTATCCAAGCTCGTTGATGGTTTTGAGGATGACAAGGTGGGACTCATAGTCTTTGCTGGCGATGCATTCATACAGCTACCTATCACGAGTGACTTCATCTCAGCCAAGATGTTCCTCGAATCCATTGACCCGGACCTCATCGCTCGTCAGGGTACCAATATAAAAGCTGCCATTGATATGGCTACGCGCAGCTTTACTCCAAAAGAGGGAGTGGGGAAGGCTATCATTATCATCACCGATGGCGAGAACCACGAAGGAGGTGCTGTAGAGGCTGCCAAGGCTGCTGTGGAGAAGGGTATGATGGTGTATGTGATGGGAGTTGGCTCACCTGAGGGCGCACCTATTCCCAGGGAGCGTGCCAACGACTTCCGTCGCGACAAGGAGGGCAACGTCATCGTCACCAAACTCAACGAACAGATGTGCCAGGAGATAGCGGCTGCTGGTAATGGAGTATATATCCGCATTGACAATACCAACAACGCACAGCGCATACTGCAGCGCGAGATTGACAAGCTGGCCAAGGCTGATGTGGAAACCACCATCTACTCTGAATATGACGAACAGTTCTCCGTAATGGCATGGATAGCATTCATACTCCTGTTGCTGGAAATGCTGCTTATGGTGAAGAAGAACCCGAAGTTGAAGGATTTCAATTTGTTTAAATAAATAGACATGATGACCATGAAGCGAAGAATTTCATATCTATATATCATGCTCTGTTGCACACTGTGTGCCACAGCACAGACAATGACTGAGAGTGATCATATACGCAATGGCAATAAGTTGTATGCCGACAGCCTTTTTGAAAAGGCGGAGATTGAATACCGTAAGGCATTGGAACTGAATCCAACATCGGTCGATGCCATGTATAACTTGGGTAACGCACTTTTCAGCCAGGCGGCAAAGTCGGAGGAAAAGGGCAATGAGGCCTTGAAGCAATATGCCACAGCGGCCAAGCTCGAAACCGACAAGAGCAAACTGGCTCAGATCTATCATAACCTTGGTACACTGCTCTATAGCGCACAGCAATATCCACAAAGCGTGGAGGCATACAAGGAATCGCTGCGAAACAATCCGCATGACCATGAGACTCGCTATAACCTTGCTAAAGCCATGTACATGAACAAGAAACAACAACAGAATCAGCAAGACCAACAGCAAGAGAATCAGGATCAGGAACAAAATCAAGAGCAACAGCAACAAGAACAGCAGCAACAAGAGCAACAGCAACAGGAGCAACAGCAACAGGAGCAACAGCAACAGGAGCAGCAACAGCAAGAACAACAGCAACAAGAGCAACAACAACAGCAGCAGGAACAGCAGGAGCAGCAGCAATCTCAACAAAACGAGGAGCAGATATCCAAAGAGAATGCCGAGCAGATACTCAATGCCCTGATGCAGGATGAAAAGGATATACAGGAAAAACAAAAGAAAATGATGCAACAGCACCAAGGCAAGACTTTTGATAAGGACTGGTAATACTTACATACAACTAGATAATAATAAGAAAAGAAATAGAGAACCAAGGAAGAAGAAAGCGGCGAACAGGTACTGGCCTGTACTCCTGCAATACAGACTCCTGCACTCGTAGAAGAATATGAAACAGAAGTTACTTTTAACATTCACACTACTTATTGCTGCCTTTACACAAATAAAGGCCGATGAGGTGACATTTACTGCCGATGCACCATCGGCAGTAGTGATGGGCGAGACCTTTCGCCTGAGCTATACCATCAATACGCATAAGGCCAAGAATTTCCGAGTAGGCGATATCACGGACTTCGACATTCTCATGGGTCCTACACAATCCAGTTCGTCGAGTACGTCAATCATCAATGGAGTACGTACCTCATCGCATACACTGACCTTTACCTGTATCCTTCGACCCAAGAAAGAGGGTACCTATAAGATTCCTGCAGCAACAATCAGTGCAGATGGTAAGCAGATGACCTCCAAGGAACTTACGGTGAAGGTGTTGCCTCCTGATCAGCGCGGTTCATCGGCACAGCAATCCGGTTCCCAGTCATCGGGTAGGGGAGCATCTGCCTCTTCGCAAAGCGGAAAGATTAGCGATGAAGACCTTTTCATTGTGGCTACAGTCAACAAGAAGAAAGTGTATGAGCAAGAAGCCATACTCCTGACCTATAAGATATATACAACGGTAAACCTCACCAATGTCAGCGGTAAGATGCCCGACCTCAAGGGATTCCATACCCAAGAGGTGGAGATGCCTAAAGGGAACCGTGAGTTCCAGCTCGAACACTACCAGGGACGCAACTATCGTACCATCGTATGGAGTCAGTATGTGCTCTTCCCGCAACAAAGCGGAAAGTTGGAAATCCCTTCTATCACCTTTGAAGGTACCGTGGCACAGCGTGTACAGAACTATGACCCATTCGAAGCTTTCTTTAATGGAGGTAGCAGCTATGTCAATGTGCAGAAACCTATCCGTACGCCTAAACTGACCATTGATGTCAGTCCATTACCGACAGGAAAACCCGCATCATATAGCGGTGGAGTGGGAGAGTTCTCTATCTCTTCTTCTATCAGCACTACTGAGCTAAAGGAAAATGAGGCCGTTACGCTCAAACTCATCATCTCGGGAACTGGTAACATGAAACTTATCAAGACACCTGAAGTAAACTTCCCGGCGGACTTTGAGGTGTATGATCCGAAGATTGACAATAAGTTTACGCTCAAGAAGGGTGGACAGTCGGGTAATAAGGTTATTGAATACCTTGCTATACCGCGCTTTGGAGGCACCTATACTATACCGCCTGTAGAGTTTTCCTACTTTGATGTCAAGAGTGGTGCTTACAAGACACTTACGACACCTGAATATACGCTCAACGTAGCCAAGGGAAGTGGCTCGTCAAGCTCATCGGCTCCTGTGGGATATGTTAGCAAAGAGGAATTGCGCTTGTTGGGACAGGATATCCGATACATCAACCTTAAAGATACTTACTATCGTCCTCGTGGAGTCTTCTTCTTTGGCTCGCTGAACTATTGGCTGTGGTATATCGTTCCCCTCCTCCTGTTTACTGTTCTGATGATTGTGTATCGCAAGCAGGCTGTGGAGAATGCCAATATTGCTAAGGCACGCACCAAGAAGGCAGGAAAGGTGGCAACTCGCCGACTCAAGATTGCTAAAAAGAAAATGGCCGAGAAGGACAAGAGCGGATTCTATGATGAAGTGCTTAAAGCTATCTGGGGATACCTTAGCGACAAACTGAATATGCCGCAATCGGAACTCTCCAAGGATAATATTGCTGCAGAACTGGCTGCTTGTCAAGTACCCGAGTCTTTGATAGAAGAGTGTGATAAGCTGCTCAACGAATGCGAATTTGCCCGCTATGCGCCTACATTATCCAAGGATTCTGTAGAACAAATCTATGAGATGGTTGCTGCGCTGATGAACAAATTGGAAAATACAATTAAAAGATAAAATCCTATGAAACGACTCCTTATATATATGTGTGTATGCGTGTGTGCCAGTATTAGTCTGTGCGCACAAAGCACGACCTTTAGTGACAGTACCGTGGTTTATACCAAGGCTATGGCCGATAGTGCCTATGCCACGGCCGACTATGCTACTGCCATACACATCTATGAGCAGTTGCTCGCCGCCGAAGGAGAGGCTGCTTCGGTGTATTACAATCTGGGCAATGCTTACTATAAATCCAACGATATAGCTCACTCAATCCTCAACTATGAACGAGCCTTGTTGCTCGACCCATCGAATGAGGATATACAGTTCAATCTCGAACTGGCACGTAGCAAGGCAGTGGACAAAAATGCTATCGTGAGCGAACTCTTCTTTGTACGTTGGTTCCGCGATTTCTCCTCCATAATGCCTGTGGATGGATGGGCAAAATGTGGAATTTTATGTTTTATAGTATTAATTCTATGCTTGACGTTATTTATTTTTAATAAAAAGAGCAAAACTAAAAAAATTATCTTTATATTTGCATTACTCTCTTTGGCATGCACTATTTTGGCCAATGTGATTGCATTGAACCAAAAGGATAAATTGCAGCATCGAGAGAGCGCTATCATCATGGAGCCGAGTGTGACGGTACGCAGTACACCCAGTACCTCAGGTACCGAACTCTTCATCCTCCATGAAGGCAAAAAAGTAACGATAAAGGACGATAGTATGAAAGAGTGGAAAGAAATTGAAATAGAAGATGGCAACATCGGCTGGCTTCCCGCTTCGGCTATCGAACAAATTTGATAACAGAAGCGATGGATATACAGCGATTAATCGACATAGATAAACAAATAATGCTTGCCCTCAACGGCAGTGATTCGCTGTATATGGATGGTGTAATGAAGATTTATACGACTACTTCGGTTTGGATACCAGTGGCTGCAGTACTTCTTTTTATTGTCTTTAAGAACACCACTCCTCGTAATACACTTCTCATCATTTTAGGAGTTGCTCTTACAGTGTTGCTTACAGATAATATTTCTTCTGATGTTATAAAACCTTTAGTTGGTCGTTTGCGTCCAAGTTACGATCCGTCGATAATGCATCTTATAGATACCTTTAATGGATATCGTAGTGGAGGTTTTAGTTTTACCTCGAGTCATGCATGCAATTCTTTTGGGTTATTTATGTTTCTTTCTTTGCTTGTTAAGAATCGTACACTATCGTTTACGCTTCTTCTATGGGCAATCGTAAATAGTTTTTCGCGTATCTATCTTGGTGTTCATTATCCGGGAGATATTCTCTGCGGTGCCATTGTTGGTATGGCAATCGGATGGATTGTGTATCTTTTATATACATTTGTGCATAATAAGATTGAATTTCGTCCGGCTCATATGTCCGCCAATTATACTCGTTCGGGATTCCTAGTCGAAGACGTCAATATAATGACCTCTGCCATATACTTAACTTTCGTGTTCATCACGATATATGCATTGATATATATTAATAACAATATACTATAAACACAATCAACACTATTAGTAATAATAAAATTTTACGATTATGAGCAAGTTAATGACATTCAATGAACTGCGCAATCTTAAAGATTCATTGCCTGATGGTAGTATGCACCGTATCGCCGACGAGCTTGGTGTAACTGTAGAAACCGTAAGAAACTTCTTTGGCGGCCAGAACTTCCAGTTAGGTCAAAGTGTGGGTATCCATCTTGAGCCAGGTCCTGACGGTGGTCTCGTTCGCATCGATGATACAACTGTACTTGATAAAGCATTGGCTATTCTTGAGGAGGTGAAGGCTGCGGAAACTGTATCTGAGGCTGCTGAAGAAGAAGCTCCTGCTGCAGAGTAAGAAATACTTAGCTTTCTTGAAAAGTCCGTTACTATTCCTTATGGGTTTATGTGACGGACTTCTTTGTTTTCCTTGCTGCTGCCGTGCAGATTGGCATGTGAACTTTCCTCCTTGTTTTTGTGATATGAAGGTACAGTAGATGGTGTATTGGTGTTTCATAGAGGGTTAATTTCATTTCTGTTTTGTGGGGCGGACTTTTTTCTTTATTTTTGCATCCGAATATAAATGTATTGGTAGGGTATATGGATGATACCCTAATCAAATGGATGTTTTGTATTTATTATTAGTAAGCAAGTGATGACGGATATTATTATCTTGGGTATAGAGTCTTCATGTGATGATACCTCTGCGGCGGTAATAAAAAATGGTGAACTGCTTTCAAACGTGACAGCTAGTCAGGCGGTGCATGAAAACTATGGTGGAGTAGTGCCCGAACTGGCCTCTCGTGCTCATGAGCAGAATATTGTGCCGGTGGTTGATCAGGCAATAAGGAAGGCGGGGGTAACTAAGGAAGATATCTCTGCCGTGGCCTTTACTCGCGGTCCAGGCTTGATGGGTTCTTTGCTTGTTGGTGTGTCATTTGCAAAAGGTTTTGCGCGCTCTTTGGGTATTCCTTTGATTGATGTGAATCATTTGCAAGGACATGTTCTGGCTCATTTCATTCAAGAACCCGAGGCTAAGAAGGATACACCCAAGTATCCTTTCTTATGTCTATTGGTTTCAGGGGGGAATTCGCAGATAGTCCTTGTTAAGGCTTATAATGATATGGAGGTGATAGGGCAGACGATTGATGATGCGGCTGGCGAGGCCATCGACAAATGCTCCAAGGTGATGGGGCTGGGTTATCCGGGCGGACCTATTATCGACCGACTGGCTCGTCTGGGAAATCCCAAGGCCTTCACATTCAGCAAGCCTAATATCGCAGGCTACGACTATAGCTTCAGCGGACTGAAGACCTCGTTCCTCTATTTCCTGCGCGACAGGCTGAAAGAAAACCCCGATTTCATCGAACAAAATAAGGAAGATTTAGCAGCGTCACTTGAAGCGACCATTGTGGGTGTTCTGATGAAGAAGTTGCGCCTTGCATCCAAGGAACTCGGTATTAAGGAGGTTGCTGTGGCGGGAGGTGTTTCTGCAAACACGGGACTTCGCAATGCTTTTCTTGATCATGCGCGCCGTTTTAAATGGAATGTGTATATCCCCAAGTTTGGCTACACCACAGACAATGCTGCCATGATAGCTATTACAGGCTATTATAAGTTTATGGATAAGGATTTCTGCTCAATTGACAAACCTGCGTATTCGCGTGTTTCCATCGGCTAAAACCTTCATAAATGTGGAAGACAAGATATATAAAATAGCCCAATCCATCGAAGCTGTTCTTTTGGCCAAGGGGTGGAGTGTTGCTGCGGCTGAGAGTTGTACGGGAGGTCGTATTGCTGCAGCTTTGACTGCAGTGCCCGGCAGCTCAGCATGTTTTAAGGGAGGCGTAGTAGCTTATGCTGAGGAGGTGAAGGTGCGTTTATTGGGTGTGTTGCCTAAGACGTTGAATGAGGAAGGCGTGGTAAGTGAACTGACGGTCGTAGAGATGGCGCGAGGAGTTATGCAATCCATGAACACCGACTTTGCCGTGGCTACAACAGGGATGGCTGGACCTTCGGGGGGTACAGAGAAAATTCCCGTTGGTACTATATGGGTGGCGGCAATATCGCATAACGAGATGCGTACGTATTGTATCCGGCATTTTGATAGAGGGAGAGAAGAAAATACCCGAAATGCTGTGCTTGTAGCCCTCGAAGTTTTACGGGAAATAGTGAAAAAAGAAGAATTTCAATCGTAAAGTGAAATTAATGACTGATTTATTTGGCTATTCCGTAAAAAAGTAGTTATTTTGCACGCTGAAATTTGAATGCAGAGCAAAATAAACATCAAAATTAGATAGAAATGTCGAAGATTTGTCAAATTACCGGTAAGAAAGCCATGATTGGCAACAACGTTTCACACTCTAAGCGTAGAACAAAGCGTACATTTGAGGTGAACTTGTTTAGAAAGAAATTCTTCTATGTAGAAGAGAATTGTTGGATTCAGTTGCGCTTGAGCGCCGCTGGTCTTCGTTTGATTAACAAGAAAGGTTTGGACGCTGCTTTGAAGCAAGCTTTTGCTGAGGGTCACTGCACTCCGAACGACATTAAAGTAATTGCGTAAAGGAGAGACTAATTATGGCAAAGAAAGTTAAAGGTAACAGAGTTCAAGTTATTCTTGAGTGCACCGAGCACAAGGAAAGCGGTATGCCGGGTACATCTCGATATATCACCACTAAGAACAGAAAGAATACAACTGAAAGATTGGAGTTGAAGAAGTATAATCCTATCTTGAAGCGAGTAACAGTACACAAGGAAATTAAGTAATACAATATAGATTATGGCAAAGAAAGCGGTTGCATCTCTTCAAACGGGTAAGTCAAGTTCTTACTCTAAAGTGATTAAGATGGTTAAGTCTCCGAAGACTGGCGCTTATATTTTCGATGAGCAAATGGTTCCTTCAGAGAAAGTACAAGAGTATCTCAAGAAGTAATAAACATTACAATATGTATAGCGAAGCCCTTCAACTTCCGTTGTGGGGCTTTTTTAATTCATTCAAATGGATATAGGATTTCTCAATCGATTCGAGGAAAAAATAGAGAACGAGTTGTTACGTATCTGCACCTCGTATGGCATGCTCGATGGAGTATTGCTAGCTATAGATGATCTCACTGGTCACTGGGATTTCTTGGCTCCAGAGTATGTTGCCGATGCTGTGGTACAGATTGCTGATTATCCAACTGTCTCGATTGCTTGGGCTGGCTATCTAGGACTGGCTATAGCTCATGGTTGGGATAAGAATTGGCAGGAATGTTTGAAGATGCCTTACCGATCGTACTATGGTGATCAGGGCTTTGATGATATGGATGAGCATATTGTCCAACAGGTCTTGGGGCTTTCTTTGGATAGTCATGAGGCTGTTCGCTTGGAGAGTGTGATACGAAGTTGTGCGCAAACGGCAGTTACTATTATTCGTCGTGAACAGATAGAGCCTCAGAGTCCAATTGCTTTTCATGTGTTCGCACGCGCTGTTAAGGTGATGTATCGCATAGGTGCAGCAATGGAACTTAAACGACTTGGGTATAGGTTTGAACATGTAGAACTTCCACCCTATTTGGGCGATTTTCCGAAATGTTGATTTCTATTATATGGGGCTGAGACAACAGCCCCTTTTTATATTATAGGCATGTACTTGCGTAGATGTTCTTTTTCTATGCCACGTCGTTGCGCATATTCGGTAAATTGATCATCTCCTATGTTGCCTACAGAAAAGTAGCGCGCTTGAGGATGAGCTATCATGAGGCCCGAGACTGATGCCGGTGGGTACATGCCTCCATGTTCGGTGAGAGTAATCCCGACAGACAGCATGTCGACCATTTCGTCAATGATGAAGTTGATGGATTGGTCGGGTAGGGAAGGGTATCCTACAGCAGGGCGTATGCCCTGGAAGCGTTCATTGTGTAACTCTGCTATGCTGAGTCGTTCGTTTGGAGCATATCCCCAGTAATTGGTGCGTACCTCTAGGTGCATTTTCTCTGTGGCTGCTTCGGTAAGACGCGAGGCTAGTGTTTCTACCAATAATTGTCGGTAGGGATCTTCTGGGTATAGGGCGTAGATATTTTTGTCAATGCTGGTAGCGAATAATCCTATTGTGTCTAGTATGCCAGAGGAGTAAGGACGTATGAAATCGCTCAAGCAGAGTGTGTATCCCTCTTTGTTGGGATGTTGTTGCCGCAAACAAGGTATACGTATGCCTTCGGCAATAATGTCATCGTCAATACTATTAGCTGAAACTATCCGGAACGTGGTTTTTAATAGCTTTTGATGGCCCATGAGCCGTAATTGTTCCAAGGCGTTTTGGTACAGATTCAAGGCTTCGTGTGCCTTGGCACGTTCTTCTTTGTTAAAAGAATTTGTCCATTGGGACTGGCAGACCAGACAATCGTGCACATCTGCCACTGTGGCAAAACGTGACTCCATACCCCACGCGTGGAAGAAATATGTCCAATTGATGTAGGGTGCTACCTCACGGACGGAGTAGCTCAACACTCTTTTCATCTGTCAAACGTCAGTCGTTCTCCCATGTATTGTTCATTGAACTCTCCTACTTCGTATACTGCATGGCCATTTACCCAGGTGTGGGTGATGTTCCACCGAAAGGTGTGTCCCTCGAAGGGGCTCCATCCACATTTACTGACGATAGTATCGGCGCTCACCATATGTGGTTCGTTTGGCTTCACAAGTACAAGATCTGCACGATAGCCTGGGCGCAGGAAACCACGCTCCTTGACCTTATACAGTGTGGCGGGGTTGTGCGCCATCTTTTCCGCGATTTCGGGAAGACTGATGATGCCTTTGTCGCTGAGTTCCAGCATGGCTGGTAATACATATTGTATGGTGGGGATGCCCGAGGCTGCTTTTAGACATCCACCCTCCTTTTCCTGAAGAAGGTGAGGTGCGTGGTCGGTTCCGATAACGTCGATACGTCCGTCGCGCAATGCCTGACGCAGCGCATCACGGTCAGTAGCCGTCTTTATTGCGGGATTACACTTGATGCGTGTACCGTAGGTGGCATAATCGGAACAGGTGTAGTAGAGATGAGGTAGGCATACTTCTGCTGTGATATGCTTGTTCTGCAAATTTCCACTTTCGAGTAGCTCTAGTTCGCGGGCTGTGGTGATATGTAAGATGTGTATGTGTGCTCCTGTCTTTT
Source organism: Bacteroidales bacterium (assembly GCA_015060865.1). Lineage (GTDB taxonomy): Bacteria > Bacteroidota > Bacteroidia > Bacteroidales > Bacteroidaceae > UBA1189. The sequence continues at coordinate 24,499 of SUXS01000004.1, read as the reverse complement.
TGGCTAACTCTACTGCTTTGGCTGTCGACAGGAAACAGGCCTCCTCGCTACGTATTAAAGGGTGGTAACGTACATCAGGATCATTGTTGTGGGTCTCCTCCTTGTATTTGGCAGTATTAGCCGATATGATTCCCTGATCCTCGCAATGTAGGGCGATGATGGTTGGCGACTCGTGAAAGATATTTTCAATACGTTCCTTCTGATCCACCAGCATGCCGCCCGTGCTACTGCCCATAAAGAGCTTCACACCGCATACCGTGCGTGGGTCTACACGGCGTATCTCCTCTATGTTGTCCGTTGTGGCACCAAGGTAGAAACTATGGTTGACGAGGCATTTCTCCTGCGCATCAGCAAACTTGGCCTCTAACGTCTCTATGGTGGTAGTTTGCGGATTGCAGTTGGGCATGTCCATTATTGAGGTTATGCCTCCTCGTGCTGCAGCACGGCTCTCACTAGCCATGTCAGCCTTGTGGGTGAGGCCTGGGTCGCGAAAGTGTACATGATCATCGATGACTCCAGGAAGTAGGTATTGTCCCGTAGCATCAATCGTTTGGTCGGCTACAATGCCTTGAGTATCATTGCCGCGGATGATAGCGGCAATCCTATTATCTTCGATGAGTAAACTACCTATATATTGTTCGCCTTCGTTGATGATGGTGGCATTGTTGATGAGGGTGGTCATTGTGTTCTAGTGGTTATATGCTTCAATAATAGTGCAAACTTACATAAAAAAACTGGTTCATCCGATATTGGGATGATAAATATTACATCTTTTATGATGAAAAAAGTATGTCGCAGATTTTACGCAATTACTTGTTCCTATGGCTATGATGCACGTTCATTTTGCTATGCGACCTTGATGCCGCTGTCTGTGAGTGTGGGGCAATTGATGGAAAAACAAATGAAGAGGACTTACCGTTGATAGGCTACTCCTCTTCATTTGTTATTGATATTGTATTTCTACCATGATGGTGTTCCTTGGAAAATGGAGGCTTGGCTGTAGGGTACTAGATAGCCGTCAAGGGTCATTGATCGTCCAGAAAAGTTGGGGTTTATCATGGCGCTTGCTTGGTTAGTGCCTCCGGTTAGTGTTAGATATACGGTGGCTGATACTGCACTGCCAATGATATTGAAACTGTAGTAAACATTACCTTCCTTGTCTGTTGACATTCGGATGCCATTGATGTCGCCTTGCACGGTAACGCCGCCCAATCCGTTAGGACTATAGGTGAAGTTGTTAAACGCGGTCTGTATGGTGCCCTCACTATTTTCGCAACTGATATAGTTGGTGTCGGATGATACGAATCGTGTAATGCCGTTGAAGAAATTGACATTATTGGCTTCGAGCACCCAGTTGCCACTTTTTAGGGCTTCTATTGCTTGGTTGAATGCTATAGAGTCTTGTTGCTGTTCTAAGGCACGGGCCTCGGCGCGTTTGCGTTCCCGTTCGGCACGCCACTGTTTTTCCCGTTCGGATCTGTTGGATTGTGCAACTGCTGCATTGTTAATGAGGAGGCACAGGGCGCTCATGAGGAAAAATATTCTTTTCATCTTAGTAAAGGTTTTAAGTTTATGTTTCATAAAAACACCCTCGCTGTAGAAAAGTTTGCTCTAAGACCTGTTTTTATAGGTTATGAAGGTGAGGAATAAGGGAACGTAAGAATTGAGATGGTCGCAAAAAAAATGCCCCAGAACTTTCATGTATGGCAAAGTTGTAGTAAATTAGCCACAATTTTCGTGTTATTATGGATTTAGTGGACAGATTTTTGCGTTACGTGCGCATTGATACTCAATCGGCCGATGAGGCAGGAGTGACCCCCAGCACGTCTGGGCAAATGGATTTTGTGAAAATGCTTCGTATAGAATTGGAGGAGATGGGGCTTGAGGAGATTGCACTTGATAGTCATGGCTATCTCTTTGCATCTCTCCCAGCTAATACTCTCCGTACGGTACCTACGGTTGGTTTTATAGCTCATGTGGATACGAGTCCCGATGTGACGGGTAAGGAGGTGAATCCTCGTATAGTGGAGCAATACGATGGAAAGGATATACTGCTCTCGGCAGAAGATCATATAGTGCTGACTGCAGAAGAATTTCCTGAACTGCTACACTACGTAGGAGATGATCTTATTGTGACGGACGGACGTACACTTTTGGGTGCCGACGATAAGGCGGGTGTGGCAGAAATCGTATCGGCTATAGCTTATTTGCAGTCACATCCCGAGATAAAGCATGGCAAGATACGTATAGGTTTTAATCCCGATGAGGAGATAGGTCTTGGTGCTCATAAGTTTGATGTGAAGCATTTTGCCTGTGATTGGGCCTATACGATGGATGGAGGTGAAGTAGGGGAATTGGAATATGAGAACTTCAACGCAGCCTCGGCACGTATCATCATTAAGGGGCGCAATGTACATCCTGGCTATGCAAAGGGTAAAATGCTTAATTCAATGCGTGTGGCAACAGAACTGATGGGGATGTTGCCTAAGCATGAAGTGCCTGAATGTACCGAAGGGTATGAGGGATTTTTTCATCTAATAGGACTGAGGGGAGAAGTGGAACAAACAACGGTGAACTATATTATACGTGATCATGACACGGACTCCTTTAATAAGCGCAAGGAACTGCTCAAATTATTAGTACATGACCTTAATAATAAATATGGCTCCGATACGATTACGCTTGAAATTACTGACCAGTATGCCAATATGCGTGAAGTGATAGAGCCGGTGATGTATGTCGTTGACATTGCTTGTCAGGCGATGCGTGAGATAGGGGTAGAGCCAAAGATAAAACCTATACGTGGTGGTACCGATGGTGCCCAACTCTCCTTTAAGGGATTGCCTTGCCCTAATATTTTTGCAGGTGGGGTCAATTTCCATAGCCGATATGAGTTTGTACCCATTGGTTCCATGCAGAAAGCTATGATGACCATTGTGAAAATAGCAGAAATTGTAGCAGAGAAATAATGGCCCATTTACCACCACTTATTACAGACCTTGCCCTTATTCTGATCTGTGCGGGGATAATGACATTTGTCTTTAAACTTTTGAAGCAGCCATTGGTGCTTGGCTATATCGTAGCAGGATTCTTGGCTAGTCCATATGTGGGTTTCACTCCGTCGGTTATTGAGGTAGAGAGCATCAAGATTTGGGCTGAGATAGGTGTAATCTTCCTACTTTTTTCGTTAGGGTTAGAGTTTTCGTTCAAAAAGCTGATGGGCATAGGCAGCACGCCTATCATATCGGCTACGGTAAGTCTGATGGGGATGTTGTTGGTAGGACTACTCATAGGCTCGTTGTTTGGATGGACGTTGATGGATTGTATCTATTTAGGAGGGGGGCTGGCGATGTCATCAACGAGCATTATCGTAAAGTCGTTTGATGACCTTGGGGTGCGAAAGCAGCGTTTCACGAGTATTGTGTTCAGTGTGCTTATTCTTGAAGATGTCATTGCCATCATTCTAATGCTTCTCTTTTCCACTATGGCTGCAAGTAAGCAGTTTCAAGGGGCAGAAATGCTAATGAGTATATTGAAATTGGTGTTTTTCCTTATTCTATGGTTTGTAGTGGGCATCTATCTTATTCCTACAATATTGCAGCGTATTCGGCGATGGATAAGTGATGAGATGTTGCTTATTGTTTCGCTCAGCCTTTGTTTCGGTATGGTGGTGTTTGCCGACCATGTGGGGTTCTCGGCTGCGTTTGGCGCTTTTGTGATGGGTTCCATCTTAGCCGAAACACTTGAAGCCGAGAAAATAGAACATCTCATTCAACCAATTAAGGATCTTTTTGGTGCAATATTCTTCGTGTCAGTGGGTATGATGATTGATCCGACAGTGATAGCTGAGCATTGGCTTCCTATTTTGGTAATTACGTTGGCTGTTATTTTTGCTCGTTCGTCGTTTAGTGCTCTCGGATTAATACTGGGCGGACAATCGTTGCAGACTTCGGTCATGTGTGGATTCAGCTTGGCCCAAGTGGGTGAATTCGCATTTATTCTCGCTTCGCTTGGGGTGAGCTTGGGTGCTATCAGTCCTTTCTTGTATCCGATTATCGTTTCGGCCTCAGTCATCACAACCTTCTTTACCCCCTATATGATTCGCCTCTCTAATCCTGTTTCACATTGGATTGAAGATAGAATGCCTATGCATTGGAAGGCATGGCTTGAACGTTATGCTACGAGTTTCAATACAGTGAACAATGAAAACAAATGGCGTGTCATTGTGATGGATATGCTCAAGGTGGTAGGTATTTATTCGGTTTTGTGTATTGCTATATGGCTGGTGTCGGCCAATTTCCTATCACCTCTATTGTATCGAATACTTCCCAAGACTGCGGCCTGTTGGATTGGGGTGGTGATTACTTTGGCATGTATGTCGCCTTTTCTGCGTCCTATTATTATGAAACGCAACTATGCGAAGCTCTTTGTGGAGCTATGGTCTGATAATCGCCTTAATCGCTTTCCTCTATTACTTCTCATGTTGGCGCGCACAGGCGTGGCTGTGCTTTTCATCGTATTGGTGATCCGTCACTATTTCAACACCTCAGGTACTTTGCTTTTGGGCGCTACAGCTGTATTGGTCGTTGCTATAGTATTCTCACGACGATTGCGAAAACAACAACATGTGTTGGAGCAAAACTTTATCCATAATCTTTCCGTTAAGGAACTGATGCAGCAGCATGTGGGTGAGGCTCGACCTAAGTATGCAGGACAATTGATGTCCAAAGAAATCTTGCTTTCAGATTTCCAGCTTCCATCCCTGTCTTCTTGGGCTGGTAAGACCTTGGTAGACCTTAATTTGGGACGTAGATACGGAGTGCATGTCGTTTCGGTATTACGTGGTGAACGTCGTATAAATATTCCTGATCCTTATATGCAACTTTTCCCAAACGACGTGTTACAGGTGATTGGTAATGAGGAGCAACTTACAGCTTTCGGAGAAGCTATAGAGAACGAACTGATCGATTTTGGTGAAGTGAACTTGTTTGACAGCGAAATGAATCTACAACAGTTGCTCATAACTCCTGATTCTGTACTTTTGGGAAAGAGTGTACTGACCAGTGGCTTACGTTCGGAGTTCCGCTGTATGCTTGTAGGCGTAGATCGTGGCGGAGATGTTTTGATTAAGCCTGTGCCTGATTTGGAATTTCAGGAAGGTGATATAATATGGGTAGTGGGCGAACGTTCGCACGTGAAACAATTGATACAGATGAATAAATAATAATCAAAGATAGCTATGGATAATGAACAGAGGATAATGCGTGCTGTAGAACTTTTTAAGATGGGATATAATTGTGCGCAATCAGTGACAGCTGCCTTTGCTGACGAGTATGGGTATACCGAGGAGCAAGCTCTGAAGATGTCGGCTTCGTTTGGCGGTGGTATCGGGCGTATGCGCGAAACCTGTGGAGCTGCTTGTGGTATGTTTATCCTCGCTGGGTTGGAAACAGGATGCACAGATGCTACCAATCGGCAAGGAAAGGCAGATAACTATGCATTCGTTCAGCAGTTGGCTGAAGAGTTCGTCTGTGAGAACGGTTCGCTCATTTGTGCAGAACTCCTCGGATTGCGTGAAAGGAAACCTCAACTACCTGTACCTGATGAACGTACTCAAACTTATTATATGAAACGTCCATGTGTCAAAATGGTAGAAACTGCTGCACGAATTTGGGCAAATAGGAAAAAAATGTAATAAAAAGTGTGAAAGTAATGAGAAAAAAGCCCAGAAATATGTTGTAAAACATAATAATTCGTACCTTTGCAACGAATTATTAGGTATGCTCCTTGTGAGAGGAGAAAGATGGATGTTTAACAATTAAAAAAATTACAAAGATTATGTTGACAGAGAAAGCCGGTGAAAATGCAGGTCTCATTTGGAATGCACTTGACGGTAAGGAAGGTTTGACCTTCAAGGAAATTAAGAAAGAAACAAAGCAGAAGAAGGATGATTTCCTCCTTGGCTTGGGTTGGTTGCTCCGTGAGGGCAAAATCGCTGCCGTAGAGGTAGAGGAAGAAATTGTATACTCATTGAAATAATTGCAATAAGTATTATAGAGTTTTTTACAAAGCTCTCCGATTAATCGGAGAGCTTTCGTTTCTTTAGGGTAGGGCGTCAAATAGTATTCTTTCAATAATTTCTCTTGAAGTGAAGGCTGCAACCAGGTTGCAAAGTTTATTCCAAACCATGTTGATTCTTGGCTGTTTTGAGAACTTGGCGTAATTTTGCAGTGTTTTTTGGGATTATAAGTTGTATCTTATTAACTTCATAAAAGAGTCTATTATTTATGCAGGAAATTATCAATCTTATCAATGAAATGTCGCCTTACTTGTTACTTGGTTTCGGCATTGCTGGATTGATGCATACGTTCGTTCCTAATCGTTTGTATAGTCGTTATCTATCGGGACATAACTTCCGATCTGTTTTTTATGCAGCCGCGTTAGGTGTGCCTCTGCCCTTATGCTCGTGTGGCGTGTTACCAACGGCCATGTCACTGCGTCGTGAGGGGGCCTCTAAAGGGGCTACGACTTCGTTTCTGATAGCAACCCCACAGACAGGTATCGATTCCATTATGGCTACTTATTCTCTCATGGGACTTCCCTTCGCTATCATACGTCCTTTGGCTGCTCTTGTTACAGCCTTGCTGGGAGGGACATTGGTCAATCTTTTTGATAAAAGTAATGAAAAGGATAGTTGTGTTTCTGTACAAGTAGATGAGAAGTCTCTCTCATTCAAAGGGAAAATTGTCGAAGCACTTCGTTATGGTTATGTGGAAATGATGCAAGATATAGGGAAATGGCTTATCATCGGTCTTCTTGTTGCAGGACTTATAACTGTAGCAGTCCCCGATGGATTCTTTACTGCTTTTCTTGATCGTCCTCTATTAGGCATGTTGTTGGTTTTGGTCTGCGCTGTGCCCATGTATCTGTGTGCTACAGGCTCTATTCCTATTGCTGTTGCGTTGATGCTTAAAGGTATGACTCCTGGTGCTGCGCTCGTGTTACTCATGGCAGGTCCTGCGGTCAATGTTGCTTCCATTCTCGTTATCCGTAAGGTGCTTGGTAAGCGTACGCTATGGCTCTATTTGGCAGCTATCGTTGGTGGTGCTTTCGCTTTTGCTTTGGGTATAGATTGTCTATTGCCACGTGTGTGGTTTTCCAATAGTCTGGCAGTTATCTCAGCCTCGTGTCATACACATACTCCGTGGTTCAATATTCTATGCTCGGTTATTCTCTTGGGACTACTTGTCAATGCATTGATACGTAGATTTGTGCGTAAATCGGCACATGAAGGATGTAGTTGTGATGGAATTTGTCACGAACCAGAGATACCAACTCAAGGAGTAGAGAAGACTTCCCCTGAAGAGATAGAAATAGTGAATTTCCCTGATAGGTGTGAAGAACGGTCAGAAAAACAGTTTTTCGTAGCTGGGATGCATTGCAATCATTGCCGAAATAGTGTCCTCCGTGCTGTTGGCAATCTGGCAGGTGTAGATACAGTGATGGTGGATCTTCAAAGCGGTAAGATGCTTGTTCGCGGTGTGGCCAAAACTGAGGCTATTGTTCAAGCTGTAGAGGGATTAGGATTTACGGCGAAACTTGGGTGACAAACTGTATCGTCTGCAATAAATCATTGGTATGAGCAGAATTCTTGTTGTAAGAGTCCTGCTTCCTGCATTTTTGTATTTGAATAATCTGTTGGAATAAATATACGGCTAAAAGGTCGTATGAATTTTTGCTTTGCCTGTTTTTCGTTATAACAAAACCATGGAAAAGCAAAGCAACATTCTGAAGAAGCAAACAGGAAATCCTTTTGGGGATCCTTCATGGGCTTTATTCAGTTTTGTTTGCGTGTCTGTGTATCTATCATACTTCAACGTATTATCAAGATGAGGGAATGCATATGATTAAGCATGCGGTTGCATGTGTTTTCTCGGTTAATAAAGCTTTTTAGAAATAAAAGAGATTTCTTAGGATTATATTGGGATTTATTTTGTACTTTTGCCAATCATACGAAAATATATAAATACCTATTTAATAATATGGAAAAGAATATTCAGGAATTGACCGAAAAAATGTTTCGGGATGGAGTAGAAAAGGGTAATGAGGAGGCTGCACGCATTGTGGCCGCTGCTAATACCCAAGCTGCCGAAATCGTTGAGAAGGCTCGCAAGGAGGCTGACGCCTTGATTGCTGCCGCTCAGAAACAGGCAGGAGAGTTGATGGAAAACACAAAGTCAGAGCTTCGCCTCTTTGCAGGCCAGTCTGTAAATGCCCTCAAGAGTGAGGTGGCGACACTGGTTTCTGACAAGGTGGTAGGCAATGCCGTTAAGGAACTCACCGCTGACAAGGAGGTGATGGGTAAGTTTGTAGTTGCACTCGCCGAGAAGTGGGTGGCCGACGAGCCTATCGTTATCTCTACAGCTGATGCCGACACACTGAAGAAGTACTTCGCCGCCAAGGCCAAGGCACTGCTCGACAAGGGCGTGACCATCGAAGAGGTGAACGGACAGAAGGCGCTCTTCACCATTCAGCCTGCTGATGGCTCATACAAGGTGAACTTCGGCGAAGAGGAGTTTGTAAACTTTTTCAAATCGTTCCTCCGCCCCGAGTTAGTTGAGATGTTGTTCTAATTGATGTCAACAGTCAACAGACAACGGGCAATAGGCCCCATTCTACTGGGGAGCTTGTTTTGTTTGTTGTAGATTGTAAAGATATAACTGACTGTTGACTGTTGTCTGTTGTCCGTTGACAAAAAAAGCAAATGAAAACAAACTATTATTATCTCATAGCCGGACTGCCGGAATTGTCGCTCGACGACAACAAGCTGAACCTCACCGTGCGTGGGTTCCGCGAGTTGTACTATCCCGAGCTGGCTGCCGATGACCGTGCACTGCTCGACCTCGTGTACCTGAGCTACGACAATGCCAATCTCCTATTATTAATAAAGGATAGAGAGGCTGCACTTGGCGAGGAGGGTTTGTATACACGCGATGAATTGCTCGGCATCATCGAGGCTGCCCGTGCCCAAGAGGCTCCTGACCGCAACTATCCGCGTTATATGTATGACTTTGTGGCCGAAGTGGAAGATGAAGAGGAGGTTGCTGAGACACTCTTCCCGGAAGACCGCCTGGCACAGCTCTACTATGCGTATGCGATGAATCAGGGCAATGCTTTCGTGACACGTTGGTTCCAGTTTAACCTCGATCTCAATAACTTCCTTACCGCTATCACTGCACGCCGATACAAACTCGATGTGAAGAACCTGATTGTGGGTAACAATGAGGTAGCTAAGGCGTTGCGTACATCAAACAGCCGCGACTTTGGCCTGACAGGTTTGATGGACTCGTTCGAGGAGATTATGCGCATCAGCGAGATTGAGAATCTCGTGGAGCGTGAGCGTCGTCTCGACGTCTTCAAGTGGGAGTGGATGGAAGAGGCTTCATTCTTCGACTACTTCAGTGTGGAGAAGCTGTTTGCATTCCTCGTCAAGGTACAGATTATCGAGCGTTGGATATCACTTGATGCCGAGGCCGGAGGCGAGCTGCTGCGCAGCATGATACGTCAGTTAAAAGAGGAGGTTAAGGTACCTCAAGAGTTTAAAGTATAATTGATGTACAATTGTATGGAATTTATCAAACGTCTCGTGTCATTCTGAACGCAGTGAAGAATCTCGCAGAAATTCTACTAAGGTCTACTGTGAGATCCTTCCGCCGCTACGCTCTGTCAGGATGACAGCAACGATGGATAATTCTCAAAATCGTAAATCAATCGTAATTTGTAAATTGTAAAATAGTAAATATAGAATATGGCTACAACAGGAAAAGTGAAAGGCGTTGTCCAGAACTTGGTAACGCTGACAGTAGACGGTCCCGTGGCACAGAACGAAATCTGCTACATCACCACCGGAGGCGACAGGCTGATGGCCGAGGTGCTCAAGGTAGTGGGTAGCGACGTGTTTGTGCAGGTGTTTGAGAGCACACGCGGACTGAAGGTGGGTGCTCCTGCCGAATTTACCGGCCACATGCTCGAGGTGACATTGGGTCCCGGTATGCTCTCTAAGAACTACGATGGTCTGCAGAACGACCTCGACAAGATGGATGGTGTATTCCTCAAGCGCGGACAGTATACCTACGCTCTTGACGACGACCGCAAGTGGGAGTTCAAACCCCTTGCCAAGGTAGGCGACAAGGTGAAGGCTTCTGACTGGCTCGGTGCCGTAGAGGAGAACTCACAGCCGCTGAAGATCATGGTTCCCTTCCAGCAGAAGGGTGTATGCACCGTGAAGTCTATCGCCAAGGAGGGTGAGTATACTATTAAGGATACTATCGCCGTACTCACCGACGAGCAGGGCAACGATGTTGAGGTGAACATGATTCAGCGTTGGCCCGTAAAGGTGGCTATGACCAACTATGTAGACAAACCCCGTCCCTTCAAGTTGCTTGAGACCGGTGTACGTGTTATTGACACCGTGAACCCCATCGTAGAGGGTGGTACAGGCTTCATCCCTGGTCCCTTCGGTACAGGTAAGACCGTGCTCCAGCACGCTATCTCCAAGCAGGCCGAGGCCGACATCGTTATCATCGCAGCCTGCGGTGAGCGTGCCAACGAGGTAGTAGAAATCTTCACCGAGTTCCCCGAACTCATCGACCCCCACACAGGCCGCAAGCTGATGGAGCGTACCATCATTATTGCCAACACATCAAACATGCCCGTTGCGGCTCGTGAGGCCTCTGTGTATACCGCCATGACCATGGCCGAGTATTATCGCTCGATGGGTCTACGCGTATTGCTCATGGCCGACTCTACTTCACGTTGGGCACAGGCATTGCGTGAGATGTCGAACCGTATGGAGGAGCTCCCTGGTCCCGACGCCTTCCCGATGGATATCTCATCTATCATCTCTAACTTCTACGGCCGTGCCGGTTATGTTACCTTGAACAATGGTGAGGTAGGCTCAGTAACCTTCCTCGGTACCGTATCACCTGCCGGTGGTAACCTCAAGGAGCCTGTGACCGAGAACACCAAGAAGGTGGCCCGCTGCTTCTATGCTCTGGAGCAGGAGCGTGCCGACAAGAAGCGCTACCCCGCCGTGAACCCCATCGACTCTTATTCAAAGTACCTGGAGTATCCCGAGTTTGAGTCTTATATCTCTAAGCGCATCAACGACCAGTGGCTTGCTAAGGTCAACGAGATCAAGACCCGCCTGCTCCGTGGTAAGGAGATTGCCGAGCAGATCAACATCCTTGGTGACGACGGTGTACCCGTAGAGTACCACGTAGTATTCTGGAAGTCTGAGCTCATCGACTTCGTTATCCTGCAGCAGGATGCGTTCGACGATATCGACTCAGTAAGTTCGATGGAGCGCCAGGAGGATATCGTCAACATGGTAATGGATATCTGCCATGCCGAGTTCGAGTTCGAGACCTTCCTCGATGTAATGAACTTCTTCAAGCGTGTCATCAACGTCTGCAAGCAGATCAACTATAGCGAGTACAAGTCTGATAAGTACAACGAGTTCATGAAGCAGCTCGAGGAGTTGGTAGCAAGCAAGAAAAAATAGAAAAATTATGGCAACAAAAGCATTTCAAAAGATATATACAAAGATTAGTCAGATCACCAAGGCTACTTGCTCTCTGAAGGCAACGGGTGTTGGTTATGACGAACTTGCCACTATCGACGGCAAGTTGGCTCAGGTGGTAAAGATTGCCGGCGACGAGGTTACCCTGCAGGTGTTTGAGGGTACAGGCGGTATCCCCACCAATGCCGAAGTGGTATTCCTCGGTAAGGCTCCTTCGCTCAAGGTAAGCGACCAGTTGGCCGGACGTTTCTTCGATGCCTACGGTAACGCTATCGATGGCGGTCCTCAGATCGAGGGTAAGGAAGTGGAGATTGGTGGTCCCTCTGTGAACCCCGTACGTCGTAAGCAGCCCTCTGAGCTCATTGCAACAGGTATTGCCGGTATCGACTTGAACAACACACTGGTATCTGGTCAGAAGATTCCCTTCTTTGCCGACCCCGACCAGCCGTTCAACCAGGTAATGGCCAACGTAGCCCTGCGTGCCGAGACCGACAAGATTATCCTCGGTGCCATGGGTATGACCAACGACGACTACCTCTACTTCAAGAATGTGTTCTCTAACGCCGGTGCTCTCGACCGTATCATCAGCTTCATCAATACTACAGAGAATCCTCCTGTAGAGCGCTTGCTGATTCCCGATATGGCCTTGACCGCTGCCGAATACTTTGCTGTAGAGAAGAACGAGAAGGTGCTCGTGCTCCTCTCCGACATGACCTCTTATGCCGATGCCTTGGCTATCGTGTCGAACCGTATGGACCAGATTCCTTCTAAGGACTCTATGCCCGGTTCGCTCTACTCTGACTTGGCCAAGATTTACGAGAAGGCCGTGCAGTTCCCCTCAGGCGGTTCTATCACCATCATCGCTGTGACCACACTGTCCGGTGGCGACATCACACACGCCGTACCCGACAACACCGGTTACATCACCGAGGGTCAGCTCTTCCTCCGTCGCGACAGCGATATCGGTAAGGTTATCGTCGACCCGTTCCGTTCACTCTCACGTCTGAAGCAACTCGTGTCGGGTAAGAAGACCCGTAAGGATCATCCGCAGGTGATGAACGCTGCCGTACGTCTGTATGCCGACGCCGCCAACGCCAAGACCAAGATGGAGAACGGTTTCGACCTCACCGACTACGATGAGCGTACACTCGACTTTGCCAAGGACTACTCAAACCAGCTCCTTGCTATCGACGTGAACCTCAACACCACCGAGATGCTCGATGTTACCTGGGGCCTGTTTGGTAAGTACTTCCAACCCGAAGAGGTAAATATCAAGCGTGAGTTGGTAGAGCAGTATTGGCCGAAAGAGAATCTCTGATTCTCTTCAATTAAGAATTAGGAATTATGAATTCATAATTTGTTTGATGCCTTATTTATATATAATGTATATTAGTTATGCATTCATAATTCACAATTCATAATTCATAATTAAATTATAAGATAATTTCGTGGCTATAAAATTTCAATATAACAAGACGTCACTTCAGCAGATAGAGAAGCAGCTCAAGGTACGTCAGCGCACACTGCCTATTATTAAGAATAAGGAGAGTGCCCTGCGTATGGAGGTGAAGAAGTGCAAGGAGGATGTACGTCGGCTTGAAGCCCAGCTCGAAGAGCAGATTCAGGCCTACGAGTACATGTTTGCCCTTTGGAACGAGTTCGATGCTTCGCTCATCCGCGTGAAGGATGTGCATCTTGAAGTGAAGAAGATAGCCGGTGTGCGAGTGCCCGTGTTGGGCGATGTCGACTTCGACATCAAGCCCTTCAGCCTCTTCAATGCCCCCAAGTGGTATTTCGATGGTATCAACCTCCTGCAGGGATTGGCCAAGACGGCCCTTGCGAGCGAGTTCATGGAGGCCAAGTTGGGATTGCTCGAGCATGCCCGTAAGAAGACCACCCAGAAGGTGAACCTCTTCGAGAAGGTGCAGATACCCGGTTATCAAGATGCAGTGCGTAAGATTAAGCGCTTCATGGAGGATGAGGAGAACCTCTCCAAGTCATCACAGAAGATCCTGAAGACGCTGTTGGAAAAACGTGCCGAAGCGGAGCAACCCGCCGAGGCCTCTAATGAGATGGAGGAAGAGCTATGATAACAAGAATGAAAAAACTCACATTCCTCGTATTCTATAAGGAGTATAAGGAATTCCTCGACAGAATGGGTGAACTTGGCGTGCTTCACGTGATTGAGAAGCAGCAGGGCGCACTTGATGATGCAGAAGTTCAGGAGCAGATGCGACTCTTGTCGCGCTATGCTACAGCTATTGAGGCTTTGCAGAAGGTGGCCCCCTCTAACTCCCCCAAGGGGGAGGATTCAGCGTCTGCTGCAGTCAAGTCATCCCCCTTTGGGGGGAACGAGGGGGGCCAGTTGCTTGAGCAATACGACCAACTCCTCGCCGACAAGGCCGTCAACGAGCAGCGTCAGCAGCTCCTCATCAAGGACGAGCAGGCATTGATGCCATGGGGCGACTTTGACCCCGCATCGGTAGAGCGTCTCGTGAAGGCAGGCTATGACATCAACTTCTTTGCTTGCGCTCCCCGCCTATATAAAGAGGAGTGGGAAAGCGAGTACAATGCCATTGTCATCAATCAGGACAAGTCGAAGGTCTACTTCATCACCGTTACTGCTCCAGGTACCGAAATCAGCATCGAAGCCGAGATGTGCCGACTGCCGCAATCCTCATTGGGTAATGTGGTAGCCGAACTCGAAGCGCTCAAGACTGGCAATGCAGCTATAGAACAGAAGATTGCAGCCTTTGCCGCCAACCATCTGGCCGACCTCAAGGCTGCCCACGAGGCTTTGCAGAGCGAGATCAGCTTTGCCAAGGTTGCCCTCAGTGCCGATAGCGTGGCTGGCGACAAGCTCATGCTGCTCCAGGGATGGGCTCCCGAGAAAGTGCTGCCCGAGGTGCGCGAGAGCCTTGACAAGACAGGACATTTCTATCAGGTTGATGATCCTACTCCCGAGGATGATATACCCATCCAACTGAGCAACAACAAGTTCTTCCGACTCTTCGAGCCGCTGACCAAGCTGTATATGTTGCCCAAGTATGGCGAGTTGGACCTGACGATGTTCTTCGCACCTTTCTTCCTCGTGTTCTTCGGCCTTTGCCTTGGCGACATGGGCTACGGAGCACTGATTATGTTGGCATTGCCCATCTTCACCAAGCTCTTCCAGCTCATCAATCCCGAGTTCAAGAGCTCGTTGGTATTCCTCTTTGGACTCTCTACGGTGATTTGCGGTACACTCACAGGTACGGCATTCGGCTTCAGCCTGTACGACATCGACCTTCCCTTCTTCCAGAAGATGAAGGCGTTGCTCTTCCAGGACAATCAGGCCATGTTCTACCTCTCGCTCATCATCGGATGCGTGCAGATACTCTTCGGCATGATGCTCAAGGCCGTGAACCTCACCATTCAGTTGGGCTTCAAGTATGCGGTGAGCACTATCGGATGGATACTGCTGCTCGTTGGTGTTGCCGTAGGTGTACTCACGGGATCCACTGGTTCTCTGTGGTTTATGGTAGTGATGATTCTTGCCGGCTGCATGGTACTCCTTTACAACAGCCCCGGTAAGAACATCTTCCTCAACATTGGCCTTGGCCTGTGGGATGCCTATAATATGGTAACCGGCCTGTTGGGCGACGTGCTCTCCTACGTACGTCTCTTTGCCCTCGGTCTCTCGGGAGGTATCCTGGCCAGCGTGTTCAACAGCTTGGCTACAGGTATGAGTCCCGATGTACCCGTATTGGGCTTCATCGTAACCGCTATCATCTTCGTCATCGGTCACGGCTTGAATATCTTCATGAATATCCTCGGCTCTATGGTTCACCCCATGCGTCTGACGTTCGTGGAGTTCTTCAAGAACTCGGGTTACGAGGGTGGCGGTAATGCGTATAAACCTTTTAAGAAATAAAACAAAAAAATTAATAACAACTTAAAAAACAACAAATTATTATGGATGCAAATCTTTTGATTGCCTATGTAGGCATTGGTTTGATGATTGCCCTTTCGGGTATTGGTTCAGCTTATGGTGTAACAATCGCCGGTAATGCAGGTCTTGGTGCATTGAAGAAGGTGGACAAGTTCGGTAACTTCCTCGTGCTCACCGCTCTTCCCGGTACACAGGGTCTTTACGGTTTCGCAGGTTACTTCTTGCTCAACAGCTTCGGTATCCTCACCGCTGATATCACTTCACTGCAGGCAGCTGCTGTGTTTGGTGGTGGTTTCGCCCTCGGTCTCGTAGGCTTGTTCTCTGCTATCCGTCAGGGTCAGGTATGTGCTAATGGTATGGCCGCTATCGGTCAGGGTCACGACGTATTCTCCAAGACTTTGATCTTCGCCGTATTCCCCGAGCTCTACGCTATCGTAGCTCTCGCAGGCGTGTTCCTCATTGGCTCAGCTGTAGCATAATTTATCCTGTACATAATCAAGTGAGGCCGACTATGAATTTTAGTCGGCCTCACTTTTTGGGGGTAAGCATCATAGATGTTCTATAAGACAAGTAGGGCAATTGTAACGAAACGTGAGGAAATCCTGTACAGAAAATTCGTAGCAGATTGTAAAGCAAATCCTGCGGATTGCTTACACGGCACAGAAATCGGAAGTATAGACTTGCCCAACTCAAAAACTTATTAACTCAAAAACTCACGTTTACGCTTACTTTTTGCATTCCTCTAATCGCTCATGGCTGCGTTCTTTTCACTTGGCCTGGGGGTTGGGCGAGAAGATGGCAAGGATTCCCCTATTCTTTTTCTCTTGTGAACATAAATTGCCATAAATTGGCCATAAATTTTCATGAATGGATTTAGAGGACTGATGTCACTTGCTATCTTTAAGGTGCTCTTTCAATGCAATGCCCTTTGCCGTAAGGCGATATTTCTGATTCTGACTATTGGGTTTATCAGGGATTGTAAGTTCTATATAGCCGGTATTGATAGCAGGATTTAGATAATCCGTTCTAAAATAATCTCTATTCTTGATAGATAGCAGTTCTTGTAGTTCAGAACGTCCCATTTCCCCTATCAATGCAGAAACAAGTTTTTCAACTTGTACACTTGCATGGTCACTTGCATGGTTACTTGCATGGTTACTTGCATGGTCACTTGCATGGTCATGAGCACTGATAGGCAAAGTTATGCGGATAAAGTTATCTGTAAACTTGAAGCAATCTTCTCCGTAAGCACGTAGGATACGAACCCTACATTTTGCTAGCTTCTACCATTCTGTTCAAGGTCAACAAGGCGGGCATCATAGGATGTGACTCGTTTATTTGTGCAATTCCCAATTGCACAGTTGGAGAGAGCTTCAGCGTTTCCGTAATGCCTATAAATTCGTCTCTGCTATATGTTTCATAAAACTTCACCATATTATATAAGTGGAGCTTTCGGCAGTTCATTCATAGCCTTTGTGGAATCATTTTATTCGTTTACGATATGGGCAGTACTGTCTTGACGAAATGAGGATTTCATCGTAAGTGAGATCATAAACTTCGTATGTCTTGATAATCATATTATTACGATGAGCAGGTCAAGAAGAATAGTTGTTGCATGTTTTTAAGTCTATTACTGGATAGTCCCGTCTAGTTATATTGCAACTTGGTAAATACCTCGTATATATTCATCTATCTCCTCTTTTGACTTCAACGATAGGAGATGTTGTTTCTCTTCATCCGTAAAGGGATAAATACCGAATGATTTTACGTAATTTTTTGCATACGAATAATAACCAGTCGAATATGGTTTGCTCGTATTCTTCATATAGTAGTCAAATACACTTGATTCCAATATCTTCTTTAAGAACAGTAGTTCAGTTTCCGAATCGTTGTAGATAGCATAACCGCAGTAGATCATCATATCTTTTTGAGAAGTATATACAAAATGCGGTAAGTCACTCATATAAGGGAAAAGCAACTTCTTCCCTGAGTCGGCGATTGCTTGGGTACGTCCAAAAGCATACCACGCTTCGTAATCACCTTCCCCCTTATCTCGTTTATCAAGAACATCACGACAGTCCTGCAGGTATTTGTATGCATTAGGATAATTATCCATGAAGAATTCTTCTGAAATTATATTACAATCAACATCGTAAGGAGAAATTATTTTCTCCTCCTTTTCGCTAATTTCTTCTTCACTCTTTAATATATTCGGCTTAATGATGTCTCTGCAAACCCCTTTCTCAATGGTATATTCCTTTCCTTTTCGGAGAAGATAGTGGAAGTTTTCATCTGTACGTACAGGCCGAAAGATGAACACATCATTTGCAAGTGTTGCAATACCATTCTTGATAACATATTTATCACCAAGTGCCTCTCCTGCATTTTCTATAAGACGGATATTTTCTAACACATCATTTCTGTTCAAGTGCCATCCTCGATGACTGTCCAACGTAGAGTAAGCAATTCTGCTGTAAACAAAATTTTTCTGTGCCTCTACGTCGGCAACATCAGCCTTTACGTATAACAACGATTTACTTTGTTTCTTTGAAATGAAGGCCAAACAAGTGTACGCTAGTTTCTTCTTAAACACAATCTGCTGACCGAAATCAACTATGCTCAATGATAATTGATTATCAACAAAATAGTTTCGTAAAGCGCGTGCGTTTACACTCTTGAAGAACGTATTGACTGTTATATACCCAAGCAATCCTTTGTCATTCAAAGCCGTTAAGCCTATTTCAAAGAAAGGAATATAGAGGTCTGCATTGCCCACTTTTGACGAACTCCAAAGAGGGAGATTCTTCTTTGTATCTTTGTCAATATGCCTTGAACGGACGTATGGAGGATTACCGACAATAATATCTAAACCATTGTTTGTCGCAACATTCGGCATTGATTGGAAATCGAATGTGAGTGAATCTCCCGCAAACAGATTGAACAAATCGTCCTTAATAATTTCACCATTCAGTAAAGCGACAAGTGCTAACATTATCTTTGCACGATTTATACTTGTTGTACTAATATCTACACCATAGAGATGCTTGAAGATATTGCAGTACGGCTCCCCCGTGTGTTTATGAATGTACTCTGCCAACGTGTACAAGAATGCACCACAACCGCAGGAAATATCTGCACAAAGGCATTCTTCCAAAGGCTTTTCAACAGAATGCATTACCTGACGTACTATATAGTCACGAATATACTTAGGTGTATAAACTGCTCCGTTAGCAGTCTTCTCCATATCTGGAATAGCAAGTTCAAAGATACTGATGACATCTTCTATTGCACATTGAGCAGATAGTAGTTCAATGTCTGCTTCTAACTCCTCGTTTGCAGTACACACGAACGCAGAAAGGAAACCGTTTCCAAGTTCTAAATGATTGAACCTTACGAATGCCTTAACGACGAGTTGAATCAGTAAAGTCTCGTTATTGGAATATTTTGCCACAAGTGCTTTAATCTTCTTGTCCATAGGGATTTCTGTCATACCTGTGAGTTGAATAAACGATGCACTTCTCTTCTTTGGTCAATCCATAGAGTTTATCGCAAATTTTATCTAACTCTGACCAAAGTGATTTTAAGGAATTTTCAAGACCTGTTGTCTGTCCACCAATGCTAGTACGAATCTGCTCGTTAGTTTCTTCAATCCTTTTTGCAATCTTAGCCAACTTCTTTATCTGCGGTTTGTACTCAACAAATGCATCTTTAGGAACGGGCACTGGATTAAGGAACTGTTTGTTAAACTTATAGTAATCACCTTGTTGTGGATTAGCGATTGAACGAGCGAAAGCACAGAAGATTGTAGAATTGATAATGGCAGACAATGCGTAGAGTTTTTCTTCAGTCATGAAGGGAACTTGAATGAAAAACATGTTAGCGTTGTCGCAATACACATGACTATCTGTAATTACGGCAGCCTGAGGGTATTGAGCCGTCATGGGAACAACAATCTTCTTGTAAACCGCTCCATGATTGTTCGCACGGGTAAACAAGTGCCAATGATCGGCAGCATTGTACAATCTGTTCTTTTCTGGTAATGTTTGAACCTTTGACGTAATGAGTGACTTATGTCTTGTTAGATAGTTGTATGCTCGAGGATATCTATTCTCAATGTCGCTAATACTTAATTCTGTTACTTCTCCCTCATCTGTTACATCGTATGGGAATAATGCATATGTTGTGTATTCGCGCTTTGTCAGTGGAGCAAAATGCTCATTGCATAAAAGCGGTTTGCAAGCATCTTTTTCAATTACAATGTTCTTGTCAATCAAACTATGGCCATAGATAAAATCATTTTCTATCTTGTCAACATGAATTTGAAATGCATTATTCCACAGAACTTGTACGCCAACCTTCACATTGCAAACATCCTTCAGCGTACCTAAACTTTTTGTCAAACGAAGACGAAGGTCATTCAATTGAGCACTCTCAAAATTCCAAGGGGTATCAGAAAGTGTTTCTGCACTCAATAACATTGTATCGTGCGAACTAGAGTTACAATACCAAACGTGTTTATTGTTTGCGCTATCATTATCACACACGACAATTGCCACGTAGGTAAGTCTACCTGCGAAGAGATTTGTTTCTTCGTAATCATATACTCCGTTCAACAACTTACGAGTTGTAAGAAGTTCACGAATACCTTTGCCATAATCAGTCTTGAAGAAACGCTTCTGTACAATAAAGCCCAAGCGCCCATTGGCATTGAGTAAATTGATCCCCTTCTCTATGAATGGAATAGCAAGGTCAATTTTCCCATTTTTGCTAGAAGAATAATTCTTTTTTATGTAAGCTGCCATATGAGGCAAGCCGACATTGTAGTGCTTAACCTCAACATATGGTGGGTTACCTATAACAAAATCAAATCCACCATTTTCAAACACTGCAGGAAAAGATGATTCCCAATCAAAAGCATTTGTTTCCTGAAGTTCCCTCATATTGTCAGTAATTGCAGGGAAATGATGCTCTATGTCAACTTCCACCAAGGTATTTCCACAACGGATATTTCCACCGATTCCTTTGAGTATTTGAGAACCGAGCAGGCCAACGGTATCAAAGTCTTCCGGAGAATAGTTGTCAATAAGTCGCAGGCAAAGCGACATCTTAGAAACCTCTACGGCTTCAGGATTTATATCCACCCCATAGATACAATTATTAATCAGTTTTCGTCTGCCATTGATATTCAAAATAGGATACGCTAAGTCTGCATAGAGCTCAGAATCACAATCTTGCTTACATTCGAGTTTCTTTTCTATTTGTTTAACCAAATAGTCATATACGCCAACCAAAAATACACCGCTACCACAAGCAATATCAATAATTTTAAGGTCGAAAATTTGCTCTATGGTGAGGTTTTCTATCGTGTTTAAGGGAATGGTACATTCAATAACTTGATTGACTAGCGATTCTGGTGTTGTTACTGCTCCGTTACTTTTCTTGAACTCAGACTTTAGCTCATCTGTAACAGACGAACCGTTTACTACAAGTTGGTAACCAAGAAAAAGATCATAGATATCGCTCAGTGTTTTCAATGGAATAACATCAAAACGATAAGGTGAAGGATAGTATAGATTAGCGAGAAAAGACTCAAATACGGCATTGTCAATCTGCAAGGATTGTAGCGAAGGTATCTTTTTGAACATAGGTCCATCGTAATGGTTATAAAAATCACCATACGAACTATTCTTAAACTCCTCCCAGAAATTGTTCTGAGCGAATTTGTTTAACAAACCTTCAACTTCTAATCCTCTAGACTCACAAACACGAATGAACAGAATACGATTTATAATTGTTTGTACATAATAGCTGAGCACGCCAACACTCTCGATTGCATTTTTCTCTATAATAGCTTTTGCAAATTCGATACGTGCCGCGCCAAGCATTTTTGAGAAATTTTCGTCAAGAGCATTACCTTTCTGCTGAACAAATTTCACATTACCAGCCAAAACATTGCTGCGAGAAAGGAACGTATCTAAAGCATCAAACTTTTCAATAAATTCATCAATAGTCGCATAAAAACGTCTTGCAAAACTTGCTTCATCGTTAATACGCGGCATGTATGAACAGTCATAAATGGCTAACTGCTCAAAGTTGGTGACGAGTGAAAATGGTGCTCCTATAGACCAACCATAGGAGCGAATCTGGAAAGCAACCTCCTTGTTTGTCTCAATGTTTACGTCAAGGCTTTTTGCGTCTACGAATGCCAAGGGGACTTTACCATTGACAAGCGTATAGTCGGGACGCACATTAGTAGAACCAATCGATTTTAACTTCTGACGTTCCTCTTTATTTAGCGTACGTTCTGTTAGAACCTGATGAGTATCCTGCACATTCCATCCGAACACAGAAAGAAGTTCATCTATCCATGTTCGTATAGTTGCTTCCGATGCGCCCTCTAAGCTGCCATCTTTCTTTGCAACCTGAAAGCGATTAATCAAGTCCTGAAGAATATGTATGGTGCCCATAATTGAAACTTTACGATGCTCATTAACAAAAGAGATATAAATGAACTGATATATTGAAATATGAACTTGTCTGTTTTTGAAATTTATTATACTTCGTTGCCTACAAGCAATTCTCTTATATCAACTTCAAGGACTCTGGCAATCTTTGATAAGGTTGGAATGTCGGGTTGTGCAGCATTTGAACACCACTTACTCACCGTACAATTGCTCTTGCCAATCTGTTCTGCAAGCCATTTTCCTGTTCTTTTCTTCTTTACCAGTACTACTTTAATCTGATTGAAGTCTGCCATTTCGTAAAAAGTTTTAACCTAGGCGCAAATATAATAGAATAAATTGAAATAATATTGAAGGATTATCGCAAAATTGTATGTTAACCTGTTTTTTAACATTTAAACATAGTTTCTTCAAAAATGGTATAAGATCCTGTGTTCCCCAATCAAGCAAATCCATAAATAGGGGAATCTATCCCAATCTAACCAACATTGTTAGTAAGAAAACTTTTTGCAGTCGCAAGAATTAAGTAATATTATCTTGCTGCGTATTTACTCCTATCTTCGCCCCCGAAACATCAAGAACAGTGTAGCACTGCACCAACCGAGCAGGGATGCACGGTGGTCAAGTTACGATGTGGACAGATTTATTAACGTCAAAAAACATCTGATTATGACAAACCAAACTCCTACGCCCAAGAGCGTATCGGCTTCTATGAAGCACGTTTCGCAAGCGAAACAATCAGCCAACTAGTAACTAACTTCAACAGCCTCGCCTCCTCGCATGGATGGACAGCAGAGCGCTCCTACTATTCTGCCGCTCTCACTCGTGAGATGCTGCGGCGCGGCATCGACCTCACGGCCATCATGAACAATGACACGAGACAGCAGACTATACGCTACGTCCGTGTGGCATACGATGAGGACTCCCATGCACTGCTACCGATAGCATAAGCATCGCAATTAATCGCCCTCACCATCCTACTGCTCGGATAGTGAGGGTAATCTCATTTAATGATTATCTCCGAAAAAGCTTATTGATTCCCCGTTTTTATTCAAACAAATTACCGAGGTGTGTCATACTGTAGGTAATTATTTTAAGGCAATCGGAGATTGCAACGTTAGGACAGCCTTGGCTGTACGTTGACGTTAACGTAAACGAAAACAGTAATCTTTGTGCTGATTTTTTCGAGGGATATTTGTTGTTATTTTATTTATTAATTATATTTGCAGAGCAATCAATCATAAAAAATAAGACTATGCCTGAGATATGTAGATTTTACGGAATCATCATCTACCTCTATTGGAAGGATCACAATCCTCCTCATGTGCACTTCAACTACGGAAACTATGAGTGTTCCATAAGCGTTATAGATAGAGTTGTAGATGGGCAAGCTCCGGCAAAAGTGATTGCTAAAGTAAACGAGTGGATGGACCAAAACGAAAGTGCTATCCTGGCTTTATGGGAGAAGGCCCAACGCGGAGAGAAAATAGGAAGAATTGAACCTCTTAAATAATAAGACTATGCTGAAAGTTATCGATGTGGACTATATCAAGGGATATGAATTGGCCTTGACTTTCAATGATGGCAAAAAGAAGATTGTAGACCTTCAGCCCCACTTGACTGGTGAGGTCTTTGGGGAATTATTGGATAAAAAGCTATTTATCCAATATGCATTGACTCCCGTAACTATAGAGTGGGCTAACGGTGCAGACCTTGCACCCGAATTCTTGTATGAAATAGGCGCAGAAGCTTAAGATAAGCTGATTCTTTCCCTTTCTTGAAAGTTCTGTATGAACGAAAAGACTTGATGCACAATAAAACAACTACTCCCGACCTCAATTCAACAACGAAGTCGGGAGTTGTTATATAATGAATAGAGAGCGTGGCTTTTCAACGATAACGTTGACGTTGACAAAATGATGTTCTCCTGTTCTTGGCGTAGGTATCGGTAATTGTATGTAAAGCATTGAATATATTTGGTTTATCGACCGACACCCCCGTTGCGGGGTGTCGGTGGGGCAAGGTGTAGCATAATGTCAGCAAATCGGCAATATCGGTAGCAAAACGTCAGATTTGGGGAGGCCGAAAAAGGCGGTTTTTGAATTGCATACATGCATTTTTCAAATCAGACAAAGAGAATTTTTCTATTACAAGGCTGTGACATTTTGATCAGAGCCTTGCAAACTGGAGTTTTTCTTTGTAAAAACTGGAATTTGGAACTATCCAAATTGTTTTTTCATAGGTGTGAAAATTCTTTTTCAAGCCTGTGATAATTATTTTGTCAAGCAGAGTCCACTGCGAGATCCTTCGTTCTACTCAGGATGACGCCATCGCAGTCTATGATAAATCGTGACAACTGAAGAAAGTTGAACAGCATCATTGACCGACACCCCTCAATGTGAAGTGACCCCAAGAGTTTGGACAAAAAACTTTAGGGGTTTCTTTATGAACAAAAAACACGATTATGCAGCATTGCTCAAGTATATGAGAATGCTCGAAGAAGGTTATTCCTTTATTCACATTTCT
>SUXS01000003.1 GCA_015060865.1 Bacteroidales bacterium | reverse complement strand
GCATCTCGTGGGAACGGAAGAAGAAGCTGCGCGCTACTGTGCCGCTGACGATGGACATCAACCTCTTCGAAGATAAAGACGAAGACACGCGTCAGATCCAGATGCTCTACAAGCGCATCCATCAGCTGAAGCCCTTCGACCGCGCCATCGTGTTGCTGTGGCTCGAGAACATGAGCTACGAAGAGATAGCCGCTATCGTGGGCATCACGGTGAAGAACGTGTCGGTGCGCCTCTACCGCATCAAGGAACAACTCAAACAAATGTCGAACTTGTAAACATCAAGCCTTATGGAAGAACTATTCAATACAGCCGAACTGAATGAGATGAAGGAACAGATCAGCCTGCTGCGCCGCAAGCTGGAGAAAGAGACCATCGTGAATGAGAAGCTTATTCGCACAAGTATGCGGGACAAGTTGAAGGCGGTGAAGCTAAGATCTTACATTTTATGTGCTATAGTACTTATCTCATGCCCTGTTTGGACAACTCCAATCTTTAACTTCCATTCTCCATGGTTTATAGGAGTAACGATAGCATTTCTGCTTATTGCCGTCGTCTATGAAATCTATTGCAACCAACTGCTGAGCACACAGAACTACATCACTGGTAGTTTGGTAGACGAGGCTCGCAAGCTCAACCGTTACAAGCAACTCAGCAGGCAATGGCATTGGTTCAGTATACCATTCCTATGTATATGGTTGCCGTGGTTTGTTTACGAAGCTACTTCTATGGGTGGATTTTTCGTTAAGAATATTCTTATCGGCGGCCTTATTGGAGGTACTATCGGTGGCATCATCGGTTGGAGTATATATAAGAAAGGACAAAACGCCGTCAGCGAAGTCATTGGCCAAATAGAGGAACTGACCGAGGAGAAGGAGTAATCCTGGTATTCACTTTGCCGTTGGATAAGCGGGAGGGAAAAATTATCCCCTTATTATTTGGTAGTGCAGTGCGAATCTTGTACTTTTGGGATTGATTTATCCTTCAATACAAGCAAAGTGGACAAGCAGCGGGCAGGACGCAACAAGACAATTACCCTCACTGAAGAGGAGCGTGGTGAGCTGGGCAAGATGATAGCTACGGCACACTCTTTCGATGCGGCGCGGTGGGAGAACACCATCGTTTGTGCCGACCTGCTGGAGGTGATTGACCGCGTGCCCGACGGCGTGGCCGACCTTATCATCATCGACCCTCCCTACAACCTCTCCAAAGACTTCAACGGACTGGCTTTTTCGGCCATTTCATCGGACAAATATGCCGAATATCTGCGCACCTGGTTCCATAAGGTCTGCGACAAGCTGAAGTCTACGGGCTCGCTCTATATGTGTGGCGACTGGAAGTGTACGTCGGCCCTGCAAGCGGTGTTGGAGGAGCGCCTCACCATCCTCAACCGCATCACGTGGCAGCGCGATAAGGGGCGCGGAGCAAAGGCCAACTGGAAGAACTGCATGGAGGATATCTGGTTTGCCGTGAACGATGTGCACGACTACTATTTCGATGTGGAGAGCGTCAAGGTGCGCCGCCGCGTGTTGGCACCCTACCGCGTGGATGGCAAGCCGAAAGATTGGGAGGCTACGGAGGCGGGAAACTACCGTCTCACCTACCCCTCGAACTTCTGGGACGACATCAGCATCCCCTTCTGGTCAATGCCCGAGAACACCGACCACCCTACACAGAAGCCCGAGAAGCTGTATGCCAAGCTGATTCTCGCTTCGTCACGTCCCGGCGATGTGGTCTTCGACCCCTTCATGGGCAGTGGCACGGCAGCTGTAGTGGCCAAGAAGCTCGGTCGCCGCTACCTCGGCATAGAGATCAATGAGGAGTACTGTCTGTGGGCGGCCAAACGCCTCAAAATGGCCGATGAAAACGCCGAAATTCAAGGCTACGCCGATGGCGTGTTCTGGGAGCGGAATAGTCAGAGGAACCACACCTTGTAATTGGCCAACGCATACGAAAAGTGCATCTATATTTGGTATATTAGTTTAGATTGCCTACTTTTGCATCGCCTCAGAAGGAGACGCCGGACATTTCCGCAGCCCTCGGTAAGGATTATCGTCAATATGAATTGGTTGATTCTGATTATTGCCGGACTATGCGAGACCGGCTTTGCCTTTTGCCTTGGCAAGGGTAATCTTGCAACAGGACACAAGGCGGCACTGTGGTATGCCGGTTTTGTTCTTCTATGTACGCTCAGTATGTATCTCTTGACTAAGGCTACGCGCACTATCCCTCTCGGTACGGCCTATCCTGTGTGGACAGGTATTGGTGCGGTGGGTACGGTGCTGATTGGTATCTTTCTCTTCAAGGAACCGGTATCGTTTGCCCGCATCTTCTTCATCGTCACCCTCATAGCCTCGGTCGTAGGGCTCAAGATGGTGAGCTAAAACCACATGAATATGTTTATGTTCGTTCTCATACTGATTCTGTTTCTTGGCGTGCTCTTCGGTGCCAACGTCTATATCTTCATTCGCTTGGTGCAAGCACTCCCCACCCTACTTATGGTAGCCAAAGTATTGGTGGGTGTATGTATGGGAGTGGCCACGTGTAGTCTGTTTTTCTCCATGGCATTGCGTGGCAGCGCAATGCCTGCCGCCTTGTCGCGCGGACTGTTTCAGGTGGGTTCCGTATGGCTGGTGTTCCTGCTATATATGGTTCTTGCCCTGCTGCTGGTCGATGTAGCTGCGTGGCTCCGACTGACGGTTCCCCACGGCTTTTGGGTCGCCTTGGCCCTTTGCTCCGTAGTGCTCATCAGCGGGCATTACCGCTACAAGCATCCGCAGGTGAATGTCGTGCCCATAGCCTTTGACAAGGCGTGTGACTTCGCGAAGCCCCTCACCGTGGTTGCCGTGAGCGACGTGCACTTGGGTGAAGGCACGGGGCGTGAAGCTCTGGCCCGATATGTGGACCTCATCAATGCGCAAAGCCCCGATGTCATCGTCATTGCCGGCGACCTCATCGACAATAGCGTACACCCACTCTACCGCGACCGTATGGCCGATGAGTTGGCCCGTCTCACAGCTCCGCAAGGCATCTTCATGGTGCCGGGCAACCACGAATACATCAGTGGCATCGATGCTGTCGCACGCTTCATTGAGGGCACTCCCATCACGCTGCTGCGCGACTCGATGGTGACGCTTCCCTGTGGCATTCAGCTCATCGGACGCGACGACAAGAGCAACCCCGCCCGCGCATCGCTGGACACGCTAATGGCGCATGCCGACAAGGACCACCCCACCCTCGTGCTCGACCACCAGCCCTACGGCGTGGCCGAAGCCGATGCTTTGGGTGTAGACCTGCTCTTCTGCGGACATACCCACCGTGGCCAGGTGTGGCCACTGACGTGGCTGACCGACAAACTCTTCGAACAGAGCCACGGCTATCACCGCTGGTCTCACGCCCACGTCTACGTATCGCAAGGCCTCTCACTCTGGGGCCCACCCTTCCGCATCGGTTCCAGCAGCGAGCTCGTGGTGTTTAAGGTAAAGTAGAAGAGGAGAGAAGTCTCTATAAAAGAGATTCTCCCCTCCCCGACCATACATACCCGATTGGCCATGTCGGTTGTATTAGATATAAGAGTCTGTTTGGATTTTACTGGAGGCTCTGATTAGGTGTAGGCAGACTATGTTCTTAGCTTGAGTCCCGCAAAGATGGTATCGGGCTTGAACGCAAATACCGAAGCCATCTCACCCGACATGCAGAAACCACATTGATTGCACTTGTCGGTACCGTCGCCTACACAGAGCCCACGGCTTCCATCGGGATAGATAAAGTTGGTCACCCAGCAACGCTTGGTAAACTTACCAGTCTTCATTAGCTTCAGTCCCGACTTGGAGTTCATGATGGGATAGCCCTTTTTCTTATATTCCAACACACGGTCGATAATTCCAGCACGCTTGTCCATATCCAAAGCGAGGTACTCGGTACCCTCAAACGGAGTGTGGAAGTTGATAGAAATCTGTTCGATGGCCGGATTGTTCTTGGCATACTCAATGGTATCGTCCACTGCGGTGTAGTTGAGTGTGTTGACAACCATGTTAACGCTCAAGTGCTTGTGGCCACACTCTGCGATATTTTTTTCCAACTTGGCGAAGGTACCCTTACCACGTACCTCCTCATGGTACTTGCCTACTCCATCGAGGCTCACCCAAATGGAATCGGCTGTGGATCCCTTGAAGGGAAGCTGGGCGTTGGTGGTAATGGTACATGAGAAGAAACCAATCTCCTTGGCCAATGCGATGAGGTCGTTGATACGCTTGTCGCCATCTTTCCAGATGGTTACCTCGCCACCTTCAAAGTCGACAAAGCGTGAACCCTGGTCATAAGAGTATTGCAGATGTTCGCGCACCTGCTCATAGGTCATGTTATGCGGATTCTTGAGCTCATACACACTGCAGTGCTTGCAGCGCAGATTACAGATGTCAGAGATGAAGAGTACAGTCTGCAACGGTGCACGACGACCGAAGAAACGCGCCCGAACGAACCACCAGGCAAGATAAAAGAGTTTACGCATGTTATTTGGAGTTTTAAGTTCTCAAGTTCCTTGAGTTAATATTACTTTACAATGAAGTTTACCACGATGATGATGAAGCAGAACATGGTTACGATGTTGCGTGCTGTGAGCCAGCGCAGCATGAACCAGTCGAGCCCGGCCTGACGGAAACGTTCAAAGTCGCCCATCGGCCCCATCCATCGCTTGGGTTCCAAAGAGGTCTCTTTATGATTGACAAAATCGCGAAGCGAACCTACCAGCCACAGCGATACGGGCTGTACCAACAATACAGCCAAGTATGCCCAATGGAGTAAGCCCAACAACACACCCACCACAATGATGAGATATGGAGTTACATTGATAAATGCCGAGAGAGCTATCTGCCCACTATTGCCGCCCATAAGGTGAGCCATGGTAGTCTTGCCCATCTTCTTGTCGGGCACAGCATCGAGCACCGAGTGTGAGTAAACGATATTCGTTACCAGCAGTCCGACAGCCGTAGAGAGCAGCCATATCTTCCAGTCTACGATACCCGTCACTGAGTAATACACGCCACTCATCATCAGTGGACCGAACATAACAAAGATGACCAGTTCGCCCAAGCCACGGAAACTGAGCTTCAGCGGACCACCCGAATAAGAGACACCTATCAACAGTGCAGCCAACACCCAAAGCAGGATTATCCATCCACGAATAGACAATACGACCACCCCCATCACGGCAGCGATACCCAAGAAACAGGCAATAGCCGCAAGCAGTTGCTTCACCGTAGCCTCACCCGAGGTCAGGTAGGGATACTTCACCATACGGCCACGGAAGCCTTCGCCCACCACCTCTTTGCGGGCTTCGGCCGAGCCTACACGATAGTCAAAATAGTCATCGAGCAGATTCATCCCCAAATGCAGGAACATGACACCCACCAATGCTGCCAGTGCGGCTATCCACGAAAATTCGGCATTGCCATACGAGAGAGCCACCGCTGTAATAGCCGGCAGCATACTTTGCGGCAACGATATAGGCCGCGCATTATTGAACCAAGTTTTGAATGTATTCATTAATGATTGATTTTTCAGTGCAAAGGTACACATTATTCGTTGAATAGAGAAATTTACACTGAATTCATGGAAACCATTTCCTGAAACTGTCAGGATTTTATCGTTAGTATGTGTTTGGAGAACTTTTACTTTTAGTAAAGTTGCTACGTTCGACAGAGACTGCAGGTAGCTTTGTTCCTCGATATCTTTATGAGCGTAGTGCATTAGTTTCATAAAAGAGAGATAACCTTTAACAGCAAGCGGTAAGTGAGTTTACATCCACCTACCGCTTGTTGCTTTTCGTTTGCTTTATACTCGTTAATCTATCCTCGCAAGGTCTTTATCTGGCGCAGTACCTCATCCAGGCGTTTCTTGTTGGCACGCTGCTGTCGCCTCGGAAGTCCTTGAAGCCCTTCCAGAGGTTTATCAGTATCTCCTGGAACAGGTCGTTCACCTCCTCCTTGTCGTCAGAGAAGAAGTAGCAGACGGTATATATTGTCTTGCGATACTCTCTGACCATCTCAGTAAATCGTCTTTCAATGTTGTCCATCAGTTGTCTTTTTGTCGTTCTACTCTTTTAGACACACAATCGGTGGATTCCTTTCTACAAATCGAAAGTTTTTTCAAATTTATCTACTCTATCCGCTGCAAATATAAGCGAAATACTATGATTAGAGGAATAAAGCTTCATAATAGTAGAATTTTTTCCCCTTTTTTGATTTACTTTTGCCTCTGTTTTGCGTCCTCATAGTAGAGACAATGATTATGGAGAAGGACAGATTTGACATATTGTCGAGGAGCATCAGGGGCAAGCTGCTGGCACTGGCGCGGAACTTTCCGCTGCCTTCGGGAGTGGAGCCCGACGATGTGGTGCAGGAGGCAATGATTGCGCTTTGGGAACTGACGGAGCAAGGCTACCCTATTCAAGATGCCGAGGCGATGGCCATAAGGCTGACGAAGAATATCTGCGTGGGGCACCATCGCAAGGCCCGTCTGGAGCTGCAAGCACTGACACACGACAACTACCTTGGCGGCACCGAAGCTACCGTGCTGACCGATCGTGAAGACCTGAAGCGCATACAGGAGAGCATCTATGGCTCGCTCACCACTACACAACGGGAATACTTGCACCTGAGAAACGACGAGGGGCTCTCGCTCGACGAGATAGCCACACTCACGGGGAAGCCCAAGACAAGCATCAAGTCTACCCTATCAAAAGCAAGAAAACAGATGTTGGATAAGTTTTGTAAGTTGATAAGTTAATCAGTCTGCCAAACTCAAAAACTAAAGAACTAAAAAACTAAAACATGATGGATATACAGGATAAAGATACGCGCATGGCGCTTGTGGCAAGGTACCTCGAAGCGGAAACGACGGTGGCCGAGGAGGCTCTGCTCGCTGCATACTACGCAGCAAACGAGGTCGAGGAGGACGAGCGTGCCATAGCCCAGATGATACGGATGGAGCACGCCAACGAAGCACAGCTCTCCAAGGAGGGAGCCGAGGAGTTTGACCGCATCGTGAGCCAAGCGAAGTCCAAGCAACCCAAGCCCCGCATCCGCCGTATGGTCTGGATAGGCGGCGTGGCAGCTGCCATAGCCCTGCTGCTTGTGCTCAACGTGACAATACCACGGGAGGCAGAGCCCAGCCCAGCCTTCACGACCGTGGAGATTGCCGGATATGTGCAGCAACTGATGAATGTGGAGGATATAGAGGCGGTAACGGCATCGCCCGTCAAAGAGTGTGTGCTGGTGACTGCCACGCTGTCCGACGGCTCCACCAAGATGTTTATTATGAACAAAGACCCAGAGGAAGGAAGTACTTCAATGTTAGCGATAAATTAAACCCACTAAAACATTCAAAATTATGAGAACAATCCTATTGACGGCACTCTGTGCCGTAGCCATCGGTACCCAAGCCAAGGTAGCAAACGACACGATAGACAAGTACATCATCGACAAGCAGCCTGTAGAGCACTTTGACGGCTCGCAGCTCGAGGGCAAGCGCATATCGAAGTATATGATTGCCTATAAGCAAGGCAAAGGCGTGGTAGAGAGGCATCACGTGATATATACGGATGCCAAGATCGTAAGGCTCACGGGAAACGACGACAAATCAGTTTCTGTAGTTACAGAACCTCTTCTCATCGTAGACGGAAAGGAAATATCACCCGAAGATTTTGCCAAGATTAATTCAGAGACCATTGATCATATTGATGTGCTCAAAGCGGGTGGAGAGGCTGCGGAAAAGATGTATGGCGAGAAAGGAAAGAATGGAGTAGTCATTGTGACCACGAAAGCAGGCAAGAAGGATAAATAGTATAATTCACTTAAGGAGCATATACCCATTTTAAATTTCATGGTTTGTGTATAAGAGGCGAGGTGTCTGAGACACCTCGCCTTTCTCCGTTGCATAGCCGAAGCAGAATTTTGCCGTTACCCTCAAAATCACTACATTTGCATAGAATAAGAATCCAAAGACTTATAGATTATGCGAATCATTATACAGCGTGTACGAAATGCCTCGGTGACGATTAAGGGAGTAGAGCACTCGGCCATCAATCAGGGAATGATGATATTAGTGGGTATTGAGGAGGCCGACGGCGATGAAGACATCTCTTTCCTCACGAAGAAGGTAGCCAACATGCGCATCTTTGACGATGCCGACGGAGTGATGAACCTCTCGGTGATGGACATCGGGGGCGAGGTGCTTGTCGTGAGCCAATTTACCCTGCATGCCTCCACCAAGAAAGGCAACCGCCCATCCTACATCCGTGCAGCCAAGCCCGACATCTCCATACCACTCTACGAGAAGTTCTGCACCGAGCTCTCCGCCACCCTCGGAAAGCCGGTGAAAACGGGCGTTTTTGGTGCTGACATGCAGTGTGCCCTCATCAACGATGGCCCCGTAACGATATTTATGGACAGCAAGAACAAGGAGTAGCGTAGAGAGAAAGATGACGCGCGGCTCACTTCATCAGGGAACACGATATGAATACTTTTTACACCAGCCATAGAGAAGAATGGAGAGCCTGGCTCTCGGCGAATTTCGACAAGGAAAAGGAGGTCTGGTTCGTTTTCCCGATGAAAGCGGCGGGAGAAGAAGCGCTCTCCTATAATGACGCCGTGGAGGAAGCGCTATGCTTTGGGTGGATTGATGGAGTCATCAAGCACATTGACCCCACCCATCGTGCCCAGCGGTTTACGCCCCGAAGGCCTGGAAGCCCATATTCGAGGCCAAACATAGAGCGGCTGATTTGGCTTGAGGAGCAGAAACTTATCCATCCAAGCATACGTGAACGTGTTCTCAGTATAATCAAAGCTCCCTATCTGTTCCCTGAAGACATTATTGCGGCTATCAAGCGGGACGAAAAGGCATGGGAGCATTATAACAGCTTCGCGCCGTCCTACAAACGTATCCGTGTTGCCTACATCGATGCTGCGAGAAAACGCCCCGAAGAGTTTCAGAAACGTCTCGATAGCTTCATCAAGAAAACCCGTGAGAACAAACTGATTATAGGCTATGGAGGCATAGATAAGTATTACAGAATAAATCGGGAAGGGGAATAAGTATGGCAATGTGGAACCCTTGGCGAGGCTGCAAGAGATATAGCGAAGGTTGTTTGCACTGCTATATTCACAAAGGGGATGCGAGGCGCGGTGTCGACACGAGCGATATCGTGAAGACAAAAGATTTCATGAAGCCCATTGAGCGCATGAGAGATGGCAGCTACAGGATGAAGGCCGGTTTGGTTTATACGTGCTTCTCTACCGATTTCCTCATCGAAGAGGCCGACTGCTGGCGTGCAGAGTGTTGGAGCATGATTAAGGAGCGTAAGGACTGTACATTCCTGTTCTTGACCAAGCGGATAGAGCGATTCATACAGTGCGTTCCCAACGATTGGGGTGACGGCTACGACAATGTCGTCGTATGCTGCACTGTGGAGAATCAGAAGAACGCCGACTATCGATTGGGGATTTTTGAGAAGCTCCCCATCAAGCATAAATGCATCACGGCCCAACCTTTGCTTGAAAAGATAGATCTCGAGCGCTATCTTGACAATGTTGAACTTGTTGTTGTGGGTGGAGAGTCAGACCCCCATGCAAGACCTATCGATTATTCCTGGGTGCTCGACCTCAGGGAACAGTGTATCCGTAAGAATGTGGCCTTTGAGTTTAGACAATGCGGTACACATTTCATCAAGGATGGTAAGCTATATAAGATACCAACCAAAGATTTATGCCGACAGGCAAGAAGGGCCGGCATTGATGTGGTAGTGGGAGTCGAGTGAGTAAGAGGTAGTCATAAGGTATTGTAATACTTTATTGATTGTTTGTTGATTATGACAATTATTATGTAGTAAATGGTAGATACAAAGTTACGACTATTGCAACTGGCAGCAGAGGGTAATAAAGAGTTTGCCCAAAAACTCAATCCGGGTGTGGAGGGAGTGCTGGGCATTCGCGTGCCACAGCTGCGTAGCCTGGCCAAGGAGATTGTGCGGGGCGACTGGCGCGGTTATCTTGCTGTGGCTGACACCTATTATATGGAGGAGCGTATGCTCACAGGACTGGTGATAGCGTACGCTCGGGATATCACAATAGATAAGCGCGAAGCGCTTATCCGCCAGTGGGTACCGCAAATCAACTCGTGGGCGGTGTGTGATACCGTATGTGCAACGTTCAAACCCAAGGAGAGCGAGCGCGGTGCGTGGTGGAACTTCATAGAAGAGTTCCTGAGAGGCAATGACGAATATGCCATACGCTTCGGTGTGGTGATGAGTTTGACGCTCTTTATTGATGCCGAGCACCTTGCGGCACTGTTTGCCCACTACTCGGCCATTCGCCACGAAGGCTATTATGTGCGTATGGCTGTGGCATGGGCCATATCGGTATGCTATGTCAAGTTTCCCGACGAGACGCTTGAATTTCTTGCTCAGGGCTCACTCGACACATTCACCCACAACAAAGCCATACAGAAGATAGGCGAGTCGTACCGTGTAAGTAAGGAGAATAAACAAAGGGCTATCGCTATCGCAGGTCGAAATCGGCCATAATGGAGCTTCTCTTCTCCAGCAACAGCAGGTACCGCTTGACTTCCAGTCCGCAGGCAAAGCCTGTGAGTTTGCCATTTGCCCCTATCACGCGATGACAAGGGACGATGAGCAGCAGGGGATTCTTGTTGCAGGCCATCCCCACAGCACGGCTTGCGCCAGGGTTGCCCAGCAGGGCGGCAAGCTCTCCGTAGGAGCGTGTAGAGCCGTAGGGAATCTGTTGCAGCGCCTGCCACACACGCAACTGGAAAGGAGTGCCCTCCATCCGTATGGCAAAGTCCATCTGCTGGAGTGTACCGTTCAGGTATTCTGTTATTTGTCGCTCCGCTTCGCACATGAGAGGG
This sequence comes from Bacteroidales bacterium, assembly GCA_015060865.1. Classification (GTDB taxonomy): domain Bacteria; phylum Bacteroidota; class Bacteroidia; order Bacteroidales; family Bacteroidaceae; genus UBA1189. The sequence goes on along the minus strand of SUXS01000003.1, from coordinate 164,379 downwards.
CTGGGAGAGGAGGAGGCATCGCGATGCTCTGTCAGTGCGATGTGCGTGATGGCTCCCCGCTCCTCGGTGAGCCGAACGATGCCGATAGGACTGCTGAAGGTATATGTGACTAGTGTCATCAATATATGTTGTTTGTGCAAAGTTGCAACAAACCTCCATCTTCTGCAACTTTTTAGGACATAATTATGCAATCTGTTGATACGGGAATTATGAGAAATGGAACTCCTTAGCCTCTTAACGAAAGTTAAAAATCGTGTTTACTCTTGACTCGTACCTTACGGAAGCATTTAACTTTGCACTTGAAAGCTGCGAAGGTTGGCTGCACTCGTTACAAGCAATTGCATGCATTGCTCACTCGTTGGCACAACCTTTGTCGGCGTAATTCAGTTTCTTATTGCGCAATAGACTATTACACACGAGTGAAATGAAAAGATTATTAAAAATCGGAGAGTTCTCCAAGCTGTGTCGCGTCACTGTACGTACTTTGCGGCACTATGAAGAAAAGGGGCTGCTGAAGCCTACGTCAGTTGACCAGTGGACTGGCTACAGGCAATATTCCCTCGACCAGTCGCAACGCCTATACCGCATTATCCATCTGAAAGGTATGGGTCTGTCACTTGACGAGATTGCCGACATCTTTGAGCGGGGTGACGATAAGCCTGACTCGGAAATGATTCGGCAAAAAGCCGAGCAATGCCGAGCCGAGATAGCGAGACTACAGAGGCAATTGGAGCAACTAGAAAGTCTGGAGCAGCTCTCCACAACGAACAAAACTATGCACGAAACAACAATCAAACGAATCCCAAGCCGAATAGTGGCAAGCTATCGCAGAGTAATCAAAAACTACGATGAATTGGGCCCTTTATGCGTCAATGTCATCGGGCCGGAGATGATGCGCATCGGCTGTACATGCCCTGAACCTCAGTACTGCTTCACGATGGAGCACGACGCGGAGCACCGCGACGAGAACATCGACCTGGAGTATTGCGAGGCAGTGGGCGAGATGCATCCCGACACGGAAATCCTACGATTCTATGAAACCGCAGATATCCCCAAAGCACTCTGCTGCTATCATCGTGGCTCATACAATAGTTTTTCCGAGACGATGACAAGGGTTTTGAGCCATATCGAGGAGCAAGGAATGCAGCTCAGTGGTAATCCACGCTTCTGCTACATCGATGGTCCGTGGAACAAAGAGGATGTGGCGGACTACCTCACGGAGATTCAAATCCCCGTCAGGTAAATCAATCCTAGGCCGGTGAAATTAGTTTTATTTTTGGCCTGGCACGGTGCAGCTCAACAGCTGCACCTTTTTGTTTTCGATGAAATCGGAGATTTTGGGTCTTCTCTATTGGCGAAAGTTCATAAATCGGTTGGCAATGCTTGCACTCAGCTATGCTGATAACCTTCAGGTCAGCCTGGTGTAAAGCCGTAGGGGCTGAAGTAAAGTACGGTTGTATTGAAGAGTTTTTCTTTAGTGGCTTGAAATTTAAAGACTTCGGATTCAATGAGATAGGAGGAATAGGATTAACACTTGCTCTGATAATAATATCAAGCCAGATTTATTCTACGGTCACAAACAAAGTACCTTTTAAAAAACTGGCGACTAAATTTAGTCGCCAGTAACAAAATCTCAATATATTAGTTAGTAGTACTTATCAGAATGTCAGTTTGAAGTTCATTCCTGCAGCAAGTTCAGCTTTTGAACCTAACATATATTGAGGCTTCTCATAAGTTACGGCAGGTTGGATGCCAAAAGCGCAGTTCTCATTAAAAGAGTACATCACAAAACCTTTTTCTACATTGATATTTTTAGCAGACTTTACTGCATCAACAATAGAACAGATACCATTAACAAACAAGGTAACACCACCTACAACCATAAAAATGCAGCCTGTTGTGTATTGGCTTTCATCGTAATAATAATAATCACCATCATAGTAATCATAGGAATATGAGCTAGACATCAATCCCGTACCAATGCCCATTATTATAGATGATCCCAAATGTAAGCCAAGGTCTCCCCAACCCTTCTTGCTCTGGCCATTGTAGAACTGACCTGCACCAGGCACAATCCAAGACAAAAGGCCTGCAACAAAGGGGGAACGTTCTGACATAGCAGTACTGTTAGTTGAACCTGCACCATTACTGTAAGCATAAGTTGATACCTGACGAGTTGCTGTCTTAGATTGCTCTTTAGTCATCTTCTCTACATCTTCAATGTTGTAGACAAAAATGTTGCCATCATTTGTTTGAAGTTTAAGGGAAACACCCGGCACTTGCTCTATAATAGTACCACGTACTACTGAACCGTTCTTCAGATACACTACATCTTGCAAGTTGGCTTGCGCTGCGGCAAACATTGTGCTCATAGCACAAAAAAGGAGTAAAAATAACTTTTTCATTTTCTTAGAACTTTTAGTGATTAATATAAATTATTTTTTCGTATATGTACCTTTATTATCGAAATCTGAATAATACAAAACTAAATTCTTTCCACTTATAGTATAGTATAAAGTTACCGTGTAAGTACGATTGCCCATCTCACCATCAGCATAATTATAATGTAGAAAGAGATAAGTATCATCATTTTCCCAAGTGAATTCATGGTTATCATCGTAACACCAGGGACAGTTATAATGCTCATACCCTGTTCCATCAGAATAAAAAGTAAGATATTCATTACCTTTGTTCCATGTGCCAACCAACGGACTGCTCTTTGTGTCCTTGCTACATGATGAGAATACAATCAACAATAAGAGATTAACAACATAAATAAACTTTCTCATCTTCTCCTTGATTTTAAATAGTTAACATTTTTTGCAAAGGTACAACTAATATAAAAACGTCAAAAGAAGGGTGTGTCAATGATTAGTTGACAGTTCTGTATCGAATTCGTTGACACTATGCAAAGATGTTGTTTGCTTTTGCGATATAGCCATAAAGAAATCGTACCGAAGAATACGAGAGATGCGCAATAGTAAATGTACATCAATATTGTCTTTGCTGAATATTTTGTATACATTGGCACGGGTGCAACACAACTGCTGGGCAAACCATGTCACGGTATGTCCCTGCTCACGAAACTGTTGTTCGATAAGTTGTCCTACGTGCATTATGCAATTAAAAAGGCGTAACCATTCAATGCTTATCTGACCTTAGGTTACCGCCAAGTGACCTTTCCAACAACAAGCACGAACAGTCCACGCCCAAAGCGTGAACCCTTAAACGCTTGTTCTTGCTGGATTGAATGTTTTGGCGGTATTCAAGGCCCAAAGAACAAGAGCTAAAAGCTCAAACTCTAAATAAGTGTGAATGGAATCGCTATTCAACATTCATACCGCACATTGTGCAGCACGTGGCAAAGATAGTGCAAGGTTACCGAAGCACCAAATTTCACTTGGAAAAAGTTTGCAAGACCGTCATTGCTAGAGTTTACTTTATTAAGCTTGGCCTCTTTATGCAATGGCCTTTATAATTCTATCGAACAAAGCTGTCTCAAATAAAAATCTGTTGATGAATCGGAAGTTTGGGGGCCTTCTCTATTGGCGAAAGTTCATAAATCGGTTGGCAATGGCGCAGCGTAGCGAGAGCAGAAGTAAATTTATTTGAGTTATGCCGAGCTAGCAAGCTATCTTAAAGCATAGCTTTATATTGGCAGAGGTTGTCGAAACATCGTTCGAACCTATCTCGTAGCATATAAGTAGAGAAGACATTGCTCAAAAGCGGTTTATCACGCTTCTATGCATCATTGAAAAAGTTTTGTCAAGAATTATCATAGGCTTGACAAAAAATTTTCACTACAGTGAAAAAAGTTTGTCAACGGTGCGAAAAAAAATTATCACAGGCTTGATAAAATTTTGTCAGACCTATGATAAAGGAGTTTTTGCAGTTAAAAACTGCAGTTTGCAAGGCTCCAAACTGTAGTTTGGGCAAAGAAAAACTGCAGTTTGGACAAGGGGAAATTATAAACCAATGACCACTACTGCCAACTCCTCAGCGGTTTTCGTTTTCGTTGCATCCTCTGCCAGAGCCAACCGATTTATGAACTTTCGCATAGGGAGGGGTTAGCTCGAGAATGATGGGTACAGAAATCCCCGATTTCATCGAAGAATTGTGAATTGTCAATTGTGAATTGTCAATTGCTTCTGCACCTTGCCAAGCCAAAAATAAAAATCGTCTGCACTAGAAATATAGATGTTTTTTGTTGGAGTAAGGCGGATTATTAAAGTAAAATCTGTAAATTTGCACATCTTCTTATCCTATATAGTATGAGCAACGAACCCATCACGCTGAGCGAGGTGCAGCAGCAGGCCGACGAATGGATACGGACCTATGGCGTGCGCTACTTCAATGAGCTGACCAATATGGCGGTCCTCACCGAAGAGGTGGGCGAACTGGCACGTGTGATTGCCCGCACCTATGGCGAGCAGTCGTTCAAGGAGGGCGAAGAGCCCAACCTGGCCGAGGAGATGGCCGATGTGCTGTGGGTGCTCGTCTGCATGGCCAACCAAACGGGGGTAGACCTCACCGAAGCATGGCGCCATACCATAGAGAAGAAGACCAAGCGTGACAAGACGCGGCATTTGGAGAATGAGAAATTACAACATAATAATTAATTCTACTCAAGTAGAATTTTTATGGAGATAAAGGAGTTAAAATGGAGTCAAAAGAAGATAAATGCCAAATGTCTGTTCGCGCGTAACAACTATCGGCTTTTAACTCCTAAGGGAACGAAGTGACCTATCTCCCTTTAACTACTGACTACCAAGAATTTGAATACATAAAGCTTAAATAATCATTATGGAACATCATCACCACCACGAAGCCGATGAGCACAGCAAGTATGAAGCTGCGTTGGCACTTTATGAGACAAACCTTTCTGACGATGAGGTAAAGGCAAAAACGGCCCATATCATCGAGAAATATGTGGCCGAGAACAACACGCTGGAGGTAAAGAAATTCCTCTTCAACTGCATTGACCTCACCACCCTGAAGACCGAGGACAGCGAGGAGAGCGTGCTGAAGTTTACCGAGCGCGTCAACGACTTTGAGGACAAGTATCCCGACCTGAAGAATGTGGCTGCCATCTGCGTATATCCTTGCTTTGCCAAGATTGTGAGCCAGTCGCTCGAAGTTGAGGATGTAAATATCGCCTGCGTATCGGCTGGATTCCCCTCATCGCAGACCTTTACCGAGGTGAAGGTGGCCGAGACAGCCTTGGCACTGGCCGATGGCGCTACGGAGATCGACATCGTCATCTCAGTGGGCAAGTTCCTCAGTGGCGATTACGAAGGAATGTGCGATGAAATCGAGGAAATCAAGAACATCTGCGGTGAACGTCACCTCAAGACCATCCTTGAGACAGGCGCACTGAAGACTGCCGAGAACATCATGAAGGCCTCTATCCTCTCTATGTATAGCGGTGCCGACTTCATCAAGACCTCTACCGGCAAGCAGGAGCCTGCCGCCACACCCGAAGCTGCCTATGTGATGTGTCGTGCCATCAAGGCCTACTACGAGCAGACCGGCCGCAAGGTGGGCTTTAAGCCTGCGGGTGGCATCAACAGTGTGAACGATGCCCTCGTGTACTATACCATCGTGAAGGAGGTGCTCGGTGAGGAATGGATGGGCAATCACCTCTTCCGCCTTGGCACCAGCCGCCTGGCCAACCTGTTGCTGAGCGAGATTGTGGGCGAGAGCGTGAAGTTCTTCTGATATAATAATGAAAAAAGTCAAAATCACCGCCTTGCGCCGCTCGTGCTACCCCGACCTGATGGAGCAGTACGAGAACCCTATAGAGCATGCTTGCGATGTCTGCTTGGGCCAGAGCTTCATCTCAGAAGATGGAGAGCGGCCCGGGGGACTTTGCGAGAGTGCATGGGAGTCGATGCGCTCGTTTGTGGAGGAGCTGGCTCGTGGAGGCGGCAACTTCTACGACGGATGGATGAAGAACCCCCACTCAGCCATGATATCCTGCAACGATGGATTCCGTCCGGTAAGCTTTTATATTGAGGTGATGGAGTGAAACAGGCGATTCTATCGAGGATATTCTATATATGTGGACTGAAATACAACCAAAAGAATTCTCCGATGTTTCGTTGTTTCGTTGTTGAGAATGAAGCGTTATTTGATTGTATGAATAAGCTTCTTTACTAAATCTTGTTTATTCGACTGCTTATTTGTATCTTTGCCCCATAAAACGCAATAGATATTACAATGCAACAACAAGTGTCGACTGACATATTCAAGTTTGAGGTGGAAGATGGCGTGGCCGAATATCATGCGATATTGCGCGTTACCAATCCCCGACTGACATATACAGAGCAGGTAGACCATCTGCTCGCAGCTTATGCGCGACTTGTTTCCGAGGAGTTGCCCGGAACCGTAGCCGTGATGAAACGCTTCTTCTTAAGTGACGCCGCCAATCAGGCAGCTCACCTACAGGCATTGCTCCTTGAAAGTGTTGATGGTGCAATCTCCATTGTGGAGCAGCCACCATTGGATGGAACAAAAATAGCTTTGTGGGTATACCTGCAGCGGGGTGTTCAAACGCGCGTACTCCCACATGGGGATTATGAGGTGAGCCACAGCGCCTACCGTCACTTGTGGAGTGCCTCAAACTGGAACAAGGCCGCCAAGTCGGAGTACCAGATGCGATTGCTCTTCAACGACTATATCATGCGCCTCACCGAGCAGGGGTGTCGCCTTGCAGACAACTGCATCCGCACTTGGATTTTCGTGCAAAATGTAGATGTCAACTATGCAGGTGTGGTGAAGGCTCGTAATGAGGTGTTTCATACACAAAACTTGACAGAAAACACCCATTTCATCGCAAGTACCGGTATAGCTGGTCGTCATGCTGACCCTGAGGTATTGGTGCAGTTTGACGCTTATGCTATCAATGGCATACAGCCCGAGCAAGTACACTATCTCTATGCGCCCACACACTTGAATCCTACCTATGAATATGGAGTCAGTTTCGAGCGTGGTACCTACGTGGACTATGGAGATCGTCGCCAAGTATTCATCTCGGGCACAGCCAGTATCAACAACAAGGGAGAGGTAGTACACCCTGGTGACGTGCGAAAGCAGGCCTTGCGTATGTGGGAGAATGTAGAGACACTGCTTGCTGAGGCTGAGTGCACGTACGACCATGTGGCTCACATGATTGTATATCTACGCGATGCAGCAGACTATATGGTTGTGAAAGAAATGTATGAGGAACGTTTCCCCCATACGCCTAAAGTGTTCCTATTGGCTCCTGTATGCCGCCCTGGGTGGCTCATCGAAATGGAATGCATGGCTGTAAAAGCCATAAGCAACAACCAATATCCAAAGTATTAGTACAGCTTTAGATTCTGTTTAGAGAGAGAGATTTTGTGGGCAACAAATCCTTCTTCCATTATGCGGTAGTGGTTTGTATTAAATTCCGCATTACTTCTTTCTATTTATCACCGCATCCATATAGGCGATGACGGCGTTTTTCACGTTTTCATCGATATTTTCGGGCAGCAGTGCAAGCGCTTTCTGACGATACTTCTGCATCGTCTGCTCGGCATACTCGATGCCGCCACAGGCCTTGGCAAAGGTGATGAGTTCGTTGATTTCGACATCAGAGAGCTCGCCCTCCTTGAGGCGGTCTATCATGGTGCGGATGTGCTCGTCGCCCTGTGTGCGCACAGCATAGATGATGGGCAGGGTGAGCTTGCCTTCGCGCATGTCGTTGCCTGTGGGCTTGCCCACATCGTTGCTGTAGTAGTCGAAGATATCGTCGCGTATCTGGAAACAGATACCGATATATTCACCTATCTGGCGGGCACGGGCCACATCCTCGGCCGATGCGCCTACTGAGAGGGCACCAATCTCGGCACAAGAAGAGAAGAGCGAAGCCGTCTTCTTGCGGATAATCTCAAGGTACACCTCCTCGGACACCAGCTTCTCGTGGCTATGGAACATCTGGAATATCTCCCCGTCAGAGAGTGTCTGACCCAGCGAACCTACGATATTGGTGATGCGGTTGTCGCCACAGCGGCCGGTGAAGACCAGTGCTGTAGAGAGCAGGTAGTCGCCCACGAGCACTGCCAGCTTGTTGTTATAGATGGCGTTTACCGAGGCCTGTCCACGACGCTGCATGCTGTCGTCCACCACATCGTCGTGCACGAGGCTGGCGGTGTGCAGGAGCTCCAGTGCCAGGGCGGCGCTATAGGTGGAGTCCACGATGTCACCGAACATCTTTCCGAAGAGCAGCACCATCATAGGGCGCATCTGCTTGCCGCGCTGCTTGTTGACGTGGAGGATAATCTCGCGCAGCAGCGGATTGGGATTCACGGCGAGGTCATCCTGCATCTTCTTGAAGATGGCAAATTCGGCCTCGATAGGTTGTAGAATGGTTTGCATTGCGTCCATACGATGAGTACTGGTTTATTTCCTACAAAATTAGTGCAAGCCGAATGAAATGCCAAATTTATTTGAGCATTTCTGAGGCGCCGCCTAATTTCTGTGTTCGCGCAGCGAATACTAAAATTAGTGCAAGCCGAATGAAATGCCAAATTTCAACGAGCGAATGTAGAAAAAATTGTTTTTTTTGCTCTACTGAGCGAGGCCGAAATTCAACAAGGTTAAATTTATTTGAGCATTTCTGAGCCGCCGCCTAATTTCTGTGTTCGCGCAGAGAATACTAAAATTAGTGCAAGGCGAGCGAAAATGCAAGTTTACTTGCAATTTTCCGCCGATGTGAACGAGCATCGGTTCTCGGACGAGCCGAGCGCAAGCATTGCGACGACTGCCGGTTTATCGGCACAAAGGAGTGCGACAAAGTCGCTACTCCTCGGCCAATTCGCCGAAGCCGTAGGTGGTGATATTGAATCGTGCCATGATGAGAGTTTTGAGTTGTGAGTTTTGAGTTCTGCAGAGTGCGCATATTAATTGACTACTGACTACTGACTACCTTTACATACAGGCCCCGAGAATCATCCCGCGACACAAGACCACGCTTTACCCAATTAGAGATAGCCATCTTCGGGTCGGGCTTCATGCCTTGCGCGATGCGCAGGGCGCGTACATCATCGCGCGTAAACTCCTGCGGCAGCAGCGAGAGCAGCCACAAATACCCAGCACTGCAATTCAACTATTCGGGCATGTTTTATAACATGTTTGCCCTCATTTTCGCTTATTTGTTTTGCGTCTTGATAAGGAATGGGTACCTTTGCAGAGTTGAAAACGTTTTATTTGAACACTGATGACACAGATTTTAAAATGAGAATGGAGAATAAAATAAGAGTCTGTGGCAATCCGTAAAAATCCGTGTCATCCGTGTGCCATTAAAAATCATAAATCACAAAATATGAAAAAGCATCTACTACTGCTTTTTGCCGCCCTGCTGCCCCTCGTGGCCAGTGCCGAGAAAGTCGAGATCGACGGCATCTACTACAACATCACTTCTGAAGAGGCCAAGCAGGCCGAGGTGACAAGTTCTGGTGGCACCAAGTACTCCGGCTCCATCACCATCCCCGCCACCATCACTTACGAGGACGTAACGTATAGTGTGACGAGTATTGGAAAAAGTGCTTTCTGGAGTTGCACCAGCCTCACCGCCATCACCCTCCCCGAGGGTGTGACGAGCATTGGAGACCTGGCTTTCTATGGTTGCAGCAGCCTCACCTCCATCACCCTCCCCGAGGGCGTGACGAGCATTGGAAGCAGTGCTTTCTCTCGTTGCAGCAGCCTCACCGCCATCACCCTCCCCGAGGGCGTGACGAGCATTGGAGACCGGGCTTTCGAGGATTGCAGCAGCCTCACCTCCATCACCCTCCCCGAGGGCGTGACGAGCATTGGAGGTAGTGCTTTCTCTGGTACAGCATGGTACGACAGTCTACCTGATGGCTTAGTCTATATCGGCAAGGTGCTCTACAAATACAAAGGCACAATGCCAAAGAACACCTCCATTGAGGTCAAAGAGGGTATAGTAAGTATATCAAACGGTGCTTTCCAAGGTCACAGCAGCCTCACCGCCATCACCCTCCCCGAAGGTGTGAAGAGCATTGGAGACAGGGCTTTCCGAGATTGCCGCAGCCTCACCGCCATCACCCTCCCCGAGAGCGTGACGAGCATTGGAGACGATGCTTTCTTGGGTTGCAGCAGCCTCACCGCCATCATCATCCCCGAGGGCGTGACGAGCATTGGAAGCAGTGCTTTCTCTCGTTGCAGCAGCCTCACCGCCATCACCCTCCCCGAGGGCGTGACGAGCATTGGAGACTATGCTTTCTCTGGTTGCAGCAGCCTCACCGCCATCACCCTCCCCGAGGGCGTGACGAGCATTGGAGACCAGACTTTCCAAGATTGCAGCAGCCTCACCGCCATCACCATCCCCGAGGGCGTGACGAGCATTGGACGCTGGGCTTTCGAGAATTGCAGTAGCCTCACCACTATCAATATCCCCGAGGGTGTGACGAGCATTGGAAACAGTGCTTTCTCTTCTTGCAGCCGCCTCACCGCCATCACCCTCCCCGAGAGCGTGACGAGCATTGGAAACGCTGCTTTCTCTGGTTGCAGCAGCCTCACCGCCATCACCCTCCCCGAGGGCGTGACGAGCATTGGAGGCTATGCTTTCGCTTATTGCGAGAGCCTCACCGCCATCACCATCCCCAAGAGCGTGACGAGTATTGGAGACTATGCTTTCCAAGGTTGCAGCAGCCTCACCACCATCAACATCCCCGAAGGCGTGACCGAGCTATTAGCGAATACTTTCTCTCGTTGCAGCAGCCTCAAAGAACTCACTTTAGGCAAGGGACTCAAGAAAATCGCAGCTGGTGCATTTTCTACTTGTGAGGCATTAGAGAAAATCACCATCCACGCCACACAGCCACCAAGAATAGAAGGCGAAGGCAACGCTCTCTTCTCCGACGCCACCTACGAGAACGCTACGCTCTACGTGCCACAGGGCAGCATATCAAAATACCAGGTGATGACGGGCTGGAGCGGATTCTACAACATATCGGAGATTGAGGGCGACACTCCCGACTACCTCACCCTGCGCCAAGCTGACAATGGCGAGGTAGGCATCGCCGTAGACTTGGGACGCACATACAAGGTGCGCATCACGCCCTCTACGGGATGGAAGATACACACCGTGACCTTCGACGGCAAGGACATGACAGCCCAGCTGGCAGCTGACAACACCTTCACCACACCCACCATCAACGGCAGCGCCGTGCTCAACGTAGCCTACGTGAAGGAGGGCACCGCCATCGCAGCCGCCACGGCAAGTCGCATCAAGGTGCAGGGCTACCAGGGCACCATCAGCATCACAGGAGCCACCGCGGGTGAGGCCATCGGCCTCTACACCACAAGCGGCACGCTGGTAGCCACCGCCACCGCCGAGGGCGACACCACCCACCTCACCGTACCCACCGGACAGGTATACATCGTGAAGGTAGCCGACACGGTGGTGAAGATAGGCATGTAACGCCACACATCACTCTCTCTATAGCACATCACGGGAGCACCCACACGGGCGCTCCCGTGTGCTTTATCTGGCTGGTAGCATAGACGGGGCGGAGTAAAGTTTTTTGCAAGGGTAGTCAGTAGTCAGTAGTCAATTAATATACGCTCTCTCCCGATATGAGAAAATAGTGAATAGTAAAAACTCTTATTTTTGTATTAGATATACTACGTATATATAATACTTAAATAAGCCCCTATTTAATAGGGGCTCATTCAAAGGTGATACAGCGCGGGGTATCTGACTACTGACTACTGACTACTTCCTCGCGTGGCGCCCGCGCATTATGCGCGTATGAAAAAAGTTGTGAGTTACGAGTTTTTGAGTTTTTGAGTTTAAGGTTTCGTGTCATCTCGAACGGAGTGAGAGATCCCTCGCCCTGCTCGGGGGATGACACACAGGGAAAACGCATTATAAAAATATTCCCGTTTCACGCAGCTTTTTGTCTCACGCGAATCTCGCAAATCACGCGAAAACGCATCATTTCACTCGCGTTTGCCATCCGGACGGCTACATACGAGCGATAGCGATGTATGATTTTGCGAGATTTGCGAGATTCGCGTGAGATAATCATGTCAAATAGAGGATATAAACTGGTATTTTAATTGGAAGAAATTATAATGCGTTTTCCCTGGGATGACACAGGAGTGTTGTCGCAGGCACTCGGCGCGGTGGCCGCAGGCGTGGCGCGGCGGCGCCAAAAGTGCGAAATCGAAATATTTTATTTATCGCTCATCCTCAGCGCATTGCGCACTATTATTTCTCATTATCTCTCATTATTTCTCATTATCTCTCACCCTATTTCGCCCTTGCAGTACCTTTGCAATGTCATTAGATGACAAGCGAGTTTCGGCTGCTCTCGCTGAGCATGAAAGCTAGCATTCATGCGCTCGTTTGCACGAAACTTGTCATGCAATTAGGAATTAGGAATTAGGAGTTGCGCAGCCTATGACTAACACCAGTCCTGATGCAAGCGTAGAAGTAAAACAAGAACAAAATTATTTGCTCAGTCAACAGAGGTGGCCAACTCAGTGGGCTGATAAATCTGCTCAGTGAACAAAATTATTTATTAACCCTAACCCCACTCATCCTTATGTGATGGGAGAGGCTCCCCTTTGTAAGGGACGCTATCAAGCAGCGTTGGCTCGGCTGCAGGGCATCCTCACCGCCTACTCTATTTTCTGCTTATAAAATGGGCGATAAGGTGGTTTGTATCGTATTTTTTTCGTACTTTTACAACATATTTTTAACAAGTTTATGGAAAAACTCTTTCTTCTCGATGCCTATGCCCTCATCTACAGGGCCTACTATGCCTTCATCCGCGCTCCGCGTATCAACTCGAAGGGACAGAACACCTCGGCCATCTTCGGCTTTGTCAACACCCTGGAAGATGTGCTCAGGAAGGAGCAGCCTACACATATAGGCGTGGCCTTCGACCCCAAGGGCGGTACCTTCCGCCACGAGATGTACGCGCCCTACAAGGCGCAGCGCGAGGAGACGCCCGAGGACATACGCGCCAGCGTGCCCATCATCAAGGATATCCTGCGTGCCTACCGCATCCCCATCCTGGAGGTGCCGGGCTACGAGGCCGACGATGTCATAGGCACACTATCGCACCAAGCCGATGCCCTGGGCATAAAGACCTATATGATGACGCCCGACAAGGACTATGGGCAGCTGGTCACGGAGAATGCGCTCATCTACCGCCCTAAGTTTGGCGACAAGGAGTTTGAGGTGATGGGCATAGAGCGGGTGAAGGAGAAATTCGGCATAGAGCGCCCCGAGCAGGTGATCGACCTGCTGGGCCTGATGGGCGACTCGTCGGACAACATCCCCGGATGCCCCGGTGTGGGGGAGAAGACGGCACAGAAGCTCATTGCCGAGTTTGGCGACATCCCTACCCTGCTCGCCCGCCGCGACGAGCTGAAGGGTGCGCTAAGAAAAAAGGTGGACGAGAATGTGGAGCTCATCGAGCTGAGCCGTTTCCTGGCTACCATCAAGACCGATGTGCCCATCACGCTCGACCTGGAGGCGCTGAAGCGCGAGGCACCCGACGAGGAGAAGATACAGGCATTGTTTGAGGAACTGGAGTTCCGCACGCTGCTGAAGAGGGTGATGGGAAAGGACACCGAGACCTCCTCTAACTCACCCTCTAGGGGGAGGACTCAGACAGCGCGGAAGGGCGCTGCCGAGTCGGCGCAGGGCGACCTCTTTGCTGCAGCAGGAGGTGCAGTGCAGGGTGACCTCTTCGCGATGGACACGACAGAGTCTGTGGGTGATCTCTTCCATACCAGTCTCGACAATCTCTCCTCTATACCACACACCTACACCTTGGTGGATACCCAAGAAAAGCGCGATGGATTGGTAGAAAAACTCGCTTTGGCCAAGGCCTTTGCCTTCGACACCGAGACTACGGGTACCGACCCCATCACGGCCGAGCTGGTGGGCATGAGCTTTGCCATCGAGGAGGGCGTGGCCTACTATGTGCCTGTGCCTGCCGAGCGCAGCGAGGCGCAAGGCATCGTGGAGCAGTTACGTGCCGTGCTTGAGGATGAGCACACGCTGAAGATAGGGCAGAACATCAAGTATGACTACCTCATCATGCAGGGCTATGGCGTGGAGCTCGGCGGCCCGATGTTCGACACCATGGTGGCGCACTACCTGCTGCAACCCGAGCTGAGCCACGGCATGGATTACCTCGCCGAGGTATATCTGAAATACGATACCATCAAGATAGAATCGCTCATCGGTCCTCGAGGACGTGGACAGAAGACCATGCGCGACCTCTCTCCTACCCTTATCTGCGACTACGCCTGCGAGGATGCCGACGTGACCCTGAAGCTGAAGCATATCTTCGAGAAAGAGCTGGTGACGGCTGGTGCTGACAAGCTGTTCTACGACATCGAGATGCCGCTCGTGCGAGTGCTCGCCTATATGGAGCGCAACGGTGCACGCATCAGCACCGAGGCCCTGAAGGAGACCTCACGATACTTCACCGAGCGACTGATGCAGATAGAGCGCGAGATATATGAGTTGGCTGGCTTCTCGTTCAACATCGCCTCGCCCAAGCAGGTGGGCGAAGTGCTCTTTGAGCGTATCAAGATAGTGGAGAAGGCCAAGAAGACCAAGAGCGGACAGTACAGCACATCGGAGGAGGTGCTCGAAGGACTGCGCTCGAAGCATCCCATCGTGGAGAAAATCCTTGACCACCGTGGCCTGAAGAAGCTCCTGAGCACCTATGTAGATGCCCTACCCGCCCTCATCAATCCCGCGACGGGCAAGATACATACCTCATTCAACCAAACTGTCACGGCCACAGGGCGCCTCAGCTCGAGCAACCCCAACCTGCAGAATATCCCCATCCGCAACGAGGACGGCAAGGAGATACGCAAGGCCTTCATCCCCGAGCCCGGTTGCGAGTTCTTCTCGGCCGACTATTCGCAGATAGAGCTGCGCATCATGGCCCACCTCAGTGGCGACGAGAACCTCATCGAGGCCTTTCGCTCGGGCGAGGACATCCATGCGGCCACAGCAGCCAAGATATACCACGTGCCCATCGAGGAGGTCAGCCGTGAGCAGCGCTCTCGTGCCAAGACGGCCAATTTCGGCATCATCTACGGCATATCGGTATTCGGACTTGCCGAGCGCATGAACGTGAGTCGCAGCGAGGCCAAGGAGCTCATCGAAAACTACTTCGAGACCTACAGCGGCGTGAAGCGCTACATGGACGAGAGCATACAGGTGGCCCGCGAGAAGGGCTTCATAGAGACCATCCTCCACCGCAAGCGCTACCTGCCCGATATCAATTCGCACAACAGCGTAGTGCGCGGCTATGCCGAGCGCAACGCCATCAATGCACCCATCCAGGGCAGCGCGGCGGACATCATCAAAATAGCCATGATAGAGATCTACCGCCGCTTCCGTGCCGAGGGCTTGCGCTCCACGATGATACTGCAGGTGCACGACGAACTCAACTTCAGCGTCTATCCCGAAGAGAAGGAGCAGGTGCAGCGCATCGTCATCGAAGCCATGGAGAGTGCATACCGGATGCAGGTGCCCCTGCGCGCCGACTTTGGCTGGGGCGCAAACTGGCTGGAGGCACATTGATGAGTCTTATCTGAGGAACTAAAACTGGATGAAAATGAGAAAACTATTTCTATTTCTTATAGCAAGCATTGTACTCTTCGGTGCTTGTGGAAACAAGGCCTCGAAGGAAGAGAAACTGCAGCGTGAAGCCATGCGCGAATATGTGGAGAGCTTTCTTCTCCGTTATCCCGAGGCTACCTTGCAGGATATTTATAAAGGTAGTTTTCAAGATTACTTCGGTCCGGCACATATCGTCAGTGACCGTGAGGCTGCCAAGCGCTATATCCTGCGCGAACTGGCTACTGCCGATACGCTTGGCGGTGAGCGTTACGAGCCGTGTGGCTGGCGCGGACAATTCTATCGCGTGAACCTCTCGGTGATTAGGGATAGTTTGGTGGCGGTTGATAGCTTGGTCGATGCCTTTGTGGAGAGTGCGCAGGGAGAACCGGCATTCAGTAGCGAGTGGACCGATGAGTGGGCGATTATACAGCAAACCGTCAGGGAGGTATGCCCTACCCTTCAAGGATTTGCCGAGGATTCCATTCAGCTAGCCCATCTGCTGAGCGAAGGCAACTACGTGGTGCACCACAGCCGTGCCTTCAACGAACATTATCATCCCCACTACCGTATCGTGCGGCGCGATGTGTTTGAACAGAAGATACTACCGTCAATAACCCCAGCGAGTGTATATGAGAAGGAGTAGGGTAGTTGTTTTGTTGTCGTTCTGTATGCTTTTAGAAATCTTAATAACGCCATTGATATGAAAAAACATTTCTTTCTGTTGCTATTTCTATTGAACGGTTTGTATGTGTCAGCACAATTCAATCCGAACAATGTTACATCAAGAGTCATCAATCCTAGTTTTGAAAGCGGAATATCCGACGGATGGACTAATAATGGTATGACTGTACAGACCAATACGGAAGCAGCTGCAAGCAAAACCGGCTGGAACTATGCCGAAAGGTGGGCTGAGGCACCTAATGCACTCCCTGATAGTTACATTAAGCAGGTGATCACCGGATTGCCTGATGGGGAGTACGAGCTCAGTGCAACGTGCCATGCTGAATTGCAAGGTCAGTCTGTTGCCGTTGTTGGTGTGTATCTTTATGCCGATGACCAAGAGGTAGAGGTGTCTGCCACCCAACGATATAAGGTAAATGTTACAGTCACGAATGGAAAACTGAACATTGGATTCAGATGTGAGGACACCAACGCCAATTGGATTACCGTAGATCATTTCCAGTTGGTAAGGACTGATGGAGGCCTTAGGACAGGGCCAGCCAAACCTCTCAATAGAGGATTGATGGCCGTCAACCTTTCTGCTTCGGGAAGAACAGGTAATCTTGTTAGTTGGCGTATCAGAGAGGATGATTCGAAAGAGTATAGTTACAAACTGTATCGCGGTGTCACGGCAAAAAGTCAAAAGGGGGCTCTCAATGGTGGGAAACCTATTAAAGGTAAATCAAACTTTATGGATGTTAGTGGTTCATCATCCTCTTACTATAAGCTGGAAGTGCTCGATGAGGAGGGTAATGTCGTAGATTCAATGATGGGAGTAAAGGTATGGGCCAATCAGACTACCACAATTCCAACGAGAACGCCGACCGATACCAGAGGTTTGGGTGCTACGTACACTCCGAACGATGCGTCGTATTGCGATATGGATGGCGATGGTGAGTATGAGATAATTTTGAAATGGGATCCGAGCAACTCGAAGGATGCGGCTTCGGATGGAAAAACCTCTGACACCTATTTTGATTGTTACAAGATGGACGGTACATTACTTTGGCGTATCAACCAAGGTCCCAATATCCGTTCGGGTGCGCATACTACACCATTTATTGCTTGGGACCTCAATGGCGATGGATACGGAGAGTTTGTCATCAAGACGGCTCCAGGAACTATTGATGGTAATGGCAATTATGTCGTAATGGATGGGGATGATCCATTACAGGATTGCCTTAGCTCACGTGGTAAGCCTGACAAGGGCCCTGAGTATCTGACCGTATTTGACGGAATGACAGGTGCAGAGATATCAACAATCAAGTATCATACTGATTATGCCGCTGGAAGCAGCTATTGGGGTGATAGCAAGCAGAATCGTTCGGAAAGATATACGGCGTGCCTTGCCTATCTTGACGGAAAGCACAAGAATCCCTCTGCAATCTTTAATCGTGGTTACTATGCAGGTGCGTTTGTTGGTGCTTATGATTTTGACGGATACACCTTGAAAGAACGTTGGGTATCGAGAAATACGTCATCAGGCAAAGGGCTATATGGTGAAGGGGCACATTGGCTAACAGCAGCTGACCTTGACAATGATGGGTTGCATGAGATCCAATTTGGATCGGCTGCCCTTGATCATGATGGCAAGTTGCTATACCGCACAGGATTAGGGCACGGGGATGCTTTCCATATCGGTGACTTTCTTACCAACAGGCCGGGATTGGAAATGTTTATGTGCCATGAGTCTAAACCTTACGGGGTGGATCTTCGCGATGCTAAGACGGGTGAAATAATTCTTCATGTTACTGCCAGTGGCGATACGGGGCGTGGACTTGCAGCACATTTCGACTCCAGTCAACAGAGTGCACAATTTATTTATAGTGCATCTGGAGGAATGTTCAATTTGGACGGTGGAACCGTCAATGCCGATTCGTGGAGCATCGGTTCTTCAGGAGCAGGTATCAATTGTCGCATCTATTGGGATGGCGACCTGTTTGATGAGTTCTTCGACAAATCAATCATTGCGCATTGGAATCCAACGGGCAAATATTTTGACCGTATCAAAGTAAATGGAGGTAACTATGTATGGGGCTCCTTGATTAATGGTAGCAAGCATAATCCGTGTGTCATGGGAGATATGTTGGGAGATTGGCGCGAAGAGATTGTGGCTTACGATAATAACACCAATCATCTCGTTATCAATGCTACAAGTTATGAATCTTCTTATCCTGTACCGCATTTGATGGACGATATACAATACCGTGAGAATGTTGTTTCGCAGAATGTCGGTTACAACCAACCGCCTCATTTAAGCTATGATCCCGCGGTGTACTATGGTGTCATTAAGGTAGACAAGCCCGATGGCGATTTGGAAGATGGAACCTATTATATACAGAATGCAAAAGACGGAAAATTCCTTCTTGGCGGTTCATCTTGGGGAACCCGAGCTATTGTTGGTGAACATGGCATTGATTTTACTATTACCCTTATGGCAGACAACGCCTATCGTATAGATTCAAAGATTGCCAATTCGTCTACCGACCATTACTTGTCGACAGATACGGAACCCTTTGTGGATGGAGCAGCTTCGAACATCATTGTCAAAGCTATTGGAAACGGGTATTATTCTATTTCTAATGGTTCGGCATACCTCACTGTCACGGACGATGATCATACGACATATGAGGCAACTACTGCTGATGATGCTTCTGCACAATGGATGTTCCTAACACATAATCAGATGGTGGAGAATCTCAGCAAGGCTACAAGTGAATGTCCTGTGGATGCCACGTTCTTCATTCAAAATCCCAATTTTGGGCGCAATGATCAACGTTACAGCGCATGGATATGGTCGAGTGATTGTACTAATAAGAAGAATAGTGGTGATAACACTAATTTCTGTGTGGAATCGTGGCATTCTACCTTCACTTTTAGTCAAGCGCTCCAAGGATTGCCCGACGGATGGTATGGCTTGACGGCTCAAGGCTTCTATCGTGCCGATGGCGCAGATAGTAATCATGCGGTGCTCTTTGCCAATGAGGTGGGAACGACCTTACCTGATGTTCTTTCGGAAGGTCAATCAACGGCAACTGATGGATTCTCCACCCTTAATACGGGTGTGTACATCCCGAATTCTATGGCCGAATCCTCCGTTGCATTTACGGCTGGCTACTATTATACGGATGAAGTCCTCTTCCAAGTGTCGGGAGGCATTGCTACCATTGGAGTCAAGAATCCGACAAATGTTACCGATTGGTGCATCTGGGATAATATGGAGCTTCAATACTACGGAACAAATAAACCAGGCGAAGTAAATGGTATGGTTGAGGTAGGAGCAGAGGCAGAGGAGAATGTTATCTATACGCTGACAGGTATAAGGATTAAGGAGATTACTAGACCAGGTATCTATATCATTGGCAAGAAAAAAGTTATAAGGCGATAGCATTCGTAAGTGTGACAAATATTCAAATTGGGTTAGTGTGCTTCAAGCATCTAACCCAATTGTTTTTTCTTAGAACGTATACCTCACCTGCAACTGTATATCCTCTCGGTGGCAGGCATCAATCATTGCGGCTCCACTGCCAATGGTAGTGCGGTCGAGATAGTGTGTAGCGCCAAGCTTGGCGGTGGCGGTAAGGCGTGGGGTCTCTTTGTGGTTATACTGTAGGAGCAGGTAGCTGCGCAGTCCCGTACCGTAGTACATCTGGTAGTTGTAGGCATAGAGGAGTCCGCGCTCGTAGCCATAGAGCCGGGCGGCATAGTCGGCACGGAAGGCGGTGAGTCCGCACGAAATGCGCAGGGCGTGCTGGCCAAGGGTGGGGGAGTAGGTAGCTTGTGCGCTGGCCATTGCGCCCGTGGAGAGTGTCTCGGCTTGTACGAGACAACCTTCCATCAGTGCCTGGCAACTCAGCAGTGGCGTCAGCGTACCGCTCCATTGCAGTCGCAAGCGATGTGTCCATTCATTGAGCAACCCTCCATTGGGCAGGCGATATCCTTCGGCTACGTCGCGCTGCTTCAGGCGGAAGCGGTAGCGAAGCAGTAGGCTGTGTGCATCGCTGGGCATATAACGGGCAGTGACCACACCATCGGTTCCATACGATGGAGCCGACACTCGATAGCGCAGATAGGGGAAATGGTAGCCGTCGGCGTATGCCGTGAGCACGAAGCGGCGATGGGGCTGCCACTCGGCACCGAGATATACGCCCTGCTCGTTTCGGATGTCTGATGAGGTGGAGAAGCTCTTGCCCTCCAGTGCCCAGAAGTCATGGGCATAGTAGCGCTGCAGCAGGGTGAAGTGTAGTCCGTCTACCGCCTTCACGCGCAGCATATTAAGAGTGGCCACGGAACCTTTGCCATCCACGGCGGTCTCGCCTATGATGCTCAGGCGATGATGATGCCAGGCATAGTCGGCCGAGGCATTGAAGAAGGTGTGCCCCTGCGGTGCATAGCGCTTGTAGCTTTGTGTGGGGAGAGCAAAGAGGCGGTTGAACGACTGGTACAACGCTGTCAGCCCCACGTGCAGACCATGATTGCTGTATCCGAGGTGCGCTCCGAAGAGGTTGCCGCGTGTGTTGCCACGGCGTGCCAGTTCGGTAGGTGTGCGGTGATAGCCGTCGGTCTTCAAGGTACTGATGGCAGCGCCATTGAGTGTAGCGTCGAGCTGTCGGTACGAAGCAAAAGCGGTGAACTGCCACGAATGCCACGCTACGGTAGCTGCAGCTCCTGTGTAGTAGTTGCCTTCGCCCGTGCCCCGATGAGGCTTGATGGAGGCACTTTGTCGGCCCAAACCTTGCAACAGCATCGTCTTGCCGAGGGCAAAGTCGGAGTTGAGTATCAGTCCCTGTCCGAAGCGCAGACGATAGTTGCCCACCACCAGATTCTTGAGTATGCCCATATCGCCCAACTGTATGTAGCCCGATAGGTAATCGGGTAGGGGAGTGGTGGCGGTAAAGATGGGTTCGCCCGCATCTTTCTCTGCGCTGACGCCCCACGAGAGGCGTGTGCCGTAGCGGTAGTTGTAGCGCAGGTTGTGGTAGAGCGCGTTGCCTGTGTAGTAGCGCGAAGGCGCTGCGTCGAGCTGGCTCTGTGTGCGTGGCGCATAGCCTGCCCGTCTGTAGAGCGGGATGTCGAGCCGTGAGGAGAGCTCGCTGCGTCCTCGGGTGAGCATACGGCGCCAGGTGTCGCGAGAATCCTTCTTCTTCTCTTCCGGTGGACCGAAGGTGACGAAGTACGACAGCAGCTGGCGTGTGTGGTAGTCGAGCTCGGGGATAAGCATCAGTTCGCCCACACTGCGCAGAGCACCATACCTATATATATAATAGTGTATGCCCTCAATCTGCCAGTCGGTGAGGAAGCCCAACTGTTGCAGCTCCGTACTGTCGGCACGGTTGATGTTGATGGGGTGGGCATGCCAGTGCATGTAGTCGTCGTATAGGTTCTCGGCGGCCACCAGCGCCTCTTCGCCCTCGCTTTCAGCCTCCACGAAAAGCTGCTCCACGAAGTCGTCCCACGAGAGGAACTGCGCCGAGGTGGGCAATGTACAGAGTAGCCATAGCCCCAGGAGTACTGTCTGTCGTATCGAGGTGAAATGCTTTGCCATAACAAATTAATTCTATCTTCGCGGTTTGTTGCAAAGATAGCAATAAGCAAACGAAATATGAAGCTTGCTAACACATTTCTCATCGAACAAGTGTTTAGCCTAAATTTTACAGCGCGCGATTGATGCTTTATGGAATTCTTGACGTAGCCGAAAGTGAATATCAAGAAACAGATTCGTTGGTCCCGAGTTGCACGGGATATCGCCCCCATATCTCCCGTACCTTTATTTATGGGGGAAAAATAGGTTGATTTATTTTGTTCTCCTCTTGGCATGTGTTATCTTTGTAACGTTTTTTAGAAAAGAGGATTAGATGATTACACTTGATCAATTAAAAGATGTCAAGGAACGCACTGAGGCCTTGAAGCGTTACCTTGCTATTGAGGATAAACAAATACAGGTAGAAGAGGAACAGCTGCGTACGCAGGTGCCCGGCTTTTGGGACGATGCCAAGAAGGCTGAGGCACAGATGAAGAAAGTCAAGGATCTGCAGTCGTGGATTGAGGGTTACAAGCAGGTGAAGAGTCTGGCTGATGAGGTTGAGATAGCATTTGACTTTTGTAAAGATGAGCTGGTGACCGAGGCTGAGGTGGATACTGCTTATGCAGTGGCCATAGAGGCTATTGAGGCTTTGGAACTGAAGAATATGCTACGTGAAGAGGCTGATAATATGGACTGTGTGCTCAAAATCAACTCGGGTGCCGGAGGCACTGAGGCGCAGGATTGGGCATCAATGCTCATGCGTATGTATATGCGTTGGGCTGAGGCCAATAACTACAAGTTGCGCGTCTCGAACTTGCAGGATGGAGATGAGGCTGGCATCAAAACGGTGACTATGGAGTTGGAAGGTCCCTTTGCTTACGGATACTTGAAAGGTGAGAATGGGGTGCATCGTCTCGTGCGTGTGTCGCCCTACAATGCGCAAGGAAAACGTATGACCTCGTTTGCATCGGTGTTTGTGACACCGCTCATCGATGATAGTATCGAGATTGAGATTAATCCAGCCTTGCTCTCATGGGACACCTTCAGAAGTGGCGGCGCCGGTGGTCAAAATGTGAATAAGGTGGAGTCTGGTGTGCGCCTTCGTTATCAGTATAAGGATCCCTACACTGGTGTAGAAGAAGAGATTATGATTGAGAATACCGAGACTCGCGACCAACCTAAGAATAAGGAAAACGCCTTACGTCTGTTACGCTCACAGCTCTATGATCGTGAGTTGCAGCACCGTATGGAGGAGCAGGCTAAGGTTGAGGCTGGCAAGAAGAAGATTGAGTGGGGGTCACAGATACGAAGCTATGTGTTTGATGACCGTCGGGTAAAGGATCACCGCACCAATTACCAGACCTCTGATGTAAATGGGGTGATGGATGGCAAGATTGACGGGTTTATCAAATCGTACCTTATGTCGAATTCTTCAGAGGAGTCATAATGCAGGAAATAGAGCGTAAGTTCCTTGTTACTGATGACAGTTATCGGGCGTTGGCCTACGACAAGTCGGAGATACTTCAAGGGTATATCTGCAGTGGCCATGGTCATACGGTGCGTGTACGTACCCGTGGTGACAAGGGATACCTTACGATTAAGGGCCCTTCAATGGATGGTATCAGTCGTTTTGAATGGGAAAAGGAGATTACGCTGGAGGATGCTCGCGACTTGTTCTCTCTCTGCCGTGCTGGGCGGATTGAGAAGACGCGTTACTTGGTGAGGAGTGGCATGCACACAGTGGAGATAGATGAATTTCACGGAGAGAATGAGGGGCTTGTTTTTGCCGAGATAGAGCTATCCGATGTAAATGAATCCTATGAGCGACCGCCTTTCTTAGGTGAGGAGGTGACAGGTAATCACCGTTATTATAATGCCTATATCAGTAAGCATCCCTATACAACATGGGACAATAAACTATAAAATGCAATACATGAAAAAGACTCGTATGCTATACGTCCTGACAATAATGATGTGTGTCATCTCTTGTGCAGACAATACGTTGAAAGACGATTATGGATACCTATATTGTCACATGAGTGATAGGGGAGAGTGGACTGCCTATGCCATCAGTCGTGATGGATACCACTATGAGGACATTATAGGTGGTGATCCTATCTTTGATCCTGAGGAACATGCACGTATCGAAGGGGGTACACGCGATGCTTATATTACCCGTTCATATGACAAGAAGGGTTATGTGATGGTAACCACAGACATGTGTGTGCGTAAGTCGCGTGTGTGGGATAACTACGGCATCGACCTGCTACGTAGTGATGACCTCATCCATTGGGAGTCGGTAACCTTTGATTTCCGCAAGGGTCCGACCATCTTTTGCAATGCCGATGCTCCCGATGTATATGCAGATTTTAGCACTATCGACCGTGTATGGGCACCGCAAATATTTTGGGATGCCGAGTATCTGTGGCCCAATGGCGACAAGGGGGGATATATGGTGTATTATTCGATGCTCAACCGCGAGGAGGAGCAGTATGATCGTATGTATTACTCGTATGCCGACAAGTCGTTTACCTGTCTTACCAAGCCGCAGCTTCTCTTCGATTGGGGGTATGCGACCATTGATGCTGACATCAACTATCTTGAAAGCGACGGCCTGTATCACATGTTGATCAAGAAGGAGGGTGGTAAACCTGGTATCTATACGGCAACAGCTCCTACACTACAGGGGCCTTGGAGTGAGCCCATTGAGGATGATTATGTAGATTTTGAGGGCCGCAAGAAGTGCGAAGGCTCGTCAGCCTTCCAGCTTGTCGGAGACAGCACTTGGCGTGTGGCATACATAGAGTACTCTTCAAAACCTAAAAACTATCGTATCTGCAAGGCCGACAAGTACCTGCGCAACTTTTCTGATCCAATTAACATTGAAGGAGTCACAGGTCCTCAGCATGGCTCATTCATGCGTCTCACCAAAAAGGAATACAAGCGACTGCAGCAGTGGTCGGCCAAGGAGATGGCACGTAGGGAACAGAATGTTCAGGCAAAGTAATGGATTTAGTGAATCATAAAGAGCACAGCGTATGGTACTTAATTATATCTGGATAGCTTTTATCCTTATCGCTTTTGTGGTAGCCTTGCTGCGCCTGGTGTTTATGGGTGATGTAGAGGTGTTTCCCGCTATAATGAACTCCACGTTTTCTTCAGCCAAGTCGGCTTTTGAGATATCTTTAGGGCTTACTGGTGTACTTTCTTTATGGTTAGGAATCATGCGTATCGGTGAGAAGGGCGGAGTGGTCAATGTTGTGGCACGTTGGTTAGCTCCGGTATTCTCGAAGGTCTTTCCTGATATACCCAAGGGGCACCCTGTTACGGGTACTATCTTCATGAATTTTGCTGCTAATATGTTGGGACTCGACAATGCAGCAACGCCCATGGGACTCAAGGCGATGGAGCAGTTGCAGGAATTGAATCCGAAAAAGGATACCGCCACTAATCCCATGATAATGTTCTTGGTGCTCAACACCTCAGGACTTACGTTGGTACCTATCAGTGTGATGGTATATCGTGCACAGATGGGGGCTGCGCAGCCTACTGATGTGTTCGTGCCTATCTTGCTTGCTACTTTCTTTTCTACCTTTGTAGGCCTTATCGTTACCTGCCTGTACCAGCGCATCAATCTGTTTAACCGTACTTTGTTGCTGTTTCTTGGAGGAATATGTACCCTGGTGGCGTTTATCATTTGGGGCTTCAGCGCTATGTCGCGCGAGCAAATGGATATGGCATCATCTACCTTTGCCAATGTGTTCCTTTTCAGTATTATCGTCTGCTTCGTATTGGCAGGTATGCGAAAGAAAATCAATGTTTACGATACCTTTATCGAAGGGGCTAAAGAGGGTTTCGAGACAGCAGTACGCATCATCCCCTATCTTGTGGCTATACTGGTGGCGATAGGCGTTTTCCGTGCTTCTGGAGCCATGGGTTTCCTTATTGATGGCATTGCCTGGTGTGTAGGCGTATTAGGTGGTGATACCGAGTTTGTGGGTGCACTTCCTACAGCTTTTATGAAACCTTTGAGCGGAAGTGGTGCGCGCGGATTGATGGTAGATGCTATGACAACCTATGGAGCAGATTCATTTGTAGGACGTCTAGCCTGTCTCTTTCAGGGGGCTACTGATACCACCTTCTATATTCTGGCCGTATATTTCGGCAGTGTAGGTATCCGTAAAACTCGCTATGCTGCTACTTGTGGATTGATTGCCGATTTGGCAGGTATTCTTTCAGCAATATTTATATGTTATCTATTTTTTGGATAATCGATTGAGTGCTCAGAGCCTCTGAGTACTCGGAGAATTCATAATTTGAAACTAAAAACTCAATCATGATAACCTATCAGACCGATGGCATAGCTATGCCAAAACTCAAGAAACGTATTACTACGGCATGGATACGAACCGTAGCAGCTACCTATGGTAAGCAAGTGGGCGATGTGGCCTATATATTCTGCTCTGACGAACGTATATTGGAGGTCAACCGCGAGTATTTGCAGCACGACTATTATACTGATATCATTACGTTTGACTACTCCGAAGGTAATCTCATTAGTGGTGACCTTTTTATCAGCCTTGACACTGTGCGTACTAATAGTGAACAGTTTGGTACCGATTATGACGAGGAACTGCATCGTACCATCATCCATGGTATACTGCATCTCTGTGGTATCAATGACAAGGGACCTGGTGAGCGTGAAGTAATGGAAGAGGCAGAAAATAGGGCACTACGGATAAAGGTATAGGTTGGTGCCCATGTGTCTTTCAGTGAGAGTAATGATAATCCTCTAATTCTTCTCAGAGGTTATCATCCCAAGTAGGGCGAATAAAAAAAGCTAGGATCGATCCTAGCTTTTCTAATTATCTCTTAGAACAACTTATGCGTCGATGTTGGCATAGGTAGCGTTCTTCTCGATGAACTCGCGACGCGGACCTACGTCCTCGCCCATGAGCATGGAGAATACGTAGTCGGCAGCAGCGGCGTTCTCGATGGTCACCTGCTTCAAGAGTCGTGTCTCGGGGTTCATGGTAGTCTCCCACAACTGCTCGGGGTTCATCTCACCAAGACCCTTATAGCGCTGGATGGTGATACCAGCCTCGCTGCCGTTACCGAACTCGGCGATGAAGCGATCCTTATCGGCATCGTCGTAGCAGTAGCGCTTGTTCTTGCCCTTGCTACAGAGGTAGAGGGGTGGGGTGGCGATGAAGAGGTGTCCGTTCTCGATGAGCTCGGGCATGTAGCGGTAGAAGAGGGTCATCAAGAGGGTGTCGATGTGCGAACCATCGACGTCGGCATCGGTCATGATGATGGTCTTGTAGTAGCGCAACTTCTCGTAGTTGGCCTCCTTGCTGTTCTCGGGGTTGAGGCCGAAGCGTACGCCCAAGGCCTGTATGATGTTGTTCACCTCTTCGTGCTCGAAGGCCTTGTGCCACATCACACGTTCCACGTTGAAGATCTTACCGCGGATGGGGAGGATGGCCTGTGTGAGGCGTGAGCGACCCTGCTTGGCCGATCCGCCGGCCGAGTCACCCTCGACGATGAAGAGTTCGCAGTTCATGGGGTCCTTGTCGGAGCAGTCGGCCAGTTTGCCGGGCAATCCGCCACCGCTCATGGGGTTCTTGCGCTGTACACTCTCGCGTGCCTTGCGGGCTGCGATACGTGCCTGTGCGGCCAGCACCACCTTGTCTACAATCATCTTGGCCTCTTTCGGGTGCTCCTCAAGGTAGTTGGTGAGTGTCTCGCCTACGGCCTGCTGTACGGCACCTGCCACCTCGGAGTTGCCGAGCTTGGTCTTGGTCTGTCCCTCAAACTGAGGCTCTGCCACCTTGATGGATATGACGGCGGTAAGGCCCTCGCGGAAGTCCTCGCCGGCAATCTCTACCTTGGCCTTCTCCAATGCCTTGGTGTCCTCGGCGTACTTCTTAAGGGTGCGGGTCAGCGCGGTGCGGAAACCGGCGAGGTGTGTACCACCCTCGATGGTGTTGATATTGTTTACGTAGGAGTGTATGTTCTCCGAGTAGGAGGTGTTGTACATGATGGCTACCTCGATGGGCACACCCTGCTTCTCGGTGTTGAGGTAGATGATGTCGTTGAAGAGGTGCTCGCGTGAAGAGTCTACATAGCGGACAAACTCTTTCAGTCCCTCCTCCGAGTGGAATGTCTCGGTGCGTACGTTGCCCTCCTCATCCTTCTCGCGTAGGTCGGTAAGGGTGATGGTGATACCGGCATTGAGGAATGCCAGTTCGCGCATGCGGTTGGCCAGAATGTCGTAGCTGTACTCGTGTGCGGTGAAGATGGTGCGGTCGGGCCAGAACTGCTGGCGCGTACCGGTGCGGTCGGCATCGCCTACGGTCTTTACTGCGTAGAGAGGCTTACCGCAAGAGTACTCCTGCTGATAGATTTTCCCATCACGGAATACCTGGGTCATCATGTGTGTTGACAGAGCGTTCACACACGATACACCTACACCATGCAGACCGCCTGATACCTTGTATGAGCCTTTGTCGAACTTGCCACCGGCGTGCAGCACGGTCATTACAACCTCGAGTGCCGAGCGCTGCTCCTTCTCGTGCCAGTCTACGGGAATACCGCGGCCGTTATCCTGTACGGTGATGGAGTTGTCTTCGTTGATATATACCTCGATGTGGCTGCAATAGCCTGCCAGTGCCTCGTCGATAGAGTTATCCACTACCTCATATACGAGGTGGTGCAAACCCTTGGATGAGATGTCGCCAATGTACATCGCAGGGCGCTTACGTACAGCTTCAAGCCCTTCAAGTACTTGGATATTTTCCGCTGAGTAGCTGTTCGCTGCGGTTGCTTTGATTTCGTCGTTTATTTCCATGTTTAATTGTTTATTTCTATACTTTATAGCTTTCCTATAAGGAAAGCCTAAAACGGAACAAAAATACAAAAAAAAACCGATGAAACAGAATGTTTATCGGTTTTTTTTCTTCATGTCCTGCATGAAGTTTAAGTCTGAAGTCGAATCGCTTATCGCTCTGTCAAATAAGTGCGATATATATGTTTCTGCATCTATTTACTTTTACATGGCAAACACATTGAAGCCACCATCGACAACGGCTACGGTGCCTGTTACAAATGCCGAAGCATCGCTGATGAGGTAGTGGATGGTGCCGCACAGCTCCTCGGGACGTCCGAAGCGTTTGAATGGTGTTTGGCGTATCACGTCGGTGCCGCGCTGTGTATATGTGCCATCCTCATTGGTGAGAAGTGTACGGTTCTGTTCGGTGAGGAAGAACCCCGGTGCGATGGCGTTGACGCGGATGCCCTCGCCAAACTTCGAGGCTACCTCGGTAGCCATGTAGGCGGTGAAGTTACTGATGCCTGCCTTGGCTGCTGCATAGCCACACACACGGGTCATGGGGCGGAAGGCTGCCATAGAAGAAAAGTTGACCACACATCCCTTGCCCTGCTCTACCATGGGGCGCAGAAATACCTGAGTGGGGATGACGGTGCCTGTGAGGTTGAGGTCGAGCACACGCTGGAACTCCTCGGGCTTGAGATCGAAGAAGGTGCCTGTGGGGGCTATCGTAGCACCGGGCATGTTGCCACCAGCTGCATTGAGCAATGCATCCACGCGGCCATAGCGTGCCAGCACATCGGCGAGGTTCTGCTCCACTACGGCCTGGTTCATCACATCGGTCACGAGGAACATGCCTTTACCGCCCTCTTCGCGGATCTGCTTCACGATGGCTTCGCCAGCCTCTACGCGGCGACCCATTACCACAACTTTGGCTCCTTGCTTAGCCAAATACAGGGCAATAGCCTTGCCTAACACGCCTGTACCGCCTGTGAGGACGACTACGCGATCTTTAATGTTGAAAAGTTCGTTCATAATACAGTATTGTTATCTTTCTTTATTTCAAAGTTTGATGTCGCAAAGGTAATAAAAAAGTCGTAGGTACTGTATGCCACGACTCTTTTTTACGAAAGCATAACAAAGTGTTATCTCTTTTTGATTATTTTCTGCCAAAGTCGGCAGGTATCTCGCCCCACTGGTCGGTTTCCCATTTGACGATAGGATTGGTCACGCGGTGTGCCTTGAGCCATGCTTCGGCGCGTTCGATGAGCTGGAATAGCTGTTCGGTCTGCTCGGTACGTTCGAGTTGTGTCTTGCAGCATTTCTTGCGTACCCAACTGATGGCGGTGCGACTGTCGCTGTAGATGGTCATCTTGAGTCCCTGCTTGTCGAGCAGTGCGAGGGCGTGTACAATGGCGAGAAACTCGCCGATATTGTTTGTGCCGTGTACGGGGCCGAAGTGGAATATCTCCTTGCCGTCGCCAAGGTATACACCACGATACTCCATGGGGCCAGGATTGCCGCTGCAGGCAGCATCGACGGCGAGGGCCGAAACGGAAGGAGCGTCGGTTGCGACGAAAGGAGATTTATCTCCCCCGAGGAGTCTCGCTTGCGAGCTTTTAGAGGGGGATCTCTTCACATATTCATATGCCGGTGAGGCGTAGGCACGCTCGGCCTCCTCCTTCGAGTCGAAGGACTTGTATACCGCGCCCTTGACGCCTTTTATCTGCGCCTGACAATCGTCCCAGCTGTGATAGATGCCGGGATTGAGACCGCTCCAAACGACGTAGAATTTCTTTCCTTTTGCCATGGGCAAAATAATAGGAGTTAGGAATTAGGAGTTAGGAGTTGCCATCCGAGCGGATGCATAGCACGGAGCAAAAACTCCTAATTCCTAACTCCTAACTAATTACATTCTATCAGGCACCTCGATGCCGAGCAATCCCATGCCCAAGCGGATGATCTTGGCCACGTTGGCCGAGAGCACGAGGCGGAAGCGCTTCACAGCTTCGTCCTCCTCACGCAGGATGCTGTAGTCGTGGTAGAACTGATTGAACTCCTTCACGAGGTCGTATACATAGTTGGCAATCACCGAGGGGGTGTAGCTTACGCCTGCCTCCTTCACTACGGCGGGGAACTCGGCCAGCTTCTGTATCAATGCCATCTCCTTCTCATTAATTGTCAATTGTGCATTGTCAATTGTCAATTGAACATCCGCTGCTTTGCGCAGGATAGACTGGATGCGGGCATAGGTGTACTGGATGAAGGGACCTGTGTTGCCGTTGAAGTCGATAGACTCCTTGGGGTTGAAGGTCATGTTCTTGCGGGCATCAACCTTAAGGATGAAGTACTTGAGTGCACCGAGTCCTACGATACGGGCGATGTCCTCGGCCTCTTCGGCGGTGAGTCCGTCGAGTTTGCCCAGCTCCTTCGAGGTGTCGCGTGCGGTGGCTATCATCTCGGCCATGAGGTCGTCGGCATCCACTACGGTGCCTTCGCGGCTCTTCATCTTGCCCTCGGGCAGCTCTACCATGCCGTACGAGAAGTGCACGAGGTCCTTGCCCCAATCGAAGCCAAGCTTGTCGAGCAGGATAGAGAGCACCTGGAAGTGGTAGTTCTGCTCGTTGCCCACCACGTAGATCATCTTGTTGATGGGGTAGTCCTGGAAGCGCAGCTTGGCGGTACCGATATCCTGTGTCATGTATACCGATGTGCCGTCGCTACGGAGCAGGAGCTTGTGGTCGAGGCCCTCACCGGTGAGGTCGGCCCATACGGAGCCATCCTCCTTACGAAAGAAGAAGCCCTTGTCCAAGCCCTCCATCACCTTCTCCTTGCCTTCGAGGTAGGTCTGCGATTCGTAGTATATCTTGTCGAAGTCTACGCCCATCATCTTGTATGTCTCGTCGAATCCGGCGTATACCCACTCGTTCATCATCTGCCACAGGCCGCGCACCTCGGGGTCACCAGCCTCCCACTTCACAAGCATCTCGCGTGCCTCGGCCATCAGGGGCGACTTGGCCTCTGCCTCCTCCTTGGTGCAGCCCTCGCGCTCCATAATCTCGGCCACCTCGGCCTTGTAGTGCTTATCGAAAGCCACGTAGTAGTCGCCGATGAGGTGGTCGCCCTTCTTACCCGATGTTTCGGGGGTCTCACCCTCGCCATACTTCTGCCATGCCAGCATCGACTTGCAGATGTGTATGCCGCGGTCGTTCACGATGTTGGTCTTCACCACGCGGTTGCCGTTGGCCTCCATGATGTTGGCCAGCGCATAGCCCAGGAGGTTGTTGCGCACGTGGCCCAGGTGAAGGGGTTTGTTGGTATTGGGCGATGAGTACTCGATCATCACCAGCGGAGAGTTCTCTGTGGGAGTCTGCAAGCCATACTTGGCATCGCTATCGATCGTGCCGAGCAGCTCCACCCATGCCGATGCGGAGATGGTGATATTGAGGAATCCCTTAATGACATTGAACGCCTGTACCATCGGTTCGTTGGCTGCCAAATATTCACCTATCTCTTGGGCCGTCTGCTCGGGACCCTTGCGTGAGGTACGCAAGAAGGGGAACACGACGAGCGTCAGATGACCCTCAAACTCTTTCTTTGTCTTCTGCAGCTGTATCTGTGCAGGCTCTACCGCCTGTCCGTACAGTGCATGTATCGCACCCACGATACTCTTTACCAGTTGTTCTTCTATCATATTATCTATGAAGCTTACGTCTGTCAATTTAAAACACTTGAAGTTTACGCCTCACCTTTGAAGTCACTCAAGCGAGGGACATAAGTCCCTTTCTGTTCGGGTAGGCGGATAGGACCGAAAGTGGTCTCATACTTTTTGAGGTTGTCCTGCAAGGCAAGCATTAAGCGCATAGCATGCTCGGGGGTAAGAATAATACGTGACTTCACCTGTGCTTTGGGTAAACCCGGGAGTACACGAATGAGATCCATGATAAACTCTGACGATGAATGTGAGATGACTGCAAGGTTGCAGTAAACGCCCTGGGCTACATCTTCCTTCAGTTCTATTTGAAGCTGGTTTTCGGGTTTCTTGTTTTCCATTATGATGTTGGTTTGTTATTTTATTGTGTTGTTAAATGTGGTTATAGGAAGTTATTATCATTCCGCTTCGTTAGGGGAGATAAAGGCCATTGGTTTAGCGCACGTTATCTACCTTTATCTCCATTTTACACCTTTTATCTACTATAAAAACTAGCCGAGCAGTTCCTTTACCTTGGCTGAGATGGCGCGTCCTTCGGCACGGCCAGCCAACTGCTTGGTGGCGACACCCATCACGCGACCCATATCCTTGGGGCCTGCAGCACCTGTCTCGGCGATGATGCTCTGAAGGGCAGCAGTAAGTTCCTCCTCGGTCATCTGCTTGGGTAGGTAAACCTCGATGGCGGCTACCTGTGCCAATTCGGCTTCGGCGAGGTCGGCACGGCCCTGCTCGGTGTAAAGGGCGGCAGAGTCCTTGCCCTGCTTCACCAGTTTCTGGATAATCTTGAGGGCTGCATCATCGGCAAGCTCATCGGCTGCGCCGGGAGCGGTCTTTGCCTCAAGGAAATACTTCTTTACATTGCGTAATGCTTCGAGGCGCACCTTGTCACGAGCTTTCATCGCCTCCTTGATATCGTTGCTGATTTGGTCGAATAGGTTCATATTTATTTTTTCTTATGTAGTTAGTGTAATTATAGGGAGTTATCACTTCGCTCTTGGGGGAGATAAAGGCTAATAGTTTATTCGCGCGTAAGGGCATTTGCCTTTAACTCCATTTATCTACTTCTAACTCCTTTTTACTATTAAAAAGCCTCCTTTCTCCGTGCCGCCAAGTCTGCCAAATCCTGCTTGGTGCGCAGGTAGGTAGGCAGGGAGTCGATGGCATCGATGAGGTCGTCATTGAAAAGGTCGTCGCCCTCCATCACGAAGGAGTGGATAGTGCGCTTGGCAGCGAGGTTATTGTCGCCATAGTACTTGGATATCATCTCCTTGTCCTTCTCCTCCTGCTGCTGGCGCTCGGCTCTCTCCTCGGGGGTCTCCTCATGCTTCTCTTCAGGGGCATTGTTCACCTCGATGGTAGTGTTCATGCCGGGAATGTTGCTCACGCCGAAGCCGGTGGCAAGGATGGTGATCTTCACCTCCTCGTCGAGCGACTCATCGGTGGCCATACCCCAGATGACCTCGATATCCTTGCTGAGGAACTTGTCGGTGAAGCGGCCAATCTCCTCCATCTCTTCCACCACCAGCGGATGCTTGGGGCTGTCGTAGATGTTGAAGAGTATCTTCTTGGAGTTGTAGATGTCGTTGTCATTGAGTAGCGGTGAGTGCAGAGCATTCTCGATGGCCTCGGCCAGGCGCTTTTCGCCCTTACCGGTGCCGTAGCTCATGATGGCCACACCACCATTGCGCAGCACTTTGCTCACATCGCGGAAGTCGAGGTTGATGGTTCCCTCCGTAGTGATAATTTCAGAGATACTCTTCACAGCAATGGTCAGCGTGTCGTCGACGCGGCGGAAGCCTTCGCTCACCTTGAGGTTGGGGTATATCTCGAAGAGGCGTTCGTTGTTGATGACAAGCAACGCATCGACATGCTTGGAGATGGCATCGACACCCTTGAGTGCCTGCACAATCTTGGGGCGCAACTCAAACTTGAAGGGTATGGTGACCACGCCCACGGTGAGCACACCTGACTCCTTGGCTACACGCGCCACGACGGGAGCGGCACCGGTACCCGTACCACCACCCATACCTGCGGTGATGAATACCATCTCCGTACCATCTTGGAACTGCTTGCGTATATCCTCGATGTTCTCCTCAGCAGCCTGACGGGCCACATTGGGGTCATTACCGGCACCGAGACCCTTGGTCGTGTTGCGACCAATCTGCAGTTTGACGGGGATCTCCGACTTGGCCAATGCCTGGTTGTCGGTATTGCACAAGACGAATGACACATCCTGAATGCCTGTGCGGTACATGTTTTTCACGGCATTACCTCCGCCACCGCCTACACCTATCACTTTGATGATTTTGGGAGCCTCGGTTGGCAGATCAAATGGCATAATATCGTTATCGTTCATAGTGCTATTATTAATTGTTATCATTGTTATCCTCATCAGCCAGGAACTCGCCGATTCCCTCTTCGAACTTCTCGCCCACAGACTTTATCTTCTTCATGATACCCGAGAGGAAACCCTTCTGCTTCTCTTTTCCCTCCTGCGCACGCTTGACAGCCTCCTCGCGCTTGCGCTGAAGCTCCTCCATGCGTTTGCGGTCACGCTCTTCCTGAGCACTTTCGCCCTCATCGGTAAAGAGCTCGCCCGGTACGGCAGCCTTGTAGTCTTCGGGCTGAATCTCCATCTGTACCTCCTGGAAGCAGGTCTCCTCGCCTGCCATCAGCAGACCTACGAGTACACCTTGCGTACCATTCTCGGGATGTGTTGCGGTATCCCAATCGACCTGTACTGCTGTGTCATGTGCCAGACGGATCTTGGTAGACTGGAACTTCTGCGTCAGCACACCCTCAATACCCTTGAGGTTGATGCCGCCACCACAGAAGACTACGCCGGCAAGGAGGTTCTTGAGCTCATAGCCTGAGGCCTCTATCTGATGGCACACGTTGAGCATGATCTCTTCGAAGCGGGCTTCGATGACATCGTGCACCTTGCGTACCTCAATGGAGCGGCTGGCATCGACTTGCACGGTCTCATCGGCTGATGCAGGGAACACTAAGCCATAGTTGCGCTTGATGCGCTCGGCCTCCTGCTCATCGAGCTGCAAGGAGCACAAGTCGCGTGTAATGTTCTGTCCGCCCATAGGAATGACGGTGAGGAAGCGCAGATAGCCCCCCTTATACACCGATACGGTAGTGGTGTCGGCACCGAAGTCTACCAGTACACATCCTTGGCGACGCTCATTGTCGGTGAGCAGCACATCGGCAGCCACCAATGGAGCGATAGAGTCATTGGCAATATTCACCTTGGCCAATTCGAAGCTCTTGCCCGTGTTGTCCATCACCGACGTACGCGCCAAAATATTGAGAAAATTACCCTCAATGCGCGTGCAGTTCACGCCCACAGGATCATTCAAAGAGTTATTGCCTATCTTATACTCCTGCGACACCATCACCAAAATGTTGTGTCCAGGATACAGTTTCATGGCATTCTCCTCTTCCATACCAGTGACGATGTCATCCGACACACGCGTCTCTTCCTCGAAAGTGCGTACCACAGTATTCAGTTCCGAGTGTAGCGTATACCCGCCTACACCCACGTATGCCTGCTCTATGGTGGCATTGCTGAGTTCTGGCTCCAATCGATTGATGAGATCGGTCAGGCACTGGGCCGTCTTATCGATGTTGTATACCACACCGCGGCGCACGAAACCTGAGGCGGGCTCGCTTGCGTATGCCACCACTTGCAGACTGCCATCGGGACGTTTACGTCCTACAGCTCCAGCTATCTTTGATGAACCGAGCTCAATGGCAACGATTAGGTCATTTGTTGTCATATATAATGCAGTTTCGTTATCGTTATATACACCTCTCCGAAATTAGATGCAAATTTAATGTAAGGTGAGCGAAAATGCAAGTTTACTTTCAATTTTCTCAGACTTATTCTCATGGAGTATAAAAAATCAGCGATAAAATCCGAACATAGGAGCAAGGTATTTATAAATAGTTCATAATATTCTTGCAAACAAAATAAAATCAGTAGAATATATAGGTCTCTTATTCTACTTAGGTATGATTGTTTATAATAGGCATTCTGTCAGTTTTTATAGATAAAGAATGTGAAAAGAAATGCCTTTCTGTTGAAAAGTGTTCAAAAATTTGACACTCTTTCCAGTTTACTTTATTTTTGTACATACATAAAATACCAAAACAGTTATGAGAAAGCTAACTATCCTTATACTGCTTCTTTGTACTACGATGTTGGATGTACAGGCCCAGCACATTGATATCTGGCAAGAGATAGATACCCTCATTGCCCAGGGGCACTACACCTCGGCATACGAGAAGGGCGAAGAGCTGTTGCGCAAGGCCAAGCGCAAGGGCGACAGCCATGCGATGCTCAAGGCCGTATATAAAGGGCGCATAGCGGCCGCTGGGTATCAGGAGGAACATATCGAAGCATCTGTCAAGGCTTATCAAGACATCATCCCCGCGTTGCGAGGCGTCGACAAGAGTATCGCATATACCCTGCTGAGCGTGGCACTGGATGACTATAAGAACAGGTATCAGTGGCGAAACGAGCAGGCAAAGCTGACGAAGGAGCTGTCTCCACTCACCATCACGGCACTGCTTGGAGCCACCATCGACGATCTGACGATGTGGAGCACAGAGCGGTTTGCCGATGCCAAGCGCCTTTGCTACGAGGCGGCTCTCGCTGAAGAGAAGGCCCTGAAAGCGACAAAGGCCGGGGACTATGACCTGCTCATCAAGGGCGACACGCTGGGCCTGCGCTTGCGCCCCACCCTTTACGATGTGGTGATGCACGCGATTATTCCCAGCAACATATACTTGAGTAATGCCAAGATAAAGAATCTACTTTACAGCCATCGCAACCAGCTGTACGGTACTGCCGAGGAGTTTATCAGCCTTCAGTTGCCAAGCGACACGCTATCCTATGAGCTATGGCAACTCGGCAAGTTGCAAGAGCTTACCCGCTACCACGCGAAGAACACCGATGCCGCAGTGCGCGCTCATATTGACCATAGGCGCATGAAAGCGATGGGATATATACAGGGCTGCTCCGATACCGAGGTGCTGCAAGAAGCTTACATCGAAGGGCTGGAACGCATAGCCGAGAGCTACAGCAATGCTCCTACGGAGCAGGCCATGTTCCTGTTCAAGCTGGCCGACTATCATAAACCTACCATCTATGAGCATAGTGGGAAAGAGACCGTTGAGCGGGAACTGGAGAAGGCGGCAAAGATGGAGCAATACCTCAAGCGCATCCGCCAGGTTGCCCCCGAAAGCGAATGGGCCAAGACGGGTGAGGCGCTGTACAAGCGTGCTACCCATCCCTACCTAAAATTGGAAAACCACAAGACCCTACTCCCTGGACGGGAAAGCAGCGTCACCATCACCTTGCGCAATGCGGGCAGCATAGCCTATCGCGTCGTGCCGCGTCACGCTGGCGAGACGACCGACAACTTCAACTACAAAGAGGTGATATGCCGCAAGTCGGTAGGAAAAGCATCAGTGGAGATCCACCCCGAGTATCCCAATCCCTATATATATAAAGAGGTGGATCTGCCACTCCCAGCGCTCGATGCCGGCGAATATTTCGTCATTGCCTCCAACAACGGTAAGCAGGACGAAGACACCAAGCGTACCTCCTTTACCGCCATCAGCGTAAGCAACCTGAAGCTGTCTATGATGGCCAACGATGCCGAAGGGGAATACATCGGCATGGTGATAGATGCCACCACAGGCAAGGCGGTGACCGACTGTGAAGTGGTGCTGATGGAGAAGACTGGTAAGCAGACCCACTTCGTCGAGAACTACAGCATCGATGCGAAGGGCTATTTCACTGTGCCATCGCCCACAGGCAACTACCGCAACCTTTACCTGATGGCCACAGACGGAGTATCACGAGCTACCTACTCGTTCCGATATGCCGATTTCCCCGGAAACAGGTATGGAGAGGATGAGGAGACATCGACACTTTTCACCTTCCTCCCCGACCGCCATACCTACGAACCGGGCGATACGATACACTTCGCCCTCATCGCCTACTGCCACGACAAGGAGGGTAGCCACGTGAAGAGCCAGCTCTCCATAGGCGTAACGCTGCAAGATGCACGGTATAAGGAGGTGGCTTCGATACAAGGAACGACCGATGAGTGGGGCCGCTTCAACAGTTGCTTTGCTATCCCCGAAGGCATCACTGCCGGACGCTTCAGGCTACAAGCCACCGATAACCTGAGCAAGCGCACGATGTACCATACCATCAATGTAGAGGCCTTCAAGGCACCCACCTTCAAGGTCGAGATGGAACGCCCGAAGGGAGCCGTACGCTTCGGCGACAGTCTGATGGTGCAAGGTACTGCCACCACCTTCACAGAACTGCCCGTTGGAGGTGCCAAGGTGAAGTATGAGTTGCTGGTGACGGATATGAACATCTTCGGGCGTTATCCTTTGCAGGATGCATACCTTGCCGAGAAGTCAGGCACTACAACGACCGATGAAAAGGGCAATTTCTTCATCCCTATCAAGACGAGCCGCCCAGGAATTCCCGCAGAGAGAGAGAATGCCACGCAGAACTACATCATCACGGCACACATCACCGACAGCAATGGGGAGACACAAACGACCAAGACAAACTTCGTCGTGGGGCATCGTACCAAGTATATTGAATTTGCCAATCCCGCCATCTTCCGGCATGGTGACAGCATCGCTTACTCTCTACGCACACTGAACGGAGAGCGTATGGCAGACAATGTGACCCTACGACTCAGCAAACTGGAGGTTCCTCACAGCAACCATATCCTCACCTCCGTAGAGAGTTATACGGACAGGGAGCAATGGAACGAGGAGCACACCTATATCCATCGCACGGAGCAGACGGCATCGGACAAAGACAGCTACCTCCTTCTCACCAAGGATTTGCCCTACGGTTTCTACCGACTAACCGCGACATACACCGATGGCGACAAGCAGTACAGTGAAGTCTACTACCTTGAGCTATGGGGCGAGGGCAAAGGCACCGTTTCATCCTATATGCTATATCAAACAAGAGTGAAGTCACGCGAAGTGCAGACGGGCGACACGGCCGTACTGTATGTGGGCACACGCTACAGCGAGGTATACCTACATTATTATATACAGATAGAAAACCGCGTGGTAGACAAGGGCACACTATGCCTCACCGATGAGATGACCTCACTGCGCATACCCATCAAGGAGGAGTGGCGGGGCAGGATGAAGGTTGACCTCGTCTCAGCGAAAGAGAATGTGTCGCGTATCGACTCGTGGATATTCTCCCTTGAGAACAGGTCTGAGTTCTTGAACGTGCAGCTATCCTCCCTGCGCAACTACCTCGAGCCAGGCGAGAAGGAGCAATGCACCATCCGCATCAGCGACCATCGCGGCAACCCAGTGCAATCGTCATTCATCCTGAGTATCTACGATGCAGCTCTCGACAGCTATGGTAGAAACTGTTGGGATATCGCCCTGTCGCCTATAAAGTACGGGCGAAGGGTACAGATGGGGAGTATCAATATGTGGGCATGGGACAACAACACGCATGTCAACGTATCCTACCCCACCGAACCGAAATACTATAGCTTACCCGAGGGCTTGAGAGAGAATCATATTTTCTATACTCTTGCAGCACCAGCCACCACACGGGGGCAAGCAAAGAACCGCATAGGATTTGATATGGCCAGCGCCGAAGGACTTGTTTTAGAGGAATCGGCAGTATCCTCCAAAGCCTCCAAGATATCAGAGGATTCAGAGGCCTCCGAGCCAAAGACGCAAGAGCCCTATCTGCGCAAAGACCTGCGCCACACCGCCCTCTTCCTCCCCAACCTGCGTACCGACGAGCAGGGACAGGCGACCTTTACCGTTACCGCTCCCGACCTGCTGACACAGTGGCACGTGAAGGGCATTGCCCACACCAAGGATCTGAAGCACGGACGGGTAAACCTCGACTTCGTCACCCGCAAGACCCTGATGGTGCAGCCCCATGTGCCACGCTTCCTCTACGAGGGCGACCAATGCGAGTTCACGGCCAAGGTGACGAATAGTGGCAATGAACCGCTAGAGACTGTTGTAAAACTTGAGATTGGAGGAAGAGAGCAGTCGCAATCTGTCTCCATCGCTCCCAACAGCAGCACCTCGGTATCCTTCCCGATTATCGCACCTACGGGAGAGAATTATCTGACCTACCGCATCACCGCAGAGAGCCTGCGATATAGCGATGGCGAACAAGCGACCATCACGGTGCTTCCTCGCCGCACACTCGTGACCGAGACCATGGCGCTATATGTCAATGGCAAGGAGAAGCGCGAGTTTGTCTTCGATGCGCTCAAGGAGAAGCACTCCCCCACCTTGGAGCACAAGAGCCTGACGCTGGAGCTCGTGCCCAATCCTATCTGGTATGCCATAGAGGCACTGCCTCCGCTCTGCAAGGAGGAGAACCCGAGCAATGAGCGCCTCTTCCACCGCTACTATGCTGCCACGATGGGCGCTTACCTCATAGACCGCTACCCCGAGGTGGAGGGCTACAGCGAATTCTATCGTCGCGACAGCCTTGCTACCCTATGCCAGAGCCTGCTGAGTCGCCTTGTCACCAATCAAGACACTGATGGTGGCTGGGCATGGATGAACGGATTCGACAGCGACCGCTACACCACACTCCTTATCATCAAGGGACTGGGCGAACTGGAGGCCATGCACAGCCTCAACATCGCTCAGAACGACACCCTGTACACCCTGGTTAAGCACGGTATCCACTTCCTTGATGCCAACTATTACGACTCCTTCAGCCGCATGAAGCGCAAGCCCAAGACGCTTGACAGCTACGCGCTCTACTACTTGTATGCCCGCAGCATGTTCCCGGAGATTCCGTTTGGCAATACTCCAAGCACTGCCTACGAGCACTACAAAGCACTGCTGCTGAAAGACAAGGCTACACAAGGTTCTCTGATGCAGAAGGCGTTGAAGATGCTTACCCTCATCCGCCTCAACGAGCGCGACAAGGCTACAGCAATAGCCGAGGTAGTACGCCAAACTTCTCTAAAGTCCGATGAAATGGGCATTTATTGGCGCGACAACCGCTATGGCTGGAGCTGGGACAGCAATCCTATTGCCACGCAAGCAATGCTCATCGAGGCATTCAGACGTCTGGACCAACCTGCCGACATCATCGGACGTATGCAGCAGTGGCTCCTCAAGCAGAAGCAGACTACGCAGTGGAGCAATAGCGTGGCTACGGCACAGGCGGTGTATGCATTAGCTTCACACCCCGCCCTCGCCCAAAAAGAGGGAGCCTTCGCTGAAAATGTAAAGCTGAAGGTGAAGAATGCGACACTCCAACTGATAGAAAAGGACAAACGAGGAACCGTGAAGTATGAGGTAACGCCTGAAAAGAGAGTCTCCTCAATACCCGAAATCCCCATCCTGCTGGAAGGGGAAGAGATCTCCTCTATGGCATGGGGCGCGATGACCTGGCAATACTACGAAGATGCCGACAAGGTACAGAACTCGGGTACAGGGCTGACACTGAAGTGTACCTATTATAAGGTAGAGAGTCGTGATGGCAAGGAGCTGCTCACTGAGGTGTCTGAAACCTCTCTCTGCAAAGGCGACCGCATAAGAGTGCGCATGCACTTCACCGCCGACCGCGCCATGGACTATGTGGAGTTGCATCTGCAGCGCCCCGCTGCGCTGGAGCCTGTGAGCACACACTCAGGCTACACCTACAGCAACGGCTTAGGCTATTACCGCAGCGTAGAGAATAGTACGACAAAGCTTTACTTCTACCGCATCGGCAAGGGCAACTACTTCATCGATGGCGACTTCTGGGTGAGCCAGTCGGGTGAATACACCTCTTCCCCCAGCACCATACAGTGCATGTATGCGCCCGCGTTTATTGCTACTGCATCATCGTTACGACTGGATATCAACCAATAGGCTTATGGTTCAGATCTATACGACAATATATGTATGGTAACTCCTATGGCAATAACCATCATGAGGCATTTGAGCCATATGGGTTCGAGGATATAGGCGCAGAAGAGGAGCGATGTCCACAACATGGCGAGGATATACACCTTGACACGACGGGGAATCATCCTATTCTCGCGGAAGTTGCGGATGTAAGCTCCCAACTTGGGATGGCTCATCAACCAGTCGTACATACGTGAGGAGCCACGATAGTAACAGAAGGCGGTGAGCAGCAATAGCGGTGTGGTGGGCAACACAGGCAGAAAGATGCCGATGATGCCCAACACAAGGCTTAGGGTACCGAATATAATATAGAGAAACTTCACGCGTTTTTACATATCATAGT
This sequence comes from Bacteroidales bacterium, assembly GCA_015060865.1. Taxonomy (GTDB): domain Bacteria; phylum Bacteroidota; class Bacteroidia; order Bacteroidales; family Bacteroidaceae; genus UBA1189. The sequence goes on along the minus strand of SUXS01000003.1, from coordinate 121,648 downwards.
CCAGTCCATCGCCGCCGGTGCTGTACTCGGGCGACATGCCTTCGTCCATCTTGCGCGGTTTCTTGGCACGCATATTACCGAAGCTGTAAGTAAGGGTGGCACTGATGCGACGTCCACCACGGAAGTTGCTGCTATCCTGATAGAAGTTGTCGCCCCACTTCACGGAATGGAAGCGGCGTGAGTTGAGCAGGTCGCGACCGTTGAGCGAGAGGCTCCACTTGCCTCCGGCAAACTGCTTGCGTATACCGGCATCGAGACCGTAGTTGGGGGCACGGTAACCCTGGGCTATCACGCTCTTGGCATTGTACATACCAGTGAGCTGCAATGACCACGCCTTGGGCAAACCTATGCTGGCCATCATACGGAGGTTCCAGGAGAAGTCCTCGCTGGCATCGCCATGGAGGTTCTCTCCATTGGGCATGATGAAGTCGAAGGCTTCGAGCTTATAGTAATACATGTTGAGCGTGGTGGTAAGGTCGAGCTTACCGAAGAAGCGGTTCTTGCCCACAATCTCCACACCTGACGAGAGCGACTGCGCCACATTATCCGAGGTGCTGTACATGATACCATTCTGCATATAGGAGATGCGCTGCATGATGTCGTCGGTGGTGCGGTAGTAGGCCGACACGGAGAGCATGTGGTTCTCCCACGACTTGAGGTAGTTGAGTTCGAAGGCATTCGAGTACTCGGGCTTCAGCAAGGGGTTACCATACGAGATGTTGGTAGAGTCGGTAATGTTCTGGAACGAGTTGAGCTGACCTCCCCACGGACGACGCACACGCTTGGTATAGTTCACCTGCAACTCATTGTCATTGGGCAGCTGATATGACAGGAATACGCTGGGGAAGAGCTGGAACACGGGCTTCATGGTTTCGGGATGCGATACAGTCTCACCATTCATCTTATGATGCGAATCGGTAAACACCTTGTAGTACTCACCGCGGAGACCAACCTGATAGCCGAAGTTCTTCCACAGTTTGCCAGAGTAGGTGGCATAGAGGGCGTGCAGGTCGCGGTTGTAGATAAACTTATTGTAAAGGCTCTCAATCTCCTGCTGCTTGTCGGGGTCGGCATAGGTGCTCACGGGGCTGTTCTCGCGGGTAAAGGTGCCGCGATAGCCTGCCTGCAACTTATGGTTCTCGTTGAAGGCATTCTCATAGTCGAGCTGCAGCTCATAGTCCGTGTTGTCCATCGTGCTTTCCTGCAGCTGATAAGAGTACAGGTCGGGGATATGGACTGATGAAGCATCGGGCTGTACGAAATGTGTGGTCTGCTCATACACATTGCTACCGCTGTTGCCCCATGCGTGACGCGAAGCGGTGAAGTCGAGCCAGTGGGTAGTGCTCCACTCGTGCTTATAGCCAAGGCTGAGGTTATACATGAGCATGTCGCCGGTGCTCACGGTGTTGCGTGCACGGGTGAAGTCAACATTCTCACCCACCATAGTGCCTCGACCGGAAGTGTAGTCGATGGTATTGGTGCGTTCATTGTTTCCCATCATGCCCATGAGGTCGAATGAGATATGGTCCTTTTGCGTAGGATGCCAGGTGAGGCCTGCACGGGCAAACACGTTGCCCCCCTTCATGTTGCCACGGCCCAATTGGTCGAGGTAGGTGGTGTCCGTGCCGAGGTAGTTCTCGCGGTAGCTCTCGTTCTCGTTCATGTGGCGGCGCTCGCGGTAGCTCACGTTGGCATAGACATCAAGCACGCCACTGCTATAGTTGATATTGGCACTGGCATTGTAGCCGCCAAAGTCGGTATCGTACATGCTGGCACCAGCCTGCGCACTGCCGTAGTAGCCAGCCTTGCGGTCGCGCTTGAGCACGATGTTGATGATGCCCACCGTACCTTCGGGGCTATACTTGGCCGAGGGGTTGGTGATGACCTCGATGCGCTCGATGCTCTCGGCAGGCATCTGCTCCAGGATATCGCCTTGGTTGTCGGCAGTGAGTCCCTGTGCCTTGCCATTGATCCATACGGTGACACTCTCCGAACCGCGCAGCGATACGGTGCCCTCGGTATCCACCTCCACGGAAGGTATATTCTGCAAGATGTCCGATGCCGAGCCACCCGTAGCAGCAATGGCTTGGTCTACGTTGAACACCTTCTTGTCAATCTCAAACTTCATCTGCGAGCGTATACCGGTAATCTCCACTTCGCCCAGTGTCTGGGCATCTTCGTCCAGAGCTATCTGTTTGTAATTGGCATTCTTGGCCGATGCTGAGAGAGTAAACTCACGCGTAGCATTCTGATAGCCGATATACGATACGGTGAGCACGTAGCTGCCATACTTGAGTCCATCGATACGGAATACTCCATCCACATCCGTAATGGCTCCTCCGGCCATGCTATCACTCCCTTTGGGGGTCACCACTACGTTGACAAATTCAATGGGTTCGCTTGTACTCTTGTCTACAATCTTACCTCTCACACTACCTTGTGCCATCACCGCTGCGATGGGTGCTAATATTCCTACGAGTAGGAATAGAATTTTTTTAGTCATTCCGTATTGATATTTTTGATTTTATTGTTTCTCGTCAGTTGATAGTGTACGACGACACTTTTTATCTGACAGCCAATGAATGGTAGAGTTTAATCTCTTTAATATTTTTTTAGAGTCTGTTTTGATTTTATACCTTTCACCATGCACCATACGCCGAGCACGATGAAAGGAATGCTGAGGAGCTGACCCATATCGAGCGGCATGCCTACCTCGAAGTCGCTCTGAACCTCCTTGAAGAACTCCACGAAGAAGCGGAAGGTGAAGATGGTGGTGAGACAGTAGCCAAAGAAGAATCCTGTGCCCACCTTACGGGGCATACGCTTGTAGAGGTACCAGCTGATGAGTCCGAACAGCGCGTAGGCGATAGCCTCGTAGAGCTGAGCCGGATGACGTGGCAGCATGTCGACTTGGGTAAAGATGAATCCGAAGTCACCACCTGTAGGACGCCCAATAATCTCGGAGTTCATCAGATTGCCCAAGCGGATGCAGCAAGCAGTCACCGGTGTGGCAATGGCAATATTGTCGAGCACCGTCCACAAGGGTACTTTGTACTTGCGCACATAGAGCCATAGGGCAATCATCAATCCCAAGGTGCCGCCATGGCTTGCCAATCCTTGATAACCGATAAGGCGCACGCCCGAATCCGTGAAGCGGATAGGCAGGAGCATCTCGATGAAACGAGGAAAATCGGCCAAATAGTAGGCTGGTTCGTAGAACAGGCAGTGACCCAAGCGCGAACCGATGAGGATGCCGAAGAAGCAGTAGAAGAACAAAGGCTCAAACTGCTCTTCCTTTATCTTTTGATCCCTGTAGAGTTTCTGTACTACGAAGTAGGCTCCTGCAAGTCCTATCATCCAGAAGAGGGCGTAGAAGCGTATCGGACCAATGCCAAGGGGGGGATTCCAAGTAATCATGTTTATAATTAGGAATTAGGAGTTAGGAGTTAGGAGTTAGGAGTTGCCTTCCGGATAGAAGTTCTCATAGACCTCTGATATTTGCTGTTTTATAATTAGGAGTTAGGAGTTTCTTTCACTGTTTTGGTGATGCTTGAGAGTATCTTTGACAACTCTACAGCCTCATTGTATATGGAGTTGAATTCGTAATCTGTAAGATATTCAGTCTCGTGTAGAAGTTCAAGCCAGTAGATGGTTTCTGTACATTCTTTGAATGCAATATATGCTTTTGCCAAGAAGTCCTTACGGCTAAATCCACACGAAGCCTCTACAACATTAGCACCGATACTCGTGCCGCTTCGGAGCAGTTGTTTGGATAGCACAAACTCTTGCTTTGTTTCACGCAGATAACTATATAGCTTGACTATACGAATAGCAAAGTTCTTGCTTTTTATCCTGGCTATATTTTTAGGATTATCCGCATGCATAATTCCTAACTCCTAACTCCTAATTCCTCACTGATTACACGTTAAATCTGAAGTGCATGATGTCGCCATCCTGCACGATATACTCCTTGCCTTCTACTGAGAGCTTTCCTGCCTCTCGCACGGCAGCCTCGGAGCCGTATTTGATGTAGTCGTCATACTTGATGACCTCGGCACGGATGAAGCCCTTCTCAAAGTCGGTGTGGATGACACCGGCACACTGCGGAGCCTTCCAACCCTTGCGGTAGGTCCATGCCTTCACCTCCATTTCACCGGCAGTGATGAAGGTCTCAAGATCGAGCAGTGCATATGCAGCCTTGATGAGGCGAGCCACACCCGACTCCTCGAGCCCTACCTCGGCGAGGAACATCTGACGGTCTTCGTAAGTGTCCAGTTCAGCAATATCGGCCTCGGTCTTGGCCGCTACGATAAGCAGTTCGGCATTTTCCTCCTTGATGGCCTCGCGTACCTGTTCCACATATTTGTTTCCGTTGATGGCACTGCCCTCGTCAACGTTGCAAACGTAGAGCACCGGCTTCGATGTCAGGAGGAAAAGCTCCTTGGCAGCTTTCTGCTCATCCTTAGTATCAAAGGAAACACTACGAGCCGACTTTCCCTGCACCAATGCGTCGCGGTACTTGCACAGCACCTCGTATTGCAGTTTGGCCTGCTTGTCGCCACCTGTGGTGGCCTGCTTCTGCACCTTCTGTATGCGCTGTTCAATGGTCTCAAGGTCCTTGATCTGCAGCTCGGCATCGATAATTTCCTTATCGCGTACGGGGTCTACGGAACCATCTACGTGAGTCACATTATCATCGTCGAAGCAGCGGAGCACGTGGATGATGGCGTCAGTCTCACGGATATTGGCCAAGAACTTGTTGCCCAATCCCTCGCCCTTGCTCGCACCCTTCACAAGACCGGCGATATCCACAATCTCCACAGTGGTGGGTACGATACGTCCCGGATGCACCAGCTCGGCCAACTTGGTGAGTCGGTCGTCGGGCACCGTGATGACGCCCACATTAGGTTCGATTGTACAGAAAGGGAAGTTTGCCGCTTGTGCCTTAGCGTTTGACAAGCAATTGAAAAGGGTCGACTTGCCCACGTTGGGGAGTCCCACTATACCACATTGTAATGCCATATCTTATCTTATATTATTATTTTGAGTGCGAAATTACTCAAAAAAATCTCATTACGAAAGAAATGCGGCAAGAAACCCTCTTTTCGGCAGCTATTCCATATAGAATACTTCGGGCAATGGGATAGATACAGGCGAATTATCGGGATTTACCTCCATGATGTCGGCCATATAGTCCCACCATTTCTGTACGATAGGATTGTCGCCCATATCTTGCGAGCCTCCTTCGCCACGTACTTTCTGACAAGCAAAGAGAATGTTGGTGTCGCGGTCCCAATAGATAGAGTAGTCATATACCCCATTCTCCGACAGCATCTTCTTCAGTTCGGGCCATATGGCAGCATGACGTCGTTGATACTCTTCTTCACATCCGGGTTTAAGGAACATTTTGAAAGCTTCTCTTTTCATCTCTCGTGTGTTTTAGGTTGATATTCATTATTTTAGTGTTAAGAGGTCAGGGGATATGGGTTCCGCGGAACTCTCCATGCACATCGCTCCCGACATAGAACCCCGTGTGTGTCGGTTGGTTGTAGGCCACATTCTGGGTAGCTATACTGATGCGGTATATCGGGTCGTGCAGGAACGTGTGCAGGCGGTAGGGTGTGGGGATCGTGCTGGTATATAGGTGTAGTGCTCTGTTGTCACGGGTACGTACGAGCACCTCTTCGCGCCAGTCTCCTATGATATCGGCTTGTAGGCAAGGGTTTGATTTCGTACTGTTGTTGTGGGCGCATAGCTCAAACTGCGTCAACACCTGGCAGCTGTCAGCTTCCCATTGGTATTTGCTGATACGTGTTCCGTCGAGTAGTTCGCGCAGCAGGTCGCCGTCCCACCAGATGGCCATATTGCATGATAGTCCTCTCACTCGTGAGGCTACTACCTCACCGGCAAGGTTACGTATGCCTCCCGAAGCCAGGCTCCACATCTCCACTCCCGGATGGCGGGGGTCAATGTCCGAAGCCATGCATCGTCCCACATCCTCATGCGACGGATATTGGTGGATGATGCGTCCTGTGCGTGCATCGCGTAGCGTAGACCCGTCACGTCGGTTCTCGTGGCAGGCCCATACCTGTAGGGTGGTGCTGTCTGGATAGAAAGCAGTCATATGCAGGGCATCACCATGCCCGAGTCCAGTGTTGTAGAGTCCCTTCCCGTCGTGGTCGATGGTGCATGAGCCATATACGATTTCATCGCATCCGTCTCCGTCTACATCTCCCACGCGTAGATTGTGGTTCCCTTGTCCGGAGTAATGTCTCCATTCGGGCAGTCCCGAGTCAAACACCCATCGTGATACCAGTTCCTTCCCGTTCCAGTCGAAGGCCGCCAGTACACTACGGGTATAATATCCTCTACACATCACTACCGACGGGTGCTTGCCGTCAAGGTAGGCTATACATGCCAGGAATCGGTCGCTTCGGTTCCCCCTTGTGTCGCCCCAGTCGGCCGCATTGCCTCGTGCCGGCAGGTAGTCTGTCGTGTACATTGCCTCTCCTGTAAGGCCGGAGAATAGGGTCAGGAATTCGCGCTCGTCCAGTATGCGTCCCTGCATGGCTGGGGTGGGGTAGCGTCGTCGTTGGCGCGATGTCGTTGGTGCTCTACGCATGGCGGCCGTATCGCCTACGATTCTATAGTCGGCAAAGGCGTTGCCTATGACCTGTCCCCTCCCGTCTATGGTGCCGTCGGCGGTACGCATCACCACTTCGGCCCGGTTGTCGCCATCGAGGTCATACACCATAAACTGGGTGTAGTGTGCTCCTGCACGTATGTTGGGGCCGAGGTCTATGCGCCACAGCTTTTCACCGCTAAGGCGGTAGCAGTCTACCAATACGTTGCCGGTGTATCCATCGTGTGAGTTGTCGTGTGCATTGGTGGGGTCCCACTTGAGGATGATTTCGTATTCACCGTCGCCGTCTACATCGCCTATGCTGGCATCGCCAGCCGTGTAGCTGTATCGGCGCCCATCGGGTGTGGTGCCTCCTTTCGGTAGGTCGAGAGGAATCTCGATGCACCCCATGCCTTGTTGGGCCGGTAGGGTATAGCTACCCATGGCGGCCGTGCTGGCCTCCTCGGCAGGTCGCACCTCGTAGCACGACAGGCTGTCGGCAGCGTTCTTGTCGACCCACCATGTGACATCGGTTATGGGCTTCTCGTTTACCTTTTCTCCATTGCGGTATACATCGAAAGCGATGTCGCTTGCATCTGTCTGCAGGTATCGCCACGATACAAATATCTCATGGTCATTCTGCCTCACGGCACACACACCGCGTCCCAGCAGTTCGGTCGTTATTGTGTTTGCGTAGGAGGGCTGTGCCTGCAGCACCGCATGGCTCCATAGGATAGCGACAAGGAAAATAATCCGATACATAGGTTATGGGATATGTTGTAAGAAATCAACCTCAATGATGCGTAGCGTGTTGGCCGATGTGCCGCTCTTTTCACCGAATCCATCGAGGTTTCCGGCATTGCCGCCCGCCAGTTCGGTGATCTGTCCGAAGCCATCGCCCTCTATGGCAGCTCCGCGGAGCGAGAGAGTGATGCACTTAGCCTTCACGGGCTCCAAGGGGAGGAACACGTAGCCCAGGCTTAGGTCGGTATCGCCACTATATACGCGCTTGCCGTCGGCATAGATGTCGAGCGGGTAGCTTCGGCTTCGCCAGCCCGAGAGCTTGATGACTACCTCGTCCACGACACTCGAGTCGGCCAGCGTGTAGGTGATCCATCCGTTGTCGCGCTTGCCGTCGCTGCGCCATTCGCTCAGCTCGTTGTCGTCGCGGCTGTTTGCGGCATCGGCTTGGTTCGACCCTGCCACGATGCTCTCCACGGCAATGTCGCGCTTGAAGTCGGTGTATGATGGGGCCTGTGGTGTCTCGCCACGAAGCAACAGGCTAGGCTGATGATCAGCAGCGATGTAGCTGCTTAGTCCGTGCTTGCTCACTACAGGAACCGACTCCCAACTGATGGTGGCGGGAGCAAGACCCTCGGCCTCGGCCTGCAGCATCACCCTTCCTGCCTTGCGCGTGCTGCGCACCAGTACACGGTTGACACCACACTCCACGGGGAGGTCAGTTGCCAGTATGCCGTTGTCCTCAGCCTGTGCTATGCCTCCACGCCACTGGGCAGCCCCATTCAGCGTGAAGTGTATGGTGCGGTTGTCGAGCGGACAGCGACGCCCCTCGCTGTCGAGCACCTCCACCTCTACCAAGGCGAGGTCAACTCCATCAGCATGGAATCCCTCGGGGTCCGTGGTCAGCGTCAGGCGTAACGATGCTCCCTCACCAGCCGTGTACAGGGTGTGAGTGCATACTTCACGCCCCTCCTTGGTATAGCCTATGGCTTGTAGTGTGCCAGGCACGAAAGCTACATCACGGAAGGTGTAGAGGAAGTCATATTCACGCTTAGCCTTGCCTACGGGCATGCCATTGAGCAGCAGGGCCACACTGTCGGCCGACGACACTACGTATACCTCTTTGACCGTCCCTTCCGGGTAGTTCCAATGGCCTATGATATGGCATCCCTGCTCTTCGATGTCGACCCATCCGTTCCACATCACCTGATGGGCATAGTAGCTGTCCTTGGGCAGGCGCATGGCGTCGGTGACGCCACTGGTGCGGTAGTTCGACTCGCCGCGGAAGTGAGTGTTCGTGTCAGAGAAGATAATCTTCACGCCCCCGGAGCTCACACGTCGGCCGCTACCGGGGCGCACCCGCCAGTAGTCGTACCAACGGCGTATATGTTCTATGGCCATACGATCCTGGTTGTGGTTGTAGTCGCTGGCATCCTTGCCACGATAAAGGGGCCCCTTGCCTTCGGGGTGGTAGGGATAGCTTTGGGCATCCCAATACTTGCGCAAGCCCTCGTCGCGGCAATACTCCATGGCCCACATCGGGTGCTTGGCCGAGGTGTTGATGTAGAGCATCTCGCCACCATACTCGGCTTCGTCGATGTCGAGCATCTCGCGGCTACCGATGGCTCTTCCGCCATGCGGGTCGTAGAGGTCGCGCACGCGCTTCATCTCTATCATGTGCTCCCGACTGATCGATTCATTGCCGCACTCGTAGAAGAGTATGCTGGGGTTGTTACGGTTATATATGATGGCATCGCGCATGAGCTCCACGCGGTGCTCCCACTGGCGCCCCTCTCGATCCTTTTCGGCATCGCCGGCAGGCATGGCCTGGATGAGGCCCACGCGGTCACACGACTCCACATCCTGCTTCCATGGTGTCACATGCATCCACCGCACGAGGTTTGCGTTGCCCTGCACCATCATGCCGTTCGAGTAGTCGCTGAGCCATGCCGGCACACTCATGCCCACGGCGGGCCACTCATTGCTGGTGCGTTGGGCGAAGCCCTTCATCATCAGCACGCGGTCGTTGAGCCATATCTTGCCTTCGGCAAAGCGTGTCTTGCGGAAGCCCGTGCGCAGGGTGGCCTCATCAAGTACTGCACCCTCCTCTACCACACGGCTCTTCACCGTGTATAGGTAGCCGTAACCCCAGCTCCAGAAGTGGAGCCCCGCGGCCGGTGCATGTGCCTTGGCCAAGGTGGTGGCTCCGGCCTGTAGGGTGAAGGGGGCGCTTGACATGCGTGCCACCTCACGGCCCTCCATGTCCACTATCACCGACTCGAGCATCAGTGTGCGTGCCCGGCCACTCTCGTTGCGCACCTCGCTCTCCACGTGGATAGTAGCCTTGCGGGCGGGTATGTCATAGTCTGTAGCATAAACGTATACGCCTGTCGTCTGTAGGTTACTGTACAGGGGCAGTGTCTGGTACACCTCGCCCATGAGGTGCAGGTATACGTTCTTGGGGATGCCACCGTAGTTGGCATTGAAGTTCTTGTTGTTCCACTGGTAAGTGCTGCGGGTAGCGCGTTCACGGTATTCCCAACTATTGTCGACCCTCACGGCCAACACGTTGTCGCCCTTGCGGTTGATGTAGGGCGTGAGGTCAAGTCCCACGGCCATCACTCCATTCTCATGGTATCCGAGGTGATGCCCGTTGAGGTAGAAGTCGGCTCCATGGCGCACACCCTCGAACTCCACGAACACCTTGCTGCTGTGCTGCTCCTTGGGTAGGCGGAAGTGCTTGCGGTACCACACCACGGTGTCGGTAAGCTCGTCGATGGCCAAGCGGTAAGCCTCATCCTCGTTGAAGGCGCGAGGCAGCGAGATGGATTGCCACCCTTTCTCGGAGTATTTCGTCGCTTCGGTTCCGGGGTAGTCGCCTATTCGGTATTTCCAGTCCAGGGAAAGGTTGTAGCGGGTTCCGCCCCATGCTGTCAGGGCAATCATGAGTAGCAGTGTGGTGAGTGAGTAGCGTGATGTATGCATAGTGGTATCTTATTGGGAGATATTATATAAGTTCAACGGCGAAAGTAGTGCTTTTTTTACATATATACAAGCCATTAATCTTTTATCCTGAGCCATTTATCGAAAAAAAATGGGTCGATTTCGAGATTTTTCATAAATTTAGTCTAAATTTGCAGCGTGGTATGTCGTTTTCGCAAGGGAACGGCATGCGCAAAGATGAAAAATAACATAAAAAACTAAAACAATAAAACAAAACAAAAGCAATGAAAAGCAATCGTTTCTTTATGTTCGTCGCTGCCGCGCTGCTCACCACGAGCGCATGGGCGCAGATGACGTTCACGTACTCCGCCACAGCTACGGAGTCTACGCTTGCCGACGGCAGCACCCTCGTGCAGCTGCCTTCAGGCACTAATTTAAATGGTGGGTTTATCACTGGTGCGAAAGTAGGCGGCCAGACAGTGTCCCTCAGTGATATCACTCCTAATCCGGCCGAGACCTTCATCACCGATGGTGAGATTGAGACCTTCGTCTACGACGGCAAAGCCTATTCGTTCCGCTTTATCGAGGGAGCCTACTTCACAGCGGTAATGTTCGGTGACCCTCATGTGGCGCAGGACAATGGCATCTCTGTGGCCGATATGCAAACAATGGTAACCAATATTCTGAACCTTGGCAAAGAAGGCGGTGCATCGGTGACTTTCGCTGCAGCTCCTAAAGGCTATGTGCCTACTGCAGACATCGTGATTTGTCTCGGTGATATGGATAAGGACAACGAAACATCGGGAACAGACTTCACTAATGCCATGCAGGGATTCAACGATGCCAAGATTCCTTTCATCACCATCACTGGTAATCATGACCTTGTACCAGATATTTATTGGGACAGCACTGATGACTATGGACTCAACTATTCTGGTTGCAACAATAACCAAACGGCCTTGAATCTGGTAAAGACACAGTATGGTAAGGCTGCGGGCTTTGGTGGATTTACTGTAGAGACTATCACCGACCCCAATTGTGATGCAGATGTGCAGATGGAGCACTTCACCTTTAAATATAAAGGCGTTCGCTTCTATTGTGCTAACAACTATTGGTTCCAGAAACCATATGATAAAGGGAGTCTTCTTACCAAGAGTACTACCACCTATGCGGCCGATGGTACCATTGATGCGTTGAACTCTTATGTCGAAGCGCATAAGGACGAGGCGTCCATCTGGGTGTCGCACTATCCTTTCTACTCTGAGGCTAATGATTATAATGATGCAAATGAGCGTTGGTGGCTTGATCAGAACAATGCCGCAGCCGACCGCGACCCTGTATGTCTTTGGCCCGTAGATGCAGATGAATCTGAATTTTATAATGGTGGGACTCCCGTAACATATACCTCTGCTGAGGGACAGGCTCTCGCTGAAAAGAAGAAGAAGGCCTTGGCCGACATTATCGTGAAGACCAAGAATCCTCGCCACTTCTCAGGGCACTCGCATAAGGACGATGGTCAGGATGTGACTGCTACTAATGGCACTAAGTTCAGAGACCACACCATAGAGGCTGCTTTCACCCAACGCAGAGCATTAGTTGTGCTGTGTAAAGAAAATGTAGGTGTAATAGAAGTACAACGTGTAAACTTTTAATCCGACGAATCATGAAAAAATATAATAAACTTTTCGCAATACTTTTTGCGGTGCTGGGGGTGACAACACTGAAAGCACAGACGGATGTGACGAGTACATATCTGACCAATGCGGATTTCTCTTCAAAAGACGGATGGACGCAATATATTTCTGGTAATTATAGAGATATAGGCTCTGGAAATATTGGAGGAAAATTAGCAAGTTATGCAGCATCATCAACAGACGCTACTCACCTGAATTCGGAATATTTCTTCGGCTTTCAATGTCGTTGGAGTGGAAACTATTCATCCTATAATCAAGAAACCTCGCAGGCCCTCCCCTCCGGTGTATATACATTAAGCTATGATGTAGAGAATGTTAATGGTAGTACGTCTGCCGTTAACTATAACAACCTGTTTTATGTGAAGGTGGGTGATAAAACCTTTACGGATACTTCTGTAGAATGGATGAAAGGAAAATCAAGTTGGACATCACACTCTATAACCTTTGTGATCACGGAAGCGACCAAAGCGACTGTTTCGTTGGGATATGGAACAGGTTCAAATAATCTTGTTTCAGGAAACACTCCCGTTCTTTACGTGAGCCATTTGAAGTTGATTCATAGAGAACTTGACGACATTTCAGCCGAGAATCCTGCAGACCTTACCTCGTATATTGTCAACAACTCTTTCGAGACCGGTAACTTGAATGGATGGACATATAAAGGTTCTTCGGATACAGGTGTTAAACCTAATTCTAATAACACATATAAAACAACAGGAGTTGATGGGAATTACCTATATAATACTTGGTGGCAGGGAACACCGTTGACACAGACCGTAGGGAATATCCCTAATGGTATATATGAGTTAAAAGTCCTTTTGGCTTCGGATCAAAATGCAAAATTGTTCTTGTTAGCTAATGGTGAGCATAGTGATGTTTATACAATCACTACTGATAACAAGACATTCCATGATGTGTCTTATGAGTTTAAGGTATTGACTGGCCAAGTAACCATCGGTGTTATTGGTGGTAATGATGCCGGAGAATATGTAGATGGAGGTCACTGGTGGTACAAGGCCGATAATTTCCGTTTGACATATAAGGGCGCTGACATAAGTCTTGAAAAAGAAGCTCTGGATGCTGCACTCGCAAAGGCAAAAGCAATCGACCAGACTACCATTCCTGGAATAGTGGCAACCTCGCTGAATAGCGCTATCAACATAGCCGAAAATGTAGAATATGCATTAAATCCGATAAAGGCGGCAACAAATGAACTTCTGGCCGTACTTACCACTGTTGATGAAGTACAAGCTCCGTACATAGAGACGAAAGCACTTATTACTTCAAGCAACAGCATGTTGACTAATTCCACAGCATCAGACGCTGATAAAGCTACATTCCAAAATACTATAACTAAAGCAGAAGAAGACCTGAATAATGCTACGGATAAAGCAACCATCGATGCTATTGCTGTCACAATAATGAATGCTCAGAAGGCTTATTGCCTTGTAGCAGCTCCTACCGAAGGGCACCCCTTCGATATGACTCATCTTATTGTAAATCCCCACTTTGACCAAGATAAAACAGGTTGGACTAGTGATGGTGGTGCCCAGAATAAGGCTATTGCTACCAATAAGACGAATGGTATTATTGAAGGTAAATTCTTTGAGAACTGGAATGGAAGTGCTTTTACGGGTTCTATATACCAAACGATTGAGGGGCTTCCTAGCGGAACCTACTTATTGACAGCTGCCGCATTCGGAAATGGTGCGCATGTATTTGCCAACGATGTACAGACACAGATAACATCGGATGATGGCGCATGGTACGAAGTTGAGGTAAAGATTAATGATGGGACACTGAAGTTTGGTGTGCAGAATAACAATAATACAGGTTGGATGGGTATTGACAATGTTAGCCTACAGTTCATTGCGGCTCTTGACCTCTCTGAGTTTATCTCGGCATATGAGGCAGCACTTGCAAGTGCTGTAGCTGCACGCGACAACGCAGAATATACTCATATTACAGGTATCGAACGTACTAACCTGGTAAATGCCATCGACCAGTCTATAGCAGAAGAAACCAAGGAAGCCTATCAAGAAGCAACCCAGTCGCTTGCGAATGCAACAAATGCATTCATAGCAGCGAAGAGCGACTATGACATCTTGGCTGCTGAGATAATCATCGCTAAAGGTCTGGGGATGACAGATGAACGAATTAATGGTATTACAGCAGGTAAGACTGGTGCTGTAGCTTACCCAGACCTTAAAGTTGATGAGTACAACTATATCATCAATGATGTCTATACCGAAAGCGCTACACTTGGTTCTTGGACAGAAGATTTCGGCGGAGATCTTGATGGCGAAGGATATAAAGCTGGTGGTCCAAAATACTTGGATGATTGGCAAGGTAACAAAACCACACGTACTGCAAAACAGACTGTGACGCTTCCTGCTGGTGACTATGCCTTATCTGTTATTGCTCGTGGGCAAGCTGGGGCAAGCGGTAACTTGTATTATAAGATTGGTGATGTTACCACAGATGTTGCCCTCATTATGAAGGGCAACCGTGGTCGTGGTGTTGATGTTAATGGAGTAGCCAACTTCTCTGAAGAGGGTGAATACAACTGCAATGGTGAAGGTTTCGGTTGGGAATACCGTTTCATTACTTTCCATCTTGATACTGAGACACAGGTGGAAATAGGCGCATCTGTAACAATACAAGGCCAATGGGCGTCAGTTTATGCTCCTGTGCTCCTTACTGATCCCTCTTCAAAGAAGGCGCTTCTTCTTTCACAGATTGCCAGTTTGCTGGAAAATGTTCCTAGTGGTATCATGAATAAGGATGTAGAAGCTACATTAAATACTAAAAAAACAGTCGCTCAGAATGCAAGCAATGCAAACACGACTGCAGAACTTGATGAAATCTATACGGAGTTTAAGAATGCTGTAGATGCTGCTAATACTTCTATCGCAGATTATGCAGCAATTCTGACCTATATAAGCAAAGCTAATAATATTGACGAATCTATCGCTGCTGCTTATAAAACGCACTACGATAATCGCACACTTGCAGAGAGTGCTGTAACCGTATTCCAAGCTTTGGAAGTTGCCACCTATAATTATGTAATGGCCAACTTTACATACGATGTGGAAATGGAGGCTGGGGCATGGATTCCAGAAGGACCAGTAGGATCATTATCAGGGCAACATTATGATGGGAGTGGTACATCTAGTTATTTAGAGCAATCAAGCGCTGCATGGGGCCAGAATGCATGGAGCATATCATACAAGCAGGACAAGACGTTGCCTGCAGGTGACTATGTGTTTAAGGTTGCAGGTCGCCGCGCTTCAGGTACAGGTAATACTTTGAGTTTGGTGGTAACAAATATCAATGATCCTGAGAATCCTGTAGAGCTTGGTATGGTAAATGATTTCCCAGAGGGTGATACAGGCTTAGGTATAAACAAGAACGGTATAACTAGTTTTGACGCTGGTGACGAAGCAGGTTTTGCCAATAACAACAATGGCCGTGGTTGGCAGTGGCGTTATGTTAAATTTACGCTAACTAGTGAGACTACTGTGCAAGTTGCGGTGGAAGCTGAAGCAACCACAACTCACCAGTGGATAAGTTTCTGTGACGCAACCCTCCAGATGACCGAAGATACTTATTTAGATGCTAATATGGGTGCATTGGATGCTCCCACTGCAGCAGCTGAGGCACTTGTTGACACCAAACCTATGGGTACAGCAGAGAACAATGACCTTAAGGCTGCTCTTGCTTTGCCTGTAACAACAGGTGCTGAATTGTTGGCAAAGATTGAAGCGCTCAACATTGCCGTGGCCAATGCTAATGCTTGGATCCCTAAATACAATGAGGCTAAGGCTCCGCTTGTAGCTGCTCTCGAACGTTTCGAGACTGACTATAATGATGGGGCTAATGGTTGCCTCTACCATTTGCAGAAAGCTGCTTGGAGTACTGTAATAGAGAAAGTGCAGGCTGCTGCCGAGGCTAAGGACGTAACTAATAGTTATGCAGGCTTTGAGGCCGCCACTACCGATCTTGTTGCAGCTCTTGATGCTGCTCAGGCTTCTATTAATATGTATGCTAAGCTGAAAGCTGAGATTGCCTATGCTCAGGCTTATACTCCTCTGATAGAGGGCAATGCAGCCGGCCATACAGCAGCTATAACTGCTGCACAGAATGCGTATGACGCTGCCGAGATAGCTGATGCAAGTGAACTTATCCTTGCTATGCAAAACTATAAGGTGCTTGATTACACGTATGTCACTGATACCTATTCTGCATCTTGCAATCTTGGTAATTGGACAGGAAGTACAGGTACAGGAAAGAGTGAACACTGGAGCGGCAATGCTGAGACAACTTACTTTGATTATAGTCGTTGGAGTGGTGAGGCAAAAGCATACGAGGCTACTCAGACTATTACTTTGCCTGCCGGTGAATATGTATTGATGGCTGCAGGACGTGCCTCAGAAGTTGAGGGTACAGAGGCCTATATCAAAGTCGATGATAATAAGGTGAGCTTTAACACAAAAGGCAGCTATGGCTTGGGTATTGATACCGATGGTAAAGCCAATTTCTCTGCCGACGGTACTTATGGTCGTGACGGTGAAGGCTATGGCTGGGAATACCGTTTCATAGAGTTCACTTTGACAGAGGAGACTGAGGTAACCCTTGTTGCTGGTATGAATATTGTTGATTCATACAATCCGCTCTCGTGGGCCGGTGTATGTACTCCCCAACTGTTCACCACACCGCTATCTGGAGCAAAGAACAATCTACAGAAAGCCATTGATGATGCAGAGGCAACACTTGCTGCTTATCCTATAGGTGAAGAGGCTTTCCAGATAAGTGAAAATAGCGATGCCTATAAAGTTCTTGGCCAAGCTATCGTAACAGCCAAGGACTACTTGGGTGAAAGCAACATTGGAATATTGGAAGAGGCGACAGAAACGCTCAACGCTGCTGTGGAGACTTTTGAAACGAGCTATGTGCTGAATGATCCTGAAGAGGGCGAAGCCTTCAATATGGTGCTCAATTCTAATGGTGGTTGGCAGCATGATGGCAAGGCGGTGACTTACATAGCAAATGACCGAAAAGATGCAGGTAACTATAACATCCGATACCTCACTGCCCCCAATGTTAATTATGCACAGGCATTTACATTTACACCGGCAGATATCCCCAATCATTATACTATGAGTATGACCGACGTAGATGGCAATGAGCGCTATGTATGTACAGGAAGACCACATGGCGGCAATACAAGCCAGATTCGTACAACAACAAACGCAGAGGACGCACTTGTGGTTAAGGTTATTGCTACTAAGAGTGGGGTATACAACCTATACAATACTGAAGCTAACAACTATATCGGTAGCCAAGATGCCGGCTTCTACACTGTAAATAGCCATATCAACTTCAACTTGATCGCTGCCGAGAAGGCTAATGTAACCCTCACCATCTCTTCTGCTGGCTGGGCAACCTTGATATTGCCGTTCAATGCTGACATTCCAGAAGGTGTGGTAGCCTATACAAGTGAAGAGGTTGCTGACTATGGTAATGGAGATGCTGTCCAGCTTATTGAGGCAGAGAGCTTTGTTGCCAACACGCCATACCTCGTAAGTGGTGTGCCTGATAGCTACGTCTTCTCTGGCTATGGATTGGCTAAGCAGGACACCTGTATTGTTGGTCTCTTCACGGGTACCTATGTTGATTATCAGACTACAGCAAATAGTAACACCTATGTGCTGCAGAAGCATGGTGACGAAGTAGCCTTCTATCTCGTAGGTGACCTTGATGGTGATGGCAATTACGCAACTCCAACAGTTAAGCCCTATCGTATCTATATGACCTACGAGGCTCCTGCTGGTGAGACTGCCGCTCCTATGTTCAGAATTGGCCGTGGCACTACGGGCATCGAAGACGCCGAATGGACGATGGACAATGGACAATGGACAATCTACGACCTCATGGGACGTAAGGTAACTACCATGGAGAAGGGCAATATGTATATTGTGAACGGAAAGAAGGTAATCGTTAAGTGAGGCATTCCCCAACCCCCTCGCGAAGAGGGGGCTTGCGGCTCGCTGAAAAGTAAACAAAGGTATAAAGAACTTAAAAACATCTCTCTACCCTCTCCGTGATGACGGAAAGCCCCTCTTAGGGAGGGGGTAGGGAGGCCTTTTAGAATTATGGAAAAAAAAGAATATATCAAACCTGAAGCAGAAGAACTGCTGATTGATACCGTACAGATGATAGCTACAAGCATAGGAATCTCTGGCGATGATGATGGCGAAGGAGAGGCTGATGATAGTGATGTGCTCGTCAACCAACGCCGTGGCAAATGGGGCAATCTTTGGTACAAAGAAGATATGAATTAATAGGCATCGGCGCACGGCACCAATGCATCAAGAGGCAGGGAATTCCCTGCCTCTTGGCGTTTATATTAACGTGGCTCGATATAAGGGTTGTTATTCAGTCTTGTCGTCCTGAACGAAAGTGAAGGATCTCTTCGATGGCTACGAGATTCTGAGCGTAGCGAAGAATGACAAAAACGAAACATGAGATTTATACAAACTAAAGTCGCAGCAATGAATTGCAGGGTTTTAACCCCTGATTAGATAATAATAATACTCCGTACTTCGTTCCCCTTGGTACAAAACGCTTCGAAAATTAAAACAGATTCTTAAATAATCGGTTCAACAAAAGAGGACTTTCAAGAATTCTGTTTACCTTTGCTTTTTATTAGGAAAATAGCATAAAATAACAGATATGGAATACAATTTCAGAGACATCGAGAAGAAATGGCAGCAGCGATGGGTGGCCAATCAGACCTATCGCGTGACTGAAGATCCGGAGAAGAAGAAGTTTTACGTGCTCAACATGTTCCCCTACCCTTCGGGTGCGGGACTTCATGTGGGCCATCCGCTGGGCTACATTGCCTCGGACATCTATGCCCGCTACAAGCGCTCGCAGGGCTACAACGTGCTCAACCCCATGGGCTACGATGCCTACGGACTCCCTGCCGAGCAATACGCCATACAGACGGGACAGCATCCCGCCATCACCACCGTGCAGAACATTGCCCGCTACCGCGAGCAGCTCGACAAGATAGGTTTCTCCTTTGACTGGAACCGCGAGATACGCACTTGCGACCCCGAATACTATCACTGGACACAGTGGGCCTTCATCCGCATGTTCGGCTCCTACTACGACAATGCCCAGGGCAAGGCCATGCCTATCGAGGAGCTGGTAGCCCACTTTGAGCAGAACGGTTCGGAAGGCATCGACGCTGCTTGCTCGGATGACCTGGCGTTCACCGCTGCCGAGTGGAAGGCCATGAGCGAGAAGGAACAGCAGGAGGTGCTGATGAACTACCGCATCGCCTACCTGGGTGAGACGATGGTGAACTGGTGTCCCAAGCTGGGTACCGTGCTGGCCAACGATGAAGTGGTAGACGGTGTATCGGAGCGTGGCGGATACCCCGTGGTGCAGAAGAAGATGCGCCAGTGGTGCTTGCGCGTATCGGCGTATGCTGGCCGCTTGCTCGAAGGACTCGACCGCATCGACTGGACCGACTCGCTGAAGGAGACCCAGCGCAACTGGATAGGCCGCAGCGAGGGTGCCGAGCTCACCTTCAAGGTGAAGGACAGCGATGTGGAATTTGTCATCTTCACCACCCGTGCCGACACGGTGTTTGGCGTCACCTTCATGGTGCTGGCTCCCGAGAGCGAACTGGTGGCTACCCTCACCACACCCGAGCAGAAGGAGGCCGTGGAAGCTTACCTCGATGCCACAAAGAAGCGTACCGAGCGTGAGCGTATCGCTGACCGCCGCGTGACAGGTGTATGGAGCGGTTCGTATGCCATCAACCCCCTCACCGGAGAGAGCATCCCCGTATGGATTTCCGACTATGTACTCGCAGGCTACGGCACAGGAGCCATCATGGCAGTACCTGCCCACGACAGCCGCGACTATGCCTTTGCCAAGCATTTCGGCCTCGAGATACGTCCGCTCATCGAGGGTGCCGACGTGTCGGAAGAGAGCTTCGATGCCAAGGAGGGTATCATGATGAACTCTCCCCGCCCCGAGCAGAAGGGCGAGTGTGACCTCGTGCTCAACGGCCTGACCGTGAAGGAGGCCATCGCACGCACCAAGGAATATATCAAGGAGAAGGGCCTCGGCCACGTGAAGGTGAACTACCGCTTGCGTGATGCCATCTTCAGCCGCCAGCGCTACTGGGGCGAGCCGTTCCCCGTATACTATAAGGAGGGCATGCCCTACATGGTGCCCGAGAGCTGTCTGCCCATCGAGCTGCCCGAGGTGGCCAAGTTCCTCCCTACAGAGAGCGGTGAGCCTCCATTGGGTCACGCTACCGTATGGGCTTGGGACACGGTGAACAACTGCGTGGTGGAGAACGCGAAGGTCGACAACGTCACCATCTTCCCCCTCGAACTGAACACCATGCCCGGCTTTGCCGGTTCATCGGCCTACTACCTGCGCTATATGGACCCCCGCAACCACGAGGCACTCGTGGATGACAAGGTGGGCGAGTACTGGCAGAACGTGGACCTCTATGTGGGTGGTAGCGAGCATGCTACGGGTCACCTCATCTACTCGCGTTTCTGGAACAAGTTCCTCTACGACCTCGGTTATAGCAAGAACGACGAGCCCTTCCAGAAGCTCATCAACCAGGGTATGATACAGGGCCGAAGCAACTTCGTATACCGCATCAAGGATACCAACACCTTCGTGTCGCTGAACCTGAAGAAGGACTACGACGTGACACCTATCCATGTAGACGTAAACATCGTTGCCAACGATGTCCTCGACATCGAAGCCTTCAAGGCTTGGCGCCCCGAGTACAACAATGCCGAGTTCATCCTCGAAGACGGCAAGTACATCTGTGGCTGGGCTGTGGAGAAGATGTCGAAGTCGATGTTCAACGTCGTCAACCCCGATATGATTGTAGAGAAGTACGGTGCCGACACGCTGCGCATGTACGAGATGTTCCTCGGCCCCGTAGAGCAGTCGAAGCCTTGGGACACCAACGGTATCGACGGTTGCCACCGCTTCCTCAAGAAATTCTGGGGACTCTTCTACGGCCGCAACGGCGAACTGCTCGTGACCGATGAGGCCCCCACCAAGGAGGAGCTGAAGTCGCTGCACAAGCTCATCAAGAAGGTGACAGGCGACATCGAGGCCTTCTCGTACAACACCTCCATCAGCGCCTTCATGATTTGCGTGAATGAGCTCTCGTCGCTCAAGTGTGCCAAGAAGGAGATCCTGATGCCGCTCGTCGTGGCACTCGCCCCCTTCGCCCCCCACGTATGTGAAGAGCTGCACGAGCTGCTCGGAGGCGAAGGCTCGGTATGTGATGCCCAGTGGCCTGCATGGAACGAGGAGTACCTCAAGGAGGACAGCGTGACCTACTCCATCTCCTTCAACGGCAAGACCCGCTTCACCCTTGACCTCGCGGCCGATATGGACAATGCCACCATTGAGCAGACCGTACTCGCCAACGAGAATACACAGAAGTATATCGACGGCAAGACCATCCGCAAGGTCATCGTCGTGCCGAAGAAGATTGTGAATATCGTAATCAGTTAAGAATTAAGAGTCACTCTGTCATCCTGAGCCCAAGCGAAGGATCTCGCAATGGGACTTTATGTAACCATTTAGCTTAACACGAACTTTGCAAGAGACTTAGCGGGATCTTTCACTGCGTTCAAGATGACAAAAAACTCCTAACTCCTCATTCCTAACTCCTAATTAGTCGCCATGCAAACATTTATTTTAGACAGGCACAAACTGATGCGCGAGGTCAAGGACTACCTTGCCATCGCCTTGGGACTCTTCATCTACTCATTGGGATGGAGCTGTTTCATGCTTCCCTATCAGATTACTATGGGTGGTGTCACCGGTATCTCGGCTATTGTCTTCTACGCTACAGGCATCGACATGCAGATAACCTATCTTATCATCAATGGTGTACTGCTCCTGTTTGCCCTCTACCTGTTGGGGTGGAAGTTCTGCGTCAAGACCATCTATGCCGTCTTCATGCTTACCTTCATGCTCGACATCACGCAGAAGTGGTTTATCGATGACAACGGACAGTTCATGCAGCTCCTTGGCCCTGGGCAGGACTTCATGGCCTGTGTGCTCGGTGCCATAGCAGCCGGTATCGGTGTGGGCCTTGCCTTCACGCACAACGGAAGTACCGGTGGCATGGATATCGTCAATGCCATCATCAACAAGTACCGCAACATCAGTTTCGGCCGCGCCACGATGATTTCCGATATCATCATCATCAGCAGCTGCTACTTCGTGTTCAACGACTGGCGTCGCGTGATGTTCGGCTTCGTGGCCCTTGTCATCATGAGTGTGTCGCTCGACTACTACATCAACAGCACACGCCGTTCGGTACAGTTCCTCATCTTCTCCAATAAGTACGAGGAGATAGCCGACTACATCAACTCGAAGCTGCACCGCGGTGTCACCGTACTCGACGGCATGGGATGGTACAGCAAGCAGCCCCGCAAGGTGCTCGTAGTGCTTGCCCGCCGGCAAGATGCCGTCAACCTCTTCCGCATCATCCACGACATCGACCCCAATGCCTTCGTCTCACAGAGCAATGTCACAGGCGTCTATGGCGAAGGATTTGAGAAGATGAAAGTGGTGAAGTGATGTGAGCGTTGCCTCCCTATATGATGATGGGGGTACTTCAGACTGAAGTACCCCCATCGTTATCTTTTCTGACCGATGTCTTATTGTGGGCGGCTGTAATTGGGTGCCTCGCTGGTGATAGCCACATCGTGTGGATGGCTTTCGAGCACACCGGCACTGGTGATACGTACGAACTTGGCCTCATGCATACGCTTTATGGTGGGAGCACCACAATAGCCCATGCCTGCCTTCAAGCCTCCTACAAGCTGGTATATGACTTCATAGAGTGAACCCTTGTAGGCTACGCGACCAGCGATGCCTTCGGGAACAAGCTTCTTGGTGTCTTTGGTACCTGCCTGGAAGTAACGGTCCTTGGATCCGTTCTCCATAGCTTCGAGCGAGCCCATGCCACGATAGGACTTGAACTTACGTCCGTTGAAGATGATGGTCTCGCCAGGACTCTCCTCGGTGCCTGCAACAAGCGAACCTATCATTACGCAGTAACCTCCAGCGGCGATGGCCTTAGCTACATCGCCGGAATAGCGGAGTCCACCGTCGGCAATGATGGGTACTCCTGTACCCTTGAGTGCCTTGGCCACATCGTAAATGGCCGATAGCTGCGGTACACCGACACCAGCCACCACACGGGTGGTACAGATACTGCCAGGGCCGATACCTACCTTGATGCCATCGGCGCCAGCCTCAACGAGCATCTTGGCAGCCTCACCGGTAGCCACATTGCCTACTACGATGTCAATATGGGGGAAAGCCTTCTTGGCTTCCTTGAGCTTCTCTATCACTCCCTTGGAATGGCCATGGGCGGTGTCGATCACAATGGCGTCAGCACCAGCCTCAACCAATGCCTTCATGCGGTCAAGTGTGTCAAATGTCACACCTACACCTGCAGCTACGCGCAGACGGCCTTTTGAATCTTTGCAAGCCATAGGCTTATCCTTGGCCTTGGTGATGTCTTTATAGGTGATGAGGCCAATCAGCTTGCCCTCGGCGTCTACTACGGGGAGCTTCTCGATCTTATGTTCTTGCAGTATGCGTGATGCTGCATCCATGTCGACCTGCTGATGGGTAGTGATGAGGTTCTCTTTGGTCATCACCTCGTCCACACGGCAGTTGAGGTTACGCTCAAAGCGGAGGTCACGGTTGGTCACGATACCTACCAGCTTGCCCTCATCGTCCACTACAGGGATACCGCCGATATGATACTCGGCCATGAGGTCCAGGGCATCCTTCACGCAGGCGTCGCGATTGATGGTGACGGGGTCATATATCATGCCGTTCTCGGCACGCTTTACAATAGCTACCTGGCGGGCCTGCTCCTCAATGGACATGTTCTTGTGGATCACGCCGATGCCTCCCTCGCGGGCGATGGCAATAGCCATCTTGGCCTCGGTAACCGTGTCCATGGCAGCAGTTACGAAGGGAATCTTCAGCTCAATGTTACGTGAGAACTTGGTCGCGAGCGATACGTTGACCGGAATTACTTCTGAATAAGACGGCACAAGGAGGACGTCGTCAAACGTCAAGCCGTCCATAATGATTTTGTCTGCAACAAATGACATACAATGATTCAATGATGAAATTTATTGCGTGCAAATTTACATCTTTTCTTTGAAAAGTGAAAATTTTATCAAAGAAAATAGTTCGGCTGCAGTCTTTTATGTTGTGCCGGCAGCCTGGCAGCACCCAACATGCCGGCACCTGCCATGCAGCATCTACTTTGTGGCTCTTGTAGTGGCGATGAGTGCCAATGCCTCATCTTTCGACGAGGGGGCTACAAGTATGCGCATATCACCACCTATGCCCGAATAGGGTGAGGTGAGGGCCGACATGGTGTGGTCCTCAAGGATACATGGGATTGCATGCGATTCGAGCAGTCCCTTTACAACTTCTGTCTCAAAGGCGGCACCAGAAAAAACTTCCACCCAGCTCTTTTCATTGTTTGTTGACATACCTTTATCCTCCATACTTTTAGTTGACGATAGAGGCTGGATTCTCCAGTCTCTGTTGCAATATTACAAATAAAACGGAACAAAAACAAGAAACGTTCATTTTTTTTGCATACAAATAGCCTCGGTTTTCTCATTTATTCCTGTCTGGCGGCGGCTTATTGCTAAAAATATTGTATTTTTGTTTCCTGAATGAAGAAGTCAGAGAAATACACTACCCGACAATTGTTGCTGTGGATATGGCAGTCCTCGAAGGGTGCACGCGGTCAGGTGCTGCTCAGTGCGCTGATAGGCATATTGGCGGTAGGCTGCTCATTGGGCTTCGTGTATTTCAGCAAGGAAACTATCGACATAGCTACGGGCGTGCGGCAAGGGAACCTTCTGCACTATGGCGTGGCTATGGCACTGCTGATGGCTGCTGAGATAGCCCTGCATGCGCTTGACAACTGGATTGTCAACACACTCGGCGTGAAGGTGCAGAACCGGCTGCGCTCACGGCTTTTCGGTCAGATGATGATGAGCGAGTGGCAGGGGTTGGGTACGCACCATTCGGGAGATGTGCTCAACCGTATGGTGCAGGACCTTAATGCCATCGTATCTGTAGTGACAAGCACCTTCTCCTTTGTCATCATCACTGGGGTGCAGTTTACGGCTTCTTTCCTCTTCCTCTTCTCGATGGACCGCACGCTGGCCGTCGCCCTGATTCTGATATTGCCTCTTTTTGCTTTGCTGAGCCGCATCTACGTGAAGAAGATGCGCCGCATGACCAAGGCCGTGCGCGAAAGCGACAGCCGTATACATGCCACCATGCAGGAGAGCCTGCAGCACAAGACCGTGGTGAAGACATTGGAGCAGGGCGATACGATGCTGCACAAGCTGGGTGACCTGCAAGACCGCCTGCATGGGGAGGTCGTGGCGCGTACACGCTTCAGCGTGTTGTCGCGTTCGCTGGTGAGCATAGGTTTCTCGTCAGGGTATCTCACGGCTTTTCTGTGGGGCGTGTTCCGCATACATTCGGGAAGCATCACTTTCGGTGTCATGACCGCCTTCCTGCAATTGGTGGGTCGTATACAGCGTCCTCTCTCTGACTTTGCCCGTATGGTGCCTACCCTTGTGGGAGCCCTTACCTCAGCGGAACGACTCATGGAACTGGAGGAGCTGCCCCTTGAGGAGGCGGGCAATCCCATCCGCCTGTGTGACACTGCGGGCGTACGCCTCAGTCAGGTAAGCTTCAGCTATACGGATGGCGGCGACGAGACCATCAATAACCTTACCGCTGACTTTGCTCCGGGCTCCATGACCGCCATTCTTGGTGAGACCGGCGCTGGAAAGACGACGCTCATCCGCATGATCCTTGCTTTGGTCAAGCCATCCGAAGGGCGCATCACGATCTATGATGACCATCAGGAGGTAGATATCTCGCCTCAGACACGAGTAAATTTTGTGTATGTGCCTCAGGGCAACACGCTGTTCAGTGGCACCATACGGGACAACCTGCTGCTTGGGAAGGCCGATGCTACCGATGAGGAATTGTGGGAGGTGCTGCAGATGGCTTGCGCCGATTTCGTGGAGAGCCTGCCTGAACAGCTCGATACCCTCTGTGGTGAGGGTGGGGGCGGACTCAGTGAGGGTCAGGCCCAACGCATTGCCATAGCCCGCTCGTTGCTGCGGCCAGGCTCCATCCTTCTGCTCGACGAGGCTACCTCGGCCCTTGACCCTGATACGGAGAAGCGTTTCCTGCAGCGCATAGCCAAGGAACGGAAGGGCAGGACCATCCTGTTTGTCACCCACCGGACATCGGTGCTGGACTATTGCGACAAGGTGTTGCGCATAGATGCCCCATAACCCGCCTCACCAGACGGGGAGCTACGCTCCCAAACGAAGTGCGGGGTACTATATCTCATCTTATTTATTCCTACGCGCTGCGCTTATATCGCCCTTGCGCCTATAGGGCAGTGAAAGAATGGTCTGCTTGGCTCAGGCGGACTTGATCTTTACAATCCAGATGCTGATTTCGTAGAGCATCCACATGGGGAGGGCTACCAGCATGAGGGTAAAGACATCGGAGGTAGGGGTGATGATGGCCGCAATGATGAGTAGCACCACGATGACATGGCGGCGGTAGCGTCTCATCATCGAGGCATTGATGAGGCCCATGCTTCCCAGGAGGTAGCAGATGACGGGAATTTCGCACACGATACCCATGGAGAGGCTCACATTGAGCAGGGTGTGCATGTAGGAGTCGATGGTGACTGTATTGGTGATGGTGTCGCTCACCTGATAGGTGCCCAGGAACCGGAAGATTAGGGGAAAGATGACGAAGTAGCTCAGTATGACTCCCAGCATGAACATGATGTACCCGCTACCTACCAGGCGATAGGCATACTTGCGCTCGTGGGTGTATAGGGCAGGTGACACGAAGTGGAAGAGCAGGTAGATGAGTACAGGGCAGGTGAGCAGCAGCCCGGCATAGAGCGAAGCCTTGACATGGAGCAGAAACTGATGGGCCAGTCCGGTATTGATGAGTTGCACCTTCCATGCGGTGGCAGGGATCCCGTGTGGGAAGAGCGTGTGGCTGATGCTGTCGAGCAGGCGATAGGTGATGAAGTGGCTGTCGTGTGGTGCCAGGATGATACGGAACAGCTCTTCCTTGAAGAAGAAAGCCGCAATGGAGCACAGGAGCAGTGCGGCAATCATCTTTATCAGACTGCCGCGCAACTCGTCCAGATGTTCCCAAAAAGTCATTCCTCTTTCTTATCCGTATCGGTACCGTTCATGCCGTCCTTGAAACTGCGTACCCCCTTGCCCAATCCTTTCATCAGTTCGGGTATCTTCTTGCCACCGAATAAGAGGAGTACAATGAGGGCTATGATAATAATTTCTTGAAATCCGATTCCAAACATAGGTTTCCTGAGTCTTTTATGATGATTAAAGTGTGTCTTGTTTCAGTTTCTCCACGAAGCTGTCGATGCGCTGCAGCTGTTGGGGGATGTTGATGCGCTGTGGGCAGTGTTTCCTGCATTGGTTGCATCCGATGCAGTGGCTGGCCTGTCGTAGCTTGGGCACGCTGCGGTCATACCCCACCAGGAAGGCGCGTCGGGCCTTGCGGTAGTTCTCGTCTTGTTGGCTCTGGGGTACAGAGCCTTCGTTGACGCACTTGTTGTAGTGCAGCAGGATGGCCGGTATGTCGATGCCGTAGGGGCAGGGCATGCAATACTTGCAGTCGTTGCAGGGGATGGTGGGGTATTGCTTTATCAGCTTGGCGGTGTCGTAGAGGAACTCCTTCTCCTCTTCGGTGAGGGGTACCAGAGGGGAGTAGGTGCGGATGTTGTCCTGCAGGTGCTCCATGTAGGTCATGCCGCTGAGCACCGTCAGTATCATGTCGGGGCTTCCGGCAAAGCGGAAGGCCCATGAGGCCACGCTGCTTTCGGGGCTGCGCTGCTTCAGTCGGCCTACGATGTGGTCAGGCAGTTTGGACAGTCGTCCTCCGAGAAGCGGCTCCATGATGATGCCCGGTATTTGCCGTTTTACCAACGCCTCGTACAGGTCTTTGGCCTTGGCGATGTGCCAGTCCACATAGTTCAGCTGTATCTGTACGAAGTCCCAATGGTACTGCTCGTGTAGGGCCAGCAGCTCTTCAAATACATCCTGGCTGCCGTGGAACGAGAAGCCCAGGCGCCTGATGCGCCCTGCCTTGCGCTCTTCGAGGAGGAAGTCCATCATGCCATTGTCCACGAAACGCTTGCGGAAGTTGGCCATGCCTCCTCCGCCCAGCGAGTGCAGCAGGTAATAGTCTATGTAGTCTACCTGCAGCTCCTCGAACGATCGGCGATACATGGCCAGGGAGTTTTCGCGGGTAGGGTTGGAGAAGTTGGATAGCTTGGTAGCTATGTAGTACGACTCGCGCGGATGTCTCTTGAGGGCAATTCCGGTGGACTTTTCCGACCATCCCTGTACGTATACGGGAGCTGTGTCGAAGTAGTTGACTCCATGGGCGATGGCATAGTCTACCAGTTCGTTTACCGCATCCTGGTCAATGACGTCTCCCTTGCCTTCCGGGTGGGGGATGGTGGGCCAGCGCATGCAGCCATAGCCGAGTATCGATACCTTGTCGTTGCCCAATGTGGGAAAGCTGCGGTAGGTCATCTTGTCTGTAGGCACGGGACCCAGCTCGCTATGGGATGTGCCGGTGCTGCTCTTCTGCTTGCAGCCATATAGGGCTGCTGTCCCTGCGATGCCTATGATTTTTAAGAAAGATCGTCTGTCCATGTATGAGTGTGTGTAGTATGTGTTTTTAGATTTCCTTGTGTGCCTGATGTCCCTCCACGTAGATGGCGCTGAAGGGGCGGGCAGGGCACAGATGCTCACATGCTCCGCAGCCGATGCAGCGTTCTGCATTGATGACGGGGATCTTGGGAGAGCGTTTGTCGCCTTCGACGGAGGGCACCATCTGTATGGCTCCCGTAGGGCAGTGGCGGGCACAATTGCCGCATGGCTGGCCATCGGTGAGCGGTATGCAGTTCTTCTTTATCCATACGGCATGTCCTATCTGCGTGGACGACTTGTCTTCGCGTGTGATAGGTCTGATGGCACCTGTAGGGCATACCTCTGAGCACTTGGTACATTCGGGGCGGCAATAGCCACGTTCGTAGGTGAGCTCGGGCTGCATCAGGCGGGTAAGGTCGGTAGAGGGGGTGAGTACTCCGTTAGGACATACCGATACGCATAGCTGGCAGGAGGTGCAGTGCTGTGCAAAGTTGCGCGCACTCAGGGCACCGGGAGGCACGAGGTGGGTCTGACGCTCTGGGGCTATCTTGTCCTTGATGGCAGCCAGTCCGCCATCGACTTTCTTCTCTTGTGCTTTGATGGCGGTGGAGGCGGCCACCACGGCTGTAGTGGTCAGGAAGGTGCGGCGCCCAGTGTTGACCTTCTCCTCTGCTACTTGTGCCCCGCTGTTTCCCGATGCGGGTTTATGACAGTAGCTGATGGCTCCCTTCTTGCACTTGTCTATACAGTCCATACAGGATACGCACCGGCTATAGTCGATCTGGTGAGTCTTCATGTCGATGCACGATGCCTTGCAGTTCTTGGTACACAGGCCGCAGTCGATGCACTTGTTTGTGTCAATCACAGGCTTCAGCCATGAGAAGCGGGATACAAAGCCCAATAGGGTACCTACGGGGCAGATGGTGTTGCAGTAGGTACGTCCACCGCGCCAAGCCAGTATGCCCACCAGCAGCAGGGTAGCTGCTGCGATGGCAAGTGTGACGCTGCTCTTTACCCAAACCTCGGTCTCGTAGAAGGCGTAGCTGTCCATCCGTTCGGCCACATAGGCCAATGCGTTGTTGCCCCATTGCCAGACGGGTGCCAGGAGGTTGCCCGCAATACGTCCGTAGGCACTGTAGGGTGCCAGCAATTTGGCCAATATGCCTCCACCGGCCAGCAGTGATGCAACGAACAGGACCAGCATGATGACACGTAGCCATTTCTTCTCGGGCGAGTAGGTGTAGCGGTTCTTTTTGGCTTTCTTGCCAAACCAGGCAAAGATGTCTTGCATCACCCCCAAGGGGCAGATGACGGAGCAGTATACCCTGCCGCAAAGAAGGGTGAGTATAAGGAGCGCTACCACTACGCCCACATTCAGGGCCAGCAGTGCAGGCAAGAACTGGATCTTGGCCATCCAGCCCAACCATGTATGTAATGTCCCGGTGAAGTCAAGAAACAGCAGGGTGATGCCCAGATAAAAAATGGCGGAAAGGGTTATTCTTGTTTTTCGTAGCATAGGGTATTCTGTAATGAAAGATGAGTTGATGTCCCTTGGTTGATGGGTTTAGAAACGGTCTTTTTTATGTTATTGCCAAAGGTCTTCCTTATGCGGAATGGCTTCACATAGAGGTTATGTGTGTGCATGGCATAAGGCGTATCCCATTTATTTGCACAAATATATGAAATCTCATCCATGCCTGCAAGTCTTTTGGGAAAAAGTTTTTCTGAACGCTCATTGGCGCAACGGATAATGTTGGGATTATGCCAAGGGATTTTTTTGTATTTGGTGATAAAAAAGGAGTTTTGCCTTTTTTGTCTTAGATGTCGGTAATTGATGGTAATGCTCAGTACTACAGTGTGTTATTGACCGACACCCCCGTTGCGGGGTGTCGGTCGCTGATTTCGCGAATCTCGCTAATATTCCTACACGAATGATTGAATTTTACAGTCCATTTTCTCGCAAATATTTGATTCTCACGCAGACTTCGCAGACTTACGCAGAACACGCATCGTTGACTTCGCCTTTGGCTTAGTACTCCTTTGGGACCCTAAAGGCTCCGTCGTCGCAACCGACGCTTTTATACCGCGTCGGCGCGTGTACCGTCCGGATGGCAGCGAGGGCGAAGCGACTCGCAAATTCTGCGTAAGTCTGCGGAGTCCGCGTGAGGCAAAAGATTGATTATCTGCGAGAAACAAACTAAATTTATAATGCGTTTCCCTGCTTCTATCTGTTTGTATTATTGTATGCCGGGCAGTGTACGCGCATGTGCCGCGCTGCATACGCGCATATGTTGCCCTGCATACGCGTTTATGCAGCGCGGCGTACAAAGTTTGTTGAACGAAAATTTACTTTCAGGTAGGTCGGCTTGCCCGCTTTTATCCATCGGAATTATCTTATTGTGGACCTTGGTGACTTATGGGAGGCTCAGTGAAATCGGCTGCTGGCAAATGGAATGTTGAAAACGTTATCACCGATACCTATAATAGGGGGTGTCGGTCGTTAAATGGCATATATACAGCTAATTACGCTTGTTTACCGACACCTCAGCAAAAAAAGGCTACTCTTATGTTTTTTTGCGTCCCGTTTGAGAGTGAGCTGCTTGGCGATGTTAAAGCAGGTTTCCCTTCTCCTGCGGAAGAAATCAGAGAGAAGTTGGATCTCATAAAGTTATTGGTCAAGCATCGAGCTTCTACCTTCTTCTTCCGAGTGCATCGGTGTCACTCCCGAGATGATGGAGACTTTGCGCGAGAGATACCTTGAGGATTGATAATTATCTGTCCGGAGGTGAATAAGAAATTGAAGTTTTGGAGAACAACAAATTTGTAGTTAAAAGAAAAAATATTATATTTGTACCGTTTTTTATAAATTTTATTATTTTTAGTGTATAGAAGATGGATAAGAAACTATTACAATGGAGTGTTTTGTCAAGAGTTACAAAATGCTTAAGTATGATAGCAATTGTAACGTTCATTACATCTTGCCAAGAGGAAAGAATCCATGAGGAGCCACAACAGCCTACTTTCGCTGTCAATAACAACAGTGAAGAGTTGTCTCAGCGCGTTACAATGTATAGAAAGAAAACCTCGGCACACAAAGCTCCCAGTGTCACCCGATCTATGATGCCCGATGTTCCCACAGCTCCCGAGTACGATCTGATTATGGATGGTGGTTATCAGAGCTGGGCCGCTGAGGCAAAGAATTATCTTCTCCCGGAAGGAACATCGCTGACTACAGATGTGCAGTTTAAGGAGAATGTATACTACATCGCCGGTGAACTCACCATAACAAACTATTGGGGAAAGGGTACGCTCATCGTATTGCCCGGTGGTAAGGTTAACTATCCGTCACAAAAGGCTATCCATGAGCTTAACATCTTGAGCTACGGAGATTTCAATATCACAGGCACCGACAGATTCAATATCAACTTAGGCGCTACATTCATGACCTCTGGCGACCTTTGCTATCCCGAGATTTGGGTGGGTGGTACACTCTACGTGGGCGACGGATTGTCGGCTACTGTCGTAGAGGTACGTGAGTATGCTGTGTGTCAGGTTGGTTGCGGTGTCTATGCCGATGACTATCTGATCATACACAACTACGCAGAACTCACCGTGGGTAGCCACCTTGTGTCCCCAAAGGTAGAGATGAACAGCGCTTCTCTGTTGCAGGTCAATGCAGGTGGTCTTATCGAAACTGAGGCTCTCTATATGAAAAACCCATGCACCGTTACCGTAGAGGGTGGCGATATGGAGTATGCTGTGCTTTCTGCTGATAAGATTGAAATCCACCAGAGCAACGTGAAGGATATGTTCACCGGATGGTTGGATATCCACTATCAGGAGATTGACAATCGTAGCGGAAGCGAGTTGGAGTGGCTCTCTAGCATCAAGCTGAATGGCAATACCTACCTCCCTGCCAAGGGATGCCACAATGGCTTCGGTAAGGAACCCGAGGTGGAAGTTGAGCCCGTTGTCGGTCTTGAGCATATCGCACAGGTGATAACGCCCGATCACGGACACGACATCTCTTCAACTTGTATCCAGACCATAGGCGAGAAGGCCTACGTGTCATACCATACACGCGGTGAGAACTACCATGGTTGCATCGAAGTGATAAATCTGTCTGAAGGTGTATGCTCTATTCTCTCTTTCTTTGAACATTATACTCTTGATTTCAATCATCTGATTGTAGATGACTCACGCATCATTGCTGCTGGTGGTGAACCCAAGAATGGAGCCTTCCTCGGGGTTATTAATTTGAATGATGGTATCTTTCAGACCTATTCTGCAGAGCCTACACTGGTTAAGCTCGAAGGCGCTTCATCAACTTGTGTCATCCGTAACGGTGACTATCTGCATGCAACCACCAACGAGGGCTATCACACCTTGGATGCTAACTCATTCAGTACAGTGGCCTCTATCCCCACAGCAGGTTCTTCAAAGTTTGTCTACTCTGATGGAACTAACATGGGCGTTGTGTCACTTACAGACAAGGATTCAGAGCAATCTTTGGCCGAGTTGAATATGTTCAGCGCAATGGATTACACCTTCAGTGCTCCCACACAGACCATCACCTTGGATGTGATTACTCCCGTGAATGGTAAGAATGTGCTTAATCTCGAAGACAACAGCGCCTATATCTGCTTGGGTAAGAACGGTGTGAAGCGTTATACCGATGGTGTCGAGGTAGCTTCGTTCAGACTCGACGAGGAGAAGGCTGCAGCCAATGGTTTGGCTCTTGACGACAAGTACTTGTATGTTGCCTATGGCGACGGTGGACTCTTTGTCCTCGACAAGGAAGACCTCTCCGTGGTCACCTCATATCGTCATGCAGGTGGAAAGTCGGCCAACTATGTCAGCGTATCTGGCGACATCCTTTACGTGGCTTATGGCCTGAGCGGTGTACAGATTTTCCGTCTGATTGAGAAGTAATGGATAGAATACTATAAAATAACATGAGGGTGTGTCAAAACGACGCACCCTCATGTCATCAAAGTAGCAACTGTGGTTACATTAATACTAGTACTCATACTCTCTTTTTCGTTGCCTACCGGAATATCGGCCCAAGAGAAGGACGATTTGCTGTTTCAACGATTTGAAACTCATTTCAACTTGTTGGATTCACTGATATTCAAAGGCGAACAAAAGATATCGACACTTGACACCAAGACTTATGAACTTGTTGTGAAAGGACATTGTCCAGACGCTGTAGACTCGCTGATTGACGTAAGGGTTGAGGAACAGCAACGTGCTCTGAAGGCAGAGACTGGACTTACCCTATCGGGACAGACCTATTATCGTACGGGGCAAGGACTTGGCGTGGATCCTGACGAGAACGATGCTTTGGCGTCCTACTCAGCCAAGACACAGGTTGAACTGAGATGGAACGTGCTGGGTAGTTCGATTCTCAGCCGAAAAGGGCGTCTTCATGAACTGAATATCCAAGGCGAACTGCAGCATGCTACCTTGGAACAGGAACGTATACGCTCGCTGATAGAGAGGCAAAAAGAATATTTCCGTATAGAATATGATAGTTTGTTGGCTAGTATACTTCAACTTCGAATCAATAATTTGCAGTTGCTGAATGACGCGCAATCATATTTGGCCTCTGACCGCAGCATTGCCACTGACGAGTTGTTGAAGATTATGGATGACCAGGCTATTGCAGAACGACTGCTGACATCCATTCCCAAGGAGTATCCCGCAGCATCACAGCTGATGAAACCGCAAGGAGAAGTCATATTGCTTGACACAGCACGGTTAAAAGGGCATATTCGTGAATATGCGCTCCAACTACAGATGCTGGACTTGCAGATAGAACTCCTCCATCAGAAAGAAAAGAACACAACATATTGGAGTGCTATGAGCCTTTCTCCATTTGTGAGATACTCCTACTATGTGCGTCCTGAGGTCAAGAACCCATCTAACGTGGATGCAGGCATCGCATTCCAACTGCCGCTCTCGATGCAGGAGTCGCGCAAGCGAAAGGCCCTGTCGGCCGAGCGCCTGCAGGTCACTGTAGAGAAGGAGGAGATGACGCGACAGCTGATGGAGAAGGTGGAGAACATATTACTTGATGTCGAACGAGCCAACAGGGGTTTGGCGGGAGAACTGAAACGCATCGGATTGATGAGAGAATATATGCAGCTCCGTCGGGAAAACTATCAAGGTCATATAGGAGAGTATAATTTCTTGTCAAGGATAAAGGAATACAATCACTACTTGACGTGTTGGGAAAACTATTACTCGTATCAATATAAGAGGGATTGCTGTATTGCAGACTTGCAACAGTTTCTACATCAACAATCTATTTTAGACTTTTGTATCATCAACAAGTGAACATAGGTGATTATGAAAGATTTTCATTTTACGACCGAAAGGGAACAAGCGGAAATAGAGAAGATACTGCTACAACGCAAAAAGAAGCAGAGTAAGCAACAGGCGTTGTTTATGGCCATCTTCATCTTTATCATAGCAGTTATCGCCCTGTACTGTGTACACAAGATAGTGTATACAGAATTTAACGGTTATGTAGTGGTGCACAACGTGCGTTTCCGTGCTTCGGAAGATATCTTCGTGCACGACATCTACAAACACAATGGTGACCTGGTAAAACCCGGCGACACCATCTACTCGTATGTGTCGCTCGACTGGTTCCACGAAATCGGTAACATCAATACCGAATCGGAGATTGTCGTAAAATCGCGCGACTTGAAGGTACAGTATGGATTAGCCTATCAGAACCTCGCTGTACTGCGTGCAAAGATGACAGAGTTACAACGGCAGATAGATTTGGAAGACCACAACATCCGCTTCGGACTTAGCGATAATGTACATAAGCTCCAGTTGGAACGCGAATATAAGGAGACCGACGAAGAACTAAAAGCGCTACAACGGAGATTGCACGTACTGAGGAAGGCTATCGACGAATCCAGAGAGGCTGTAGAGCGCTTAGGAGAGGTGGCCTCAGGATTTACCATACAGAACGTGCGTAACAAGCAGAGGATGAAAGAACTGGACCTCGTGCACTATGCCATCGCTGCCGACTCGGGATTGGTAACTCGCAACTGGATCTCTGAGCTCTCGCTTGTATTGCGCGGTGAGGATGTCATCGAGACACAATCCTTCGACCTGGAAAAAGACAATGTATACATTATGGCATACGTTACTCCCGACAGAGCTAAATATATCAATCGTGGCTTCAAGGCAACCGTCGTTGTCAATGACGATGTGGAGTATACGGCAACCGTAGTTTCTATGGGTGCACGCACGGAGCCTATCCCTGAAGCATATCGTAACAATCTGTCGAAGGACCACATCGCAGCCATCGCAGTGCTTCGTATCGACCATGGACAGAAGATTCCGTTCTGGTCACTGGTAAATGGTATGCCCGTGCTGATACGTTTCAACAATAAGGATTACGACAAGGTGAATCCAGAAGAATACCTCCTGCTCAAGAGTCCGAGAGGATTGGAGATTCCTGAAGAGGTAAAAGATCATCTGTACTTTAATAATAGAGAATAATGAGCTATAGTTATAAGATTAAAGTCACCCCCAAGGGGCGCAACATACTTATTGTAAGAGGACTGGTGCCGCTGGATAGTATCGATTCCATCAAAGCGGAGGATTTCGATGCCATCTACATCGAGGACTACGGACAATCGCATAGTGAACTGGCATACCAGTTGCAGGGCATGTCATCAATACACGGCATAAAGACGCACCTGAAACCTCGATTCCTGGCGGCTACGCTGAAGCCTCGTGTGCATCAGCTGAAACCACTGGTCGATGGGTTTGCGGCTACCCCGAGCGATGAGAAGATGGGAGAGCGCATAGAGGAGATATACAATAGGCTGGCACTGATTGACCTCTTTGAAATCTCGGAGGTGAAGACCAATAACTACGTATACTTCTTGAAGTTGTGTAAGCATGCCATCTCGAGAGGACAGTATACCTTTACCACATCATTGGAGGAGGCTTATGCCCAAGGACACACCGCCCTGTTCGTAGCCAAGCAGGACAGTATGATTTCCAATATGAAAGCCGAATTTGTTCGTTTCAACCAAACTCTGCGTGAACTGGGATATGCCGAGCGAAAGAAGTTTGAGGAGCGCATCCATGTGTGCCCTCACTGCAAAGGCTCACACCTATACTATATGGAGGCTTGCCCCAAATGCGACTCTTCGCGTCTGAAGGAGGAGCCGGTATTGCATCACTTCAGATGTGCCAATATCTCACCGGAGTCGAGCTATGCCTATGACGGAGAACTGCGTTGTCCCAAGTGTCATCAGATGCTTCGCCATATCGGAGTGGACTATGACAGACCAGCCAACGTGTATACATGCCAAGAGTGCAACCACACATTCTTGCACACACGTATGAAGGTGTATTGTGCATCGTGCAAGAAAACGTCACGACCTTCGGAACTTTTGGCACAGGACATCTATAGCTATGAATTCACTACAGAGGGATTACAAGCCCTATCTTCTAACGATGCCCTGTTAGCCGTAAGTAAGGACATCTGGGCAGGTTATTCCCGATTCGACTCCTTCCTGTCGCAGATACAACTCTTCTCCTACTCGCATGATAAGAATGAGGTCGTCCTTATCAACCGATTCAAAGTGGAAGTTACTGAGGTGAATAGAGATAATATCATGCATTTTGTAGGTGACCTGCAGAAGAGATACCACTACCATAACCTCTCGTACAACTCTCACTACGTCTACATGGCTGCCAAAGTACAGTCAAGCAGAATGGAGGAACTTAGGAAACAGATGGAAGAGGAGTATGGGGAGCTGCTGAAGATCGTTGAACTGAGAAACTTTGGCATAAAACTTGCCGACCAAGACCTCTTGTATCAGTTCGAAGGGGAGAAGATTGAAGACTTCATCAAGCGAATAAGCAAGAACCACTAAACAGGGAAAAGCCATGCTGGATTTCTTCTTTGATATCATAGACGGCATTGTTGCCTGCTTTACTCGAAATCTGTCATGGAATGCGGTTATCCATACCTATTGGTTCCTGTTTATCATTGAGTTTCCACGTTATTATCTGATAGAGTTGTGTATTGCGATTTGGCACAAGATCACCTACCGTAGCAGAGCACGAAAGCAAGCGATGGCAAGGATGAAGCTATATATCGAAAACCCACTGATAACTATTCTTGCTCCAGGAAAGAACGAGGGAAAACACATTTACAAACTGGTAAAGTCGCTCAACGAGCAGACCTATCGGAACTATGAGATCATTATCGTCGATGATGGTTCAGACGATGCCACTCCGCTAATATGCAGAGACCTGGAAAAGGCGGGATACATCGACCTCTATCTACGCTCCGACATACGTGGAGGTAAAGCCAGTGCAGCAAACTTTGGCGTACACTATGCAAAAGGAAAATACATCGTACACCTTGATGCCGACTCTTCGTTAGACCGTGATGCCATCGAGAAGATTCTCATCCCCTTCTACTACGACCCCAAGATTAAAGCTGTGGGCGGATGCGTCAAGGTGCGCAATGCGGGTGAAACACTGTGCACCTCGAGTACCTGAAGACCATCCAGGTGGGACGCATGGTAACGAATACACTGGGAATCTATCATATCATCTCAGGTGCCTTCGGCGCCTTCGAACGCGAGAAACTGATGCAGATCGGCATGTGGGACATAGGTCCTGGACTGGATGGCGACATCACACAGAAGATCAGAAAGTCGGGCGACAAGGTCTTCTTTGCCGAGGATGCCATCTGCATGACCAATGTGCCTACCGAGTGGCACGCACTCTTCAAGCAACGTCAGCGCTGGAGCAAGTCGCTTATCCGTTTCCGCCTACGCAAGCATTTCGACATACTGATGCCACATAAGCACTTCACCTTCCTGAACTGGATATCCAATATGGAGAACCTGCTCTTCGACTGCATATTCAACTATCTGTGGCTGTTCTATATCCTCTCGCTCGTCTTTACACAGACCGACAGGCTCATGGAGATCTTTATCGTGGGATGGCTGATCAGATATTTCTTCTCATTGGTGGCATTCGGAGTTATCATGCTGGTGTCGGAGAGGGCTTCGGAAGAGAAGAGGCTGATGCCATACCTCTTCTTCAGTACCTTCTATACGGGCTATTTCCTGCGATTGACCCGATTGCTGGCACATACCAAGGAGTTCTTCTTCTTCTCCTCATACAAAGACCCATGGAACCCGAAGAAGACATCAGACCTGGCACAGGTTGAAGGTATTTAACAAACACAATATTTAACTATATAAGATATGAATACAGAGAAAAGAATTGGTGTAATAGGATTAGGTTATGTGGGATTTCCCTTGGCCTGCTTGTTCGCAAAGAAGTATCAAGTCATTGGTTATGATATCAATGAAAGACGTATCAATGAGATCAATGCGGGTATCGACTCTACCAACGAGGTTACTCCCGAGGCACTGAAGAACGCATTGACCAACGGCATGGTGTGCACAAACAAGATTGATGACCTGAGGGTGTGCAATATGTATGTGGTAGCCATCCCGACTCCAGTGGATGACTTCTACAACCCTGAGCTCATGCCGCTCAAGAATGCCAGCGTAGTGGTGGGTGAGGTGCTCAAGAAGGGCGACTACGTGATCTATGAGTCAACCGTTTATCCCGGTGTGACAGAGGAAATTTGTGCTCCCATCTTGGAAGAGGTGTCGGGACTGAAGCTGAACGAGGACTTCTACATCGGCTACTCGCCAGAGCGTATCAATCCTGGTGACAAGGAACATACGGTAGAGAATATTCCGAAAATCACCTCGGGCTCTACCCCCGAAGCAGCTGAGATTATTGACGAGCTGTATAATTCAGTGCTGCTGAATGGTACACATCGTGCTCCGACGATCAAGGTTGCAGAAGCAGCCAAGATTTTGGAGAACACACAGCGCGATGTGAACATTGCCTTCATGAATGAGATTGCCATTGTGTTCAATGCACTCGGCATTGATACCACGGATGTACTGGAAGCTGCAGGCACGAAGTGGAACTTCCTGAAGTTTAGCCCCGGTTTGGTGGGAGGACACTGTATCAGTGTAGATCCCTACTATCTGATTCAACGTGCCACCTCACGAGGAGTGGTACCGCGCATTATGATGGAGGCGCGACGTCTGAACAATACTATGGGTAACTACGTGGCCGAGCGTGTGGTGCGCTGTCTGAACCTTCACGATATCTCTGCCCATAATGCCAAGTTCCTATTGCTAGGCTTCACTTTCAAGGAGAATTGTCCCGACATACGCAACACTAAGGTTGTGGATATATACAACTCGCTCAAGGCCTATTCCTCAAACATCCTTGTCTATGACCCTTGGGTAAGCAAGGAGGCAGCTAAGCACGAGTATGGCGTAGAGGTGAGTACCGACGAACGCGACATTGAGCGCGGTGAGTATGATGCTGTTATTTACTGTGTGAAGCATGACTGCTTCAACTCGCTTGGCTTGGAAAGACTGCACAAACCCAATGGTGTGTTCTACGATGTAAAAGGTGTATTGGATAAGAGCATCATCACTGAGCGATTGTAAGAAGTCTGCATCGGCATGATACCCGAGATGATGGAAACTTTACGTGAGAGGTACTTGGAGAATTGAAAATTATCCGTCTGAATGCCAAAAGCAATGGTCTATTTTTCTTGTCATAATTCTCATTTCTCATTATTCGATTATAATTCCCCTCTTCACACAATGAAAAAAATCCTTCTACTCAGCCTGCTCTCCGTACTCTTTGTACGGAGCTATGCACAGCAAATTACCTTCACCCCACAGTGAATGCCTCAGAGCCAGTTTGCAGGCTACTATGCCGCACTGGAGAATGGCTACTATGCCGAGGCAGGGCTCGATGTCACCATCAAGCACCCTGCGGCATCGTACAGCTCGATGAGCATGCTTAAGGATGGCACAGCCGATGTCATCACGGCCGAGCTCATCCGCGCCATGATAGCCACCGATGGGGAGGTGCGCCATCGATGCCGCACTGGCCAAGAGCTACAACGAGCAGGTACTTTTCTCCATGGCAGGCATCACGCCCGAGAGTGTGCTCCGCTTTGCCGACATGGGGTACGACTTCCCCGAGGATGGCCTGTATGTCCTGTCAAAGTCCCAATAAATCGGATTTACCGAAATGCCCAGACTCTTCATTGTGCGCTTGCCATCTTTTGCTACTCTTAGCATTAATGGAGATTCACCATTTGCAAGTATTTTCCACTTGCAACAGATTACTGATACTGATGTTTTCATCGTTTTTTGGTTGACTTCTCGGTTGACTTTTTTGCGTCCCAGCACATCAACCACACACTTTCACGGTATGCACAAAAAGAAAAAAGCATCGACAATCTTGTGATTATCAATGCTTCTTCTCAGTCGGGGTGACTGGATTCGAACCAGCGACCACACGCCCCCCAGACGCGTACTCTAACCGGGCTGAGCTACACCCCGCTGCTCAATTGCGGTGCAAAAGTAGAACATTTTATTTATCTGCACAACTTTTTGAGGTTTTTTTTCGTGTTTTGCGTATAAAATCGCTACTTTTGTCAAGATTAGGAGAAGAAAAACAGATGCAAATGACTTTGAAGATTCCTAAAAGACTGGTGGCTCATGTGGACTTGCCTACTTCGAAAAGCATCAGCAACCGTGCGTTGCTGATGCAGGCGCTATGTCCTGAGCAGCGCTACCCTATAGAACGCCTTGCCGTGTGCGACGACACGGAGCACATGCAGCAGGGCATCGCCGACAAGCGGGCTGGGGCTGCGCTCATCGACATCGGTGCCACGGGTACCGCCATGCGTTTCCTCACGGCTTACCTGTCCATCACACCGGGCGAGACGGTGCTGACAGGGAGCCAGCGGATGCAACAGCGTCCCATAGGGATACTGGTGGAGGCACTGCGCACCTTGGGAGCCGACATCAGCTATGTGAACAACGAGGGATACCCTCCACTGCGCATCAAGGGCAAGAGCCTCCGTGGCGGAGAGGTGGAGATAGAGGCGGGCGTCAGCTCGCAATACATCTCGGCCCTGCTGATGATAGGGCCGTGCCTTGCCGAAGGGCTGACGCTGCACCTCAAGGGAGCCATAGCCTCGCGCACCTATATAGAACTGACGCTGGACCTGATGCGCCACTATGGCGCTACGGCCGAATGGGGCGATGGGCAGACGATACGCATCGCACCGGGGGGCTATGAGGATCGCCCCCTCACCGTAGAGGGCGACTGGAGCGGTGCATCGTACTGGTATGAGCTGGCTGCCGTAGCGGCACACTCCGGACACGAGGTGAAGATACAGCTAAACGGACTCACTGCCAACAGCAAGCAGGGCGACCGTGTGGTGGCAGAGATGTTTGAGCCACTGGGCGTGACGACGGAGTACACCTCAGAGGGGGCGAGGTTAACGGCTCCACCTAAATCCTTCCCAAGGGGCGGACTTTCGGGTAGCGGAGTTCTCGACTTCACCCACTGCCCCGATATAGCACAGACATTGGCCGTGACCTGCTGCTTGCTGGGCGTTCCCTTCACGTTCGAGGGCATACACAGCCTGCGCATCAAGGAGACCGACCGCGTGGCTGCTCTCATCACCGAGTTGCGCAAGCTGGGCTACGTGCTCCGCGCCGAAGGCGACAAGCGACTCGTGTGGGATGGGGAGCGTACCGAACCCTCAGCGTCACCTACGATAACGACCTATGATGACCATCGCATGGCCATGGCCTTTGCTCCGGCAGCCTTGTGCCACGAGGGGCTGACGATAGAGAACCCCGAGGTGGTATCCAAGTCGTACCCGGGATTCTGGGAAGACTTATGTGAATTAGGAGTTAGGAATTAGGAGTTAGGAGTTGCCATCCGGATGTTCTCTCAACCCTCAACCATAACCCATAAACTATCAACCATCAACCATCAACCAAAATGAGCATAGCAATATACAGTGCAATTTTCCTGGCAGCCCTTGTGGGGCTGTCACTGGTAGGACAAATCTTTAGGAAGAAGAATGGCGATGCCGCCATACCCTCTACAGCAGAAGCGGGAGAGGTA
This sequence comes from Bacteroidales bacterium, assembly GCA_015060865.1. Lineage (GTDB taxonomy): Bacteria > Bacteroidota > Bacteroidia > Bacteroidales > Bacteroidaceae > UBA1189. Next base: position 78,752 of record SUXS01000003.1, on the reverse strand, counting down.
GTGACCACCGTGTCGCCCGAGTCTGAAGCGGCCACCGACGATGATGATGATGAATGCTGCGGCGAGCATGAGGTGTGCGAGAAGGGCAAGATAAAGCGGGCCCTACGCACCGACATCGAGTATTTCGACGATGAGGAGCTGGACGCTTATCGCGGCACGGCATCGGACGAATATGATGACGAGGCCGTGGAGGAGTTTCGCGAAGTGCTCTACACGATGGACCCCAAAGAGATTGACGACTGGCTCAAGAGCCTTGAGCTGCGCGAGGTGGCCCTGCCCGATGTGCTGAAGGACGAGCTGTTCATGCTCATGGGGCGATAATCGGGAAGAATCCCCACACTGCCACAATAAAGCGGGCAAAAATCAGTTTTTAAATTGATTATGCACAAGAGGTACACACATACGCTGGCAATGATGCTGGTGCTGCTCATGCTATCGGCATGCGGCTCCACGAAGGTGAACACGGCCCAGTCGAGGTTCTACCAGGCGTTTGTGACCCGCTTCAACGTGTATCACAATGGACACGAGGCCTACAAGGAGGGTGTGTCGGCACAGGAGAAATCGCACAAGGACAACTACATGGAGATCATTCCGCTCTTCCCCGTCAGCAAGGAGAGCACGCGCAGTGCGGGAGGCGGCAACTTTGACAAGGCGATAGAGAAGTCGCAGAAGGCCATCAAGCTGCACTCCATCAAAAAGAAACCCAAGAAGAAGGCGGGACGCACACTCACCGAGAAGGACAAGCTGTGGTATGCCAAGAAGGAGTACAACCCCTTCCTGCACCATGCGTGGATGCTCATGGGCAAGGCGCAGTTCCAGAAGGGTGAGTTCTTGGAGGCTGCCAGCACCTTCTCCTACATCACCCGCCTCTACAGCGAGGATCCCAAGATTGTAGCCGAGGCACGCATGCGCATGGCGCAGTGCTATGCCGAGTTGGAGTGGAACTACGAAGCTGACAACCTGCTCGCTCAGGTGGGGCGCGACAGCATACCCTACCAGCTGGCCGAGGAGTACGACGCCATCATGGCCTCGCACCTGCTACGCCAGGAGCGTTTCGACGAGGCATTGCCCTACTTGGAGAGGGCGGTGAAGCGTCCGGGACGTACCAAGAAGCAAAAGACACGCGAGTATTACCTCCTGGGACAGATACACAAGCACCTGGGCAACAAGCAGCAGGCCTACGAAGCGTTCGACAAGGCCATCAAGCAGAATCCACCCTACGAGCTGGAGTTCAACGCCCGCATACAGCAGACCGAGACGGTGAGCGGGAGCAATGCTGCCAAGATGCTGAAGACGCTGAAACGCATGGGAAAGGACCCCAACAACAAGGACTACCTGGATCAGGTGCACTACGCTATGGGCAACATACACCTGGCACAGCGCGACACGGTGAACGCCGTGAAGGAGTATGAGGAGGGTGCCAAGCTAAGCACCCGCAACGGCATAGAGAAGGGCATCCTGCTGCTGCAACTAGGACAGATTTATTGGGACCAAGCCAAATATGTGGATGCACAGCGCTGCTATGGTGAGGCCATAGGCCTGGTAGACAAGGAGCATAAGGACTACGACATGGTGAACCTCCGCTCCACGATACTCGACGAACTGGTGGAGCACACCGTAGCCATCGACCTGCAAGATAGTCTACAGCACCTCGCTACACTGCCCGAGGCGGAACTGAACAAGGTGATAGAGAACATCATCGCCGAGGTCATCCGCCAAGAAGAGGAGGCCAAGAAGGCCGAAGAGGAGGCTGCCCTGATGGCCCAACGCGAGGAGGCACTGGGGGCCGCACAGGCCAAGGGACCGCAAATGAACACGCCCGGAGCTACGAACACGAACGACAAGTCGTGGTACTTCTACAACACGCAGCTCGTGGCGCAGGGTAAGAAGGACTTCCAGCAGAAATGGGGACGCCGCAAGCTGGAGGATAACTGGCGCCGTGCCAACAAGTCGGTGCTGGCCGACGAGACCTACGAAGGGGTCAACTACGATGAGGAGGAAGAAGAGCTCACCGAGGGCACCGACTCCATCGCCTCGGACAGCACGGCCGTGGCCCTGCCCGACAGCCTCGTGACCGACCCGCACGACCCCATGTACTACCTGCAGCAGATACCCTTCAGCGAGGAGCAGATGGCGGAGTCGAATGCCATCCTGCAGGAGGCGCTCTTCAATGCCGGCGTCATCTACAAGGACAAGCTCGAGGACTTCGGCCTTGCCGAGCGCACGCTGAACCGCCTCAACACGCAGTTCCCCGACTTTGACCGCACCGACGAGCTCTACTATAACATGTATCTCATGTACTCGCGTTGGAAGCGCTGGGACGATGCCGAGCGCTATCGCCAGCTGCTGCTTACCGAGTTCCCCTACAGCGACTACACGCTCACCATCAGCGACCCCGATTATGCCATCAATGCCATCTATGGCAAGCACATCGAGGACTCGCTCTACGCTGCCACCTACACCGCCTACATGGACGGGCGACATAGCGAGGTAGAGAGCAACGCCACGTTGTCGGGCGAGAAGTACCCGCTCGGCGCACACCGACCCAAGTTCATGTTCCTCAATGCCATGACGGACCTCCAGCAGGGCGACCAATCCTCGTTCCTCGACCAGCTGAAGGAGATAGTGAGCAAGTATCCCCAAAACGAGATCAGCGAGCTGGCCGGACTCATCGCCCAAGGTCTGCAGGAGGGCCGGTTGCTCACCTCGAGCACCTTAGGAAGCATCTGGAGCCGCCGACTGGCCACAAGTGGTGAAGCCGCCGTGGCCGACAGCCTGCGCCAACCCTTCAGTACCGAGCGCCTGGCTCCCTACAACTTCGTGCTGGCCTTCGAGGAGGGTTCCCTGAACGAGAACCAGCTGCTCTTCGAGATTGCCCGCTACAACTTCGGCAAGTTTATGGTGCGCAACTTCGAGATTTCCACCTCGAAGCAGGGCGGCATAGGCATGCTCCATGTGAAGGGATTGGCGAGCTTCGATGAGGCTTATCAATATATGCACACCCTCTATGCCGACCCCGCGATGGCAACCAAGCTCAGCGGCATACGCGCCCTGCTCATCTCTGACGAGAACATGGAGCTGCTGCTCAAATACTACAGCATCGACGAGTACACCCAGTTCTACGAACAGAACTTCACCGACCTACCCAACACCATCGAGGGTGAAGGTAGCCTCGATGAGGTGATATTCGAGTAGTAATCATTCCTTGCATTCAGGTTGACGAGTATTTATGAACTTTTACCATAAATAAACGTATGCTTTGCCGATAAATTCGTATCTTCGCGAGGTAAATGCAAGGAGATTATGGAAGAGTTCACGATTATTGTCCCTACGACCTTTGACGAGCAGCACTACCATGCGGTGGTGCGACTGTTCACGCAACTCACCACACGCGACATCACCTTCACGCCCGACATGTACCGGGCACTGATAGAGGATTCGTGTAGCGACCTGTGCTTGCTGACAGATAGCCAAGCGCAAGTGGTGGGGATGCTCACGCTAAACAGTTGTGTGAGTCCTACAGGCAAGCGAGGGTGGATTGAGGATGTGGTCGTGGACGAGGCGTACCGTGGCAAGGCATTGGGGCGTAAGCTGGTAGACTATGCCATAGGACTTGCCCGCGAGAGGAAGCTGCAGACACTTATGCTGACCTCGAATCCCAAGCGTGTGGCAGCCAATGCACTGTACCGCTCGATGGGTTTTGAGCCCAAGGAGACGAACATATACAAGATGCAGCTGTAACCCATCATAATGTCCTTTGCGACAAAAACAGATACTGAGAATTATGGCTAAGAACGGTACATTACTTTGGATTGACGACGAGATAGAGCTGCTGCGTGCCCATATCCTCTTCCTCAAGGGGAAGGAGTACGAGGTAGACACCGCTACGAACGGACGCGACGCGCTGGACCGCTGCCGCGAACGGGTATACGACCTCATACTGCTCGACGAGAACATGCCGGGCCTCACGGGACTGGAGACGCTATCGCTCATCAAGGAGGTGCAGCCCACAGTGCCCGTGGTGATGGTGACCAAGAGCGAGGAGGAGAACATCATGAACCAGGCCATCGGCGCCAAGATTGCCGACTACCTCATCAAGCCCGTCAACCCTAACCAGATACTGCTCACCCTGAAAAAGAATATCCATAAGAAGGATATCATCACCGAGACTACCAATACCAACTATCAGCAAAACATGGGGCGCATAGCCATGCAGATCAATGATGCGGTATCGCACAACGACTGGATAGAGGTATACAAGACACTCGTGCACTGGGAGCTGGAGCTGGAGCATGCCGACAACAACATGAGCGAGATGCTGCGCATGCAGAAGGAGGAGGCCAACAACCTCTTTGCCAAGTATATAAGAAGAAACTACGAGGGATGGTTCAGCCTCCTCAACTCCCCCCGAGGGGGAGCTTCCAGTCCTCGCGGTACATCAGTCACCCCTCCTCGGGAGGGGCAAGGGGGAGGCCAACCCTTACTCTCGCCTCACCTCTTCCGCGACCGCATATTTCCCCTACTCGACCAAAAGGAGAAGGTGGTGCTCATCGTGTTTGACAACTTCCGCTACGACCAGTGGAAGGTCATCAGCCATGAGCTGAGCGGGGAGTTTGCCTTCGACGAAGAACTCTACTACAGCATCCTGCCCACTGCCACGCAATATGCCCGCAATGCCATATTCTCGGGACTCATGCCCAACAAGATTGCCGAGATGTTTCCCGAACTGTGGGTCGACGAAGATGAAGAGGAGGGCAAGAACCTCAACGAGGCACCACTCATACAGACACAGATAGACCGCTACCGCCGCCACGACACCTTCTCGTACCACAAGATCAACGACGCACAGGGCGCCGAGCGGCTGGTAACGCAGTTTCGCCAATTGGCCAACTACGACCTCAACGTGGTGGTGGTCAACTTCATCGACCTGTTGAGCCATGCCCGCACCGAGTCGAAGACACTGCGCGAACTGGCAGCCGACGAAGCTGCATACCGCTCGGTGACGACGACGTGGTTTCGCCACTCGCCCCTACGCGAATTCTTCACCATGCTCGCCGAAAGCGACTACAAGGTGGTAATCACGACAGACCATGGCAGCATACGCGTGAACAATCCCATCAAGGTGGTGGGCGACCGCAACGTGAATACCAACCTGCGCTACAAACTGGGCAAGAACCTCGGCTACAACGCACGCGAAGTATACGAAATCAAGGATCCCCGTAAGGTATTGCTACCCTCGCCCAATGTGAGCACGGCGTATATCTTTGCCTGGGGCGACAGTTTCTTCGCATACCCCAACAACTATAACCACTACGTATCGTACTACCGCGACACCTTCCAGCACGGAGGCATATCCATGGAAGAGATGATAGTGCCGCTGGTGACATTGACACCGAAGAAAAGAACCTAAAATCCGCAGATTGATATTATGGAGATTATCATAAAAGGCATAGAAGGCCTTGCCGACGCAGCGCAGGAGTTTATCGCCCAAATGGGCGACAATAAGATATTTGCCTTCTATGGCTCTATGGGAGCCGGAAAGACAACCTTTGTAAAGGCCCTGTGCGAAACGATGGGCGTGACCGACACGGTAAACTCACCGACGTTTGCCATCGTGAACGAGTATGACACTCCATCGGGACGACCCATATACCACTTCGACTTCTACCGCATCAAGCGCCTGGCCGAGGTGTATGACATGGGCTACGAGGACTATTTCTATGGTCGTGGACTCTGCTTCATCGAGTGGCCCGAACTCATCGAGGAACTCCTGCCCGAGGATACCGTGCGCGTCAATATAGAGGAGCAGCCCGATGGCAGCAGAGTGGTTAGTGTTTTAGGTTGAGGGTTTATGGATTATGGATGAGGGTTGATGGAATTTAAAATTGCCTTTCGGCAGGCCAATTATCCATTCTCTATCTCTTAGTAGCTTGCCGGAGGGTAAGTCTGTTGTCACACCCTCCTAAACCCTATTCGCACTGTTTGTAAAGCTCGCTCAGTGAGAGGCGTGGAAATCCCAATGCAACGGCCTTGTTCAAGTCGTTCTTAGCGGCCGTACGTCGTTGCATCTTTAGGTATAGTTCAGCACGCGCTATATAGATATAGGCATCAGTGGGATGTAAGGCTATAGCAGCCTCCAAATCGAGCAGAGCCAAATCGTAGAGTTCCCGTTCGATAAGTACATTGGCCCTGGCTTGCAGATAGGTGGGGTTGAGCGGATGGCGTTCCACAAGTGTGGTCAGTTGCAACTCGGCGCTCTGTAGGCGTCCCTCACGTTGGTCAAGCAAGGCAAGACCGAGCAGGCCATTCTCGTAATCGGGCTTTAATGCCAGTAGGCGCTTATAGTCGGCACGGGCTGCGGCATATTCATGTCGGTTGGTGTATACAAAAGCACGATAGTAGAGCGCATCGGCATGATTGTTATCCTTGTCAAGTACATTGCAGAGATCGGTATAGGCTTTGGCATCATTGCCCAAAGCGAGATAGGCTGTAGCGCGTGCCATAAGAATCGGTATAGCCAAGGGGGAATGGTTGAGGGCGAGTGTATAGGACTCTATGGCCTCGTGCAATAATCCGCGCCTGTACTGTACTGCTCCGAGGTTGGAGAGCAGCATGGCATTCTGTTTGCTGGTGGGAGAGGCTTCGATTGCCCGTTTGAAACAATCCTCGGCTTGTGCTAAACTATCTTGCTCCATATAGGTATATGCCTTGTCGGCCCATTCATTTTGCGACTGTGCAAATGCCAGGAATACCATTGGGCAAATCAAACATAGTAGGATGACTCGTTTCATGATGCGAAGATAAGAAAAAACGGGTGTATGGGAAAGTCTCTGCTATCAAAGAAGCATCATATTCCAGTTTTTTAAGGTTATTTAGAGGTCACCTTATAGGTTGGTGCAGGGTGTGTTAGCATGGGTCTACATCATAATACAGCATTACCCCATTCAATAATCCTTGCGAAGCGAGTGAGTGTTGTACGGCATATAGGTATTGACGTACGCGGGAGATGCCTAATGCAGGCTCTACCTTGAGCATTATCTTGCGGATGTGGAGAGCATGCATGCGTGCTATAGCTGGTGGCTCGGGTCCCAATACTCGATCAGCAAGGCTACTACGTATTCCCTGTGCCATGGCATCGGCTGCATGGACTACAGCCTGTTCGTCGCGTCCCTTTACATATATGTAGATTAAGCGGCAGAAGGGTGGGTAGCGGAACAGTTCACGCTCTGTAGCCTGATCGGTATAAAGTCCGGCATAGTCATGGGTAGCTACCTGATGGATGACGGGTAGCTCCACATTCTTGGTCTGCAGCACCACAAGGCCTTGTGTGTCGCGTCTTCCGGCACGCCCGGCTACCTGTGCCATCAGTTGAAACGAGCGTTCAAAAGAACGGAAATCGGGATAGTTGAGCATGCCGTCAGCATTGACAATGCCCACTACGTGTACATTGTCGAAATCAAGCCCCTTGGATAGCATCTGTGTGCCCACGAGGACATCGGTGCGCCCTTCTTGAAAGTCTGTAAGGATTTTCTCGTAGGCGGTTTTGGCCCGTGTGGTGTCAAGGTCCATACGCACAACACGAGCCTTCGGGAAAAAGTGTCTGACCTCTTCCTCAATGCGCTCGGTACCCATTCCTCGCTTAGCCAATGTCTGCGTGCTACATGAGGGGCATTTGACCGGTACATTGTACACGTTGCCACAATAATGGCATACTAGCCGGTGCATGTCGTGATGATAGGTCAGACTGACGTCGCAGCGGTCGCAACGGGGCACCCAGCCACAGGCAGCACACTCGAGCATGGGGGCATACCCCCTTCGGTTCTGGAACAGAATGACTTGCTTGCCTTGCTGAAGGGCATCGTTCATGGACTGATATAGTAGCGTGGAGAAAGGACCATACATCCTCTTCTTGCGATACTCCTCTTTTAGGTTTACGACCTCGATGAGCGGCAATTTCACCTGCTTGTAGCGTTCGGTTATCTGTACTAATCCGTACTTGTTGCTGCAGGCGTTGTAGTAGCTTTCGATAGAGGGAGTGGCAGTACCCAAAAGCACCTTTCCCTTATGGTATGAGCCCAACATTATGGCTACGCTGCGGGCATGATAACGTGGCGCAGGATCCTGTTGCTTATAGGTGGCTTCGTGCTCCTCGTCTACGATGACCAGTCCCAACCTTTGAAAAGGGAGAAATACAGAGGAGCGTACGCCTAATATCACGTCGTAAGGATGGTCGGTCAGCTGCCTGTTCCATATCTCAACCCTTTCGGCATCGGAGAACTTGGAATGGTATACACCAAGCCGCGATCCGAAAGCACTGCGTAGCCTATCGGTCATCTGCTTGGTGAGGGCTATCTCAGGTACGAGATACAATACCTGCTTGCCTTGTGCAAGCTGCTGTTGGATGAGATGGGTATATACCTCCGTCTTTCCGCTTGAGGTGACACCATGGAGCAGGCATACATAGTGTTGTTGCCAGGCTGTATTGATCTCATCAAAAGCCCGTTGCTGCGGCTCATTGAGCTTGTTGAGGTGTAGATTCTCATCTTCTATTGCCGTCAGGCGTCCTTTCTCCACCGTGTAAGACTCTATGATCCCCTTGGCTATCAGTCCGTTCAGAATGGCGGCGTTCATGCCGCTCTCGCGGAGAAGGGTATTCCTGGACAATTCTTTTCGGTTAGTATAGGGTGGTTCCGATGAATCTGTCAGTTCCAGCAAGCAAAGCAATAGTGCCCTTTGTTTGGCTGCACGCTTCAGTGACGATAAAGCTTCATGGATGGCCTTCTCGGAGCGGTAGGCTTCGGCCAATCGTACGCGTACCTCACACTTGGGCTTGTAGCCTTGCCGCAGAGCCTCGTCTACAAAGAGCGCTTCCTTATCGAGTAGTGACTTGATGGTGTGCATCCCATTCTTTAGTCCGCAATCCTTTAGCAGTTGTAGTATTCGCTGTCTGGGGTTGATTGACAGGGAGTCAAGGATCTTCTGTTCCTTCTCGCGGAGCGGAGCATCGGCCACAAAGTCTCTGTTGAGCTCCACTACGGTCTCGCTCTCTATTTTCAGTCCTGAGGGGAGAGCTGCTTTGTATACATCCCCTATTGTACACATGTAATAGTCGGCTATCCATTGCCACAGCTGCAGCTGAAGGGGTAGTACTATCGGTTGTGCATCGAGGACTTCGCTTATCTCCTTTATTTCATATTCCCCTTGCGGCTTGTCAGTATGCTTTCGCATTACTATTGCCGTGTAATACCGCTTGGCACCAAACTGTACTACTACCCTGCTTCCTGCTTGTACAGTATGGGCATACACTTCTGGTAGCTGATAGGTAAAACTACCAGCTAACGGCAGAGGCAATATGACATCAACGTACCATTGCATAATCTATCCTTATGAAACGCTCCAGGCTCTGGGTTTATATCCTTTAATTTAATACCGGAGTATCAAAGGCATGATACTCCGGTATCAAGAACCGAATGCAGAGGCTTGAAGGCCATCAGAACATTACTGTTGCCGAAATCTGCAGCGTGTGTATCTTATAGGCTTCGCTACTTGCTGTGTCTGATATCACAAATTCACTCGTTTTTCCGAAGGGGCAGTTGTAATTGGCTCCTATCTGGAGATGATTGAACAGATGCAAGGTTAATCCGGCATTCAAACTGAAGCTCGAGTTATTGAAATTCAATTCCTTATCTTTTAATTCACGACGCTTCTGCCCTAAATTGAAGTTGTACTGAGGACCAAATTCCACGAACAAGCCGAACTTGTCTGTGCCCAAGAGTCTAACCGATGCGTTTATGGGGATGAGCAGGGAGTTCAGGTCTACCTTCTCGTTTGTGTTGTTAAACTTCATGCCGCTTTGCGAATAGATGAATGAGCCATTGAGAGAGAAGTTTTTTCCCAGATCCCAATCCATCTTAGGGCCAATAAAGAAACCTGTATAACCGTCGGAAGAAAATACGTTATTTGCTGAGAACGAATTGGCCACATTTAATCCACCTTTTACTCCCCAATTCACTCTTGCATTCATTGAAATGAGTGGGAATAACAGCAATAAGCTAGCTACGATAATTTTTTTCATCTTCTTAATGTCATTTTATAATGTTAGAATAGATAAGCTACTGAGATTTGCCAAGCACCAGACTTGATCTTGTCAGAGAAGCGCTGTAATTGGGCTGCTTTTTCATTCAGCCATAACACATCTTCTATGGTCACATTTCCTTCATTTAGGCTTTCGCCCTTTTCTATGTCATCAGCTATCTCCTCAAGGTCTACCATCTCGAAGTTTCCCACCTTTCCCCAAGGGAAATGATAGTTGACACCTACTTGATACTGCTCAAGTATAGTTACACCTATCCCGAGATTGAAGCTAAGCATAGTCTTGTCAAGAACATACATGGCTGTCTTGTCATTATATCCCTCGATGCTCAGATTGTTGATCAGCATGTCGGTTTCACCTATGTTGAGTTCAAACTCTGGTCCGATAGCGACGAATATGTTTGCGTCATAACCCAGTCCAAAGCTATACTTGATATTCAATGGAATCTGGAAACTATTCAGCATGAATGTCTCACGGTCACTGAGTGCCATGCCCTTTAGGGAATAGTAGGTGGCTACCTCCATTCCTAATCCGATGCCAGGGATACGTGCCTCAGTCTTAAGACCTATATGGAATCCTGAATAGCTGTTTGTGCTGAAGAGATGATCCTTATCCACCATATTCTGAACGACATATAGGCTATTGTCTACTAAGTTTACCCCTCCCTTAATGCCCCAACAGAATTGGGCATGGGCGGTAGTCGCCAAGCACAACGTCACCATTGTCATCAGTAGATGTCTGCCTTTTTTCATAGTCCAGTATGGCATGTAGTTTTTTACAAGGTTAAAAAGTATGATAGCGTCTTCCTGAAAGACACTGCAAAAATACATATTTTATTTTACATGACAATCGTCCGTATAAACTATATTGTCGCAATACATTCCTTCACTATTTCTGAAACTGTGGGGTGGGGGAATACTACACGTTCCAGTTGGTCAATAGTCATTCCTTGCTCTATGGCTATACAGGCTCCATAAATAATCTCACTACAAGGATTTCCTAACATATGCACACCGAGCACACGGTGTGAGAGACGGTCGAGCACGACCTTGCATACGCCTTCGCCTCCCTCGTTCTCTGCAACGAAACGTCCAGCATAGGCCATCGGCAACTTGGCGATGTCAACCTCTAAACCCTGTGCCAGGGCCTCGGCCTCGGTAAGTCCTACGCCTGCAACCTCAGGATTGGTATATACGATTCCTGGTATGGCGTTGTAGTGCATCGTGTCATTTGTGCCGCACAGATTGTTGATTACCACTTCGGCCTCCCTGACAGCGGTATGCGCCAAGAGAGAGAATCCTGTCACATCCCCTGCTGCATATACTCCAGGAACGTTGGTACACATTTTTTCATCCACTTTTATGCCTCCGCGGTACAATTCTACTCCTAGAGTCTCCAGCCCAAATCCGAAAGTGATGGGCCTACGCCCTACTGAAACCAGTATTCTGGAGCCTGAGATGGCCCGCTCTTCACCATCAGAAGTGATGAATGTCACCTGATTGCCCTCTACCTTGGTCACTTTGCAAGAGAGATGGAACCGTACTCCCTTCTTTGTATATTGTGCACGAAGCATGGCGCTAATCTCCGTATCCAGCGCTCCCAATATCTCGGGCATCATCTCCACTACATGCACCTCGCTCCCCAAGCTGTTATACAGCGAGGCGAATTCCATGCCAATAACACCTCCTCCAATGATAACCAGGCTTTCGGGCATCTCCTTTAGGGCCAAAATCTCTCTATTGGTGACAAGGGTATCATTAGTGCTAAGGTCAAGCCCGGCGATAGGAGGTATAAAAGTCTCGGAACCTGTACATATCAGCAGGTTGCGTGCCTCGTATTTTTCTTCGTTGGCAGCGATGACTATTGCGTTCTCCGCGTTCTTCCCTTGGATGGTAGCCTCACCCTTTACAATTAATACATTGGCATTCTTCATCTTCAGACCGACACCTGCTACTAATTTGCGGATGACTTTGGTCTTGCGGTCGAACATCTTCTTGTAGTCGAGTTCTACATTCTCGGTGCGTACTCCATACTTCTCGCTCTTGCGCGCGTTGTCGTAAAGCTTGGCGCTATACAGTAGGGTCTTTGTGGGGATACATCCTTCGTTGAGGCATACTCCTCCCAAATCTTTCTTTTCAAAAAGAATCACTTTCAGACCATTCTTACCAGCTTTCTCTGCGGCTATATATCCAGCAGGGCCGCCTCCAATAATTGCAATGTCAAACATAGGGTATCAGATTATTATTCACCGCGAAGATACACAATAATCTTCAATGACGCAATGGAATGGTGGATATTTATATACAGAAAGGGTTCGCCATGGCGAACCCTTCTGCTCTTCGTCTTGGACTTGAACCAAGGACCCTCTGATTAACAGTCAGATGCTCTAACCAACTGAGCTAACGAAGAATTAACTAACCCTTAAAAATCCGCTCTTCGTCTTGGACTTGAACCAAGGACCCTCTGATTAACAGTCAGATGCTCTAACCAACTGAGCTAACGAAGAATACTTTTACTTGCTTGAGAAGGCTACAGAACTTTGTTGGTGAAAAGTTTTTTTGCCTTTTTCTCTCAATTGCGGTGCAAAAGTAATAGGATATTTTGAAATATACAATATCTTTGTCGAAAATTTTGCAAAAACAGTCAGAAATTAACGGTATGAAAAGAATTATAGGTATAGGAAATGCATTGGTAGATGCATTGGTGACATTGCAGGACGATAGCTTGCTCGAAGAGTTCGGACTACCCAAGGGAAGCATGACTTTGATAGGCGACGAAGAACAGCACCGTATACAGCAACGATTTGCGGCACTTGATGTGCATAAGGCTACAGGTGGATCTGCAGGGAACACCATGCTCGCTTTGGCGAATCTAGGGGCACGGCCAGGTTTCATAGGTACCATCGGTGCAGATGAGACTGGGGAGTTCTTTGCCTGCAATTGTACGGCTAAGGGCATCTCTCCGCTTCTTTCCCGTCTGGCAGAGCAGTCTGGCATAGCCTACACGTTTATCTCTCCTGATGGTGAGCGCACTTTTGCTACCTATCTGGGGGCTGCAGCCATGATGAGAGGTGAGGACCTCTGTGCTGAGATGTTTGCCGGTTATGATTATCTCTATGTTGAGGGATATCTGGTACAGAATCACGAACTTATCCTCCGTGCCATCGAATTGGCCAAACAGGAGGGCCTCAAGATATGTCTTGATCTGGCAAGCTATAACATCGTTGCTGCCGATCATGACTTCTTCACCCAGTTGGTATCCCAATATATTGATGTGGTTTTTGCCAACGAGGAGGAGGCAAAGGCATTTGCCGGTACTGAGCCGGAGGTTGCCCTTGAACACCTGAGTTCGTTGTGTGAGGTGGCCATTGTGAAAATAGGAGCGCAGGGCTCATATGTGGCTCGTGGTAGTGAGAAGGTGTTGGCTGAGGCGTGGCCAGTAGCAAAGGTACTGGACACTACGGCGGCTGGTGATTTTTATGCTGCAGGCGTCATGTATGGTTTGATGCGCGACTACAATTTGCAGCAATGCGCCCAGATAGGGGCTCTTCTTGCAGGCTATGTGATACAGGCGATAGGCTCAGAACTTCCCGATGGCGCTTGGGATGAAATTAAGTTAAATATCGACCGAATAGTTGGAGCATAGTTTTGTTGTAGCTATCTTTGCAGTATTGTATCTTTAGATGTCATATAGGAAAATGAAACACCTTAACAAGCGCCTTTTATGGCTTCTGGTCATCCCTGTGATTTGCCTTGCCCTAGTCAGTTTCAAGGGCGACAACCGTAATTTACAGATTGCCAAGCAACTTGAAATCTTCAACGCCGTATTTCGTGAACTCGACCTATTTTATGTTGACACCGTAGATGTGGAGAAGGTCATTGAAGAAGGGGTCCAGGCTATGGTCTCCGGTCTTGACCCATACACCATATACTATCCAGAAGAGGAGGAAGAGGACTTGAAAATGATGCTTACCGGAAAGTATGCAGGTGTAGGAGCCATCATACGCTATCACGATAAGTATGACCGCGTAGTTGTTGCAGAACCCTATGAAGGTATGCCGGCACTCAATGCTGGACTTCGTGCCGGTGATGTGCTTCTTTCCATCGATGGTGAGGACCTCAAGGGGGTCGATGTGAGCACGGTAAGTAATAAGCTGCGTGGCGAACCTAACACCACCTTTTCCATACGTGTTCAGCGCCCTACTACTGGTGATGTCATTGAGACTAAGATTACCCGTGCGAATATTGCCTTGCCACCGGTTCCTTATTATACGTTGTTTGAAGACGGTACAGGCTATGTCATCCTGAGTAGCTTTACCGAAAAGTGTGCTCGTGAGGTGCGTATGGCTGTCATTGACCTCAAGAATCAGGGTGCCAAGCATCTGATCCTTGACCTTCGTGGCAATGGAGGAGGGTCTATGGCTGAGGCGGTAGACATCGTCAATATGTTTGTCCCCAAGGGCGTGGAAGTGGTCTCTACAAAAGGCAAGATACGGCAGGCCACCTCATCATTTAAGACCAAGCGCGAGCCATTGGATACAGAGATACCCTTAGTGGTGCTTGTAGACGGACAATCGGCTTCATCATCAGAAATCGTGGCGGGTGCGTTGCAGGATCTTGACCGTGCAGTTATCATGGGGCGGCGTACCTATGGAAAGGGGCTCGTGCAGGTGGTACGTGATCTGCCTTACAACTCTTCGCTCAAGGTTACTACCTCCAAATATTATACTCCAGCAGGGCGCTGTGTGCAGGCCATTGATTATGCCCGCCGTGCCGAAGACGGGAGTGTGGAGCGTATCCCTGATAGCCTTACCAACGTATATCGTACAGTGGGTGGGCGTGAGGTACGTGATGGAGGAGGTATCACCCCTGATGTGGAGATCAAGAACGAGAAACTTCCCAACCTGCTTTACTATTTAGCCAATAATAATGTACTGTTTGATTTTGCGACTGACTATGCGCATTGCCATCCGACCATCGCTCCTGCTTCGGAGTTTGCCATATCCGATTCTACCTATCTTGCTTTCAAAGAAGCTGTAAAGGCTTCAGGCTTCACCTATGACAGGCAGAGTGAGAAGGCCTTAAAGGCTTTGAAGGAGGTCGCTTCCTTTGAGGGGTACATGAAAGATGCTTCAGCCGAGTTTGAGGCTTTGGAGAAGAAGCTTAATCATGATCTCGATCGGGATTTCGAGTATTTCAAGGATGACATTAAGCTGCTCCTTGCCGACGAGATCATCAAGCGTTACTATTATCAGCGTGGAAGCATCATCCAGGCTCTCAAGGAGGATACAACTGTTGCCCAAGCGCGTAAGTTGCTGGCTGACCCTACTGCGTATGCAGCCATCTTTGCTCCTGCCATCCGTTGATGCATCAAATACTGTAGTGGCGTGTGCTCAACTGCTCATTTGAGACTTGGGTAGCTGATACGGGTATGATATACCGTGCGGAGTTTTTCCTTGAAGGTGGTTTTTATATCATTGATATCCTTGAAGGTTATCGGACAGTGCTGGAAATGTCCCTCCTGCACTTGTCCGTCTATGATACGGTCTACAAGTGCATTGATGCTCTCTTCTGTATATTCAGGTAGGCTGCGCGATGCAGCCTCTACGGCATCGGCCATCATCAATATGGCGGTCTCCATGGTGTATGGCTCAGGTCCCGGATAGGTGAACAGGCTCTCATCCACTTCTTCATTGGGATGTTCGTTCTTGTACGATATGTAGAAGTATTTGGCCTTGCTCATGCCGTGATGGGTGGTGATAAAGTCCTTGATAGCATCCGGTAGATGGTGCTTCTCGGCCAATTTCACGCCATTGTTTACGTGATCAATGATGATTTTGGCACTTTGCTCATAGGGCAGACATGAATGCGGATTGGCCCCCCCCTGGTTCTCGGTGAAGAAGACCGGGTTTTCCAACTTCCCTATGTCGTGGTATAAGGCTCCTGTGCGCACCAGCAGACTGCTTGCCCCCACCTTATTAGCTGCTGCAGCTGCAAGATTTGACACCTGCATGGCATGCATGAAGGTTCCCGGAGCATTTTCCGAAAGCATACGCAACAGCTTATTGTTGGTGTTTGAGAGCTCTACGAGTGTTACGTCGGAAGTGAAGTGGAATATCTTCTCATAGAGTAACATCAGTGGGTAGGTGAAGAGCAATAGTACGCCATTGAGGAGAAACTGTACGTACATGCTCTTGTTAAACAGAGAGAATGTGCTCTTTGTGATGAGTTCGTAGCCAAAGAATACGAGACAGTAACTGACTGCTACTACAAGGGCTACGCGGAAGATTTGTATACGCTCGGTGAGCTCTGTGAGTGAATAGATGGCGGCAATGCCTGCCGTGAGTTGTACCAACACAAAGATGAATGGCTCGGGCACGATAAGCGAGACTATCAGTGTGATGACTGTGTGGGTCATAAAGGCCGTACGCGCATCGAGGAAGATATTGGTCATCACTGGCACCATGGCAAAGGGGATGATCATCAGTGCCTGCCCCCTTGCTACCATCCATGAGGCCGTTAAGGGGAATATGATCAGCTGGGCTACCAGGAATAGCAGTTTGCCCTGTTCTGTCAGGTAGTTGTTTCTATATATCCATAGATAGATTACGAAAGCTGCTAAGAGTAGGAATACCAGTAGCAACTGTCCTATAAACGTCATCTGCACTCCACGTTCATCGATTCGTTTGTTTACCTCTTTGCGGTATGTTTCCAGTATTTGCAGTTTCTCTTCATCTACCATTTCTCCACTACCGATGATTTTTTGTCCTGCCAGAATCACTCCGCTGTTGGATGATATGGTGGCCAATGCCTCTTTGCGTGCTGCCTCCGACTTCCCGGCATCATATACGAGGTTAGGGCGTATGTAGTCGTTCAGATTGCTGTTCTGCAATGCATATCGTCCATATCGGGTAGTATCAACTTGCATTAACTTCTCGTAAGCTTGCTGTACCGAGTACAGTTCGGTCAGAGGGGTGGCTATGGCTACATTGTTGGTAATAAGCATGATTGAGTTTATGCTGTCTGACTTGAGGCGGCTAAGGTCATCAGAGTTGATGATGCCTCTGCTATAGATCTCCTGTAAATTGTCCTGTACTTTTTTGTACAATGAGGTCCTTATCAGCATGCTCAGTTCCTTCTGGTAGAAGTGCTGTAACGAGTCTGTTGCAACTTTATACACTGCATCGTCCTTTGCATAATAGGGTTTCAGACTAGTTAGCACATGGGCACGTTCGGCTTGCAGTACAGAGTCGCTCTTCTCTACAGGGAAGTCAAATGTTGCTGTCAGCTGCTCGTATCTCCAAGGTTTATTCAATGAGAACTCAAATCGAACTACCTTGTCGCGTGGAAATGAAAGCACTATGACTACTGCGGCAATCAAGAAAATGCCTGCTACAAAAAGGTTATGTCGGGTAGTTGGTTTCATAATCGATATGTCAATCTATGGTAGTATGTTTTATTTTTTTTTAGAGCATATAGTTCAGCCTTTTCATTTTGCAATGAAGATAGGGGACTTGTTTTGTTTTTTTGTTTCACAAAAATACGGAACTTCCCATATTTCTGCAAATTTTCTTATCCGTTTTTACGGCTCATAGCCCATCTTAGCGTTAGGCATATATAAAAAAAGTGAGGGGAACTTCAGTCCTCCTCACTCTGTACCCAGACCCGGGGTCGAACCGGGATGGGTTGCCCCACTGGTGTTTGAGACCAGCGCGTCTACCGATTCCGCCATCTGGGCGTCAAATGACGGCGCAAAGGTAATACCTTTTTTTGAATCCACAAGGCGATTTCCCATTTTTTTGTAAAAATGTTCGTTGAATCGTTCAGATACGTCTGAATATGTCAGGAACTAGCCTCTTTTCCGACGCAGTTGTCGGATGAGCACGAAGAGTGTGATGCACACCATGGTGAGTCCCTCTGCTGCAGGGATGGCGAGCCAGGCACCCGGTACATCCCAGGCAAGGGGGAGCACAGTAAAGCAGAGGATGAGGAAGATGTAGCCACGCAAGGTAGTGAACACGGTAGCCCAAGCACCGCGCTTAATACTCTGGAAGTAGCCTATCATGGTGACGTTGACGGCAAGGAAGAGCAGGTCAATGGCGAAGAGGGGCATACCCTTGACGGCAAGGGCGTGGGTGGTGGGGTCGTCCTTCACGAAGAGGCTCACCAGCGGGTCGGTGAGAAAAATGATGAGGGTGGTCATCACCACGCTGCACACGAAGGCTACGGCAAGCACCAACCGCAGGGTATGGCGCACACGCTCCCAGCGGCGGGCACCATAATCGTAGCTGATGATAGGCTGGGCCGACTGGGCGATGGCATTATTAATCATGAAGAAGAGCGGACTGCAGTAGCAGGCGATGCTGTAGGCAGCCACACCGCTCTCGCCGAGCAGACTACCGAAGACATAGTTGCCCAGCACGAGCATGAGCGAGATGGCTACCTCGCCAAGGAAACCGGAGAGGCCCAACTTTACCTGTTGCCACGTTGTCTGCAGCCATCGCGTACCACGGCCGAAAGCGGCTCTCAAACTACAGAGTTGGATGCGCTTGGTAAAGAAAATCAGGTAGCCCATGATGAGCAGAGCGCCCACGAGGCAGCTGAGCGACGAGGCGATGGCAGCTCCCATGATGCCCATATCGAGGGGATAGATGAAGATGTAGTCGAGCACGATGTTGAGCCCGGCGCCGATAATCTCGCACCACATGGCAAACTTGGGCGCTCCGTCGAGGCGAACATAGAACATGCCGGCAAACAGCACGCAGCTGGCAGGCATGCCCACCGTCACCCACAGCATATACTCCTTGACGAGAGGGAGCAGGCGGTCGGTGCTGCCGAAGAGGTAGGCCATCGTGTCGAGGTTGAGCAGGATGGCAGCCGAGAGCAGGGTGACGACGGCCACTGCCACGAGCAACGAAGTGGTAATCTCGCGATTGGCCTCCTTCGTCTTACCCTGCGCCAATGAGATGGAGGCACGCACCGAGGCACCTATACCAAACATCAGGGCAATGCCCGTGACGAGCATAAACACCGGTGCAGCAATGTTGATGGCAGCCAAGGCATCGCTGCCCACACGCTGCCCTACGAACATGCCGTCGGTAATGTTCATCACCGAGCCGGAGAACATACCCAGCAGCGTGGGGAAGAACATTTTTTTGAACAATCGCCCAGGTGGCATATGGTCAAAGTCGAGGGGGTTATGGGTCACGCTCATTGTACAGTGAGGGTATAAATATGGGATGCTATGATAATTTGGAAGTGCAAAAGTAGGAAAATATATTGAGATAACGGGCTCTGTTTTTAAAAAGCAGAACAAAATTACGTTAATGTAGCATTTGTCCTGTTCCTAGGGGGCGGGCAAGGATTTTCATAATCTTCCCTTGAAGTTCAAAGACAGAATCTATATATGATGATTGATGGAATTTTGTACGATGAAAAGGATGTTTTTTACCTCTTTTTGTGACAAGAGCCGTTTAGAATTGTGGTAAAAGGGCGAATTGTGGGATTGGTACGTGCGTGAAAAAGCGGAGATTTTTGGGTAGTAGAAAAACTATTTTTAACTTTGCACCTAACAACAGGCACTTTTCGCCTTGTCGAAAAAGATTTTTCACACCTGTGAAAATATTTTTTCAAGCCTATGATAAAATTTTGCCAAGGTGAAGAAGCCAAAAAGACAAATGTTATGGAAAAAATGTTAGAAGGAAAGGTTGCACTCATTACGGGTGCTTCGCGTGGAATAGGTAAGGCTGTGGCCCTGCGCTTTGCTGCCGAGGGTGCTGCCATCGCATTCACGCACGTCACCCCCAGCGCTGCAGCAGAGCAGACCGAGCAGGAGATTACAGCGCTCGGTGTGAAGGTGAAGCGCTACGTGGCCGATGCGGCCGACTATGCCGCTACCGAGGCCCTGGTGGCCGATGTGGTGAAGGTGTTTGGACGTATCGACATCCTTGTAAATAACGCAGGTATCACACGCGATACGCTACTCATGCGCATGAGCGAGCAGCAGTGGGACGAGGTAATCTCGGCCAACCTGAAGTCGGCATTCAACTTCTGCCGCCTCTGCACACCTGTCATGATGCGCCAGCGTAGTGGTAGCATCATCAACATGTCGTCCGTAGTGGGTGTACACGGCAATGCGGGACAGTGCAACTATGCGGCCTCGAAGGCAGGCATCATAGGCCTCACCAAGAGCATCGCTGCCGAGATGGGTTCGCGTGGCGTACGTGCCAACGTAATCGCACCGGGATTCATCAATACCGACATGACGGGCAAGCTCAGCGAAGAGTTGCGTGCTGAGTGGGCCAAGCAGATACCTCTGCGCCGTGCCGGCGAGGGTGAGGATATCGCAGGCGCTGCCCTCTTCCTGGCCTCCGACCTTGCTGCCTATGTCACCGGACAGGTGCTGCAGGTCGATGGCGGAATGGCGATGTAAGGGGACCCCAAAAACTCGCAAGCTCGACTCCTTTGGAAGCTAAGCTTCAGTCGTCGCAACCGAGGCTCATTCCGCCTCGGCCCTCTATGGAGGGGAGTTTTAGAGAAGTAGGGTATTAACAACTTAAATGACCGCGATGCCCGAAAGCCCCTCCATAGAGGGAGGGGGTTGGGTAGGGTCTTCAATAGTTATGAATCTAAACATTATAGTTTTGGCAAAGCAGGTTCCTGACACACGCAACGTGGGTAAGGATGCCATGAATGCCGACGGCACAATCAACCGTGCGGCACTACCTGCAATCTTCAATCCCGAGGATTTGAATGCCTTGGAGCAGGCCTTGCGCCTCAAGGAACAGTATCCCGGTACTACGGTCAAGGTGCTCACGATGGGCCCTCCCCGCGCGGCAGAGATTGTGCGCGAAGGAATGTTTCGCGGCACTGACGGTGGCTACTTGCTCACCGACCGCGCCTTTGCCGGTGCCGACACGCTGGCTACATCGTATGCCCTCTCCACAGCCATCCGCAAGATGGGCGAGTATGACATCATCATCGGAGGGCGTCAGGCCATCGATGGCGACACTGCTCAGGTAGGTCCGCAGGTAGCCGAGAAGTTGGGACTCACCCAGATAACCTATGCCGAGGAGATACTCAAGGTAGAGGATGGCCGCATCACCGTGAAGCGCCACATCGATGGAGGCGTCGAGACCGTTGAGGGTCCTCTGCCTATCGTCATCACCGTCAACGGCTCGGCAGCACCCTGCCGTCCGCGCAATGCCAAGTTGCTGATGACCCACAAGAATGCCGAGATTACCGAGTGGAGTGTGGCCGACATCGATGGCGATGTAACACAGTGCGGCCTCTCGGGCTCACCCACCAAGGTGAAGGCCATACAGAACATCGTGTTCAAGGCTAAGGAGAGCAAGGCAATGGGCGACACCGATGCAGAGATTGAGAATTTGATTGTGGAACTGGTGGAGAACCATACAATTGGATAAAACATGAACAACCTATTCGTATACTTAGAATTACAGGAAGAGAGCCGCGTGGCTGAGGTGAGCCTCGAACTGCTCACTAAGGGACGCTCGCTGACTACCCAGCTCGGCTGTCGCTTGGAGGCTGTGGCCGCAGGCTACAACCTCGATGGCATTGCCGCTCAGGTGATGCCCTATGGTGTAGATGTGCTCCATCTGTTCGATGCTGAGGGACTCTATCCCTACACCTCATTGCCTCACACTTCAGTGTTGGTCAACCTCTTTAAGGAGGAGCAGCCGCAGATTGCCCTAATGGGTGCTACCGTTATCGGTCGCGACCTCGGCCCGCGTGTGTCATCGGCACTGCATAGTGGCCTCACTGCCGACTGCACGGCTCTTGAGATTGGTGAGCACGACGACAAGAAAGCAGGCAAGCATTACGAGGGTCTGCTCTACCAGATTCGTCCCGCCTTTGGTGGCAATATCGTAGCCACCATCGTCAATCCCGAGAACCGCCCGCAGATGGCTACCGTGCGTGAAGGCGTGATGAAGAAGGAACTCTTCGATGCCAACCATCAAGGCGAGATCGTCCGTCACGACGTGGCCAAGTATGTACCCGACACCGACTATGTGGTGAAGGTCATCGAACGCCACGTGGAGCGGGCCAAGCACAACCTCAAGGGAGCACCCATCGTGGTGGCCGGAGGCTATGGCGTAGGTTCGCGCGAGAATTTCCAGCTCCTCTTCGACCTGGCCAAGGAACTGCATGGCGAGGTAGGTGCCAGCCGTGCTGCCGTGGATGCCGGCTTTGCCGACCACGACCGTCAGATTGGTCAGACCGGTGTCACCGTGCGCCCCAAACTCTACATCGCCTGCGGCATCAGCGGGCAGATACAGCATATCGCCGGCATGCAGGAGAGTTCCATGATTATCTCCATCAACAGCGATCCTAACGCTCCCATTAACACCATCGCCGACTATGTCATCACCGGTCGCGTAGAGGATGTGGTACCCAAAATGATTAAGTATTATAAGAAGAATAGTAAGTAAATGGCCAACTTTTATACCGACAGTCCGGAACTCAAGCATTACTTGAACCATCCGTTGATGAAGCGCATCGTGGAGCTCCGCGAACGCGACTTCGCAGAAAAAGACCAATACCCCTATGCTCCTCAAGACCATGAGGACGCTATGGACAACTATGATAAGGTACTCGAGATCATCGGTGAGATATGTGGCGATATCATTGCCGCCAATGCCGAGGGTGTAGACCACGAAGGTCCCGTTTGCGAGAACGGGCGTGTGCGCTATGCCTCAGGTACCGATATCAATATGGATGCCTGCCGCAAGGCTGGACTCATGGGCATGGCTATGCCCCGCCGCTTTGGTGGACTCAACTTCCCCAGCGTGCCCTACATGATTGCCGCCGACATGGTGAGCCGTGCCGATGCAGGCTTCGAGAACCTGTGGGCCCTGCAGGATTGTGCCGAGACCATCTATGAGTTTGGCAGCGAGGAGCAGAAACAGCACTACATCAGCCGCGTATGTGCCGGCGAAACCATGAGTATGGACCTCACCGAGCCCGATGCAGGCTCCGACCTCCAGAGCGTACAGCTCAAGGCCACCTATAGCGAGGCCGACGGTTGCTGGTACATCAACGGTGTGAAGCGCTTCATCACCAACGGCGACAGCGACATACACCTCGTGCTGGCCCGCTCCGAAGAGGGCACCAAGGATGGCCGCGGCCTCTCCATGTTCATTTACGACAAGCGTAACGGTGGTGTCATCGTACGCCGCATCGAGAACAAGATGGGCATCAAGGGCAGTCCCACCTGCGAACTCGTATACAAGAACGCCAAGGCCGAGCTCTGCGGTGAGCGTCGCCTCGGCCTCATCAAATATGTGATGGCACTGATGAACGGTGCTCGCCTCGGCATCGCCGCCCAGGCTGTGGGCATCTCACAGGCCGCTTATGAGGAGGCCCTCTCCTATGCCCGCGACCGCCGTCAGTTTGGCAAGGCCATCATCGAGCTGGCACCCGTAGCCGAGATGATCAGCAACATCAAGGCCAAGCTCGATGCTGCACGCACCATCCTCTATCAGACCTCACGCTACGTCGACATCTACAAGGCACTCGACGATATCAGCAAGGAGCGCAAGCTCACCCCCGAGGAGCGCAAGGAACAGAAGTACTACGCCAAGATGGCCGATGCCTTCACACCCCTCTCGAAGGGTCTTGGCAGTGAGTTCTGCAACCAGAATGCCTATGACTGCATCCAGGTGCACGGTGGCTCAGGCTTCATGAAGGACTATGCCTGCGAGCGCATCTACCGCGATGCCCGCATCACCAGCATCTACGAGGGCACCACTCAGCTGCAGGTGGTGGCAGCCATCCGCTATGCCACCTCAGGCTTCTATGCAAATGCGATGAAGGAGTTTGCCCAGTGGGAGGTATCGTCCGAGATGGCTCCGCTCAAGGCACGTCTCGATGCTATGGCCGCCCGCTACGAGGAGGCTGTGGCCACCGTCACCGGTCACGAGTCGCAAGAGCTTATCGACCTCACCGCCCGTCGCCTCGTCGAGATGGCCGGCTACATCATCATGGGCTACCTGCTCTTGCAGGATGCTACGGCCAATGCTGAACTCTTCGCCACCTCGGCCAATGTCTTCGTGCGCTGGGCCGAAGCCGAAGTAGACAAGCACGCCGGCTACATCAGTCGAATAAACCCCGATGAAATGGCCTATTTTCGCAAGTCGTAACTAATTGTAGTATCTAAATAAAAGGATAGAGGAGTCTCCCGAGTAGGGATGACTCCTCTATCCTTTTTTAGGTTCTTCATAGTCCTCGCTATTATATTCAAAGGTACGTACCTGACATCGGGGAAGAGCGAAGACGCATAACTATAGCAAAGGCTTCTTTTGCAGTGGTAGAGCCACTCCTCTTCATGTGACGCGGAATTCACGGCAATTGATATTCAGAAGAAGAGAATTCTGTGATGCGTGGTTACTTAACACGCGTGTGAGTCCGATAAAGGAGACTTCGTCGGTGATGTATTACTATGAGAAACAGACTTTGCTGGTAGATATGTTTTTTTTGCTTGTAACGCGTATGTTATCAATTGGTTGCGCTGTTTGCCACAATGCCCCTTGACGAATATTGTTTGTTTTGTGGGCAATGGTGTATGCTTTGAGGACGAATGGATGGAGGCCTATATTCCTGACCTATTATCTTTGCTGTCGAAAAAAAAGTGATATGTTGGAACGATTTCTTAAACAGTGTGATTTCTCCTCCTATGAGGATTTCATGGAGCATTACCAGGTATGTGTGCCTGCGCATTTCAATTTTGCCTATGATGTAGTGGATGCATGGGCTGAGGAGAATCCTATGAAGAGCGCCTTGCTCTGGACCAACGAAGACGGCAAGGAACGTCTGTTCACCTTCCGCGACCTTAAGGTGTACTCTGACCATACAGCCTCTTACTTCCAGAGCCTTGGCATCGGGCGGGGTGATGTGGTAATGCTTGTTCTCAAACGACGCTACGAATGGTGGTTCTGTATGCTGGCCCTCCATAAGTTGGGGGCTATAGTGGTACCTGCCACTCATTTGTTGCGTAGCCACGATATCGAGTACCGTTGCCATGCAGCAGGCATCAAGGCCATTGTGGCCTGTGGTGATCAAGACATTATTGCTAACATAGAGGCTGTGCGTAGTCATTGCCCGACACTAAAAAATCTCGTTTCTATCGGGGAAATCGTTCCGAAAGGCTGGGATGACTTCCACCAAGGAATAGCTCATGCAGTCCCCTTTAAATGTCCTGAACGTAATGAGTGCAGTGATACCATGCTGATGTATTTTACCTCGGGCACCACGGGTGAGCCTAAGATGGTGTGTCATGACTTCACCTATCCGCTTGGGCATATTGTTACGGGATGCTATTGGCACAACTTGGGCGAAGACTCATTGCATCTTACGCTGAGCGATACGGGATGGGGCAAGGCCGCTTGGGGCAAGCTGTATGGGCAGTGGATAGCGGGTGCCACGGTATTCGTGTATGACTATGAAGGGCGGTTCCCTCCGGCCGACATCTTGCGTATCATAGAGAAGTATCGCATCACCTCCTTTTGCGCACCGCCTACGGTGTTCCGTTTTCTAATCAAAGAGGATGTCTCTAGCTATGATATCAGCAGCTTACGTTATTGTACAGTAGCAGGAGAGGCACTCAATCCCAATGTGTTTGACGAGTGGCATCGCCTTACGGGAATACACTTGATGGAGGGATATGGGCAGACGGAAACGACGCTGTCTGTAGGTACCTATCCTTGGTGTGAGGCCAAGCCAGGATCGATGGGTAGGCGTGGCCCCCAGTATCATGTAGAGATTATGGATGGTGAAGGCAACCTGCTCGGTGATAATGAAGAGGGAGAGATTGTAATCCGCACTGCAGAAGGCAAGCCGTTAGGGCTCTTCAAGGAATATTATCGCGATGAGGCTCTCATGACATCGGTGAATCGTGACGGATGGTACCATACGGGCGATATTGCCTATCGGGATAAGGATGGCTATTTTTGGTTTGTGGGGCGTACGGACGATGTAATCAAGTCGTCAGGCTATCGCATTGGCCCATTTGAAGTGGAGAGTGCGCTGATGAAGCACCCGGCGGTGTTGGAATGTGCCATCACCGGTGTGCCCGATGAGATACGTGGACAGGTGGTGAAGGCGACTATCGTGCTTACTGATACCTATCGTGACAAAGCCTGTGAGGCGTTGGTGAGGGAGATACAGATGCATGTGAAGGAGGCGACAGCTCCCTATAAGTATCCGCGTGTGGTGGAGTTTGTGGATGAACTGCCCAAGACAATCAGTGGCAAAGTGAAACATTATGAGATTCGCCAAAGAGGCCAGCGGGATGTCTGAGAATCATGGCGTTGGCTTTTCGAAGGAAGAAGATTGTTTGGATAACCTATCCTAAACCTAATAGTTATATAAAGAACGCTTGTTGATTATTATCAGAACCTAAACTTTTGACTAATGAAACGTGGCAGTGCACCGTGAGGTACGCTGCCACGTGTGTGTTTAGAAGAACAAGGCGTGTGCCGCTCAGACGCCCTTGCGCTCGAGCTCTTGCAGGCTCTCGAGCTTCTTGGTCTCGAGGAACTCGTAGATGCCGCAGAGGTGCTCGCGTACACGCTGGTGGCCAAACTCGTAGACCTTGGTGACGAGGCCGTCGAGGAAGTCGCGGTCGTGGCTCACGATGATGAGGGTGCCGTCATAGTCTTGCAGGGCCTGCTTGAGCACGTCCTTGGTCTTGAGGTCGAGGTGGTTGGTGGGCTCGTCGAGGATGAGCAGGTTGACGGGCTCGAGCAGGAGCTTGAGCAGGGCCAGGCGGGTGCGCTCGCCACCGGAGAGCACCTTGACCTTCTTCATCGACTCCTCGGGGCCACCAAACATGAAGGCACCCAGGAGGTCGCGTATCTTGTTGCGCACCTCGCCCTTAGCTACATCGTCGATAGTCTGGAACACGGTGAGCTCCTCATCGAGCAGCGAGGCCTGGTTTTGGGCAAAATAACCTATCTGCACGTTGTGGCCGAGCGTGATGGTGCCATCGTAGGGTATCTCGCCCATGATGCTCTTGACCATGGTAGACTTGCCCTCGCCATTGCGGCCCACGAAGGCTATCTTGTCGCCACGCTCTACGGTGAAGGTGGCATCCTTATATATGAGTCGATCGTATGTTTTGCCCACTCCATCGGCAATCACGGGATAGCTACCGCTACGGGGCGAGGGCGGGAACTTGAGGCGCAGGCGTGAGGTGTCCTCCTCATCGACCTCGATGAGCTCGAGCTTCTCGAGCATCTTGACACGGCTCTGCACCTGGAGGGTCTTGGAGTAGGTACCCTTGAAGCGCTCGATGAAGTCCTTCGTCTCCTGTATCATCTTCTGCTGCTCCTCGTACTGCTTCTGCTGTTGTTCGCGGCGCTCGCGGCGCAGCTCGAGGTAGTGGCTATACGATGCCTTGTAGTCGTAGATGCGGCCCATGGTAACCTCAATGGTGCGGGTGGTGATGGAGTCTACAAACTTGCGGTCGTGGCTGATGACGACGACGGCTTTCGATGAGGTCTTGATGAAGTCCTCGAGCCACTGTATGCTCTCGATGTCGAGATGGTTGGTAGGCTCGTCGAGGAGCAGCACGTCGGGGTCCTTGAGCAGGAGCTTGGCAAGCTCGATACGCATGCGCCAGCCTCCCGAGAACTCGGAGGTGGGCTTGGAAAAGTCGGTGCGCTCGAAACCGAGGCCCAGCAGGGTCTTCTCCACATCCTCTTCGAAGTGGGTCATGTCGATGGCATAGAACTTCTCGCTCAGCACAGCTACCTGCTCGATGAGGGCCATATACTCGTCGCTCTCATAGTCGGTGCGGGTGGCGAGCTCATTGTTCATGCGCTCAATCTCGGCCTCGGCCTCATGAAGATGGGCAAAGGCCTGCGAGGTTTCCTCGAAGACAGTGCGCCCGTCCTCTGTCATGAGGTGCTGGGGCAGGTAGGCGATGACGCAGTCTTTCGGTGCCGACACCTTGCCGCGGGTGGGCTGGCGCACACCGGCGAGTATCTTGAGCAGGGTGCTCTTGCCAGCACCGTTCTTGCCCATCAGGGCGATACGGTCCTTTTCGTTAATCTGGAACGATATGTCTTTGAATAATGTGGTGCCGCCAAACTCTACGGCCAATCCGTCTACTGAAATCACTGGATAAAGATGATGTTAATAAGGTGAATGATTATATGGTGTCTGATAGTTCTATAAGAGTTCGCAACGCTCCATTGATGACCCATAGTGTTTTTCATGTACTAACAGCCTCGTAGGTTTGTTGCGAACTTATCGGTCTTCTCATTGGTTATCTATTCTCTTGGGTCGGTGCCCCAAAGCATCTTTTTCTGTAGGGTCTGGAAGAAGGTACTTCCCTCTTGTTTGACTACGCGGATGCTATGCGTTGCCTTCTGTATGGTGAGGGCGGTAGATGAGGGCAAGCTATGGCTGATGCCGTCGGCTGCAACGAGATAGCTGCCACTTCGGCTCTCGATGTGGAGCTCGATGCGTTTGTCATCGGAGATGACGATGGGGCGTACGTTGAGGCTGTGTGGAGATACGGCAGTTAGCACGAATACATCAGACTGAGGGTAGATTATAGGACCTCCAGCACTAAGTGAATAGGCCGTAGAACCTGTTGGGGTGGCTATGAGGAGTCCATCGGCCATGTAAGTGGTGAGTCGCTCACCATCTACTGTGGTGTGGATGGCCAGCATGGACGAGCTGTCGTGCTTGGATACAGCAATTTCATTGAGCGCATAGATAGGAAGCGTAGGAGCATCGCTGCTGGTCAGGCATAGCAGACTTCGCTCGCGCAAGGTGTAACGACCTTGATGGAGGAGGTTGAAAAAATGCTCCATTTCATCGGCTGAAACGTCGGCAAGGAACCCCAAACGCCCAGTGTTGATGCCTACGATAGGAATCCCGGTAGCACCTATACAGCGGGCGGCTTTAAGGAAAGTGCCGTCACCCCCCAAGCTAATGGCCATGTCGATACCCTGTAGGGTTAGATCGCTGATGAGACCAGATGGCTCAAGGGCAAAGGGTTGCTTCTCGCAGAGGAAGCGATTAAAATCTGCATCCACGTACACCTCGTCATCGTAGGAGGAGAGGATTCGTAGCAACTCTTCGGCGTGAGCTGACTTGCCAGTCTCATGAGTGTTTCCAAATAAGGCAAATCGCATGGTGAGATTTTGTTTTATGTGGTTTTTAGGATTGTAATTGCTAAAAAATGGTTGACGGTTTTCTATTGTCAATTTAACTTATTAACTTTGTGGCCGATTTGTATCAAAAAAAGCTAATTCAAAGCAAAGGTAATACTTTTTTCGGATTTTATGACGAAACTGAGTGTAAATATAAACAAGGTTGCTACTCTGCGTAACGCACGTGGAGGTAACAATCCAGATGTGTGCAAGTTTGCTTTGGACTGTGAAATGATGGGTGGTGAGGGCATCACCGTACATCCACGTCCCGATGAACGGCATATTCGTCGTGCCGACGTGATTGCACTGCGTCCCCTATTACGCACGGAGTTCAATATTGAGGGCTATCCAAGTCGTCCGTTTATTGACCTGGTGCTTCAGGTGAAACCTACTCAGGTAACTTTGGTGCCTGACGCTCCCGATCAGATAACCTCGAATCATGGTTGGGATACGGTAACCAATTTTGAATTTTTGAATGAAGTCATCGGTGTATTTCGTGAAGCAGGGGTGCGTACTTCAGTCTTTGTGGATCCCGATGCGGTGATGGTGGAGTATGCTGCCAAGGCTGGTACTGATAGAGTGGAGTTGTATACCGAGCCGTATGCATCGGGCTATAAGGTTGACCGCGAAAAAGCCATTGCTCCCTATATCGTAGCTGCGGAAACGGCCAACCATCTGGGTTTGGGGCTTAATGCGGGTCATGACCTCAGCTTGGAGAATCTCGCCTTTTTTGCTGAGCGGATTCCGCATCTCGACGAGGTCTCTATCGGGCATGCTCTCATCTGTGATGCCCTGTATCTCGGACTGGAAGAGACGATACGCAGATATAAGGAATGTCTGGTGGTGAAATGATCTGAACGATGAGCAACAGTTTGGAGATAAATAGTTTGGATAATATAAAAAACAAATCATAAATCATTACAATGTTATTATTGCAAGCACAAGTAGAGCAGGCCGTTACTGAAGTGGCCGAGAACCCAGTCCTCACTGAAGTGGTAGAGGTAGCCAATGAGATGAATCTATGGGATATGGCCGTCAAGGGCGGCTGGATAATGATTATCTTAGCCCTGTTGTCGGTTTTGTGTATCTATATTTTTGTAGAGCGTTTGATAGTCATCCGCAAGTCTTCAAAGGTGGATCCTGTGTTTATGGAGCGCATACGTGACTATGTGAAGACCGGTGAACTGAAGTCGGCCATTAATTATTGTCGCGTGACAAATAGCCCTGTGTCCAACATGATAGAGAAAGGGCTTGAGCGTATTGAGCGTCCCGCTACTGAGGTTCAAGCGGCTTTGGAGAATGCGGGTAACCTTGAGGTTGCCAAGCTTGAGAAGGGCCTTTCTGTGATGGCCACCATCTCTTCGGGTGCGCCCATGATTGGTTTCTTGGGTACGGTGCTCGGTATGGTGAAGGCCTTTTGGGAGATGGCCAATGCGGGTAACAACATCGATATCACCCTCCTTTCGAGCGGCATCTACGAGGCTATGATTACTACTGTGGGTGGTCTTGTCGTGGGTATCATTGCCATGTTTGCCTACAACTACCTTGTGTCAAGAGTCGATGATGTGACCAATACTCTGGAAGCACAGACCTTGGCATTCATGGACCTGAAGAATTAAAGACAAAGAATGAAGAATTAAAACAAGCGAATCATTTCCAATACAAGTTTTAACTTCCAATTCTCAATTCTCAATTTTCATTTTTCAATTCATATCCCCGTGAGCCTAAAACGAAGAAACAAGATATCACCCTCATTCAGTATGGCTTCGATGACCGACATCATCTTCCTCTTGCTGATATTCTTTATGATTACCTCCACCATGGTGACCCCCAATGCCATCAAGGTACTGCTTCCGCAGGGTAAGCAGCAGACTTCGGCCAAGCCGTTGACCAGAGTAATCATTGATAAGGACCTCAACTACTATACTGCCTTTGGCAATGAGGATGAGATGCCCATAGCCTTGGATGAGTTGGCTACCTTCTTGCAGGAGTGTGCAGCCAAAGAGCCCGAGATGTATGTGGCGCTCTATGCCGATGAGCGCGTACCCTACCGCGAGATAGTAGGCGTTTTGAATATTGCCAACGAAAACCAGTTCAAGATGGTGCTGGCAACCCGTAAACCCGATAAAAAGAAGTAACCTTGAAAGTCACTAAGAGTCAGATACAGGGTGTGGTCGTAACGCTCGTAGTGCATGCGGCTGTAGTGGCATTGCTTATGCTGCTCGCCATGCGTACTCCCCTGCAGGAGGCCGAGAGTGGTATTCCCGTGATGCTAGGTACGGCTGAGTTGGCGCAAGGCCACACCGAGTCGTATCAGTTTACCGAGGTGTCGTCAGTCAAGAGTGATGTGCCCAATATTGAGAATGCTCCACAGACTCAGCCGAAACCTCAGGTGGAAGAGCCGCTGATAACCCAGCCTGATGAGCCTACCATAGATGTGCCTACTCCTGAAGAGATAGAGGCGCAGAAGCGTGCCGAGGATGAGCGCCTGGCTGCCGAGCGTGCAGCCCAGCAGATGGCCAGTGCCTTTGGTAAGGGCTTCGAGATGGGTAGCAAAGGAGAGGCCGAAGAACAGGCCGAAGAGGGAACCCAAGGTGTAGAAACTGGGGTGGCTGCAGCAGACAAGGCCGTTGGGATAGGTGTGCAAGGTACGTTTGACCTTAATGGACGTAGTATCTCAGGCAATGGCCTTCCCATACCTGTCAACACCGTACAGGATGAGGGGCGTGTAGTAGTGAATATCATTGTAAATCCTGAGGGGCAGGTCATCGCTACCAGTATTAACCGACGTACCAATACCGTAAATCCTGAGTTACGCGAGGCTGCTGAGGATGCCGCCAAACGGGCTCGGTTCAATCAAATCAATGCGGTAGACAACCAGTCGGGTACCATTACCTACTATTTCAAGTTAAAGTAGAGCAGTGCCTTTTCTATAGCTCCACCTCAATCCCGGTTGTGTATAGCCTTTGAGGGTCGAAGAAGCAGGTACAACTATTGATTAGGTGTTTCATGTCGTGCTTTGCCTTGCCATTGAATACCTCTTTGCCGTTGATTGTCAGTTTTACTTTCTTGTCAAGGTCTACCATCTCCTCAGACAGGTATAAGGTCAGTCGTCCCTCTGTAGCGGGCACATAGTGCTTATCGTGTTTGATGGGGATGTTCCATTTAGGCTCACGTTCCGTGACCTCATACGTCACGCGCTCCACGGTGAGGTGTATGGTATTCTTCTCAATAGTCATTTCATAGCGAGTACGTTGGTTGCCCTCGGTGGTATCACGCTCGTGTATCTGTAGATTGTAGAATCCTTTGCGATACACTCCGTCCATCGGATAGTCTTCCCATATGAAATGGGTAGGATGCAGTTTTCTGGTAAACTGGCTTAGCCAAGGGGTAGTATGGTTGTAGTCAATGCCGTGGCCGCGGCCTGGTATAAGCTCTATTCGGTGCCTGTATTCTGTTGGGTGATGAGCCTGTAGGCTATCAAAGAGTTCGTGTGTTCGTGCGGTAAGCAGATCTCGGGCAAACATGAAGTCATTGGCTCCCGTCTGTAGGGAAAAAGCTATGTGTCCGCAGTTCTCAGCGGGTGCGTCGAAAGGTATCTCTCCTCCGGCCATAGGCCCGGCTGCAGCCCAGTAATCGGCATAGTACGAGGCGAGTCGCTGGCTACCGTATCCTCCCTCTGATATGCCGAAGAGGTATATTCGGTTTTCATCAATTTCCTTATGGGTCAGCGCCTGGCGTAGTAGGTGTTCCCATGCAAAGAGTTTGGCCTTCTGCCACCACCGGTAGTAACTTCCCTCGTTGGGTATTTGGGGAATGAAATACAGTGATGGCGCATCATTGAATCTTGAGCAAAGCGCGTATCCTGTGGCCCATTCATGACTCTTGGGTCCTGAACCGTGTATATAGAGGTATAGTGGCCAACCACTGTTGGGCTTTTCGCCTTTGGTCCCGTAATAGTAGAGCATTGTGGCATGTGGCTCCAATGTTTCGGGCAATGACCATGATATGGTGTCGGTGTTGGTCAGCGGACGCAGCTCGGGCAACCTGTTTTCGGATATGGTTTCTACAGCATTGCACCATGCTTGCCATATCTCCTCCCTAATCTCCTGGACAGCCCCCTTCCTAATGCGCGACGATGTGGGGTAGGGTGTGTCTTCTCCTTGTAGATGGCGTGTAAAGTGTTGCTGCACCTCAAGGGTACAAATTTTCTGTCCTATGGCATAAGAGTAGCTGCTCAGTAGGATATAGCCTATAATCCCGATTTTTCTCATGTAATGCTCTGTTATGTCGCAAAGATACGAAAAATGGACAATTGGGCAATAGAGCGATAGCTATAATCGTAACTTCCGGTTCGAAACATAATGCCAGTTTTTTAGGATAGAAGTTGGGCTGTATGGATAAAAAGAGTATTTTTGTATCGTTTTTCGCATTATGTACGACCTCACGACGCGCGACATACAGTACTTGCTGGGTGTTGGCCCACAGCGGGCAGCCCTGCTGGCCAAGGAGCTGGGCATCGGCTCCATGCACGACCTGCTGTATAACTTCCCCTACAAGTATGTAGACCGCAGCCGACTATACTACATCCACGAGATAGACGGCAACATGCCCTACATACAGTTCAAGGGCAAGATACTGCGCTACGAGACCGTGGGCACGGGGCGCAAGATGAGGCTGGTGGCGCACTTCACTGACGGCACGGGGGTGATAGATCTGGTGTGGTTTAATGGTGCCAAGTTTATCCCCAAGAGCTACCCCGTGGGGGTGGAGTACATCGTATTCGGCAAGCCTACGATGTTTGGCGACCGCATCAACGTGGCGCACCCCGATATCGACAAGGCCTCGGAGCTGTCGCTTTCCTCGATGGGCCTGCAGCCCTACTACAACACCACGGAGCGCATGAAGCGCAGCGGGCTCAACAGCAATGCCATGCAGAAGATCGTGGGCAACCTCTTTGCCCTGCTCGAGCGAATGCCCATAGCCGAGACCTTGCCTGCATCGTTCGTGCAGGAGCATCACCTGATGCCGCTACCCGAGGCACTGCATGCCATACACTTCCCCAAAGAGCCCGAGCAGCTGCGCCGGGCACAGTACAGGCTCAAGTTTGAGGAGCTCTTCTACGTGCAGCTCAGCATACTGCGCTACTGCAAGGACCGCCGCCGCAAGTACCGCGGGCTGTGCTTTACCAAGGTGGGCGAACTGTTCAACGAGTTCTATGCCAAGAAGCTCCCCTTCGAGCTGACGGGTGCGCAGAAGCGGGTCATTCGCGAGATGCGGCACGACATGAACAGTGGCCGACAGATGAACCGCCTCTTGCAGGGCGATGTGGGCAGCGGCAAGACACTGGTGGCGCTCATGACATCGCTCATCGCCATAGGCAACGGCTACCAGGCCTGTATCATGGCGCCCACGGAGATACTGGCCGAGCAGCACTATGCCACGCTGTCGTCGATGCTCGAGGGGCTGCCCGTGCGTGTGGCCCTGCTCACGGGTAGTGTGAAGGGCAAGCGGCGCAAGGAGGTGCTCGAGGGCTTGCTCACAGGCGACATACACATGCTGGTGGCTACCCATGCGGTGCTCGAGGATACGGTGCAGTTCTCGGCACTGGGCTTTGTGGTCATCGACGAACAGCACCGCTTTGGCGTGGCGCAGCGGGCCAAGCTGTGGTCGAAGAACGCCTATGCACCGCATGTGTTGGTGATGACGGCCACGCCCATACCGCGCACCCTGGCCATGACGCTCTATGGCGACCTCGACGTGAGCATCATCGACGAATTGCCGCCCGGGCGTAAGCCCATACAGACGATACACCAGTATGGCAACCGCCAGGCACAGCTATACCAGTTCATGGCGGGGCAGATAGCCGAGGGACGGCAGGTGTACGTGGTGTACCCGCTCATCAAGGAGAGCGAGAAGATTGATCTCAAGAACCTCGAGGAGGGCTATGCACAGGTGTGTGAGGCTTTTCCCCACTGCCAGGTGAGCATGGTGCACGGCAAGATGAAGCCTGCCGAGAAGGATGCCGAGATGCAGCGGTTTCTCCGCCGAGAGACACAGATTATGGTGGCCACCACGGTGATAGAGGTGGGCGTGAACGTGCCCAACGCCTCGGTGATGGTGATAGAGAATGCCGAGCGATTTGGCCTGTCGCAACTGCACCAGCTACGTGGCCGCGTGGGACGCGGGGCCGACCAGTCGTACTGCATCCTGGTGACCTCGGTGAAGCTCTCGGAGGAGAGCAAGAAACGCCTTGAGATCATGGTGCGCACCAACGACGGATTCGAGATTGCCGAGGCCGACCTCAAGCTGCGCGGCCCGGGTGACCTCGAGGGCACACAGCAGAGCGGCATCGCCTTCGACCTGAAGATTGCCAATATCGCCCGCGACGGACAACTGCTGGGGCATGTGCGCAGCATCGCCGAGCGCATCACCGATGAGGACCCCGATGGCTCGCGACCCGAGAATGCGGTGATGTGGCAGCAGCTGGAGCGCCTGCGCAAGACGAATGTCAACTGGAGCGCGATATCGTAAATATCCTCCATTTCATCGCTCTTTTTTCGGAATACGCAGGTGACGATGTAGGAATATAGGCATGGTCAGTGCTCTATACAGAGTGTAGTCGTGTTTCTTTCTACTTTACACGCATAAAGAAGCAGGGTATCAGCTTTACCTGTCCGTTCAGCCCCGAAGGAAGCGGTGTCCAATGAGCGTAGCTTGTCTTCTTGTAGTTGAGGTCCACCACGTTGATTTCCTTGAATCGGCGCCAGGGCACTTGCTGGCGGTCGAGCTCGGCAATGCGGTTGGCCGGCAGGTTGGTCACCTCCACCTCGAGGATGTTCTTGCCCTGTTGCAAGTACTTTCCTACAGTCAACTGGAAGGGCACGCACCAGGCGGTGCCGGCCTCCTTGCCATTGATGCGCACGCGGGCGCTCTCACGCACATCACCCAGGTAGAGCACCCACTCGTCGGCAGCCATGGCCGGCAGGTCGAACTCCAGGGTATAGCGTCCCGTGCCCATCATCGTTGTGGCCTCGGGGATATCGAGCGTGGTCCACGAACGGGGGGTATCAATTGACAATTGGCAATTGACAATGGACAATGGACAATTGACTGTTGACTGTTGACCATTGACCGTTGACCGTTGTCCATTAACCTCCACAAAGTCCAGTTTCCAGCCGTGGTCGAGCGTGAGGGCAAGCGTTTGCGGCTGCAGGTAGCACCAGTTGTCGGCCTCTACAGGTGCAGTAAAGGTCTGCACGATAAGGCTCTGTCCCGACTTCAGCTGCAGGTACACCTGCAGGCCCTTGTCGGTGGTGCGTGTGGCCGCACGGCCCTTCTCTCCTGTTACGGGGTCAAATATCATGGCATCGGCATCGTCCACGCTCAGTGTCACCCAACCGTCCATGCCCTCGGGTTGCAGGGCACTGATGAAGTAGTGGTGTCCCTTGCCGTTGCAGCGACGGATGTACTGCATGCCATGCTTGGTCTTCACCTCCTCGGGCTGTACGCCACAGAGGGCCAATGTCTCGCGATAGTCGTCGCCAAGGATGATGCGGCCCTTTTCCAATTGACAATTGACAATTGACAATTGAGAATTGGCCTCCGGGGTGGTAGCTGTTGACTGTTGACTGTCGACCGTTGACTTCATCCCTTTCAACGCCTTGTTGAACACCTTGCGTCGTGCCTCCAGGTTGCCATATCCGGGTACATCCTCGGGCATACCGCCGATGAACACCACGGTAGCGCCCGCTCGCGCGAGCTTCTCCAGCTGCGCCAGCACATCGGCAGGCATACGCTTCACACTGGGCACGATGATAGCCTTGTAGGCCGCTCCGCTCGAGGTCACCAGCTGTCCGTCCACGCAGCGGGTAGTACGCACGAAGCTGTCAGAGATGTAGTCCACGTCGTAGCCATTGTTGCATATCTCGTTCACCGTGGCGATAAACTTGGGTGCCACGCGGTGCATCTTGTGGATGTCGAAGGCAAGCAGGCGCCCAGGCTGCTCGTTCCACAGGTCATATACGGGCAGGTACACGAGGAAGTCGTTGTCGGGCTTGCCCATCTGCAGGAACGACTGGCAGCGGCCTATATAGTCGAAGAAGGCGGGTGCGTCGCGCCAGATGCTGTTGGTGGGCGACATGTTGATGGAGGCATAGAAGCTCCACCCCGGCCACTCGGCCTCGCGTGGCGAGTAGGGCGTGCCGTGGAAAAACATGTGGTTCACCCCCGACACGAACATCAGGTCCATATCGGGCTTGCACTGCGAGAGCGAGGTGCGGAAGTGCTCGGTGAGCCATGTGAAGGTCTCCGACGACACCAGCGGCTTGCCACTGATATGGGCGGCCGACGAGGCATACTTGAGCATCGAGAGGTCCGAGTCGTTCTTGCGGGTGAGCGAGTCGCGTCGCAGGCCCTCGATGCCGAACTCCGAGAGTCCGAATCCCTCACACTCGGGTATATCCACAGCGGCATAGGTATCGATGAGGTTGGCAGGCGAGCCATGTGCCTGGTTGCGGGTGACGCTACCCATGCGGTGTGCCCAGCGGGTCCACTGGTGGGTGAAGTTTTCGAGCAGCAGGTCCGACACCGTCTCGCGGTAGTCCGACACGATGCGGCAGGTAATCTCGGGGCGCTCCTCATCGAGAAACTCGCGGAAGTAGTGCTCCAGGCGGTATCCGCGGCGGCGGGCAAACTGCTCCAGGAAGTCGGGCGTCCAGTCGGCCCCATACACCTCGTACGAGTCGTTGAAGAAGTTGTTCGGTGCGGCAGTGCCCGAGGCCTTGAAGGCCTTCTCGAATCGGCCAAGGTAGCGCTTCACGGCCCCCTTGGATAGGTGGTCGATGACATATCCCTCGCCACCGGGTGCCGCGCGCTTCACGGCCTGGCGTGTCTTGCCCACGAAGAGCGCTATCACCTGCCATTCGCCCTCGGGTGCTTGCCAGCGTAAAACGCCCTTTTCATCGCATTTTTTGGTTACATCTATATGCTTGCTGCCCTGGTAGGCCATCACCTTGTCGAGGGTCGATGAGGGAGCATCCTTCCTGTTGGCTACGGCGATGGGCAGCTCCACGGCCTTGCCGCCCTCGATGGTGTATTGCTCGAAGATAGCCTTCGTGGCGGCATCGTGCTGCGAGGTCTCGGGGCCTCCGAAGGGCCACCCCGTGCCCGTGCTCATATCGATGCGTATGCCCACCTCGTCGCCCTTGGTCTGCGTGTATTCGAGGGCACGCATCCACTCGGGGGTGAGGAACGAGAGCTCGTTCTCCTCATTACCCTGCACCCCGTAGATGGGTGTTATCTCCAGTTCGCCCAGTCCCGCTCGGGCATACGCCTCCATGTTGTAGCCGAGGTTAGCCTCGTCCACGGCACTGCCCAGCCACCACCAGCGTGCGGCGGGCTTGGCCGTCTGTGTCAGTGTGGGCCACTCTTGGGCCATACCGCCCAATGTCGTCACAAGCAGCATAGCTGCAGTCAGGATACGTCTCATAGTAGTTGTTTATATTGAGGCTTGCGGGCATCGCCTACACAAAGATACGAATAAAAAGCGGCATTGTATAATTTTGGGGCAGAAAGTTTTTTTGAAAAAGTCAATAATGCATACTGTGACATGGCAGACAGTTGATGTACTGGATGTTACAGACCGAAAAACGCGGCAAAATTTCAACGAAGTTAAATTCCGCTATATGTTGTGAAACATGTTTTCGTCCTGTTTTCCAGTTATTTATTTTGCGTCTTGAAAGGAATGGCTACCTTTGCGATGTTTTAATTGAAATTTAAAAATTAAAACTGCGGTCCTCGTTAAATGGCACACGGATGACACGGATTTTGCGGATTCCCACAGATCTTTCATCGTTAATCATTCATCGTTAAACGTCATAGAATATGAAAAAACATCTACTATTCCTCCTTGCCGCCCTGCTGCCCCTCGTGGCCAGTGCGCAAACCAAAGTCGAGATCGACGGCATCTGGTATAGCCTCATCTCCAAGACCAAGCAGGCCGAGGTGACTAGGTCTGGCGGCACCGAGTACTCCGGCTCCATCACCATCCCCGCCACCGTCACCTACGGGGGCGTAACGTATAGCGTGAGGAGCTTTGGAGACGAAGCTTTCCGAGATTGCGAGAGCCTCACCGCCATCACCCTCCCCGCGAGCGTGACGAGTATTGGGAACAGGGTTTTTTCACGTTGCAGCAGCCTCACCGATGTGTACTGCCATGCCGTGACGGTGCCCTCGACTTCGACTGATGCCTTCCACAGCTCCAATATCGGACAGGGTACCCTGCACGTGCCCGCCAGCGCTATCGGAAGCTACCAGAGCACCGCCCCCTGGAGCGAGTTCGCCACCATCGTGGCGCTCACCGACGAGGAGATGGGCGTGGAGCAATTCACAATTGACAATTCACAAATGACAATTTGCGACCTCCGCGGCCGCCGCGTGGACATTCCGGTGATGGGCGGCATCTACATCATTAATGGCCGTAAAGTGGTGGTGAAGACAGGCATGTAACAGCAAAAAATCATCACTCACTATAGCACACACGGGAGCCGCCCACGCAGGGCGCTCCCGTGTGCTTTATCTCTAAGCTGTCGGTTTCTGCCTTGCGCCAATCACCTGTTTTACGACAGAACAACTCCTTCCGATTTTCAATCTCGGCTGGCTCGAAGGGGGCGTTACAGTTAATATGCGCACAGCCGCCAATGCGGAAAATGTTCATGTATAAAATTCCTTATTGATATACATAGTATATGACTGAGTATATGACTGAACTTTTCTTGCCATAAGTATGCTTCGTTAAATCATGGTTTTTTATTACCTTTGCCACAAACAAAACACCTACGACGATGAAGAATACACTGAAAAGAATGGGTACCCTGATGCTGGCGGGTATCGTGGCATGCGCAGCACAGGCGCAGGAGAGCAGCATGGAGGCATTCCGCACATGGGCTATGACACCCCCTATGGGGTGGAACTCGTGGGACTGCTACTACAGCTCGGCCAACGAGAAGATAGTGATGGACAATGCACGCTACATGGCCAACAACGGCCTCGACAAGTTTGGATGGGAGTATGTGGTGCTCGACATACGGTGGTATGCCAACCACCCCAGCCTGGGAGGCGGATGGTATAACCAACGGGGCGACCAGGACTGCGTGCTCGACGAGTATGGGCGCTATGTGCCCTCGCCGTCGCGATTCCCCTCGTGCATGGTAGATGGCGTGAACCGGGGATTCAAGGCCATGGCCGACTCGATACATGCCATGGGACTGAAGTTTGGCATACACATCATGCGCGGACTACCCAAGTATATCCTCGACAACCCGTCGGCATACAAGCTCAAGGGCAGCGAGGGCACACCATGGAACCAGGTATACAAGAGCACCACACCCGAGTGCACCTGGCTGCAGGACAACCTCACCATACGCAACAACGAGGCGGGACAGATGTACTACAACAGCATCTTTGACCTCTATGCCGAGTGGGGAGTAGACTTCATCAAGATAGACGACCTGAGCCGACCCTTCTACACCGACGAGATACGCATGATACGCAAGGCCATAGACCAGACGGGGCGCCCCATCGTGCTCTCGCTCAGTCCGGGCAAGACACAGCCGCAATATGCGCAGGACTGCCTCGACAATGCCAACATGTGGCGCATGATGGACGACCTGTGGGACACGTGGAGCGGCGTGGATCTAGTATTCCGCGAGGCTGCCGAGTGGGCACAGTATGCACGCCCGGGCAACTATGCCGACTGCGACATGCTGCCGCTGGGACACATCGCCGCTACCGTGGGCGACCCAGGCTATTGCGGTGCCGACAAGGGGCACTGGACCAACCTCACCAAGGACGAGCAGTACACGGTGATGACACTGTGGGGGATATGCCACTCGCCGCTCTTCTTCGGTGGCGACATGACCAAAAACGATGCGTTTACCCTCTCGCTGCTCACCAATGAGGAGTATCACCAGATGCACAAGCATGGCGTGGATGCCCGCGAGGTGGCCAACGACGAGGACAAGGGACATACCGTATGGACCAGCACTGACCCCGCTACAGGGAACCGCTACCTCGCCCTCTTCAACCGCGAGAGCAAGCGATGGGTGATGGGCAGCAAGGCGCTGTACCGCAGCGAGACGGTGGCATACACCACCGACGGACATGCCGTGGAGGTGGACATGGAGTGGCCCGCAGGAAGCAAACAGCTGGTGCTGGTGGTCGACGATGGGGGCGACAACTTCAACTATGACCATGGCGACTGGATAGACCCTACCCTCGTGCTGAGCGACGGCAGTGAGGTGGCACTCACGGGCAAGTACCTCACACGCACCTATACGGCATCGTACTTCAACCGCGTGCGCGAAAACAGGAATGTAGACCATGGCGGCGCCATGAAGGTGATGGGGAAGACCTATAGCCGAGGCTTCTCTACCGATGCCAATGCAGCGCTCTTCTTCACCATCCCCGACACGATGGATGTGGTGCGCTTCAAGGCCCTGGCGGCTGCCGACGATAGCGGCATAGGGCAGACAGGCGCTACCACCTCGCTGCGCTTCATGGTATTCGACCAGAACCCGCTCACCAGCGAAGCTGACACCTACACCGCACGCACGGGACTCATCTCGCGCACAGGCGCCAAGTGGGCCATGCTCGAAGGCGACATCACGGGCGCCCAGCAGCTCATCATCAAGGTGAGCAATGCCGGCGACGGATTTGCCTACGACCGGGCCAACCTCATCAACCCCGTACTCATCGATGCCGAGGGCAAGGAGACTGCACTCACCTCGCTGCAGCACACATCGTACACATCGGAATATGGCAGTGTGCGCAAGAACCGCAATGTGGAGGGTGGCACCCTGGTGGTGGATGGCAAGAGCTATACCAACGGACTGGGCATGAACGCCGAGTGCACGCTCGTGTATGACCTGCCCAAGGGACACAGCTATGTACGGTTCAGCGCACTGTGTGGCTACGACTCCAGCTGCGACCGCGACAACCCCTCCACATCGGGCACTACCATGGAGTTTATGCTCTCGCTGGTGCAGTCTACGACGGCTGTCATCGACTTTGACCTGACGCAGCTCGGCTACGGTGACGACGAGGATGTACCCCTCTACGACATCTGGGCCAAGGAGGAGGCAGGCACAGCACGTGGCACACTGAGCACCGAAGTGCCCAAACATGGTGTGAGACTCTTCCGCTTGGGCGATAAGGTGGCCGATGGCATAGGTCACATGGAGAGCGCGCCCACAGGAGGTGCTGCATCGGGGCCTGTCACCACACTGCAGGGCGTGAGGCTCAATGCCTCGGTAGAATCACTCTCCGAGGGGATCTATATCGTGGAGGGGCGCAAGGTGCTTGTGCCGTAATCCATTCTTGAGGGTTATTTAGGAGATAAAGGAGTTAGAGGAAGTTAAAGGGAGATAGAGCCAATAGTTATTACGCGCGCAAAAGCTATTGGCCTCTATCTCCCCAAGGAGCGGAGCGACTAACTCCCTGTAACTTCCCTTATCTCTATATTATTGCCATATTATAACCTTTATAATAACGCTCATCAGTCCCGAACAGCTCAGTTACCGTCGGGCTTGAGGACCTCCACGAAGCGGCTGTCGTCCCACTGGAAGGCAGCACGGTCGTCGGGGTGTGCAGGGTCGTAGGGGACGTAGTCGGTGCGCAGATGCTTCAGGATGTCGAGGTCGAGCTTCTTCATGCCCTCGATGATGCACTTGCTTATCTGATAGGCTCCGTAGGGGTTGAAGTGGGTATTGTCGGCCAGAGGCTTCGCCTGACCCGGATAGGTGTTGGCAGGATAGTGCACGAAGGCGCCCTTCGATGCCTCGGGACCCATAGCCTCGTAGAGCACGCGGGTCATGGCATGGAGGTCGATGAGGTGAACGCCTTCACGGTTGGCAAGGAAGCGGGTAGCCTCGGGATAGTCGAGATGCGTATCGGTAATCTTGCCCTCGGTATTGAAGCTGCGGCGCTGGGTGGGAGTCACCAGGATGGGTGTGGCACCACGGCGGCGAGCCTCATCGACGAAGATCTTCATATTATACATGAAGGAGTAGAAGGCACCGTCGCCCACACCCTTGCGCTTCTGGTCGTTGTGGCCAAACTCCACCACGATATAGTCGCCGGGCTTCACCTGAGTGAGCAGCTTCTTCAGGCGCTTGGCTCCGATGAAGGTCACAGCCGTCTCGCCCGACTCGGCATAGTTGGCAAAGCACACGCCCTCATCGAAGAATCGGGTAATCATCTGTCCCCAGCTGGCCCAAGGCTCATTGTCCTGGTCCACCACGGTGGAGTTGCCACAGAGGAAGACGGTGGGCACATTGTCGACCCGCTCGATGGTCATCTCCATGATTTGGGGAGCGGGGCCGTTGACCTCGATGGTGAGCTTGTCGTCCCAGTTGAGCTTGCCCTTCTCACGATCCTTGATGCGCACGTGCTCGGTGCCCTCGATGAGAGTGTTGCGTTTGTTGATGGTGAAGGAGCAGGTCTTGTACTCGCCCCTCTTGGTGGCTACGCGCTCATAGAACAGGCGGCGGCTCTCGCCACGCAGTGTGGTGACACCCGCTTTGCGGCGATTGCCCACCACGACATTCACACGATAGTTGCCGTCGGGCACATCCACGGAGAAGTAGAAGGGCTTACCCAATTGACAATTGACAATTGACAATTGACAATTTTCCTCCAACGTGTTACCACCCACGAAGTCGTATCCGTAGCCCCTCTCGGGGGTGTATAGGGTCTCGGACGTGACGAGTGTGTAGCCCTCCTTGGCCTTCTTCTTGCCGGAGAAGTCAAATTTGTAACTGGTGGTCTGGGCGCTCAGCAGGGTGAAGCAGCACGCGAGGAGCAGGGTGATGTGTTTACGCATAGGGTTAAGTTTTGTTTGTCTAATTTGACGGCAAAGATATGAAAAAAGGGAGAATAAAACGAATGTCCCCCTGACAGTATATTCCAATCC
Source organism: Bacteroidales bacterium (assembly GCA_015060865.1). GTDB lineage: Bacteria > Bacteroidota > Bacteroidia > Bacteroidales > Bacteroidaceae > UBA1189. The sequence continues at coordinate 34,505 of SUXS01000003.1, read as the reverse complement.
ATTCATTTAATCATGGAAAAGTGAACTTTCCGATTACATTCGCTCGTTGGAAATTTGGCTTTTTTCCAGCCTTGTACTATCTTTGCAGTAATAAAATGTATTTAGTTGGACGACGATGGTACACAAATATGACTTTCTCGTTATCGGCTCAGGTTTGGCAGGAATGAGCTTCGCGCTCAAGGTAGCGCACAAAGGCAAGGTGGCACTCATATGCAAGGCAGGACTTGAAGAGGCCAACACCTATTATGCACAAGGTGGCATCGCCTCGGTTACTGACCTCAGGGTAGACAACTTTGACAAGCATATCGAGGATACAATGATAGCGGGTGACCATATCAGTGACCCCGCTGCTGTGGAGAAGGTGGTGAAGGGTGCTCCTGCACAAATAGAGGAGCTGATACGCTGGGGAGTCAACTTTGATAAGAAGGAGAATGGCGAATTTGACCTTCACAAGGAGGGAGGCCACTCGGAATTCCGTATTTTGCACCATAAGGACAATACGGGCGCTGAGATACAGACCTCGCTCGTCGAGGCGGTGAAGGCGCATCCCAATATTACGGTACTCACGAATCATTTTGCCGTAGAGATCATCACCCAGCACCATATGGGCATTATTGTCACTCGCCACACCTCGGGCATCCGTTGCTACGGAGCCTATGTGCTCAATGAAGATACCGGCGTGGTAGATACCTATCTCTCAAAAGTGACTGTGATGGCTACGGGAGGTTGTGAAGCCGTATATCGCCAGACAACCAATCCGCTTGTGGCTACGGGTGACGGCATTGCTATGGTATATCGCGCCAAAGGTGCTGTGAAGGATATGGAGTTCATACAGTTCCATCCCACGGCACTGTTCCACCCGGGCGACCGCCCCTCATACCTTATCACCGAGGCCATGCGTGGCTATGGTGGCGTACTCCGCACCAAGGACGGAAAGGAGTTTATGCAGAAGTATGACCCGCGCCTCTCACTCGCTCCACGTGATATCGTGGCTCGAGCCATTGACAATGAGATGAAGACGCGTGGCGATGAACACGTATATCTTGATGTTACCCACAAGGATTCCGAGGAGACCAAGGTGCACTTCCCCAACATCTACAAGAAGTGCCTCTCCATTGGCATTGACATCACCAAAGACTATATTCCCGTGGCACCTGCAGCCCACTACCTGTGTGGCGGTATCAAGGTGGACCTTGACGGACAGAGCAGCATACGCCGCCTTTATGCCATCGGCGAGTGCTCATGTACGGGTTTGCACGGAGGTAACCGCTTGGCGTCAAACTCGCTTATCGAAGCTATCGTATATGCTGATGCTGCAGCCAAGCATGCTCTGAGCGTGCTTGAACGTTACGACTATAATGAGGATATCCCTGAATGGAACGACGAGGGCACTATCAGTACGGAAGAACGTGTGCTCATCACCCAGAGCATGAAGGAGGTGAACCAGATTATGGAAGCTTACGTTGGTATAGTGCGTAGCAATACCCGACTGAAGAGGGCATGGAATCGCCTTGATATCCTGTATGAAGAGACCGAGGCTCTCTTCAAGCGTAGTAAGGCCACGCGAGAGTTGTGTGAGTTGCGCAACATGATTAATGTAGGCTATCTCATCACCCGTCAGGCAATGGAACGTAAAGAGAGCCGCGGCCTGCATTATACGATAGACTATCCGAAGAAATAATCCGCACATGGCGCTTGGTCGATTTGATGATTTGTTGAAACAAGTAGTTCGCGAGCTTGCGGAGCCCGAATCCTACAAAGAAGTTTTTCACCAGCTCTGCGATGGTGAGTCACTGCCTTCGCTCACTGGCTTGAGCGAGATTGTCGACCTGTGCCGTGCCATACTCTTCCCTGGATACTTCGGCTACTCGCACATCACAAGCCACACCATTGCCTACCATACGGGGGTGAATGTGGAGTGCCTGTACAACAAACTTACGGAACAGATCTTGGCTGGACTCTGCTTCGACAAGGCGGCCGAGGCTACGCGAGAGCGTGCAACAGCAATTTGTGCCCAATTCATCGGACGTTTGCCCGAGTTGCGCCGCCAATTGGGCACCGATGTCATTGCCGCCTACGAGGGTGACCCTGCAGCCACAAGCTATGGCGAGGTCATCAGCTGCTACCCGGTGATACGCGCCTTGAGCAACTACCGCATGGCCCACGAGCTGCATCTGCTGGGCGTACCGCTCATCCCGCGCATCATCACCGAGATGGCGCATAGCGAGACGGGTATCGACATACATCCTGCCGCCACCATAGGCGACTACTTCACCATCGACCATGGCACGGGCGTAGTGATAGGCGCCACAAGCATTATCGGCCATCATGTAAAGCTGTATCAGGGTGTCACCCTAGGTGCCAAAAGTTTCCCTCTCGATGCGCAGGGAAATCCCATCAAGGGTATCGACCGCCACCCCATCCTCGAGGACGGTGTCATCGTGTATAGCAACAGCACCATCCTCGGCCGTATCACGATAGGGCGCGGAGCAGTCATCGGCGGCAACGTATGGGTTACCGAAGATGTACCGGCAGGCACAAAGGTGTTGCAGAAGAGATAAGCAGCCTGACACATCACACAGAAAGAGACAATTAGGAGTAACATTATAAAACATAACGACATTGAAAACATTTGAACTCATCGCCAAGACTTTCCAGGGACTGGAGGAGATATTGGCAAAGGAACTTACCGAGTTGGGTGCCAACGACATCCAGATAGGTCGCCGTATGGTATCGTTTACCGGTGACAAGGCCATGATGTACCGTGCCAACTTCCATTTGCGCACAGCCATCCGCATCTTGAAGCCTATCCTTCACTTCAATGCCAAGGATGCCGACGAGATATATGATATCGTGAAGCGCATCAAGTGGGAAGACTATATGAATGTGAACACCAGCTTTGCTGTCGACTCGGTGGTGTTCAGCGACGAGTTCCGCCACTCCAAGTTCGTGGCCTACCGCGTCAAGGATGCCATTGCCGACTACTTCCGCGAGAAGGAGGGCAAGCGCCCCTCGGTGCAGGTGACCAACCCCGACATCACGCTCCACATACACATCGCACAGGATCGCTGCACCCTGTCGCTCGACTCATCGGGTGAGTCGCTCCACCGCCGTGGCTACCGTCAGGAGGCTGTGGAGGCTCCGCTCAATGAGGTGCTGGCTGCCGGCATGATCTTGCAGACGGGTTGGACAGGCGAGTGCGACTTCGTAGACCCCATGTGCGGCTCGGGCACCCTGCCCATCGAGGCTGCCCTCATCGCCCGCAACATCGCGCCGGGCGTCTTCCGCAAGGAGTTTGCTTTCGAGAAGTGGGCCGACTTCGACCAGGAGCTTTTCGACGAGATATACAACGATGACTCTGCCGAGCGCGAGTTTACCCACCATATCTATGGCTACGACATCGACTGGAAGGCGGTGAATATCGCCACCAACAATGTGCGTGCAGCAGGTCTCTCCAAGGACATCACCATTGAGCACCGCGATATGGCCGACTTCGTGGAGCCTGCCGAGCGTGCCATCATGGTGACCAACCCGCCCTATGGCGAGCGCATCACTACCGACGACCTCTTGGGACTGTACCGCACCATCGGCGAGCGACTCAAGCATGCCTTCAAGGGCAACGATGCATGGATATTGAGCTACCGCAAGGAGTGCTTCGACAAGATTGGGCTGAAGGCCTCGGTCATCATCCCCTTCTTCAACGGTGCCCTTCCCTGCGAGTTCCGCAAGTATGAGATGTTCGACGGTAAGTTCAAGGAGTTCCGCGAGAGCGGCGAGGAGCTCGACAAGAGCGAGCGCCCTGCAACAGAGCGCCGTCCGCTCCGTGTACGTGAGGAACGTGCAGCCAAGACCTTCGGCATGAAGCGCGAGGAGGAGCGTCCACGCCGTCGCTTCAATGACGAAGAGCGCAGCTTTGGCGGCGAACGTCGCAGGTTCAACGACGACAATCGTCGTTTCGGCGAAGACCGTCCCATCAGCAAGCGCGAGATGGCCGAGCGCAACGACCGCGAGCGCTACGAGGAGGACACCAACTACAGCACCCTCTACGAGCGTCACCATGAGTTTGCCAAGATGCAGGCAGCCCGCGAGCGCAAGGCAAATAGGCCACAGGATGGCAGCAAGCGCGAGTTCCGTGGCGGCAAGCCCATGGGCGACAAGCGCGGCCAGCGCCCCCAACGATTCTCAAAACCTAATCCCAACAAGAGCAGGGGCGACAAGAAATAATCAAGCAGTACTTGCTGGAGTATGTCTTGATAAAATGATTAAAAGAGCAAGCGCGTGAAATCGACGGATATCACGCGCTTGTTGTAATAAGATAAGCGTATTATGCAACCGAACAGCTTCCGGTCAGATATTCCTTTTTAAGGTATTCGTACACGTAGGACGGACTCTCCAGATAGAGTCCTGTCTCATCGTCCTGCAAGGAGAGGTGCAGAGTAGAGTTGTATATCACCTCCAAAGCTTCGGGGAGGTTTAGGCCAAAGTCGCGCATCAAGAACATAGTCATCTGATCCACTATCCTGTCTTTGAGGAATGCTCGTTTGTTGTCGTCTGTCATACTCTTCTCAAGAAGTTAACGGCACGCGCTGTGCCAAAGAAGTATTGGTTGTTGAGTTGCTTGTATTCCAATTGGCGTGCCAGTTCGGCAAGCGTGATTGTGCCCTCTTCGTATCGACCAAGCAGGAAAGCCACGCCATCATCGGCTATCGGGCCTATCACTACGTCGTAGTCGTGGTGATACTCACCGGCGTTGTTCCTGTTGTTATGGATGAACGCAGCCCACTCCTCATTAGGCGCTGGGAATATCTTTACATTCAATCTGCCGTCTTCTAATAAGGACTCGTCGAACTCGTATTCCTGTACCACACACTCGCCACCAAAGAACTTCACCTTTCTCAAGGCCATCCTTTCGGCTTGGTGGCGTAGGTCAGTGAGATAGAATCCCTGTCCGAAATCCTTATAAGGGTTGGACTTTGCGATGTCTATCTCCTGAAACTCGATGTTTGTTCCGTGGTAGAGTCTCATGTTAATTGTCCTCCATTCTTTTTGCAGATAAGCGTGAGGTCATCTACAGCATCGTTGATTGACAGCAGGTGCTCTACATCGTAGAACTCGTCGAGGAACTCAATTCCTTTGAAGCGGTTGAGATAACGAAATGCCGCTTGCACAGTGAGACTGAACCGCATTGCAAAAGCGCGGATGCAGGCATTCACATAGGGTATTTTATACTTGTCGTCCATAACATTACCTCCTTTATGCAAGGCAAAGATACTATTTTTTTATATAAAACACAAATCACCATCAATTGACCATGAATTTCTCATAATCTTTTCTCCGCGATGACGAGTCACCCCTCCTTGGGAGGGGCAAGGGAAGGCTCCCTAATTCCCCCTCTTTATCACCTCCGCCGGATTCTCTCGTGCGGTGCGCCATACGCGCGAGCCTACCGAGAGGGCGATGAGCAGGACGATGGCGAGGAGGATGACGGCGTATATCCACCAGGCGATGGGCGCTTGCTTCACGTACTGCGCCACCCACTCCTTCATTATCATATAGCCTATGGGGAAGGCCACGGCCGAGGCGGCGAGGACGATGAGTCCGTACTCCTTTATAAATATGGAGAGGATGTCCGCCAACGTGGCACCGTGAATCTTGCGCAGGGCAATCTCCTTGCGCCTTTGGGCACAGGCGAGCGTCACGATGGAGTAGACGCCAAACACGGCCACGAGGATGCAGACGGCGGTGATGATGCCAAGGATTGTCATCAGGTTGGTCTCGCTTCGGAGCTTGTCGGCCAACAAATCTTCTTGATAGCGCACCTTATAGATAATCTCAGGGAATTGCTTGCTCATCATCTTATCTATGGCAGCCTCGAACTCTTTACGCATCGTGGGCTCATAACTTATTGTAAGGTAATAACCATACTTTGTCCAATCATTCCTTTCTCCATATATCTTGTTATAGCCCTGCCGACTTAAGAAGTAATACTTGGCCGGTTGCTCCATGAGTGACTCGGTGTGAATGTCCTTGATGACTGCCACCACCTCGTTTGCTCCCTGCTTCCTCCCTCCGTGAGATTTCCAGTAGACCATACGCCCCACTGCGGTGTCCCATCCCAAGGCACGGCGCGTATTCTCAGTGATGACAATTTGATTCTCAGCCCAGTTCTCCTCACGCGGCAATGTGCCTTCTACAACTGTAAAGCCATAATCGGGGTGACCGATGTCCCAAAACCCCGGTTCCATTGTAACTGTCGTGTACTCTCCGTCGGGAATAGCGCTTATCTCGCAACCAAAGGTGCTTCCGCCTATTCCATTGAACGTACGCGCTATGTCGCGCGCATTCGTTACCATAGGCAACTGTATCATTTGGTGCGCTATTTGTCGGTCCATCATCGAAAAGAACTCCATGTTAAACTCTTGCGAACTGCGTGTGCCCTGTACATACATCATTGCGCGTCCCTTGATTGTGTAGCCCCAGTCGTTGTTGCGGAGGAAGTGTACTTGGCGCAGCATGACAATGGTGCAGAAGATGAAGGTTATGCTTGTGGTGAGCTGGATGAAGAGGCTGGCTTTTCGCATCGCACCGCCAGACTGACGATCCGAAAGGCTGCGATGTAATGTACGATGACGCACAACAGCTATTGGTGCCAGACTAACGACAAGGCAAACGGCCGCAATGCCCAGCATATAGTAGAAAGACTGCAACTGTATGTAATAGCCGCCCAAGCCGATGGAGGCAAAACGGACAAACGGCTCGCGCAGCCACTCTATGACGAGCGCTCCTATGGCTACTGCTGCGATGAGTACCATACTGTACTCTATCATAAACATCAGCAGCAGGCTACGGGTGGTGGCACCGCTGACAATGCGGAGCGCCATCTCACGCTGACGTCCACGCAGGCGGATAAGGTAGAGTACGAGGAAATTGATGAGCGCACACACTACAAGCAGTGTACTGCAAAGGGCAAAGTTCTGCAAGTGTGTATAGCGCAGGCTGAGGCTGTTGCCACCATAGCGATGAGCCTGCATTAAAGGGATGGTTGCAGTGTGCAATGAGTCACCGTTCTCCTTACATATATTATATACCTTATCGGAGAAGGCTTGCACATCCACACCTTTGTACAATTTTGCAAACATCGTATCACTCCATCCCCATTCAGGGTTGAATTCTCGGTACATTATCATATTACAGTCTGCAAAGAGACTGTGCTCGTCAAACGGCTCATAAACAGCATCGATGACTAATTCCATATCGTTAATCAAATGGAACTTGTTTCCCACATAGTGCGTTGCTTCGGGGAAAAGCAGCCGTGCCAGTGGCTCTGAGATTGCGACATGGTTTTCTTCCTTTCGCTCAAGGAAGGCCAAGTCGCCTTCCAGCAAAGGAATATCAAAAACAGTAGGGAAACGTTCGTCAATATCCAGCACATGAAGCGTTGTACCCTCAATGATTCCATCTAACGGTTCGACCAGTTGAATGGCACATGTGGCTTCCACTTCGGGTAAATCTTGAAGTAACGCTCTATATACAGCGCACGAAGCCAATAGAGTGGTGCCTCGTGCCTGCTCGCCACGGCTGTTGCTGTATCGTTCATCTTGGAACGTATATATCCGCTCATAGTCCTTGTGCATGGTGTCGTAGGTGTTCTCGTAGTGCATCCACAGGGCGGAGAGCGAGAGGCATACGAAGCCGGCGGCGAGGCCGAGCACGGAGATGGCGGTTTGCGCGGGGTATTTGCGCAGGTTGCGCAGGGCTATTTTAATGTAGTGTAGTAGCATTTGAGTTTTTTAGTTTATAAATGTTGCACATTTAAGATTCCTTGCTTGCTCGGCAATATTATGCAAGCATATATTGCTCTCGCTGCGCTACGGAATTTTTAGTTTGTGTACTGTTGTCAAGGATTTTCACAGGCTTGACAATTTTTTATCACAGGCTCGACAAAACTTTGTCAAAGGTATGATAAATTTTTATCATAGGCTTGATAATTCATTTTTTACTTGCCTTTTGTCATCTTGAACGAAGGTGAAAGATCTCTTTCAAGTTTCGATGCGAGATTCTTCACTGCGTTCAGAATGACAGGATCGTTTGTTTGTTTTCTTGATTCATACTTTCTGTTTTTTCTGTTCGGTTTGTCGAATTGTTTGCGTATCCGTGGATATTTGATTAAATATCCGCGGATATTTCATCACGTATCCGTGGATATTTCATTACGTATCCACGGTTACGCGAAGTTTTTGCTTTGTCTTTGTGGTTAATTGCTTGCATGTGAATGTTTTTTCTCTTATTCGTTTTGTTTTATTAAAAAAGGTTATTGGGCGTCGCTGCCAAAACGGCGCATCTAAAATATTCCCTACAAAAACCGTGCCAAAACGTTAAAGTAAAGAAATACAAGGAAGTAGCGATTTTGGACTTTCGGGGAGAATGTGCGAAATCGCACAAAAGTGTGCGTTTTCGCACATGCAGTGAGGTCCTTCCCCTGCAATGAGCGCTATCCACGGTTGCAAAAAAACGGCCATTTATTTGGTCAAGTCCGATAATTCTCGGAAATTTGTGGGATATAAAGAAATAGTTATAATGAAAAGCAGATACATCATTGGTGCCTTGGCGGCTATGCTGGCGCTGGGCACACCTAACACTATGGCACAAGAGACTGCAGAGATGAAAGAGTTTACACTGGAGGACCTCAACTTTGGCGGTACCAACTACCGCAACATGATTCCCGGCAACCGCTGGCTCACCTGGTGGGGCGACCAGCTGGTGCGCCTCGATGTGGAGGAGTGCTACCTCGTGGATAAGAAAACGGGCAAGGAGACAGTGTTCTTCACCGTCGACGACGTGAATGAGTGGCTGGGATGTACGCCAGATAACGGTCTGCGTGCGCTCTACAACGCCACCTTCCCCTACAGCGACCAGCCCTTGGCGTTGCTGAAGTTTGGCGGCGAGCGTCGCTTGGTAGACTTCGAGCAGAAGAAGCAGGTGTGGAGCCAATGCAGTGCCGATGAGCTGCAGGCAAGCAACTTCAACACCGTCTCTCGCCATACCGCCTATGTCGATGGCGACCAGCTCTACTTCCGCCCGGCCGATGGCGGCAAAGACATACAGCTCACCACCGACGGTTCGCGCGAGATTGTGTATGGCCGCAGCGTACACCGCGACGAGTTTGGCATCCATAGCGGACTCTTCTGGAGCCCCGATGGCATGCGCCTCGCCTTCTACCGCATGGACCAGAGCATGGTGACCGACTATCCGCAGGTGAACCTCTTCCCCCGTATCGCCACCCACGAGCCCGACAAGTATCCCATGGCCGGCGAGACATCGCATGAGGTAACCGTGGGTGTATACGACGTGGCAACCGGCAAGACACTCTACCTCAAGGCTGGCGACCCCAAGGACCGCTACTTCACCAACGTGGCCTGGAGCCCCGACTCGAAGACCATCTATATGCTTGAGCTCAACCGCGACCAGAACGATTGCCGCCTCGTGAGCTATGATGTAGCTACTGGCGAACGCATCGGTGAGCTCTACCGCGAGACCGACGAGAAGTACGTGGAGCCGCAAAGCCCCATCCTGTTCCTCCCGTGGGACGACAGTAAGTTTGTCCTGCAGAGCCAGAAGGACGGATACAACCACCTCTACCTCTTCGACACCGAGGGTAATGAGCTGCGCCAGCTCACCCAGGGCCAATGGGTGGTGATGGATATCGTGGGCTTCAACACGAAGAACAAGAGCATCATCATCAGCAGCAACGAGTGCAGCCCCATACAGTGCAACACCTGGGAGGTGAACGTCAAGAGCGGCAAGCGCACCCTGCTCGACAATGGCCAGGGCTGGCACACGCCCAAGCTGAGCAGCAGCGGACGCTACATCGCCGACAGTTATCAGACTCCCGAGATACCGCGCAACATCAGCATCAATGATGCCAAGACCCGCAAGCAGACGGCCTACTATACCTCGCCCAACCCTTGGGAGGGCTACAAGGTGCCGCAATTCTCGTGCGGAACCATCAAGGCAGCCGACGGCACCACCGACCTCTATTGGCGTATGGTGAAGCCGGCCGACTTTGACGAGACCAAGGAATACCCCACTGTAGTATATGTATACGGTGGCCCCCACGCCCACAACGTGGATGCCCGTTGGAACTATGGCAGCCGCTCATGGGAGACCTACATGGCGCAGAAGGGCTATATCCTCTTCATCCTCGACAATCGCGGTAGCGAGAACCGTGGCAAGGAGTTTGAGCAAGCCACCTTCCGCCACCTCGGCCAGGAGGAGATGCGCGACCAGATGTGCGGCGTGGAGTACCTCAAGAGTCTGCCCTACGTGGATGCCGACCGCATCGGCGTGCATGGCTGGAGCTACGGCGGTTTCATGACCATCTCGCTCATGACCAACTACCCCGACGTGTTCAAGGTGGGCGTAGCCGGTGGCCCTGTCATCGACTGGAAGTGGTACGAGGTGATGTATGGCGAGCGCTATATGGACACCCCGCAGAGCAACCCCGAGGGCTATGCCCAGTGCTCACTGCTGCCCAAGGCCAAGAACCTCAAGGGCAAGCTGCAGATCATCACCGGATACAACGACCCCACCGTAGTGCCGCAGCACTGCCTCATGTTCATCGAGGAGTGCATCAAGGCAGGTACCCAGCCCGACTTCTTCGCCTACCCCGGCGAGGGCCACAACATGATGGGGCACAAGAGCGTGCATCTGCACGAACGCATCACGCAGTACTTTGAGGATTATCTGAAGTAAAGCTATGCCTAAAGCATGCAAGAAAGATGGAGCTGAAAACACTTGTCAAAGATACCGCACTCTATGGCTTAAGTAGCATCGTAGGGCGTTTCCTCAACTATCTGCTGGTGCCGCTCTATACCATTAAGATTACAGCTGCGAGCGGAGGTTATGGTGTGGTGACTAATGTGTATGCCTATACGGCATTGCTGGTGGTGCTGCTCACCTTCGGCATGGAGACCACGCTCTTTCGTTTCAGCACGAAGGAGGGGGAGGATAGTCGCAAGGTGTATGGCACGGTACTGTGGCTTGTCACGGGTGTTGCAGTGACATTTGCTGTGTTGTGCCTCGTGTTCAATGCTCCCATCAGTGCATGGATGGGCTATGCCGACCATCCCGAATATATTGCTTGCATGTCGACCATCGTAGCTATCGATGCCGTGCAAGCCATCATGTTCGCCCACCTGAGGCAGCAGCAACGTCCCGTGAAATTTGTGACACTCAAGTTGACGTTCATCGTATTGAATATTCTGCTCAACCTCTTCATCTTTCTCGTGGCTCCGGTCATCCACGCCTCACACCCCGAGTGGATAGGATGGTACGACCCACAGTATAGCGTGGGCTACATCTTCATTGTCAACCTCATCTGTACAGCTAGTGTCACGCTTGGCTTCATCCCCGAGTTGAAAGGACTGGCCTATGGCTTCGACAGGCAACTGGCCCGCCGTATGCTGCGCTATGCCATGCCCATCCTCATACTCGGCATTGCAGGTATCCTCAATCAAGTGGCCGACAAGATTACCTATCTCTTCATTATGCCTGGCACCGAAGGCGAGGTGCAACTCGGTATCTATGGTGCCTGCTCCAAGATAGCTATGATCATGGCCATACTGTTGCAAGCCTTCCGCTATGCCTACGAGCCCTTCGTGTTCAATCAAAGCCGCAACAAGGAGGACAACAACCATATGTATGCTGCCACGATGAAGTACTTTGTCATTTTCACCTTGCTGGCCTTCCTCGTGGTCGTATTCTATATAGATCTGTTCAAGCTCCTCGTGGGGCGCACTTATTGGGAGGGACTGTGCGTGGTACCCATCGTGATGATGGCCGAGATATTCATGGGTATCTACTTCAATCTCTCGTTCTGGTACAAGCTCACCGACAAGACCTACTGGGGTGCCATCATGTCAATTATTGCTTGTATGGTGCTATTGGCTGTCAATTTCATCTTTGTACCCCACTATGGCTACGTGGCTTGTGCATGGGGTGGAGTGGCTGGATATGGTACGGCTATGCTGCTTAGCTACTTCATCGGGCAACACTACCACCCTATCCGTTATGATGTGAAAGGTATCATCATCTATTTTGTCCTCGCTCTGGGGCTATATGGTATATCGCAATTGTTGCCTATCGGAAACCAATGGTTGCGTATGGGGGCTAACACCCTTTTGCTGATGCTCTTTGTGGTCTATATCATCAAGCACGATCTGCCGCTGAAGCAGATTCCTTTTGTGAAACGTTTTGTACATTGATATGTATACAAAACAAGCCCGATTGATATCGGGCTTGATAGGGGATGTGATTGCTGCTTAAAGGCCGAATGCTTCTTTTACCTTATCTACATAGTCAAGCTTTTCCCATGTGAAGAGCTCTACGGTGACATCCTTGTCGCCTTCGTAGCGTGAGCGGAAACTCTTGGTCACCATCTCGGGCTTACGGCCCATGTGCCCGTAGGCTGCTGTCTCGGCATAGATGGGGTTGCGCAACTTGAGGCGTTCCTCAATAGCCTTGGGGCGAAGGTCAAAGAGTTCGTCAATCTTCTGGGCAATCTCTCCGTCGGTCATGTTCACGTGACTACGGCCGTAGGTGTCTACAAAGATGTTGATGGGCTTGGCCACACCGATGGCGTAGGACACCTGCACCAGCATTTCGTCGGCCACGCCGGCAGCCACGAGGTTTTTGGCGATGTGGCGTGCGGCATAGGCTGCACTGCGGTCTACCTTCGAGGGGTCCTTGCCACTGAAGGCACCACCACCGTGGGCACCCTTGCCACCATAGGTGTCGACGATAATCTTGCGGCCGGTAAGACCCGTATCACCGTGAGGACCACCGATGACAAACTTGCCCGTGGGGTTAACGTGATAGGTGATATTGTCGTTGAAGAGGGCCAATACCTCCTTGTTGTGTATGCCGGCAATGACGCGGGGCATCAGTATCTCAATCACGTCTTGACGTATCTGTGCCAGCATCTGCTCGTCGGCCTTGAGCTGTGCCTCCTTGGTGTCATCAGCAGGGACTATAAACTCATCGTGCTGGGTCGACACTACGATGGTATCAATGCGTACGGGTTTTCCGTTGTCATCATACTCGATGGTCACCTGGCTCTTGGCATCGGGACGAAGGTAGGTCATCTCCTTTCCTTCGCGACGGATGTCGGCAAGCACTTTGAGGATGTTATGTGCAAGGTCAAGTGAAAGAGGCATATAGTCTTCGGTCTCGTTGGTGGCGTAGCCGAACATCATGCCCTGGTCGCCGGCACCCTGGTTCATGGGGTCTTCGCGCTCCACACCACGGTTGATGTCGGCACTCTGCTCATGGATGGCCGAGAATACGCCGCACGAGTTGCCCTCGAACATGTATTCGCTCTTGGTGTAACCAATCTTGTTGATTACCTCGCGGGCGATGAGCTGGAGGTCAACGTATGCACTTGTCTTTACTTCACCGGCGATGACTACCTGTCCGGTAGTTACTAACGTTTCGCAAGCTACCTTTGAGTTGGGGTCGTAGGCCAGCAACTTGTCCAATACAGCGTCCGATATTTGGTCGGCCACTTTGTCGGGGTGTCCCTCAGACACCGATTCGGATGTAAACAGATATCCCATGTCTTTTAGTTTTAAGAAAGTCAACAGTCAACAGACAACAGTCGCCGTCCAGGATGGCTAACTTTCAATTTTCAATTCTAATTTTTCAATTCTCAATTAAAAACAGGGGGATAGTCGAGAGTATATGCAAGCAGTGTGAAACTACTGTTTTTTAGCATTTTTTACTGTGGTTGCAAGCTGCTCAAATCTATCCACCATAGAAATTATCGACAAAAGTAATATTTCTGCAAGGAAATGCCAAATATATTTGTGTTTTTCTTCATCTTTATACTATCTTTGTGTGTAGATATGCGAATGACAATGGCACATCTTAATGTACCTAAGGCTTCTTTTACCAGTCATGGAGCACCAGATGAGAATTCGGCGCTTATCTCCTTGCTTCGTTTCCCTATGATGGTGATGGTAGTGCTTCTGCATTGTGCTTTTGATGAGGTCTTGGTTGATGGCGTGAGGGTAGGGAGTGAACGTTACGCCGGTTATGCCTTTTATCGTCTGTTTATTACAGAAATAGCCAATGCTTCAGTGGCTCTGTTCTTTATTATCTCCGGATATCTTTTCTTCAAGGGGGGATCCCGGTTGACTATCCATACCTATTTCCAAAAGTGTCGCAGAAGGGTGTACACGTTGTTGATACCCTATCTGTTATGGTGTATAGTCTATATAGGTGCCTACTATCTTGCTCAACGGCTGATGCCTGGTTCCATGGAGGGAGTAATGAAGGATATTGCCAGCTTCTCTTTTCGTGATTGGCTTTCTTGTCTATGGGATGTGCAGGATCTATCTCGCCGTAGTGGTCCTATAGTACCTCAGTTCTGGTTTATCAGAGAGTTGATGATAGTGGTACTGCTTGCTCCATTGATTGCTTTTGGAGTGTACTGGCTGGGAACCTGGTTTCTGGCATTATTGCTTGTGATGTACGTGCTTCCAGTGCCTTCGGCAACCTTGGTTGCTTTGTTATTCTTCAGTATTGGAGCTTATTGGGGAATACGGAATACACACTTCTCATCTCTTTCCTATGCTGCCAGATGGGCTGCACTGTTGCTATTTGTAGGGCTTACCATATATGTTATTATAGTGCCAGTCCATTATGTAGATATGCTTTATCAGATAGCTGCCTTTTCTGGTGCTATGGCTTTTCTTGGTTGGGGCACTTGGCTGTTAAGGAGGTACACGATACATGTGCCGACTTTGCTCGTTGACAGCAGCTTTTTCCTGTTTGCCTATCATCAGCTTCCTGCGAGACTTGTCAGCAAATGGGCGATGCCTTACCTTCCCGAGGCAGGTCTTAGCTATGCCATAGCGCAATTACTTATCTGTGTTCTGTTATCAGTAATAGGCGTATGGGCATATGGGACTTTACGGCGATTGTTCCCGGGTGTTATCAAACTGTTCTGTGGGGGACGCTAAGTATTTTCAATCAAATGATTTCGCTGATTCGTCTATGGTGCAGAGGGTGCATGGCCTCTGAAGCGATTTCTATCAGTGGCTGATATACAAATTCCCGTTCCAGTAGGTATGGATGTGGTATTTTCAACTCAGGAGTGTTGATGATGAGATCTTCGTAGAGGAGGATGTCAATGTCAATGATGCGGTCGATGTAGTTCCCGTTGACTGTTTTATGAGTGCGCCCCATCTTTTTTTCTACTGACTGAGTGGCACTCAGCAATTCGTATGGAGTAAGGATGGTGTCGATAGCAACTACTGCATTGAGGAAAGCATTTTCAGAGTGGAATCCCCATGGTTTGCTCTCTATAAAGGAGGAGCAGGCAAGTACGTGCCCTGCCTGCTCGTCAAGCAAAGCGACCGCACGGCTTAGATTGGCTGTGCGGTCACCTAAATTAGTTCCTATACCTAGATAGGCTTTCATTTGTCAATAATGAGCATGGCATCACCGTAAGCTCCGAAACGGTAACCGTTTTCTATGGCTACGTCGTATGCATGCATGATGAGGTCGTAACCACCATAGGCTGCAGTGAGCATGAGCATAGTGGAGTAGGGAAGATGGAGATTGGTGATTAAGCTATCGGCAAAGCGGAAATCGTAGGGGGGGAAGATGAACTTATTGGTCCAACCCTCATACTCTTTCAGCCGGTCATCGGCACCGACAGCTGTCTCGAGTATACGCATTACGGATGTGCCGATAGCACACACCTTGTGTCCATTGTCCTTGGCGTTGTTGACAATCTCTGTAGCTTCACGTTCTACGAACATCTGCTCCGAATCGGTCTTGTGTTTGGTGAGGTCCTCTACATCTATATCTCGGAAGTTACCTTGTCCAATGTGCATGGTTACATAAGCCGCTTCTACGCCTTTAATTTCCATTCGCTTCATTAGCTCACGACTGAAGTGCAAACCTGCAGCGGGGGCAGTGACGGCACCTTCGTGCTTGGCAAAGATGGTCTGAAAGCGCTCATGGTCTTCATCAGTAGCTTCGCGGTCAATATAGTGGGGTAACGGGGCTACTCCTAAGGCATAAAGGGCTTCCTTAAATTCCTCATGTGAACCATCGAAAAGGAAGCGAAGTGTACGACCGCGCGAGGTGGTGTTGTCAATCACTTCAGCTACCATCGCATTGTCCTCGCCGAAATAGAGCTTGTTGCCGATACGTATTTTACGTGCAGGGTCTACCAATACATCCCACAGACGGAACTCCTCATTGAGCTCGCGAAGCAGGAATACCTCAATACGAGCTCCTGTTTTCTCCTTATTACCATATAGGCGGGCAGGAAATACGCGGGTGTCGTTGAACAGGAAGGCATCTCCTTCGTCAAAATAATCTAGTACCTCTTTGAACAGGCGATGCTCTATTTCACCTGACTTCTTGTGTACGACCATCAGTCTGGAATCATCACGATGGAACGTGGGCTCCTTAGCAATGAGTTCTTCGGGGAGTTTGAACTTAAATTGAGATAGTTTCATATTTATATGTTGATTTAGTTTTCTTGTTCGGTTAGTTTTCAGCTTGCTCTGAACTGTCGATAATCTCCACATGTTCGAGCCACTCGGTGAACTCATCGACACTCATACAGTCGGCCAAGGTCGTTTCGCCTACTCGGGTGCGCTCCAGTCCTGTAAGGTGCGCACCGCTCTGCAGTGCCTCACCGATGTCGCGTGCCAAGGCGCGGATATAGGTTCCCTTGCTGCATTCCACACGTATCACTACGTCGGGCAGGTTGCATTCGAGCAACTCAATCTCGTCAATGACGAGTGTCTTGGCCTTGAGTTGTACCTCTTCGCCCTTGCGTGCAAGCTCGTAGGCACGCTTGCCATCGACCATGCAGGCCGAGAACGAAGGGGGTATCTGCTCGATAGTGCCGATGAAGCTGCGCAAGGTATCCTCCACCAACTCACGGGTGATATGCTCCGTAGGATAAGTAGCGTCGATGGGTTTCTCCAGATCGTATGAGGGGGTAGTAGCTCCAAGTCGTATATGAGCCACATATTCCTTTGTCTGATACTGGAACTCCTCGATACGCTTCGTGGCCTTTCCCGTGCAGAGTATCATCACGCCTGTTGCCAGGGGATCCAGTGTACCGGTGTGCCCCACCTTGAGCTTTTTCACGCCCATCTTACGGCATAGGAGGTAGCGCACCTTGTTCACTACGGCAAACGAGGTCCACGTATAAGGTTTGTTGATACAGATTATCTCTCCTGCTTTGAAATCCATCAGACAATAGTTAGGTTATGCCCTGTGAAGAGCAGGATAAGGATGAGAGCTCCCACTACGATACGGTACCAACCAAAGGCTTTGAAGCCGTATTTGGTCACAAAGTTGATGAAAAACTTGATGGCCAGCAGGGCGACAATGAAGGCCACCACATTACCAACGAGCAGGGTGGAGATGTTGTCAGTGATAATCTCTGTACCCCCCTCCTTGATGAGGTCGTAGACCTTGTATACCGTGGCGCCAAGCATGGTGGGCACGGCAAGGAAGAAGGAGAACTCTGCTGCTGCCTTGCGTGTCAATCGCTGCGCCATACCTCCCACGATGGTAGCCATGGAGCGCGACACGCCCGGTATCATCGATATGCATTGGAAGAGGCCCACCATGAAGGCGCGCTTCTCGGTGAGCACAGTCTCCTCACTGCCTTTGTTGAAAATGCGGTCGCAGAATAGCATGAAGATGCCGCCTAAGATGAGTGTCACGGCCACAACCTCTACCCGTTCGAGCATAGCGTCGATAGCATCGCTGAACAGAAGACCGAATATGGCTGCGGGGATGAAGGCGATGAACAGCTTCCAATAGAAATCATACTTGTGCAGGAGACGCTTTATCATCGGCATACCTTCTGGGAGTGGAGTGCGGTTGAGCTGGAAGAAGCGCTTCCAATAGAGCACCAATACGGAAAGGATAGCACCGAACTGGATGATAAAGGTAAATGCCTTGACAAAGTCAGTGCTCTCGACACCCAGCAGATTCTGTGCAATAATCATGTGTCCCGTCGACGATACGGGAAGGAACTCCGTCAATCCTTCAACGATGGCAATAATGATGGTTTCAAATACGTTCATAGTATGCAGATGGTGTTAGCGGTTGTCCTTTGAATTGTTCTTGGGCTTGAACATGATGGCGAATATCATGAACACGAATCCCACGAAACATACGAGGGGAGCCACCACGATGCGGCGTGTACTGAAAATGTCCGGCTCAAAATGGGTCTCTGTTGAACTGGGGCCAGTCATGAGGCAGAGGCCGATGACGATGATTGCTAATCCGATGATTACAAGTATGAAGTTGCTTTTTGAAAATGCCAATTTCTGTTTTTCCATATGAGCTCTTTTGTAGGTTATAAGATGTATTAGTTGTCATTAGATATAATAAAGATCTCCGGCTTTCATTCTGAGGAAGCGGTTGATGGAGATATAGGCACAGAATATTGTGATGAGGATACCGAATACCATGACACTGGCGGCTACGATGCTGAGTGTGGGTATGGTAAACAGGTAACTTATCTGTGGTTCATAGCGAAGTAGGAAATATATGCCGGCAGCAATCATGCCATTAGCTAGTATACCCGATGTGATACCGATGCCCAGGTTGCGTAGGATGAAGGGACGGCGTATGAACCCCCAGCTGGCTCCCACGAGTTTCATCGTATGCAGCAGGAAACGCTGTGAGTAGATGGTCAGTCTGATGGTATTGTTAATGAGGGCGAAAGAAATGAACGACAATGTCACCGCTAATGCTAACAGTATGATACTTATCTTGCGGATGTTGTCGTTGACATTGTTCATCAATTCACTAGGGTACGATATTTCTCTTATCTGGTTGAACCTCATTAGTTTCCCTTTGATGGGGATGATGCTGTCGGTGTTGGCGTAGTCGGCTTTGAGCTTTACTTCAATGGATGCTGTATAAGGGTTATATCCCAAGAACTCTGTAGGGTCGAGACCCATCGATGAGGTCTGCTCGGCAAGGATTTGTTCTTTGGAGATGTACTTGACTTCTTTCGTGTAATTTTTTGTCTTTACATATTTTACGATGCGTTCCACGTCGTCTGTGGTGGTGTTGTCGTTAAGTAGCAATGATAGCTCTAGGTTTTCGCGTACATGTTGCGACAGGCTGTTGGCCGAGAGTACCACCAAGGTTACTGTTCCCAACAGAAGCAGTACCAGTGCAGTACTGATACAGGCTGTCACGAACTGGACATCGATAGCTCTTTTTTTCTTTTGCTTCATAATGATTTGTTGTAGTAAGCTTGCATGATTTCTGATAGAAAGGGGTATACCTCTCCCTAATTTGCTACAAAAGTAATCAAAAAAGAGTAGATAGCCTTAATGTTTAAGGACTTTTAATGCAATTTTTTCAATAATCCCTCGCAGGCATCTTCGAGGATGTCGATGACATTTTCAAATCCCTGTGCACCTCCGTAGTAGGGGTCAGGCACGTGGTCGGCCACCATACGGGTGCAGAAGTCCGTCATTCGCACAATTTTGTTCTCCTCTTCCGGCCCAGGTGCAAGGGTATGCAGACGGTCAATGTTGCTGTCATCCATGCCGATAATGAGATCAAAGTCTATGAAGTCGGTGCTCCATATCGGGCGTGACAAGTGGGTGATGCGGTATCCGCGTCGTAGGGCATGGGCTCGCATGCGTGGATCGGCCATTTCGCCTTGGTGATAGCTGATGAGTCCCGCCGAGTCCACCTCTACTTCATGGTCCAGTCCTTCTCGTTTAAGTAGGGTACGCATAATCTCCTCTGCCGTGCATGAGCGGCAGATGTTGCCGAGGCATACAAACAATATTTTCTTCATCTGCTTTGCCTGTGTTATGGTGCATTCAGATAGTCCGGCCTTTCCTGCCCGGGGTATACTTGTTCGTAGCGGAATCTCCATCGGTTGTGTGTCCATAGCCACAAGTGTGGCGATGCAACGATATCCTTTTCGAGCATACGCATATATTGCTTACTGTGTGAGAATTCTTCTTCCTTTATCGGTTTTATAGGGTGCAGGGTGATCTCATAGTGTCCTCGTTTGGTGCATTGTATGCTTCCGTATAGGAAGTGCGCGTTGAGTTTCACACCCATGGTTTCTCCGCCGGTAATGATGGGTGTGTCCTGATTGAGGAAGCGCATCCATGTGGTGGCTTGGCGCAAGGGGGGGCGTTGGTCGGCGATGAGCCCCAAGAGTGGTTGCTTGCCTTCCTTTATCATGGTAAGTATGACGCGTAGGGTTTGCTTTTGAGCAATGCCTGTTGAGTGGAACCGGCTTCGTAGGTTGTACACGAGTTTGTCCATGGTTTTGTTCGATAGCGGGTGGTATATCTGGCAGGCGGCAAGATCAGGGTGTGTCCATAGGGTTATCGATATCACATATTCCCAGTTGCCTTGATGTCCTAGATACAAGAAGATGGGCCTCCCGTCACTACGCAAATCCTCGATGAGTTCACTATTGGTGAATTTCATGCGGCGGCGCATCTCGTTGTCACTGATGTGCATCAGCTTTAGGGTTTCCATCAGATAGTCGCAGAAGTGGCGGTAAAATTTTTTCTCCATCTGTATGATTCCCTTCTCCGACTTTTCAGGGAAGGCGCTCGTCATGTTTTTTCTTACCACCTTTCGCCTGTATCCTACTACGTAGTATACGATGGGATATAGGAAGTCGCTAAGTAGGTATAGCGCGCGCAATGGCCATATGGCCAGTGACTTGATGGCTAATGTGAGCAGAGCTAGTTTCAGTTTTTCCATCATTGCAGAGTGTGTCCTTTTCTTTTTTTTTGTATGCCCTTGCGTTTTTGCAGGGGCTTTTTAGAGGCAGCCTTGGGGTTTCTCTTCGTCTTCCTTGTACCAGCTGGCATACATCAAGTATTGGCGTGCGATGCGTTGGTTGAGCTCGCGGCTCTGTTCGGGATCAACTTTTTTGACAAATTTTGCTGGTATGCCTGCCCACAGTGTGTTGGGCTCTATGACCGTGTTTGAGAGCACTAATGCGTTGGCTGCCACGATAGCTCCCTCGCCCACTACTACATGGTCGAGTAGTGTGGCGCCCATACCGATGAGGGCATTGTCTTTCACAGTGGCTCCGTGTATGGTGACGTTGTGCCCCACAGACACGTTGTCGCCAATCTCGATGGTTGACTTCTGATATAGTGTATGCAGTACGCTGCCGTCCTGTATGTTTACGCCGTTCCCAATGCGTATGCTGTTAACATCGCCACGTAGTACGGCATTGAACCATATGCTGCAGTCGTTTCCTATCACCACGTCGCCTATGATGGTGGCGTTGTCTGCCAGGAAGCAGTTCTCGCCTATCTCAGGGGTAAATCCCCTAACGGATTTTATAAGTGCCATATTGTCGTATGTATTATTTGTTTGATATGGCAAAGGTAGTGCAAGCCGAGAGAAATGCCAAATTTCAACGAATGAATGTAGCTGAAAAGTTACTTTTCTTTCGTTGGACGAAGTGGAACAGTGAGGATGAAGTCGGCTCTTTCGGTTTCCTGTCTTCTATAATTCCCCGGAATTTCTCTAATTCTTCTAAGGGATCTTTATTTCCGTGGAATTTGTCTTTCCACGAAGGTACCCAACAGCTGCTCTGCCATTTCGAAACCATGCAGGTAGAGCTCATTCATCTTGTTCATGTCGGTTTCAATGCGTGCTACCTCTACGGGATGATTGGGGCGGATGACGGTGATACGTCCCTCCTCTTCGAGTTGTTCTATCCATGCGAGTTGGGTATTATAGCGCTTTCCTCGGGTGCGTATCGCCTCTCGCAGTTTTGGGAAACGACCATATACGAAAGGGGGTAGGTAGGGCGGTTTTTCCTTCTTGCGGTATCCGTGATGGCGTGTGAGTACTACCACGGCATGTTCGTATCCCTGTTCTATGGCATGCTGCAGGGGGATAGAGTCAGCAATGCCGCCATCGAGCATGGGATGTCCGTCTACATGAGCGATGGGGCAGACGAAGGGTAGACTAGAAGACGCCCGTACGATATCGATGATGCGCTCTGCGTTTTCCTTTTCTTCAAGGTATACGGCTTTGCCGGTGAGGCAGTCGGTAGCCACACTTTCTACCCGCATGGGATTGGCACGATAAGCATCATAGTCGTAGGACCACAGTGTTTCCGGCAGTTCGTGGTAGAGGAGATCCATATCCATAATGCTATGGTGGCGAAGCAGGTTGTGCAGACCGAGGTAGTGGCGTTCGGTCTGCAGGTCGGCGAAGGTGTATTTGGCCCGGCCGCGCTGATGTGAAGCAAATGACAAAGCATTACTAGACCCTGCCGACACTCCCACAAGGTAGGGGAAGGTGATGCCGTGGTCGGTCATCCAATCGAGTACACCACTCGTGAATACGCCGCGCATGCCGCCTCCCTCAAGGACGAGGGCCGTATGTCGGAATCTCTCGTTCATCATTTTCTTTCACGTTTTTCTTCATGGCAAAGGTAGTACAAGCTGAGGAAAAAGCCAAACTTATTGACGTATTTCCGAGATGCCGCTTGCCTCTTGTTGTTGTTATCTTCCAAAATAATGATACGATGCGAAAACAGGCCTATTCGCTTTGGTGTTGATAAACTTTATAACTGGATTGTCATTTAATTTCGTTTATTTGTTGTATCTTCGCAAAGGAAAATTATATAAGGGAGATTGAATGAGATATTTATCTGAGGAGGAACTGAAATCAGCATTTGAGGGCAAGGTGTTTCACCTGATTGGCGCTACGGCTGACGAGTTGGGCCTGGAATGTTATGTAGTAGGCGGCTATGTGCGTGATCTGTACTTGGAACGTCCGTCCAAGGATATCGACGTGGTGGTGGTCGGAAGCGGTATTGCTATGGCTGAGGCTCTGAAACGCAAGTTGGGTAGGGGAGCTCATGTGAACATCTTTCGCAACTTCGGTACGGCTCAATTCAAGTACCGCGATTGGGAGGTGGAGTTTGTAGGTGCCCGTAAGGAGTCGTATGCCCATGATTCACGCAAGCCTATCGTGGAGGATGGCACCCTGGAGGATGACCAGAATCGTCGCGATTTCACCATCAATGCGCTGGCTGTATGTCTCAACGAAGGGCGGTATGGTGAACTGGTGGATCCGTTTGATGGATTGCTGGATATGGAGGAACGCCTTATCTGTACGCCCCTCGATCCGGATGTGACCTTTAGCGATGACCCGCTCCGTATGATGCGCTGCGTGCGGTTTGCTACCCAACTAAACTTCTATATTGAGGAAGAGACGTTCGAGTCGCTCTGCCGTAACAAGGAACGCATCGCCATCATTTCCCGTGAGCGCATAGCTGATGAACTGAACAAAATTATCGCTTCTCCGGTACCTTCAAAGGGGTTTGTAGAACTTGACCGATGTGGTTTGCTTCCGCTTATTTTCCCAGAGTTGTCTGCCCTGCAAGGTGTAGAGGTCATGAATGGTCGAGGCCATAAGGACAACTTTTACCATACACTTGAGGTACTGGACAACATTGCCAAGAACTCTGACAACCTGTGGTTGCGTTGGGCGGCACTGTTGCATGATATAGGGAAACCGCGTACGAAACGATGGGACTCCCGTTTGGGGTGGACCTTCCACAACCACAACTTCATAGGTGAAAAGATGATTCCTACCATCTTTCGTAACATGAAGCTTCCCATGAACGAGAAAATGAAGTATGTGCAGAAATTGGTAGGCCTGCACATGAGGCCTATCGTGATAGCCGATGAGGAGGTTACCGACTCGGCTGTGCGGAGACTGCTCTTTGAGGCGGGCGATGATATTGATGACCTGATGATGCTTTGCGAAGCCGATATCACTTCTAAGAACGAGGTGCGCAAGCAGCGTTTCCTGAATAACTTTCGCTTGGTAAGGGTGAAACTCAAGGACCTTGAGGAACGCGACCGTATACGCAACTTCCAACCGCCTGTTGATGGTGACGAAATTATGCGCGTGTTTGGCCTTGCTCCTTGTGCCGAGGTGGGAGCGCTGAAGAGTAGTATCAAGGATGCCATCCTTGATGGCATTATCCTTAACGAACACGATGCAGCCTACGCCTATATGCTGAAGAAAGCGCATGAGATGGGATTGAAAGAGGTGTAACCCTTGCGAAGGACGACGCAATCTCGGGTGCCTTGTGTGCCCGAAACATAAAAGATAAAAGAGATACAATGACATATGATGAAACAGAGGATTGTATTTGCCTCCAATAATGTACACAAACTTGAGGAGGTTAAGGCTATGCTTGGTGAAGAGTATGAGGTGCTTGGCCTCAGTGCTATAGGGTGTGAGACCGACATCCCTGAGACGGCCGACACATTTGCCGGAAATGCCTTGCAGAAGGCACGCTACATAAAAGATCACTATGGGTACGACTGTTTCGCTGATGACAGTGGACTGGAGGTGGATGCTCTGAATGGAGCTCCGGGCGTGTATAGTGCACGATATAGTGGAAGTGGCTCGGAGGCCAATATCGACAAACTTTTGTATAATTTAACAGGAAAAACTAATCGTAGTGCACAATTTCGTACAGTTGTTGCGTTATTGATAGGAGAGGAAACCCGCTTCTTCGAGGGCGTTGTGCGTGGCACGATTATTAGCGAGAGGCGTGGACAGGGCGGCTTCGGATACGACCCCATCTTTGTACCTGACGGCTACGAGGGTACTTTCGCCGAGCTGGGCAATGAGGTGAAGAACCGTATCAGCCACCGCGCTCAAGCGGTAAGATTGTTGGTACACTATCTGAAAGGTAGGGAAGCTGAGTAGATGATTCCGCCTGTATCCCCAAACTGCACAACCTAAAAATGACCGATGCTGATGAAACGAACGATTATGCGATACCGACTCCTTGTATGTTGTTCCCTACTATGTCCCATCGTGGCAGTCGCACAGTCTGCCATAGGCTCATGGCGGGCACACTTGGCCTACCACAATGCAACCCAATGTGCCGTTGTGGCTGACAAGGTGTATGTGTTGAGCGACGGGTCACTCTATTCGTACAGCCCTTCCGACGAGTTTGTGGAGTGCTATGATAAAACCAATGTGCTGAGTGACCAGGATATACGTCACATAGCTGTAGACGAGGAGTCGAATACACTGGTTATCGTATATAGCAATGCCAATATTGATCTCATGCGTCCGGATGGTGAGGTTGTCAACATTACGGACTTTACCAATAGAAGCGATCTTGACCCTACGGTGAATGCCCTCTGTGTTCTATATGGCAGAGCCTATATGGCCACCAATTTCGGGGTAGTGGTGCTTAATGTAGAGCAGGGAGAGTTTATCAATACCTATAAACTGAATAAGGTGGTCCGTAGTAGTGTTGAGATTGAGGGCGTGCTCTATGCTGCAACAGATGAAGGCCTCTATTATGGAGACCTTAGGGAGAATCTGCTTGATATGTCCAAGTGGAGCCTCCTCAATACGGAGAAGTATGTCTGTTTGGCCAATTTCAACGGGCAACTCATGGCGCTGAAGCAGCGCGAGTCGGTATATCGGGTCAACCCCGTGGATGGTTCGTCAGCCCTTTTCCGGAGAGGTTCGTTTTACTTTATGCACTGTACGGATGGCAGGCTATTTGTAGGTAACCCAACCTGTACATTGGTCTATGATGCCCCGTCAGAAGCTCTTCTGCTCCAAATGGATGGTACCATCAACTACCTTACCTCCGATGGCGATACCTATTGGGGGTGTAACGGTAAGAAGGGCCTTAATGCCTATCGGTACGACAAGGAGGCTAAGAGTGTGGAAAAGATAGTCTCCGAGGTTATACCTCATAGTCCGCTGAGAAACTATTGCCAATATATGGAGTTTGCCGATGACAATCGAATGTTGCTGGCTGGCGGCTGTCTCAACTACTACGACAACAGTTTCTTT
Organism: Bacteroidales bacterium; assembly: GCA_015060865.1. Lineage (GTDB taxonomy): Bacteria > Bacteroidota > Bacteroidia > Bacteroidales > Bacteroidaceae > UBA1189. The sequence continues at coordinate 8,594 of SUXS01000003.1, read as the reverse complement.
GACGGCACGCTACTGATGTATGAGGACGGCACATGGACTTCCTTTCAAGAGGAGGGCATTGCAGAGCAGACGGGGGTGCACTATAAGAATATGACCTGCATCGTACAGGATCCCACGGACAGGAACCATCACTTTGCCTCATCGTTCGGCCAGGGCATCTACGAGTTTAGAGACATGAAGTTCGTGCGTCACATCACTGACGCAAACAGTGAGTTGGAGTCTGCCGTTCCGGGGAGCAACCGCTATACCCGTATCGGGAGGATGAAGTACGACGGACAAAACAACCTGTGGATCACCAATGGGCATGCCAAGGCCCCCATAAAGGTGATGAAACCTGATGGGAATATGGTGAGTTTGTACTATGAAGCTATGGAGGGGCTGCCCACCATGACGGAGATACTCTTTGATACGAACGGATGGATATGGGTGATAAGTATGCGATACGACCCCTATCTCTTTTGTATAGATACGAATGGCACCCTTGAGAATACGGCCGATGATAGAGTGAGGGTGTTCACGAAAGATTTTGTGGATCAGGACGGGCAGATAACGCCTGTGGACTACATATACGACTTCGCTGAGGACTTGAACGGAGACATATGGGTAATGACAGACCATGGCCCATTCGTGCTGTACAATACCTCGGAGGTGTTCTCAGAGGATTATCACTTTACGAAGATCAAGATTCCGCGCAACGATGGCACCAATTATGCCGACTATCTGCTCAATGATGTTGTCATCAACTGCATTGAAATCGATGCTGCCAATCGTAAATGGATAGGTACCCAGTACAACGGTCTCTATCTCATCGGAGCCGACGGATTGGAGACGGTACATCACTTCACAACGGAAAATAGTCCTCTCCCCTCCAATACCATCGAGGAACTTGAGATGCACCACCCTTCGGGTGAGCTTTTTATAGGAACGAGTCTCGGGCTAGTGTCGTATGCCGGCGATGCTATGCGTGGGGAGAGCGAGTACAGCGAAGAGAAGGTATATGCCTACCCGAATCCAGTAGAACCAGACTACGATGGATTGATTACCATTGTCGGGCTCAAGTCCAATAGTTTGGTGAAAATCACCAATGCCGCAGGACGTCTCGTTGCCGAGGGTACTTCGCTGGGAGGAGCCTTCACCTGGGATGGAAAGACACCTCAGGGGCAGTGTGTGGCCACGGGTATATACTATGTGCTTGGAGCAGATGAGGCTGGCGCTGAGGGTATAGTGACAAAGATTCTGTTCGTGAAGTAATCTCATACCACACACAATCTCCTAGAGGGCACAGGCTGGATGCTTATATCATACGGCAGCAGTGTATGGGGAATTAAAATCACAAAAAATGCCAAAAGTTTGTGCATATACCATAGGAAATGTTTAATTTCGCGTATGAATTGCATCTGCGTAGTAATACGCTTATTAAATGCTTATAAACTACACACATAATACAATGAAAGTAGAGATTATCAACCATTCGCACCATGCCTTGCCTGCCTATGCTACACCATTGTCAGCGGGGATGGACCTCCGTGCCAACCTCTCCGATCCTATAGTGCTGAAACCTCTTGAACGCAAACTCATCCCTACCGGATTATTCATTGCACTGCCCGAAGGATACGAGGCACAGGTGCGTCCACGTAGTGGTCTGGCGCTGAAGCGGGGGATTACCGTACTGAACTCGCCAGGTACCATCGATGCCGATTACCGTGGCGAGATAGGAGTAGTTCTCGTCAATTTGTCCGCCGAGGAGTTTGTTGTGGAAGACGGCGAACGGATAGCACAGATGGTGGTGGCTCGCCACGAGCAGATTACTTGGGAACCCGTCGAGGAACTCTCGGAAACGTTGCGTGGCGCGGGAGGATTCGGCCATACGGGAAAGAAATGACAGAGGCAGCTACGTGATGATGAAAGTTTGCGCTACAAGTACATGTCAGCTATCAGTTGGTACCCTCATCAAGAAAGGGTACAGGGCGATATGCCTTATCTTGATGGTCAGTCTATTTGGGGCTTGCAAGTCTGTTCACCGTTTGGCGGATGAACAAGTGCAGGTAGAGCTGTCAGCCGAGGATGCCCGGCGCTACGAATACTACTTCCTTGAAGCCCTACGTTTGGAGAGTCAGGAACGCTACGATGAGGCTTTCGGAATGTTGCAGCACTGCCTCACCATATGTCCCTCGGCCCCTTCGGCCCTATTTAAGATGGCCAATTATTACTTCTTCCTGGGGCAGAAAGACAAAGCCCTTTCAGCATTGGAGCAGGCGGTTGCCTCAGATGCCGACAACTTTTGGTATAGGAAGACCCTCGCCTCGTATTTCCAAACCAATCGTGAATATGAAAAGGCCATTGCTGAGTATGAGCGCATGGAAGAGCGCTTCCCCAAGAAGCGAGGCGAAATATTACCTTTGCTGGTAGGGTTGTACAATCATACACAGCAATACGATAAGGTCATAGCATCGCTGACCAAGTTGGAAACCCTTGTAGGAAAGACCGAGGGCATCAGTATGGAAAAGTCGCGCAACTATCTACTGATGGGCAATTCAGAAGGCGCTTTCCAAGAGATGGAAGCCTTGGCAGGCGAGTATCCCGAGAACGCCTACTACCGCATTATATTAGCTGAGGTGTATATTGACCATGGTCGTAAGGAGGAGGCGTTGCCCATACTGCAGAAAGTGTTGCATGAGGAGCCCGATAACGGCCCCGCTAAGATCGTGATGGCAGAGTACTACCGTGCCGTGAGCGATACGGTGGGCTACCTGGCGATGACAGACTCGGTGCTGATGTCTGACAATGTAGATGACGATACAAAGGTCAAGATGTTACTCCAACTCATATCCGAGAAGGCAGACAGTGTATATCTTAACCAGATAATCGACAAGGCTATGTCCCGTCCGCAGCGTACGGCACGCTTGGGGCATCTGTGCGTGCAGTATCTCCTTGCCAACCATCAGGGTGAGGAACGAGTACGCCCAGTGTTATTGCGTATGCTCGAAGCCGAGCCCGATAATGTACAGGCCAGGCTACAACTGCTTTCCTATGCTGCCCAGCGGGATAATATTGATGAACTGATTGATATATGCTCTACCGCCATCGACTACAATCCCGAGGTAATCGAGTTCTACTATTACAAGGGGGTGGGGCTTTATCAGAAAGATCAGCCCGAGGAGGCTCTAAAGACCTTCAAGAAGGCCACCGAGCAAGTTACAGAAGATACTAGTACCGACCTCATTTCTGACCTGTTTGCCTCTATGGGTGACCTTTATCACGAGCAGGGCAACTTCTCCGAGGCTTATCTTTGCTACGATTCGGCCCTCGTGTACAATCCAAGCAACTTGTCTACGCTCAACAACTACGCCTACTTCCTATCAGAAGAGGGCATAGAGCTTGGTAAGGCCGAGAAGATGAGCAAGCGCACCATTGAGGAGGAGCCCGACAATGCCACCTATCTCGATACCTATGCATGGATACTCTACAAGATGGGGCGCTGCAGCGAAGCCGCCGTATATATCAAGCGGGCGATAGAGAACGACCCTACGCAGAGCGAGGTGCTGCTTGAGCATGCCGACAAGATTAGGCAATGTGTGAAGTGACAGAGGCAGTCCGCGCCTCTTATAATGAATCCCACAGACTAAGAACATACGATTATGAATACTGACAGTAGATACATTACAAGCCTAGAACAGGGCATACTTGAAAGTCGTTTGGTCCACCTAAAAATGGGTATGGCAGTATGCTTGCTACTGCTTTCTCTTGTCTCGTGCCGCTCGATAAAGGATACAGCCGGTAAGGACATTATCGACAGTCATGAGTATGAGCAGTTGCTCCCGTTGGCGACATCTCAGGAGGGGGTGACCGATCTCACGGCGCGTATGAGTCTGACACTCGACTACAATCAACATCAAGTATCGCTTAAGGGGCGCCTGCGCATGCGTCGCGATGAGGCTATCCAACTCTCGCTGACTGCCTTTGGCGTGATGGAAGTAGCCTTTGTGGAGTTCACTCCTCAAGGGGTATGTGTCGTCGACCGTATGGGAAAGCGCTACACCCGTATCCATTATGCTTCGGGCATTATGCAGCGCCTGGGGATAGGCTTCCCTGCCATTCAGGCCCTGTTTTGGGACAAGTTGTTCATCCCTGGCGAGGAACAGGTAGAAAGCCGTTTGGCCGACTTCAAGATAGAACCCCATGAGGGGCGCAAGTTAGTTTCTCCTAAGCAGCAGAGGCAGCTCGAATGCCTGTTCCACATCAGTAGCGATTATACTCGTCTTGAGCAAACCACGCTTCATCTGAGTGGCTACGAGAACATCTGGAGATACAGTTCCTTTGACCTTACTGGTGGTTACTCTCATCCCACAGTGCTCGACGTGTCTATAAGCGGTGCTTCTCACTCCCTGGGAGCCCATATCACTCTTTCGGGCACCTCCCTCACCGATAGTTCTTGGAAGGTGGGTGTCGATCTCTCACGTTATAGGGAAGTACACATAAACGAGATTCTTGACAGCCTGTAATCCACTCTACCAATAATCACGACCTCAACACATACAAACACATTTATGAAAAGGTTATTCAGTCTCCTCTTGACTATCCTGCTTTCCTTTCCTTTCTGTGCGCAGACCAATACCAAGATTAAGCAGATGGAAGAGCAACGTAGTCAGATCGACCGCCAGATATCAGAATCAGAGCAGTTGCTCTCGTCTGCAGGGAAGAACGTTAACGAGCAGCTTGCAGCCCTCTCTGCTCTCACAGCGCAGATAGAGAAGCAAAAGCAGTATATGAAGCGTATCAGTGCTGATATCAAGGCTACCAATGCTGAAATCAAGTCCATCGAGGAACAGCTCATCACCCTACAGGTAGAGCTGGAGCGTCGTCGCGAGCACTACGCACACGCCCTTCAGCTCATGAGCAGAAAAAACACGTTTGAGAACCGTTTGATGTTTCTCTTATCTGCCGAATCGTTCAACCAGATGGTTCGCCGAATGCGATACCTGCAAGAGTATTCCGGATTCCAGCAAAAGCAGGGCGAGCTGCTCATAGCCCAGCAGCACGAATTGGACAATAAGCGTATCGAGCTAGAGAGTTCTAGAAAGTCTGCACAACTCCTACTGGTAAAGCAGCAGGAAGAGCAGGCCGAGCTCGACAAGAAGAAGAAAGAGCAGAATAGCTTGGTAGCCTCGCTGCGCAAGAAACAGAAAGATATTCGCAAACGTATTGCCAAGCAACAGGAAGAGCGCGATCGTCTCAATGCTGAGATTAACCGCATGATTGAGGCTGAGATAGCGGCTCAGGAGGCTAAGTATGGTAAGGGTACAGGCGACGGTCAGGCGCAAACTGGTGGGAAGGACAACAAAAAACTGCCCGTCTTCCACGAGAATGCTGCTGACCGCAAGCTCTCGGGATCTTTCCAGAGCAATAAGTCAAAGCTGCCCGTACCATTGACAGGCCCCTATCTGCTGACATCGCACTATGGTGTCAACTATGTTGAAGGACTCAAGAATGTGAAGATTAACAATCATGGAGTTGACGTACGCGGACAGATGAACTGCTCGGCACGCTCCATCTTTGACGGTACCGTCTCGGCTATCTTCCAACACCCAGGGCGCGAGGGGTCGTTCATTGTGATGATACGCCATGGGCAATACATCTCGGCCTATTTCAACCTAACCAACCTGAAGGTTAAGATTGACGATAAGGTGAAGATCAACCAACCCATTGGTCTGATACATGCCGATGCCGAAGGTAACTATACCCTCCAGTTTCAGCTGCGAAAGGGTACGCAAAGCCTCAATCCCGAGCAGTGGATAGCCTTCTGAGAGTAGGGTAGGAGGGGCGTTATATGCGAGCGTGTTAGGATTAAATATACTTTACACTTTGTAAGGGTCTCTTATAAGCAGTGCGAGTAGGGCAGGGGATTTGGTGCTTTGCACTTTTATTTATATATTCGCAGTCGATTAGAACTTGTTTTATGAATAGATATGAATTTGAGGCCATCAAGGCCGAGCTTGCCCGCAACATTCTCAACTCCGACGATGAAGCTCTCATAGAGCATCTGCGCCACTGCTACGCCGAGTCGCAGGGGCAAGGTGCCCCCTGCCGCTATACGCTGAACGAGGTGAAAGCCCGTCTTCGCAGTACCGAGGCCGATGCCATTGCCGGGCGTGGACTGACTACAGAAGAAGTGATAGCATTAACGGAGAGATGGCTATGAAAACGGCAGTATTGAAGTGGCATCCCGAGGCTTCGGCCGACTTGAATGGGATAGTGGCTTATTGCAGTACTGCCTTTAGCCGCGATACTGCTCGACGAGTGAGAGACAAGTTGTTGTCTGCAGCTGAATTGCTGCGCACCAACCCCTTCCTTGGACCCATCGAGCCGCTCCTCGAAGGCTGCACCACGCTTGAATACCGTTCATTGGTTGCCGACACCTACACGAAAATCATATACACCGTGCATGCCGATTACATCTACATCCATCTGCTATGGGATGTGAGGCAGGACGAGGAGCGTATGAGCAAGGTCGCTACAGACCGCTACGCCCTGTTTGAGCACCACAATCGCTACTCCGTCAATGAACCTGCCGTGCCTTATGGCAGTGCTGAGGAGGGATAGAATTTAATTTATGCATATATTGAGGAGGGTGTACCGAAATACATATATACTATCATTTTGTCATTTCGACAGAGCGCAGCGACGAGAAATCTCATTGCAATACCGAGATCCCTCACCCATGGTTTCGGGATGACACAATAGCTTGGTGGTTGACTTGTGTTTTGATACACCCTCCTTCCCATTACTCAACCTTTTGTGCTATGAAGAATACATAGCCGTAATGTGCTTTGTATTTGCTGTATAGTTCAGCTTCGTGTCGTTGGTTGGCCACGAGGTTGGCGGCAACTTCATTGTCGGGATATTTGTTCAGAAACATCTCCTGTGCTTGCCGTTGCGGAATGTAGTAATTGGTAATCCAGCAATCATCAGGTAAGACAAATGCTGCTACAAGTCGATAGCCACAGCGCTGAATCTGTGTCACCTTGTTGCTGATGGTGTCGATTTCTGCATAAGCATCTTGCCAAAACTGCTCAATCTCGTCAGGGCGTTCATCTGTGAGCCACGATACTTCGCTGATAGCTACGTATCCTTCAGGTTTGATATACTTGTGCCATTCACGCAAGCCGTGCTCAAAACCGATGTTGTAGATGGCCCCTTCTGACCAGATGACGTCGAAACTCTCCTTCTCAAAGGGCAAAGCATCCATTGAGCCTACGATGGGATGTATCTTGTCGGCAACTCCCTCCTTGGCGGCTCTGTGGGTGAGCTTGTCTAGGAAGTCGGGGAAGAGGTCTAGTGCAGTAACCTCTGCATCGGTTACTTTGGCAAGAAGGATGGCCGAGGAGCCTGTGCCGCATCCCAAGTCGGCAATCCGGGCTTTTGGTTTCAATGGATCTATGAAACTGAGTGCCTGCAGTGTGAAGGCATCGCTTCCTGGTCCTTGGCGGTCGATACTAGAGAAATATTCGCAGATAAGTGAGTAGTCAAACTCGTGAATTGAATGGTTGTTTTCGTTATTGTTCATATTTGTTTTTGTTGATATTGTGATACATAAACTTATAAGGGCAGCAAGATTGCTGTCCTAGAGTACAGGGTCTTTCCAGCCGATGGAGGCGATGCCTTCCACCGACTGTTATGCTACAATATCCGAGAACATATTAGTCATCCGATGCAAAGATACGCATAAGCGAGCGAAATAATATCAAGCTTGCTTGATTTTTTTTTGCAGCGAGCGGTAGTATCTTCTTGATTTATCATAAAGATACGCATAAGCGAGCGAATAATATCAAGCTTGCTTGATTTTTTTGCAGCGAATAAAAGAATCTTCGCGGTTTATCATCATAGGAAACTGCCAAGCCTCTTTGGCAAGAAAAGTTGGCATTGCTGTGTTGAATATATGGGCAAAGTCTTTATAATATTGACAAACAATATATTGCATTTCAATCCTGCGGATTCTTCTCCACTTTTGACACTAAAAATGCGTGTATTGGAATTTTATTTTTGGCCTGGCATTGGCAGAGCTACATGGATTTTTGTACACCGGCTTGGCGCGAAGCCTGTACGATTTTACACTCCGAACAACTTCAATGCACTCTGCCAGGCCAAAAATAAAAATTCCTATATATAGGGTTTTCGGGCTTCTGACGTTTCGGATTTCGCCCCTGAGAATACTGTGACGTGTTGAATATCAGAGAATAACGGTTGCATTTCCCAATTTTCAATTCTCAATTTTTCAATATTCTTGCCAAGGGGTTGCCAAGGGGGGTGGCAGAAAACTCGCAGATAGTACTAAGCACTATTTTGCTCGTACTAAGTACAAAATATTTTTTACTTAGCAGGAAATCCATTTACATGCATGCACCGCTCGCGGTACATGTATGTACCAAACTTGGTACAACTGCACAAATTTTGTAACGCACCTACAAAATGTAGTTTCCTGATTTAGGTTGTCAGTTTAGAGGTTAATCCCTATAACAGGTTTACACGATTTGGTCTTATTCCTATACTAGGTTGACTGGTTAGTTTTTTAATCCTATAAATACTTTACAATCGAT
>SUXS01000033.1 GCA_015060865.1 Bacteroidales bacterium | reverse complement strand
TCTTACGTCTTGCATACGAAGGTGACGACTTCTACATCGGTGAAGTGCAGGGCGGACTTCCCCACGGCCAAGGAATCTATTATTGGGTATCGGGCAATCACTGGTATGGCACCTTCAAAGAGGGCTACCGTAGTGGCTATGGAGCTCTATTCGCCACTGACGGTGTTGTCGACCACGGCCTATGGCTAGGCAACGACAAACAGTAGTTTCCTGCATCCCCTTCCCCGACCATCAATCCCTTATAGCCCTAAATAACTTTTATTTGTCCTTATAACAAAAAAGAGTCGGTATGCACCCATACCGACTCCTTTCTTCTTTGTCATTAGTCAATTACTTCACGTATACCTTGCGGGCAGTGCCGTCGGCATAGCGTACGATGTTGATACCAGGCTGCAAGGTGGCTTGGCGTACACCGGCAATTGAGTAGTAGGCTACAGCCTCAATGCTACCTGTGGTGGCATCCTCGATGCCCATGATGTTGTTATACTCTTCGATAGATACGAAGTGCAGTGTAGCGCGTACGATAACGCTCTTGCCATTGGCTACATACATCACGCGTGACTGGTAGCTCTTACCCTCATCCACGCGGTAGTTGCGCTTATACTGAGTTACGCTGCCGTCTTCGTTGGTCCAATCCCAGATGACAGAGTTGCGTGAGGTCTCGGGAGCACGGGTTACAACGGTGCCACCCTCTACTTCGCCCTCCTCCTCGGGCACATACTCTGTCCAGTAGTCGTAGAAGTAGTATGTTACGCTGTCGGCTGCGGCATTGGTCTTGATACAGTATACGGCAGGGTAAGCGTTATGGCCGAAGATGGGGTTCCAACCACCATTGTAGAGTGTGAACTCTCCATCAGCATCACGCCACCAGTCGAATGTCTCCATGTGGTCACAGTAGCTGTCGTTGGGGCTGAGCGGATGCATCACGGCTTCGCTGATATCGTTGATGCCAAGGGTGGCGCAGATATCGGTCACGTCAACCTTTGATACGGTCTTGTTGTACTCCTGGTTGGTGATGGCAAGGCTCATGTATGCCTCCACGTCGATGGTCTTCTGCAGCTCGGGGCCCTTGATGGTGAATGAGATGCTGTACGAATCCGTATTGACAGAGAGTGTGTCGGTGGTGTATGTGGCAAGGTTGGCTTGTGCCAAGAGTGAGCGGGTAGATACCAGCTTGTAGGCATGGCCCTCTACGAAGGGGTGCTCAACGGTGACGATGTTGCTACCTTGAGCAGTGGAAACACTCTTTACAGGTGTCTCGTTGCCATCAACGTATATGTCGAACTCTACGGCAATGATGTGGAGGAAGGTGAGGTTGAAACCTGTGGGGTTGGGGTAGGTGAGGGCGAGACCTGCAGCGTTGAACTCGGCGATGCCATCGTAAACTACACCATCCTCGGTGTTCCATGTAGCGGTACCCCATTCAAATACAGTAGGATCGCCACCGGGCTCTTCGTCGCTATTGCCATTGGTGAGGGTCGCTGTTGTGAGTGCCATGCCAGGCTGCTGCTGTACAGCAACTTTCATCTCTACTGCGCCATCGGTAGATACGGTGCCAGAGAAAGAACTGTTGGGGAAAGACATGATTCCTGCTGTGATATTAAAAGCCTCTTTAGCCAAGCTATAAGAGCCATCGCCGTTGTCGGTAACAGTAACATCCTCAATAGTGATGTCGCCTGTTTCCATACCCATGACAAGAGCGAATGAAGGGAAGAGCACGTTAACCTTACCGTCAACCTCAGATACAGTAGCGGTCTTCTCGCCTGCATCTACTTCAGAACCATCAACGTGTGTGAGCTTCAAGTTGCCCTTGTGCTCGCCAAGATAGGGGAGCTCATCGCTGCCTGCCTCAGCAAAGAAATAGGCTGTGGTGAGTGCCATGGCTGGGTTTTGCTTTACCTCAACAATCATCTCTGCTGCGCCGTCGGCATATATGGTGCCAGAGAAAGTACAGTTAGGATAGCTGCTGGTCATGCCGTTGGCTGCAGGGGGGGGAGTGATAGCAAATACCTCTTTAGCAAGAGCGTACGAACCGTCTGCTTCAACTGATACGGCTACGTCTTCTACGGTGAACTCGCCAAGCTCAGTGCCAGTCATGATGGCGAATGAGGGGAAAGTAACATTGATTTTACCCTCTTCGGTCTCGGTGATGGTCACGGTCTGTGCCTCCAGTGAAGCCTCCTGTCCAGTAAGGTGGGTAAGGTTGATGTTGCCATTGTAAGTACCTACAATGGCACTTTGTGCATAGCCGGCAACGACACCGACAAGCATCAATGCAAATAGCGTAATTTTCTTCATAATAATACCTATTTTAATATGTTAAGTAAATAATATGTATGATTCGTGTGTAAATTCCAACTATTAATCGAGCGCAAATATACTAATTAAATTTGTAGCTTCGAGGTAATTGTTTTAAATTTGCGCAATTTTGTAGAAATAAATTTCAGTTTATAAAAAATATGGGGCGAATTTGTAAGAAGCTTATTGGCATAATGGCGTTCCTGCTCCCTGTTGCTATTTCTGCTCAGGGTGGCGAGGTTAATGACACCGTGGCATCGGTGCCTGCGGCCAGGATGATGGCGAGCCAGACATCGCAGCGCCCAGTCGATGGGGTATTGTTGCAGGGTGTGGTGACCGATACGGATAAATTCCCGCTGCCAGGTGTACATATTATAGTAAAAGAGACTCAGACGGGTGTGGCCTCCGATGAGAATGGTGAGTTCACGATCTTGCTTCCCAAGGGACAGCAAGCGACAGTAGAGTTCTCTTTTATCGGTATGCAGACGTTGACTAAGGTGTATGATGGTACCAAGAACCACGTGAAGCAGGTGATCGTGCTGAGCAGTGGTGAGGAACTCGAAGAGGTGGTTGTAACAGGCCTTTTCGACTATAACTCCCGTACTTTTACCGGTAGTGCCGTGTCGTATACACAAGAGGACCTGAAGTCCATCGGTAACAATAACGTACTGAAGATTATCCAGTCGCTCGACCCCGCCTTCATCGTAGAGAGCAACAGTATCAATGGCTCTAACCCTAACCACATGGCCGATATCACGTTGCGTGGTAACGCTTCGTTCGGAGGTCTGCAGGGTGAGTATTCGGGCAATCCCAATGCTCCGCTCTTCATCCTCGATGGTTTCGAAGCGTCACAGGAACAGATTTTCGACTTGGATATGAATCGCGTGAAGTCGGTGACTATCCTCAAGGACGGTGCAGCCAAGGCCATCTACGGTTCTAAAGCCTCAAACGGCGTAATCGTGGTAGAGACCATTCTGCCCGAGGCTGGACGTCTGCGCGTGACCTATACCGGTGACCTCAGTGTGGAGACCCCTGACCTTACCAGCTACAACTTGACAAATGCTGCCGAGAAACTTCAGGTCGAACTGAATGCCGGCCGCTATTCCTCATCGTCGCCTTACTACCAGGCATTGCTCGATGAACAATATTATGCCATCGCAGCCGATATAGCCCGTGGCGTTGATACCTACTGGCTGTCGCAACCCCTGCGTACCAGCGTGGGACAGAAACACTCGGCCTCTTTTGAGGGCGGTACCGAGGAGATGCGCTATTCGGCCATGATTGGTTACAACGATGTGGCTGGTGTGATGAAGCAGTCGGGCCGTCGTAACGTACAAGGAAACATCAACCTTTCTTACCGCTATGGCAAGTGGATGTTCCGCAACTCTCTCAGCGTCACCCGTAACCAGGCAGACGATAGTCCCTTCGGCTCGTTCAGCGACTACGTCAGTGTGAATCCCTACTTCTCGCCCTACGATGCGAATGGCAACATACGCAAGGTGCTGGGCTACTACACAGCACCTGGCTACAATGGCAGCGTGCTCACCTATTATAATCCGCTCTACAATGCTACGCTGGGCACGAAGAACTTCTCTAAGTATACCGAAATCGTGGAGAACTTCTACATCGAGTTCCGCCCCATTGATGACCTGCGCTTCACGGCCCGCTTGGGATATACCTTCAAGGACAACCGCCGGGAGGACTTCTATCCTGGCGACCACACCCGCTTTAATGACTGGACGGGCGACCGCTACTTCCAGCGTGGAAGCTACTCCATCACCAATGGCGAGTCCAACAACCTCAACATAGACCTTACCGCCAACTACTCGCACCAGTGGGGCAAGCATCAGCTTTTGGGCAATGCCGCCTATTCGCTGCAGAGCACCAATTCGCTGTCCGAGGGTATGGTGGCATGGGGCTTCCTAAACAATCATGTGGACTACATCACCTTTGCCAAGCAATATGCCGAAGGAGGCAAGCCCTCAGGCTCGGAGAGCACCACGCGCAGCTTGGGTATCACAGGTGCGGTCAACTATAGCTACGACGAGCGCTACCTGTTTGATGCCAGCTTGCGCTTCAACGGTTCTTCTGTGTTTGGCAGCAACAACCGTTGGGGTACCTTCTGGAGTGCCGGTACGGGATGGAACCTCCATAATGAGGCATTCATGGAGGATGCCGACTGGCTTACACTGGCCAAGTTCCGCGTCACCTATGGTTTGACCGGTAATCAGAACTTCTCACCCTACCAGTCGAAAGCTACCTATAAGTTCTACGACAACATCATCTACGACAATATCTCGGGAGCCTACCTGATGGGTATGCCCAACCCGAACCTCAAGTGGCAGCAGACGGGCGACTTTAACGTAGGTCTCGACCTCGGCCTGTTCAACGACCTTAACCTACGCGTCGACCTCTACGACAGTCGCACCCGCGATGCTCTCATCGCCATGTCCATTCCCACCTCAACAGGTTTCACCACCTATATGGAGAATATGGGAAATGTGCGCAACCGCGGTGCTGAGGCCATGCTCAACTGGCGTTTCCTTCATAGGGGACAATCCTACATGAGTTTGAGTGGAAGCATTGGTCACAACAGGAATCAGGTGACGGAGATCAGCGAGGCGCTGAAGAACTACAACAGCGAGCAGGATGCCAACTCCACCAAGTCGCCCATCATCCGCTACGAAGAGGGACAGTCGATGACAGCTATCTGGGCAGTGCGCTCGTTGGGTATCGATCCAGCCACAGGTAAGGAGATGTTCCTGAAGAAGGATGGAGTGACCACCACCTACGATTACACCACCGACGACTACATCATCGCTGGCGACAGCAACCCGATTGTGCACGGTACCTTCGGCTTCAACGGCGAGTGGAAGGGCATCGGTCTCAACCTTCTCTTCAGTTACCAGTGGGGTGGTGACTATTACAATCAGACCCTGGTGGACCGCGTGGAGAATGCCAATGTGGCCCACAACGTGGACAGCCGTATCTTCCGCGATACCTGGCAGAAGGTGGGCGATGTGGCTTTGTATAAGCACATCTCCAGCAATCCTACCACGACGTATGCCTCTACCCGTTTCGTGCAGCGCGACAATACGCTCGACTTCACCTCCCTCTCTGCCTACTACGACTTCAAGTATTGCGACTGGCTGAAGCGAGCCAACATTGAGCGCATGCGTGTGACACTCTATATGAACGATGTGTTCCACCTCTCTACTATCAAGACTGAGCGTGGACTCAACTACCCCTACGCACGTACCTATTCACTATCTGTAACCACTACATTCTGATGACAATGAAACGAACAAGATATTATATAGCTGCAGCTCTGATGGCACTGACGGCCACCTCGTGTAACGAATGGCTCGATGTGCAGCCCCATTCGCAGATCGAAGATACCGAACTCTTCACCACCGAGAGCGGCTACAAGGAGGCGCTGGCAGGTGTCTACTCCTCTATGGTGACCTCCGCTACCTACTCCAAGGAGATGACCTTTGGCTTCATGGGTGTGCTGGGGCAGGAGTGGGACTACTATTCTTCGGCTCAGTATGATGCCGTTGCAGCCTACGACTACGAGGCGGCATTGCCAACCAACTACATCAATGGCATCTGGCGCACCAATTATAGCGGCATTGCCAATGCCAACAACCTTTTGGCGCATATCGACGACAATGTGAGTCTGTTCTCCGCTGACAACTACAACGTCATCAAGGGCGAGGCGCTGGCTTTGCGTGCGATGCTTCATTTCGACCTCCTGCGCTGTTTCGGTGTCAGTTTTGCTGTCAATCCCGAAATGCCTGCCATCCCCTACAGCACGGCGCTCGACTATCACGTATTCCCTCAACTGAAGGTGCGTGAGGTGGCCGACCGTATCCTTGCAGACCTCCATGTAGCCGATTCGCTCCTTGGAGAGAGCGATCCCATTGCTACTGGGCGTGTCATTACTGAACTGGACGACAATGGCTACCTCATCAACCGTCAGGTACATCTCAACTACTACGCTGTCAAGGGACTGCAGGCCCGCGTGTATATGTGGTGTGGCCAGTATGCCGAGGCATTGGCTGCAGCCGAGGAGGTCATTGGTAGCGAAGCCTTCAGTTGGAGTACGGTGGATAACATGAGCCGTGGCTACGATCGTTGTATGGCCGATGAGCATCTCTTCGCACTCAATAATCTGACTCTCACGGCCGACGTGGCTGATGTCTACTTCGATGAGGGTAGTGCCACCAGCTTTGCCGTCAACCGTGAGCGTTTACTCACCTACTATGAAAATGCCACGCAGGACTATCGCTACACCTTCCAGTTCAAGGCAGGTACGGGTACTACCTTCGACAATCGTTACATTACCAAATACGACCCCTCGGCATCATCGGATAGCTACTACAATTACAAGATGCCGATGATGCGCTTGCCTGAGATGTACCTCATCAAGAGCGAAGCGGAGTATCGCACCGAGATGACCGATGCCGCCTTGGCTACACTCAATCAACTGCGTGCCAATCGTAATCTGCCTGCATTGCAAGAATTGCCCAAGGACTTCAATGCCGAGTTGGTTAATGAGTATCGTCGCGAGTTCCTGGGCGAGGGACAGCTCTTCTTCCTCTACAAGCGTCTCAACCATCCGGTGATAGCCTTCTCCGATGTCGACCCCGTAGCTACTCGTAGCTACACCTTCCCATTGCCGTTGTCAGAGACACAGTCGGCCGAACGCGAACCTAATAAATAAGGACAATTACTATGATGAAAAAGATTTGCAAGATATTCCAAGCATGCACTTGTGCTCTCTGCCTCGTGTCCGTAGTGGCATGTGAGCAGGAGGAGGTGCTCAAGTTCGATGTTTCGCGCACCGGACTGAACATTTGGGTAGGCACTCCTGCTGGTGCCGTATATGAGGAGACTACCTACAACTACTCCTACGCTTACGAAGAGGGTGGTGTCACCTTCTATGCCCGCGTTTACGGCATGCCTGTCGACTATGACCGCACCTTTACGCTTGAACCCTTTGGTGACAATCTGGAACAGATAGCCCCCACCATCCGTACCGAGGAGTATGTGATGCCTGCCGGTGCCGTATTCGGCGAGTACAAGGTTTACTTCAACTCTCAGAAGCTACCCTCCAGCGACCTTTTCTCTGAGAGTGACGGCACCGTATCGTTCCGTATGATACCCAACGAAAACTTTCAAGCAGGCAGTGAGAATATGCAGACGTTTACCGTCGTGCTACGCAACCGCATAGCCAAGCCCGACAATTGGGACAGCGCCAACTATCCACAGGTGGCCCTGAGCAAATATTTCGGTAGCTATAGCAGGGTGAAATACCAGTTTATGATTGAGCACCTCGGGCTCATCGACTTCATCATCTCCTACTCGGCTTCCACAGCTATTGACGAGACCACCAATACCGTATCGCCTGCCTATGCCGTATACCTGCAGCAGCTGATGCAGGAGAAGTTGGCCGAGTATAATGCCCAGCACGATACCCCGCTCACCGATGAGAATGGCGATGTTGTAATCTTTTAATGTTCCGACAATATGAAAAAGCTACTTATATTTGCCATCAGCCTCGTGGCGTTCTCTGCCTGCTACGACGACAAGGGCAACTACGATTACCACGAATTGGAAGAGGTGCTCATCGACACCGTTGGTACCACCATGCAGGCCGAGTATGCCATCATGCGCTACGACAGCCTTCGTCTGGCTCCCAACATCTACTTTGAGGGTGAGCTTGTGACCGACGAGTCGATGGCACCGTTGGATTATATGTGGACCATCTATAGTGCTACCACCGGTGTGGGGGCCAATCAGGTGATTGATACCATCGGATACCATTCGGTGCTCGATACGGTAATCACGCGTACAGGTGGTGCCTACTACGTGCAGCTGGCCGTGACCAACCGCAACGACGGCATACGCCAGTTCTTCCGCACCATGGTCACCGTGTCAGAAATCTTCGATGGTGGCTGGATGGTCTTCTACGAGCGTGCCGACATGCCTGGTTACAGCGACCTTGCCCTCATCTATAACCCTTGGGTGAAGGCCAACAGTACCACCAACCGCATCTACGAGAACCTTTATAGTACCAACAACGGGGGTGAACCTCTACCTGGTTCTCCAGTGCGCTGTCTCGACATTGCCGTGTCGCTCACCTCGGGCAATAACTACATCGGTCTTTGTACCGACCAGACTCTTGTGGGTGTGTCAGAAAACGGATTCGAGCGTGCTCTCGCCTTTGGTGATTTCTTCTATCAGCAACCTGCTACCGAGGCTCCCGTGTGGTATGGCCAGCATGGTGGTGGTGCTGTTTCGGGCTACAGCTCCGAGGTATTTATCAACGATGGTTCCATCTATACCAATACCTACTCCTTCTCTGCCACCGAAGGGCGTACCACCAAGTTCGGTATGCCCAAGCGCTCCGAGGAGGAGACGATAGGTGAGTTGGCGGCTTGGAATGCCGAGGTGCCCAATGCCATGAACTATGGTGTCATCGTCTACGACCAGACCAACCAATGCTTCCGCTATGCAGCCTACAACTCCTCGCGTCTCGAGCGCTTTGCCGCACAGGATGTCACCAAGTTTGGCGGTGACATGCTCAATAATACTGGCATGACGATGCTCATGTCTGACTGGGGCAAGGGAACCTCTGCCAGCGCTGCATTGCTCCCCCACGACTACAGTATCATGGCCGAAGGAACCAACCGTTACCTTCTGGTGACCAACTTCGCTACTACGGCACCTACCGACAACAACATCTGCGTAGGCAAGTACAAGCTCACCGGTAAGTGTGGCGGTATTGCTAATGCCACCACGATGGCCGCAAGCCACGTGGGCAGCTTCATCTACTACGGCTCGGGCAACAAGGTATACCGCTACGCTTACGATGGCCGCGGCATGGCCAAGGCGATATGGACCGCCTCTGCCGAAGGTGAGGAGGTCACCTGTGTGCGTATGATGAAGTACTACCACGCCACGGTATATGGCTATGGCATGGTGCCCAGTGCCGACAACTTGGTGCACATCGCCACTTGGAACGAGCAGACCCAGCAGGGACACCTCTACCAATACAGAATCGACCCTGCCAGCGGTGACATCAAGGGAAAGGCCTGCTACGATTACGCTATCCCCGGAAAGGTGAAAGATATGGCATGGAAGTTTAGCTTGCAGTAGGGACAATTCACAATTGACAATTGACAACTCACAAACCATTTAAGCCAATTCCAGAAGAAAGATCTGTGATAATCCCGTGACATCCGTGTCATCTGTGGTCCATAAAAACTCAAAACAAGAAACATTAAACACTAAACAAACAATAAGTATTATGAAAAGATTATCTGTGATTCTCTCATTGGTGCTGGTAGCATCGGTGACATTTGCTCAGGGCGTAGCCTTTGAGCCCGACGGAACTCTATTGCCTCAGGCAGCCGCCAAGGCAAAGACAGAGAACAAGCTGGTGTTTGTAGACTGCTACACCCAGTGGTGCGGACCTTGCAAGAAGATGGCACGCGACATCTTCCCCCAAGAGAAGGTGGGCAAGTTCATGAACGAGCGCTTCGTCAACGTCAAGATTGATATGGAAGCTTCATACGCTGAGGGGCTTTCCAAGGAGTGGCAGGTATCGGGCTATCCTACTTTCATCATCTTCAATGCCGACGGCAAGGAAATAGGCCGCTTCATGGGTGGTAGTGATGCCGATGGCTTCATCAGCCGTGTTGCTGAGAAGAGTGCTGTAGACGCTGCAGCCAGCAGCCTCGAGGAACGTTGGAAGCAGGGTGAGCGTAGCGATGCCTTCCTCAAGGAGTATCTCGCTTCACTTACTGCTACCTACAAGCGCGACGATGCCAATATGGTAGCCGAGACTCTGCTCAAGGGTAAGGAGGAGACTTTTGCTCAGGATTCCGAGCTGGCAGCCATCTTCATGAAGCACGTCAACAATCCCTTTGCTTCATCGTTCATCTACACCGCTCAGCATCCCGAAGCCTTGAAGGCTACTGTGGGCGAGCGTCCTGTGACAATGAAGATTAGCAGTGTGCTCAATAACTACACCAAGCAGCTCTTCGTGAAGCAGGGCGATGGCGTAGTGCTCGATGAGGCTCAATTTGCTGCTTTCCAGGCACTGCTGCGCCGCTTGGGCGTGGCCGATGCCGACCACTACCGCCTCACCGTACTCATCAGCGCTGCCGAGAAGAAGGCCGACTATGCTGCTTACGTACAGTTCATCAAGGAGTATCTGGCTACTCCGGGCCTCGACGCTGGTGACATGACGCTGGCCAACTGGGCCAAGCCCTTCGCAGCTCCTGGAGTGGACGAGGCTGCCAAGAAGGAGATGATAGAGGTGCTGCGCACTCGCGTGGCCGACATCGAGGCAGGCAAGCGCCAGGCACAGACTACTGTGGGCAACATGCGTCTCTCTCGCCCTACCGACGAACTCCTGCGCATGATTATCCAGACCATGGAGACTGGTCAGGTACCGCAGATGTAATTCTGAGAGGTAACTCTTATCATAAGAATCTGTTTTAAAATTATCGCTAGTCTGTTTTTGAATCTGCTTTTCGGTTTATCTGTGGGTCTTTTAGGCATCTTTGCCCTCTCAATTCTTGCAAATAGACCACTATTTGCTGCACCTTGACAGCGCAAATCTACTCTAAAACACCTCTCAGCTAAACTCGAAATAAATTTAAAACAGATTCTAAAGCAAAAAAAAGGATTGATGGTCGAGAAACAGACACAAAGAACTACTGTTTGTCATTGCCAAGCCATAGGCCGTGGTCGACAACACCGTCAGTGGCGAATAGAGCTCCATAGCCACTACGATAGCCCTCTTTGAAGGTGCCATACCAGTGATTGCCCGATACCCAATAATAGATTCCTTGGCCGTGGGGAAGTCCGCCCTGCACTTCACCGATGTAGAAGTCGTCACCTTCGTATGCAAGACGTAAGA
>SUXS01000032.1 GCA_015060865.1 Bacteroidales bacterium | reverse complement strand
GTCTCCTTGATGGGAGCATCAGCGGTGATCTCAGAGGTTTCTACTTCAAATTCATCGGCCAGGATAGTGACCATCTTTTCAATCATTTCGTTCTTTTCCATTGTTTTTGTCGTTAAAAAGGTTTATAGATTCTTTTATTTTATAGATTCTTTATGATAAGCGTCGAGTTGGTACCGCCAAATCCGAAAGAGTTGCTCAAGAAGGTGTCAAACTCGTAGTTGTCGACGCGCTTGCCCGGGATATTCAGTTTGGCAGAGTCCTCATCGGGGTTCTCGAAGTTGAGGTTGGCAGCCACAAACTTGTTTTTCATCATCAGTATGGAGTAGATGACCTCACTGGCTCCTGCCATCCACATCTCGTGGCCTGTCTGTCCCTTGGTGGAGGTCACATAGGGCATCTTGTCGCCAAACACACAATAGATAGCCTTGGCTTCGTTGGTGTCACCGATATGGGTCGATGTGGCATGAGCGTTGATGTAGCCAATCTCATCGATGCTGACACCGGCTTCGCGCAATGCCATTTCGAGCGATGCGCGAGGACCATCGACATTGGGCGAAGAGATATGGTCGCCATTCGATGAGAAACCATAGCCCAGCACTTCGGCAATGATGGGAGCGCCGCGCTTGACGGCCGACTCGTAGCTCTCGAGGATTACCGTAGCGGCGCCGCCGCCAGGCACGAGACCGTCACGGTCGCGGTCGAACGGGCGTGATGCACGTGTGGGGTCGTCCTCACGGGTAGAGAAGGCGCTGATACCATCGAAGCTACCAATAGAGAAGGGGTTTACCTCCTGAGCGCCACCGCATACGATGCAGTCTTGCAGACCCCACTTGATGAACAGCGAGGCCAGACCGATAGCGTGCGAACCGCTGGCACAGGCAGCCGATACAGTCATGTTGATGCCACGCAGTTTGAACAGGCAGCCAAGGTTCATCGTTACGGTAGAGTTCATCGACTGGAAGATGGCACCCGAGCCTACGAGGCGGGTGTTCTTCTTCTCGCGCATCACATCGACACTCTTCACCACGGCATCGGCACTACTGTCGTTACCATAGAGCAGGCCTACGGGGTGTGCGTTGATGTATTCCTGATCAAGCCCGGCCATCTTCAGCGCATCGGCTGTGGCCAGATAGGCATACTGTGCCTCCTCGGGCATATACACACGGTGTGCACGGTCTACAATACCTTTCAGGTTAGGGGTGTCGAGCTTGGCTGTCAGTCCCGACTGGAAACCCATCTCTTTGCGGACGGGGTCAAATACGATACCGGACTTTCCTGTATACAGGGCCTCCTTCACCTCGTCCAATGTCTTTCCGAGGCAGGAGTAGATACCCATGCCGGTAATTACTACTCTTCTGTTGTTCATTATCCTATATTATATAAATGTTTCTTTAATTCATTGAAAAGACGGTCGCGCTTGGCTGTCAATGCCGCAATGGCCTTCTTGTCGGCGAAGTGGAAGTTCCATACGCCACGGAACTTGGCAAACCACCGCTGATAGTATATGACAAAGAGCACCATCAGCACGAAACTGATAACATGTCCTATGGCACCAAGCCAGTTGCCGCAACACAGCATCACCAGTGCAGGGATGAAGCAGCATAGCGGGAAGGTGACGAGCGCCATGGAGCCAACGTTGAATGAGCTGATGAACATCGGGTCGATGGCTCCGTTGATCTTTAGGCGGTGGAAGAACTTGGGTACGAGGAATACGGGCCAGGTGAGAGCAAGTCCCGAGATGAACAGGGGTAAGGTAACCAGCAGCACTATCAGACGTGCCATCAGATTGCCCATGCCGGGACGCTTGGCCAATACCCAGTCGCGCATGCCGAGTCTGCGGGTCTCAGTATCCACTTCACGCGCGTTCTTATATATATTATTTATTGCCTCGGGGGCTTTAGCTTTGGCTGCTTCGAGCGCTGCGAAGAGCTGCTTGTCCGAGGCCAGCTTGTCCACTACATAATTGGGGTTGCGGCCATCCTTGCGGGCATACTCACGGCCCAGCTCGCTGCTGCGGAGGTAGTCGATGGCGGTGTAGTTGTCCAGGTCGGTGATGTTGAGCATCATGTCGCCGATTTGCTTCTCCACAAGTGAGTTCACCTCACGGATGGTCGTGCGGGGCTTCTCCTTATACTTGGCGTAATAGGGCGACAGGGCGATGGGGGTGCCAAACTGCACCATCATGTCGTATCGCGGATGGAAATACTCCTCATAGTGGTGAGCAAAGGGCTGTATGTAAATCTCTTTCTCGAAGTGAGCCGTCTCGGCAGCCTCGAAGGCCAGCTTCAGGTAGGCCAGCGAGAAGTATCCCAGCCAGCGCTTGTCTTGATGTCCCGATTCGGGGAAGAGCATCAGTGTCTTTCCCTCGCTCAGTACGCGGCGAGCCACCTCGAAGGTCTTGTCATTGCCCGCCATAGCTGCCTTTCCCTCAAAGCTCAGACGCGACACGGGCAGCAGGCCCAGCCCATCGAGCAGGGTGCAGAAGAGCTTGTTCTTGAACACATCGCTGCGCACCATGCAGTAGGGTTTGCGGTCCTTGATGACAATTTCCGTGTTGAGGGGGTCGTTGAGGCAGTTCTGATGGTTGCCTACAAGCAGCGTAGGCTCTCCAGGTTTAGGCAGGTTTTCTACTCCTATGGAATAAATTTTGGGATAGTAAAGCGAGTTGATGAATATTACATAGTTGCGGAATCCGCGGTATATCCATCCTCCACGCTCGCTGTCATTCTTCTTGCTCATCTCTAAAAACATTCAAACTTCTTCATGCTTACGGTCGTGTATCCTATTGATTCTCTGTGCTGTAGTGAGGTACACGCTCTCTTAGGTCTCAAATTGAACGGCAAAATTAGTACTTTCCGTCCGCACCTGAATGACCAAAAACGATACATTATTGTCCTATTTCTGCAATCTGTTTTGTATCTCTGTTTTTATCATTAATTTTGCACGTAGACAAGCAATCTGTGGCTTATGGAAGACTGTGGATATGGCGTTCGCCTACTTACCTCATTCGATGCGGTTACCGACCATCCCGTCGAGGTCGACTACTTTGCCATGTCACTCTGCACTAGCGGCACAGCATCGGTGACTGTCAATCTGGACAAATACAGTATTAAGCCCAGCGATATGCTGTTCTTCGCGCCCAACGACTTCGTCCACATCGAAGCTGCGACCGTCGACTTCGCCATGAAGCAGATCTATGTCACCAGTGTAGACCTCATCCGCGAGGCTGCCACACATATACTCTCCTTCATCAAGGACGTAGACTCCTCGCGCACCTTCTTCATCAGGGAGAGGGAGAGCTACAGCAAGGGCGAGCGGATTATGGCCGACTTCTGCACCATATATGACTTCCTCTCCCTGGTGCTTGCCAACGAGAACTCCACCAGCAAATATGAGCAGGGCGTATGCATCTTCCGTTGCCTGCTACTGGCCCTGCGCGACAAGATCTCGGCACGATACAGGCAGGGCATCACAGAGTCCGTAAGCAGCGCATTGGGCTACTTCAACCGCTTTGTCATACTGCTGAGCGAGCACTGCAAAGAGCACCACGAGGTAAGCTACTATGCCGGCGAGCTGCACGTGACAGCCCAGTACTTGGGGCGCATATGCCGTAAGTATGACGGGCGCGGTGCCAAGGAGATCATCACCGACACGCTGATACTGCAGATGAAGTCGACCATCAAAAACACCGAAAAGTCGCTGAAGGAGATAAGCTACGAATACAACTTCCCCAACTTCTCCTTCATGAGTCGCTTCTTCCGCCGCTACGTGGGCATCACCCCCTCGGAGTTTCGCGCGAGGTACCGTGAGGGTGCGCAGGGGTAAGCCTTATAGATTGTGCCGAAATAAAAAATATGTCGAAATAGTGAAGCGCCAGCTACTCATTAAGAAAGTTTAACTTTTCACAATCTCCAGAGAAATAGTGAATTACGTGCGCTGCATAACGCTTTTTATAGCCATATATAGGGTCACAAGCGAGCGATTTTTTGCTTATTTTTGCTATGGAAAAATGTAAACTTTACTATTTATGTCAAAAGGAGCACAAACAATGATGGCCAAGGCCGAGAGCCTGGCCGAGGGTATGCTGAGAAACCTCAGCAAGGTACAATCTTTAGGATTCGGCAATGCCGATATCGAGCGCTTAAGAGAGGGTGTGAAGACCCTTGCCGCCACCGACAGCGCTGTGGAGGAGGCTGCAGCTGCACTCTCTGAGCTGCGCCGCACAAACAATGACACGATGAGCCGCCTCAACGACGATGTGGTGAACATCAAGAAGGCTATCAAGAGCCATTACGACAAGATGGAGTGGCCCGACTTCGGCATTGCCGACAAGCAGTAATGCTACCAGCAACGTAAAGGAGTTCCCCGAAAACGCCACGGCGTTTTCGGGGAATATTATTATCATTATCCTTCGTTGATGCGATATTTTTTCTCATTCGTGCAATGTTTTCCTATTTCTCGTGTATATAAGTATGAGAACCGACACTTACGGGATGGAAAAGGAAACGCAGACACTCATACAAGCTCTTTGCCGACAGGATGGACAGGCGCAGCGTCGTGTGCTTCAGCTCTATGGCACGATGATTTTTGGGCAGGTAGCCCGTATCGTCACCTGTCAGGAAGATGCCGAGGAGGTGTATCAGGATGTGTTCGTCAAGGTGTTCCGCAACATCCAGTCGTACGACAGCAGGCAAGCCTCGCTCGCCACTTGGATGAGCCGCATCGCCTACAATGAGTCGCTGAACTTTGTGCGGCGTGCCCCACAACCGGTAATCTATGTTGATGACCGCGATGTGGATCTGGAGAGCATTCAGGACGAAGCATTGGCCCAAGTATTCCAACAGCAAGACGAAGCGACAATACAGCTGATGGAACGCGCTCTCGACTACCTTCCACCCGAGGAACTGGCTCTCATCACCATGTTCTACTTCGACGACATGAGCCTCAAGGACATCGCCTATACCACCGACTCCACTCCGTCGACCGTGGCTTCGCGACTGAGCCGCACGAGACGTAAATTATATAGAATCATTCAATCATTCGACTATGAACAATAACATCCCTGACACTCAGCCTAAGGACGCAGGATTGCGCGAAGCAGTAGCCCGCCGAGCCCGCAGATGTCTGCAGATGCCTGCCGACCTCAATGAGCGGCTGATGGAGCGCGTAGAAGAGGTGCGCCCCCAACACTCCTCGCCCCTGCATCGCTGGATGTGGCCGTCAGTTGCCGCTTGCATAGTGGCAGTGCTTATCGTAGGGTACTCTTTGCTTGGCGGCAGTAGTGAGGTTGCACCCACAGCATCGACGCAGGGTACTCAGGTAATCTACGCCTCAGCCACCGACACCGCCTACAAAAGCCCTATCCTCGTGGATGAGTTCATCGCGAGGTTGGCGGCCAACTATGGTATAGAGCAAGAGCCAATGGATAGCGTCTCTGCGCTGGATGCCAATACCGCCAGCTTCACCTACGTTTTTCCCGACAGAAAGAGGATCGATGTCTTCGGTCGTCTGCTTCAAGTTGCTTGCTGGTACGACAACAATAGTCCCGGCTACCAGCTCCATATATCGCAGACGCAGTTTGTCTTCGAGCTGCAGGATATACGCGAAGGGCGCAGGTATATGTGGTTTGCCGAGAAGATAGGTGGCAACACCTTTCTCTATGGTGTGAACGCACCATTTGGTGCCACCCTCTCACTTACTGGCTATACAAATGCCAAGGCTAATTATTATACTTTTTAATCTATAGTAGTTATGAAAACAAGAACAAACAGAATCGTATTGCTTTGCCTCGTTGCACTGATTGGTGTTACAGCACAAGCACAAAAGAAAGATGCTAAAGTCCTTGCTAGCAGCAAAGGCGTGTATTTAGTAGGTGCTCCAAATGCGGAATTGGATGAAGAAACAGGTATGAAAACTGTTGTATGGCACAAAACTGAGGATCGTAACAAACAAACTGAAACCCTTTGGGCTGAAACTGTGCCTACGGCAGAAGATTTTAATTTTACTTTGCCCAAATCGCCTAAGAACGGATTGACCTCATTGTGCTGGGAACTGACAGAAGAGGGCAAATATACCGTGTTGCACTGCTATTTCCAAATGCCGGCAGACGTATTGAAGAACTTTTGGCTGGCTTCAGATGAGACAGGAATAGTGGATAAGGAAACGGGAATACACTATCGTGCAATCCGGTCTGTACCTGACTGCTGGGGAAAGTACTTTGCCGTAAAAGCTTCGAAGGGTTCTATGCTCGATTTTCAGATATATTTCCCTAAACTTCCTGTAGAAACAACTGAGATTGCTATCTATGGTGTACCCAATTGGCAGATGCGTGGTCGCAACATAAAACTGAAAAGAGCGAAAGAAGGAAATCCTTCATACGATGTCCTCCCAACATTCCATACGCCCCGACTTGTAAAGGAAGAAGGAAAATACCACAAGGATGACGCCGACACATGGGTAGCCTATACCGATGCTCATTTGATAAAACCAGTAGAAGAGGGTACTATGGCACTTTGGCGTACTTCAGAGGCTACTTACTTGGCCTATGCCAAAGAACAAAACTGGATGCGCGAATATTTCGGAGTACATTCAGGTACAGTACTTGTGGATGAATCAGGCAATAGATACAAGCTCAAGGAACTGGTAGGACTTCCGATTGATCGCAATTTCTGGATGGAAGGCTACTCAGGCGACTATTTTGCACTCGTGTATGTATTTGAACCATTACCGTTGAATGTGGAGACGATATCATTTATGGAACCTGACGGCGAGCCATTCAAGGCGTGGGGAGCAAATTGGGACGGTCAGGCTGTTATGGGCCTCGATGTGGATGCCTTAAGGCAAAACCAGTCGTTATTCGAATATAATAAGCGTAAGATTTTCAAATAGAATTTTAAAGTATTAAAGTTATGGTCAGACCAATCCACGCCGGGGCTGTGAAGTTCTGGTGTGGTTTTTTATCATGATTTTGCGATTCATAAACTGTACTTATTTTTGCTCTATTGCTCTATTCCGATAGTATTGTAAGAATAATTTGCTATCTTCGCAGCAGCAACTATATGCAGGCAAGCGATGGCAAAAGTGCACTGGACACCGGAAGGATGGCGCTGCGAGCAGCAGAAGGAACATCTGTATAGGGCTAAATGGATGGACTATCGGTCTCCATCCATCCAACTGCTCACGATGGTGACATCGGAGCGTATGCCGCTGCTTGGCGAGTTGCGAGACGAGCAGATAGTCCTCACTACGCTTGGGCATAAAGTGGCGGAAGAGATAGAGCGCATACCCTCCTACATAGGAGCATCGTCAATAGAAATCTACAATTATGTAATCATGCCCGACCACATACACATCCTCTTGCGCATCCATGACAGACTGCCCAAGCATCTGGGCCAGTATGTGCGCTGGTTCAAGCTGCAGTGCGACGATGCTTGTCGGGCACTCTCGGCTATTCCCGAGAGTAAGGGGCTCTGCCTCTTCGCCAAGGAGTACCACGACCGCATACTGACAGGGAAGAACCAGCTCGCCCACATGGTGCGATACATCAAGGACAACCCTCGCCGCTTGGCATTGAAGCGTGCCCATCGGGACCTGTTTCGTATCAGGCAGAATGTGACTATTGGCGGTATCCCTTGCGTTACACTGGGCAATATGTTTCTTGCCGACTACCCTCAGCGGCAAGTGCTGCAATGTTCCCGAAGGCTGACAAGCGAGCAGATAGCTGCCCGCAAGGAGGAGTGCCTGGCCGAAGCAGCCAATGGCATGGTGTATGTCACCGCAGCCATCTCCGAGGGCGAGAAACTGATCTCCAGAGCACTCCGTGAGGCTGGCTTTCCCATCGTTATCCTTCTTGAACGGGGCTTTCCGTCGCCCGAGAGTCCTCACTACCGCTACTTCAAGCCGCAGGGAGTCTATTTTGAGGCTTGTGCTGCTGGCAAACTGCTACTGGTGGAGCCGAGTGCCGAGCTGCTGGAGCGGCAAGATATCGCGGCGCGGGTGATTGCCAAGACGGGCGATATACCTCACGACACGCAACGCTATCGGTTTGTAGCCATGAATGTGATTGCTGAGTGCATGTGTGAACTTACATAAACCAGAAGGAGTAATTACTGACAAGTATGGAGAAATAGAAGTCGTTCCTTACTGGAAATGGATGCTAAGAAGTAGTTAGTTTTTGACAAAGAGAAAAAAACATCCCCTATGCCCCACCTCGAGATACAACATACCGACGATGGCTCCGCCACGCTCTTCGTGCCCGCGCTCGACGAGCACTACCACTCCGTGAAGGGAGCCTATACCGAGGCGCTCCATATCTACCGCGACTGCGCCTATCGCTATGCTGCCGATCGCTCTACGAGTCGTCCCCTGCGATTGCTCGAGGTAGGATTCGGCACCGGTCTCAATGCCGCCGTCACCGCCATGGCCGCCACGGCCGAACGCCCCGTGCACTACATCACCTTGGAGAAGTATCCCGTGGAGCCTCATCTGGTGGAGCGCTTGGGCTATGGGAGCTTTGTCGATGCACAGCTCTTTACCGCCATCCACACCGCACCGTGGGAGCAGCCCACGGCCATCACGCCCCATTTCACCATCGAGAAGCGCTGCTGCGACCTCCTCGTCACTCCGCTGCCCCAGGACATCGACATCGTCTACTTCGACGCCTTCGCTCCCGAGAAGCAGCCCGAGATGTGGAGTCCCAAGGTCTTTGCCCGCATCCACCAAGCCATGCGCCCGGGAGGCGTGCTCACCACCTACTGCGCCAAAGGCGCCATACGCCGCCTGTTGCAATCCACAGGTTTCGTCGTAGAGCGCCTCGCCGGTCCCATCGGCGGCAAACGCGAAATCTTGAGAGCCGAGAGCCGAACACTCTGTTCACTATATCGAACATCATGTCAGGAACAAGGCGAATCTCCCCATAAAACTGTACATAAACTGTCATGATGGTGTGTGCATGACGAGCCTCATAGTCGTCAATTTCCTGAAAACCAGTATGCTTGTGAATATAATGGATGGCTCGTTTGCAAAAAATGGAACAATAGATTGTCTTTGTTGGACAAAGAAAAAATATTTCTACTCGCGAATAGAAATATTTCTGACTGCGAATAGAAAGTATTATGCTCGCGAGTAGAAAATATTCCGACCGCGAATAGAAAATTAGTGCAGTTTATGCAGTTTATGGATAGTTTTATGGATAGTTTCGTTTCCCAATGTTAATTATTTTTCACCTTTGCTGTAACCTTTTGGCAAGTCGGGTTGTCTAATTGGCGGTGACACCAACAAAAACGAACAAGACAATTAGAACAACGACAATTATGAAACACCATAAAACATCTTTGGTAGCTTTACTGCTACTACTCACGACAATTGCCCATGCCAATGACATGTTTACATTGCGCGGAAAGGTTATTGACAATCGCACTCGCAAGGATTTGGTTGGAGCCACTATACAGATACTCTCTGCCGACAGTACTTTCCTTGCTGGTTGCATGGCACAGTGCGACTGGATAGATGGTAACGAAAAATGGCAGACGGCAGACTTTACACTGAACATCCCCAAGCAAGAGGGAACGTATATCCTGCGTGCCGACTTCCTGGGTTATGAGACATCATACATCACTCTCTCCCTAAACACGCTGGGGCGTAGGGAATACAATCGCGACCTCCCGCCCATATATATGAAGGAGAAGGCAAAGGAGCTGGGCGAAGTGACCGTCAGTGCCAGTAAGGTAACGTTCTACTACAAGGGCGATACGGTGGTATACAATGCCGATGCGTTTGTCGTCTCTGAGGGTTCGATGCTCGATGCCATCATATCACAGATGCCGGGCGTGGAGCTACGCTCGAATGGTGACATCTACCATAATGGTAGGAAAGTGGAAAACTTACTGCTGAACGGTAAGGAGTTTTTCCGTGGCGACAATCGGGTGATGCTTGATAACCTACCATCCTATACCGTGAAGCAAATTAAGGTATATGACAAGTTGGGCGACTTGAGCGAATTTCTCGGCCAGGAGCTGATTGGCGACAAGCAGTATGTAATGGATGTGCAACTGAAGAAGGAGTACAACGTAGGTTGGATTGCCAACGCCGAGGTGGGTGGAGGAATAGCCGATGCACTATATAAGGGCGATGACCCCTATCTGGCACGCCTCTTTGCCATGCGCCATAGCGACCGCACACGCTTCACGGCTTATGCCAATGTGAACAATCTGAACGACAAGCGCAAGCCAGGAAGAAGCGATGGATGGTCGCCCGATGCAATGATGGCAGGAATACGCAAAGAGGCAACAGGCGGTATCGACTACTATGCCGATGACAAAGACAAGAAATGGAAGGTAAACGGCAATATCCAGCTGTCGCACACCAACATCGACGAGCAGGAGACAACGAGCCGCACCAACTTCTTGCCCGGTGGAGATACCTACGAACGCATTGTCAAGGCCTCGCAGAACACAGCTTTACAACTGAGTACCAGCCATGCATTGAACTTGAAGTTCTCACAACTTGCAATGAACATCAAGCCCTCGGCAAACTATCAAAGGTATGACAATACCCGTTCAACAGCATCACAAACCTTTGCCGACACGCTAATAAACAGCTATATATCCAAGGGCCTTACACGTGGCTACCGACTGAATACCGCATTGTCCACCGATGGAGTGCTGAAGTTCAAGGGCACCTCTGACTTTATGGAACTTACGGCCAGCGCACGTTACAGCAATGCGCATGATGAGGAGTTCGACCGATATACATTAAAGGTCGGCAGTGATGACAAAGCCTCACAGTATTCAGACCGCTATTTCAACAACCATCCCGATTATAATCTCTCTTACAATGCGGGAGTGCATTATGTTACCCGAATAAGCCAACAGTTGAATCTCACATTAGGATACGACTATGAGCATTCCGACAATGTACGTCATTCGTCACTCTACCTGTTGGACAAGTTGTATAATGCGACAGACAGTGCCGCCTTGTCTTTGGGTGAGCTGCCTTCAATGCGCGAGTATGAAAGTACTCTCGACCCTCGCAATAGCTATACGAGCCATTTGGTGGGCAACAGCCACATCATCACGCCGATGCTACAATACTTCAAGAAAAACGAGCGAGGCAAGTGGAACGCTTATGCCCGATTCCCCATAACCCTGTCAGCCCGCAACCTTGCCTACAGTAGAGGAGAGGTAGACACGCTCATCCATCATCGCACTACATTGTTCGGCATCAGCGGCAACTATCTTACTTGGGAGAGTTTGGACAAGAAATACAAGGTATTTGCCTCGTATAATATACATTCCTCATTGCCCGACCTGATAAACATGGTAGACATGTATGATGACACCGACCCCTTGAACATCAAGGTGGGGAATAGTAATTTGAAGAATGCATATACACATACCGTTCGCATCGTTGGTTCGAAACAGTTGCATGAAAAGGGAATGGTACACAGTGCGCAGTTTGACTACAAGTCAACAAGCAACGCATTTGCCGTATCCAATATGTATGACAGGGAAACCGGCGTGCGCACCTGCAAGACCTACAATGTCGATGGGAACTGGAGCAGCGATGCAGGATACCAACTTATGGCTATGCTCGGAAAGAACAAGCGCACCATATTCGTCTCTACGACACAGGGAACATTCAGGCAAAGCGTCGACCTTGTAGGTACTACCGCAATGAACCGATTGGAACAAAGCACTGTACACACGATGGCAATGCAGGAAAAGCTATCATTGGAGTACAAGCGCGAGATGTATAACATAAAGCTGAAAGCCAATGGAAAGTGGAGCAACGTAAGCAGCAAGCGAGACGGCTTCGCTACGCTCAATATCTTTGACGTAGATTATGGAGTCTCGTCCACTATGACACTCCCCTATAAGATAGGGCTCACTACGGACTTTACAGTCTACACACGCCGTGGATACAACGACGAGATGTTCAACACCGACCAGTTCGTATGGAACGCCCGCTTGACCAAGAGCATCATGAAAGGCAATCTGGTATTTATGCTCGACGGCTATGACCTGCTGGGCAGCCTCAGCAACATAACCTACTCAATCAATGCACAGGGACGCACTGAAGTAAAACGGAACGTACTTCCACGATATGCTATGCTGCACGTGCAGTATAAATTTAATAAACAACCGAAGAAAAAATAGCCTGTGTGAAGAAAAAAGTTTACCTTCGTGTAACCTTTTGGCAAGTTAGGTTGTCTAATTGACGGTGAACCAACAAAGGCGAACAAAATGAACAAACAAACTAAAACAACGAACGATATGAGAAAGTTTTTCAAAGTGCTGCTATTGGCAGCAGTGGCATTGATGCCGGTGATGGGAATGGCGCAAGAGAAACCATATGAAAAGGATGTAGAACAAAAGTTTGAACGCGAAATGCAACTTCGACAATACACGGACTCGGTAGAAAGAGCACGACTGACGCAGTTGTATGCTCATCAAGAAGAGATGGCGCGTATTGCGGACAAGAAGTTTAGTACTATGCGTGGCAATCTGCCCAATATCATTATATTGCTAATTGTATCCTGCGCTATCCTTGGTATCGTATATATAGTAATGAAGAATTCACGCCGCAAGGCTGAAGACCACAAGGAACTTATCAACAAGCTTATCGACAATAACCTGCTGAATTCTACCGAACCTATCAGCAAGGAGACCATTGAGGCGTTGATGAAGCCGAAGAAGAGCGAGAAGGAGCGGTTCATAGGCGATGCTACATTGCTGGGACTTGGTATAGGTCTGTTTGTCGGGGCTAGAGCATTACGCGGTGGACCAGATGATCTCCTAAGTTTTGCAGGAATGACTCTTGCTGGTTTAGGTTTGCTCCGCCTCTTCATCCGTACTGTAGCTACAGTAACAGGGCCTTATCTTTTTCAAGGGAGACGTAGAAAT
>SUXS01000002.1:39881-198673 GCA_015060865.1 Bacteroidales bacterium | reverse complement strand
ATCGCTGATGTTAAGAACGCGACAGTCGGAGGTTATCACTTGAGAGAGCATCTGCTGCATATAGTCCGGAGCAAGTTGATATGGGACAGGAAGGTTCTGCGCACCTAAGGTACAGATGGCAGCAAGGAGCAGGGAAGTGAGAAAAGTACGGTTCATTGCTTGTAAAGATTATGTCGGTGGATATATTGTGCCACATCAGGATGGAGCATATGGCCAGCCTCCTCCTTAGCGTCCTCGGAATTGCGGGTAGATTCCCATTCGGAGCCCATTGTTTTGGGGCCTGATTACCCCCTTCTTCCCTATAGCAGTACTGAGATCCGTGCCCTGATAGCCCTAGGAGGCAATGCCAACCATATGCTGCATCCCGATGTGGCAACCTATATCTCTGATCACAACCTATATCGTTGAGGCAACTCTCCTCATTTTTGTGTGGGTTCCTATTTGACGCTGATGAAGCGGTATAGATTGCAGCCCACAAAGTTTCCTGCCACCAAACAAGGATAGAGTATTGCCACCTGTGCAAGGTGGGCACCAGTGTAGGCTATAGGCGCGGTAAGGTAGTAAAATGCATCGGCCAGGCAATGCGGGAATCCGCAGTTGATGAATAGGGGGACACCGAAAAGAAGGGCCAGTGGCTTGCCCTCACGAGCAAACGTAACCACCGTAGTCATGATAAATCCGCAACCTATGGCTAACAGGCCTGCATGTAGAGGACCTATGGCCAAACGTGCTTCTATGATACGCTGGGCAGCTTCTCCGAGGTTCATGGGTGACAGACGTGCAAGCAGCGATACCAGCAGGCAACCGACAATGTTGCCGGATAGGATAAATAGTAGCCTGCCTATAGCTTTCAGCCAGCAGCTGCGCCCTTCCTCGTCGCGCAAGGGAATAAAGCCTGCCGTACCTGTATAAAGCGGTAACTTGTAGTTGACCACGGTGAGCAGCCCAAATGAGAAAAGTACGGCTCCTACTATATTCGTACACGCCAAATATCCCCATCCGGCAATTCCTACGGCAATTCCTGAGAGTATCGCAGAGCGAAATGTCTTCGTGTTCATAAATGAAAATATATAAATCTGCGGATGCAAATTTAGTAATTAATCATGAATATCACTACCTTTGCATTTGATTTGTTGCGTTGGCTAGTCATGTCAAGGCATAAACCTTGAGTCCAAACACGAAAAATACGTTATATTATGCCGATACTTCCCCCTCACAAAGACCCTATGGGTAATGCCATAGCCGATTATTTCCGCTACGGAAAGTCAAGTACCTTGCGCGTGTTCTCCTCCCAGTTCGACGAGGATGAGATTCCTGTGGAGCAGTTGTTCCGTACCTACAACGAAATGCCCCATATAGAGCGCCGGGCACTGGACCTCTCGCAGGGCGCCATTCTGGATGTGGGTGCCGGTAGTGGTTGTCATGCGCTGGCTCTGCAAGCTATGGGCAAGTCGGTCACGGCCATTGACATATCGGAACTTGCCACTGATACCATGCGCCAGAGAGGGGTGCTTGATGCGCGTAACGTAGATCTCTACGATGTTCGCCTGACCGATACTTTTGATACCATCCTGCTGTTGATGAATGGTTCAGGCATCATTGGCAATCTGGAGGGTATGGGCCGCTTTTTCAGCACCATGAAGCGTCTACTCCGTCCTGGTGGATGCATCTATATGGATTCGAGCGATCTCAAGTATCTTTTCGAGGAGGAAGACGGCTCATATCTTATCGACATTGCCGGTGAGTACTATGGGATGGTGGATTTCCGTATGCAGTACTGCAACATCAAGGGAGATACCTTCGATTGGTTGTACATTGATTTTGATACGTTGGCCTACTATGCCGGGCAGTACGGGTTTGGGGTCGAACTTGTCTGCGAAGGCGAACATTACGACTATTTGGCCAAGCTTACTCTCGGTGCTAGTCGCTGATATCTGACCCTGTTGCAGAAGCCTTACTTGGTGTATAGCTCTATCACCCGCTTGGTCTCCTCCACACACACGGGACAATAGACATCAATGCGGTGGAACCAGTTCATCATACAGTTGGGCCAAGGGCGGTATACTCCCTGTTGCAGATATCCTCCACCTTCGTATATGCCAAGTGGCCAAGGCTTCTTGGGGTTATAGTCTGGACTCTCCGGATTCTGCGGGTTGAGTTCCCATCCTGTATGGTCGGTAGCTTTTTCCCTATTGGCCTCGGGGAGTAACTCTCCCCATGCTTTGCTGTCTAGGTTGGTGATGGTGGTGATATTTGCTTCCCACGGCTCCACACCGGGGAAGTACAAGTCGCTCATCTCCGTACCTCCTACATACTCGTCGGCCAGCCCCACAAATAGGTGCCCGAATTCATGGCTATAGGTCTTGCGCGTTGAGGCTCCTGGGATATTGGCTGCGCTCATGCCGTAGAGATTGTATATGCCTCCTCCTCCATATTTTTGTGAGTTGGTGAGGATGTAGATAATCTCGTAGGGTACGTTGGCGGCAATGTCGAGTACGCGTTGGTAGTCCTCTACCATCTGATAACGCTCCGAGTCAAAGGTGTAGTAATGGGCATTGAGCGCCGTGCTGCGCCATAGATACTCGCCGGGGATACTCACGCCTGACTCTTCGCTGGATGCCCATACGGCGCGAAAGTTGAACTTGCTGCTATACTCTGTGTAAGGGTGATAGCTGAGGATATCTTCGGAAAAGGCCTTGGCAGCGGCTATAAACTTGTCCTTTTCATTCTCGGTGTATCCTTCGGGTATAATTACCACATCTACCCGCTGACCCGGATTTCCTGTGTAGTGGATGTCAATTGTCGGGAGGCTCGGGCGCGACTTGCGCACGAAGTAGCTGTCGGTATCGATCTCGTAGTCCCATTTCTTGTGCATCTTTCCCGTAGCATTCTCACGGGTGTAGAATTCCACGATGACATCCTTCTTGGGGTAGGGGAACACTATGCCCTCTGGCATGGCTTTCGAGGTTTGCTTGGCTTCAGGTGTGCATTGCCACTCGTTGAATAGCGTGTTGTAGCCGCGC
The DNA here is from genome assembly GCA_015060865.1 of Bacteroidales bacterium. Classification (GTDB taxonomy): domain Bacteria; phylum Bacteroidota; class Bacteroidia; order Bacteroidales; family Bacteroidaceae; genus UBA1189. The sequence goes on along the minus strand of SUXS01000002.1, from coordinate 195,650 downwards.
GAGTAGATAACTTGTCCCGTAGCCTTGTCAATCACGCGGAATTGATGGTTTCCCACATTGCGTTCGTCCACTAGATAGTGCTTGTTTCCAGCCCAATAGGGCTCTTCTATTACCTCGTCCAGAAAGAAGTATTCGTTCTCGGCATTACCCGCATGGTAGTAGTCGAGGCGCATGCTTTTGGGCAAGAAATAATCTTCAAACTTTACCTCCTGTCCGTAAACGGAAAGTGCCATGAGACTGGCAAGGGTAGTCCATAAAAGATTGCGCATATGCATAAATAGGCTGTATTAGTGTTGTTGGGGACAAAGATACGAAAAATAGGCCAATAAAGTTGGCATAGCGTGTATAAAATCGGATTTTTTATCCTATTACCTCGGTTCTTTTTCATTTCTTTTTTTAGAATTAGTTTAAATAAAGTTGCAAAAAGTGTTTTCTGATTGTGAAAAAAGCATTACTTTTGCAGGCGATTTATTTGAATTAAGTCTAAATAAGTTTTTTGAGGTATGATGTTAACTATGAAAAAAAGTTTGTTTGTGTTGTCTGCGTTTGTGATAGGTATGCAGGTAGTATTTGCCAATAATCCCGTTCGCGAGGGATACACGATTGCCGGTCATGTCATTGAGAAAGATTCTGAGGAGGATATTCCTTATGCAACGATACTCATTGTAGGTACCGACCATGGAACAGTGTCGAACGAGGCGGGGCAGTTCCAGTTTAAAAACCTTCCCGAGGGCACCTACGTGCTGCGCGTGTCGGCCGTGGGCTACCGCACCCTGGAGAAGAGCATCGTAGTGGGCAGCGAATACATGGCTGTAGTGCACTTTCCGCTCGAGGAGGAGGCGGTGATGGTCGACGAAGTGGTGGTATCGGCCAGCCGCAACGAGGTGAGCCGACGCGATGCACCCGTGGTGGTCAACGTGCTCAGCCCCATCCTCTTCGAGACGGTCAACAGCACCGACCTGGCCAAGTCGCTCAACTTCCAGTCGGGCTTACGCGTGGAGAACAATTGCCAGAACTGTGGTTTCCCGCAGGTGCGCATCAATGGCCTCGACGGGCCCTATTCGCAGATCCTCATCAACTCGCGCCCCATCATCAGTGCCCTGAGCGGGGTGTACGGGCTGGAGCAGATACCCACCAATATGATTGACCGCGTGGAGGTGGTGCGCGGAGGCGGATCGGCCCTCTTCGGGGCCAATGCCGTGGGCGGTACCATCAACATCATCACCAAGGACCCCATCAGCAACTCGTTCCAGGTGACGAGCACCCTGTCGAACCTCGGCGGCAAGTCGTGGGAGCAGTATATGGGGGCCAACGTTTCACTCGTGGCCAAGGACAACTCATACGGCATCGCCATGTATCAGAGCTACCGCAACCGCAACCCCTACGACCACGATGGCGACACCTTCTCTGAGCTGGGATTGCTCAATCTGAACACCTTCGGACTGCGTGCCTACTACCGCCCCACGCAGTTCAGCCGCCTCAACGTGGAGTACCACACCACCAACGAGCTGCGCCGTGGAGGCAACAAGTTTGACCTGCAACCGCACCAGACCGATATCACCGAGCAGACCAAGCACATCATCAATAGCGGCGGCGTGAGCTACGACCACTTCTGGGACGAGTACAAGCACAAGCTATCGGCCTACGCCTCGCTGCAGCATACCGACCGCGACAGCTACTACGGCGCCCAACGCGACACGGCGGCCTATGGCAAGACCAATGACCTCACCTGGGTAGCAGGAGCCATGTATGTGGGCAACTACGAGCGCTTCCTCTTCGCCCCCTCAGTGTTTACCGGCGGACTGGAGTACCAGCACAACGCCCTCCACGACATCATGGTGGGCTACCAACGCGACATGCAGCAGGATGTGCGCATCGCCAGCGCCTTCGTGCAGAACGAGTGGAAGATACAGGATTTCACCCTCTTGGCAGGCGGCCGTGTGGACAAGCACAACCTCATCGAGCGCCCCATCCTGAGTCCGCGTGTCAACCTCCTCTACAAACCGCAGGAGACCTTCCAGGCACGCTTCACTTACTCTACGGGCTTCCGTGCTCCCCAAGCCTATGACGAGGACCTGCACGTAACGGCCGTAGGCGGTGAGGGCGTACTGATCAGGCTGGCCGACGGACTGCGCGAGGAACGTTCAAACAGCTTCAGCGGCTCGGTCGACTACACCACCACCCTCGGACACTGGCAGGCCAACGTGCTCGTCGAGGGATTCTATACGGGGCTGAACGACGTGTTCATCCTCGAAGACATCGGCCACGATGCCAACGGCTATGCCATCAAGGAGCGCCGCAACGGCGATGGCGCCCGCGTATACGGCGCCAACCTCGACGCCAAGCTGGCCCATGGCAAGGAGGCCGTGCTGAGCCTCGGCTTCACCGCCCAGCGCAGCCGCTACAACACCCCCGAGGAGTGGAGCGAGGGGCAGTTTACCACCCGTATGATGCGCACCCCCGACTACTACGGCTACTTCACCTTCACCTCGGCGCCCGTCAAGAACTTCGACTTCTCGCTCTCGGGTACCTACACGGGGGAGATGATTGTGCCTCACTATGCAGGCTTCATCACCGAAGACCGTATGGAGACCACGCCCCACTTCTTCGACCTCAACGTGAAGTTCAACTACACCTTCGTGTTGCACGACCACATCAAGCTACAGGTCAACACGGGGGTGCAGAATATCCTCAACCATTTCCAATCCGATCTCGACCAAGGCGAGTTCCGCGACTCGGGTTATTTCTACGGCCCCACACAGCCACGTACCGTCTTCGTAGGATTCAAGATTGCCAACTGACCACCGGTGATTACGAACTTCCTGTCCTCTTTTTCCTTGCTGTCTCGATAGTGGGCACTGTTACTTGTACTCTATGCCGTCGTTTAAGATATTTGGCGTGTTTGTCTGTAGTAGATATGGGGCCTCGGATTCGTTGCCGCTGGTAGTAGAACGTGGTTGGCTACTTTGGTAGGCGGCGTGTGAGAGCCTGCGGTCTTTTAAGTTTACCGCTCGGGATGGCAGACGTTATTCCATCTCTATTGCGGTGGAATGTGCAGAATGGTTTGTATCGTACTGTAAATATGATAGATAATGTTGTTTTGTGTGTACCGATAGAAATAAACATATAGTTTCTTTGATGGAGGGAATGATATGCTAATAATTTTTGTATATTTGTAGGGTAAAATTGCACATACGAGAATCTGCAAAACAATATTAACATATCAAATTATTATGAGAAGCAAACTTTTACTTATCGGCCTCGCATTGACGGCCACCCTATCGGCCCAAACCTATCGGCTGAACGACATGAGCGCTGAGACCTTCGCCAATGGCGGCGATGCCCAGTGGAGTTTTGAGAAATACACCTACGAGACGGGAGTTTACAGCAAGTTGTCGATGTATACCGACAAGAGCACCTGCAACTACCTCGATATCTACCAGCCCGAGCGTGTGGGCGGACAGTTCATCACCGAGATCGACGGCGTGGAGCCTGCGGGTGAGTTTACCTGGGCCAGCAACGTTCGCTGGGCATGGTGTGACCTGGAGTTTACCGAGCCTGTTCGTGCTAATAGTCTGGAGAGTTTCATCTACGTGGCTCAGGATTCTCGCGAGGGGTTTGGTTACGAGGTGATAGGTAACGATGTGTACACCTCGGTGGTGACCTTCACGGTGCCCGAGGACGGATACTATAAAGTGAATGGTACGGTTATTCGTGAGGATGGCGACACATGGATCGCTTCGCTCGACATCGTACCGCGTTTCCGCTACGCTTTTGATGAGCAGGACAAGGGTGCTCCCATGGGCCTGGCCTTTAACTATGGTGCTGTGAGCGGTCTGCACCCCGACTACGACGGAGCGAGCGGCAACCTCGCAGGGGGCGCCATGCAGAAGTTCGTGGCGCAGGAGCCTACCGACTTTGCCATGGCCTTCAGTGCCAAGGCTGGCGACAAGGTGTCCTTTGAGGTCAACACCGCCAAGATGAATGGCGCCGGTGGCGACTGGGGACACGGGTGGTGGAGCCGCACCTTCTACCGCAACCTGACCGTGGAGAAGGTCGACGCTGCTACTGCCCAGGCCGTAGAGGGCTATGTGGATGCCTATGCCAAAGATGAGTTGCAGGAGCTCTGGGATAAAATCGATGAATATGAGGCAGCAACCGAAGAGATGGAGTTCGGTACGGAGTTTGGCGAGTATGGCCAAGAGCAGTACTCTCTCCTTCTTGCCGTTATAGACCAAATTGTAATTGCACTGGAAGACGAAAGGGTATTCGACCTCAATTGTGCCGAATACATCGTTCTGTTGGATGATGCATGGCGTCAGCTTCAATTGTCGAAGATCGTCACAGACTACACTTGCGAAGGAAACTATCTGCTCGTGTATACCGATGGGGAGGGAAAGGTAGTGGTAGACTCGGTCGCCATGGATAGCAATACGGGTAATCCATGGGAGTTTTGCTGGTACGATGTGAACGCCGGTGTCTACAACCTCTTTGTTAACCACGACTTCAGTAGCAAGTTTGGCAGTGCTACCGTTGCAGCCTGGTATAAGGGCACGGGCGACTGGCTCTACCTCTCCGACGATGCCAACCTGCATCCTACCACGGCACATGCTCCTGCTTATGTGTTCGTTGCTCCCGAAGCAGGCGTCTATAAGATTGAGTTTGCCTGTTATCGTCCCAACCCCAATGCCAAGGTGGAGAACCCGCTTTGGATCCGTAGCCGATACCTGCAGAACGGGGTTACCAGTGTGCCCAAAGAGCAATTTGTATATGCCAAAGAGTTTGGTAGTGTGGCTAACGACGGTCAGGGCGGCAAGGCTCCCATCGACTTTACCTACTACGTAAACATGCGCTCGGGCGACCGTGTGACCCTCGAGCTGGACTGCTACACCAGTAACCGTAACAGTAGTGCCGGTACTCAAGTGACCCGATTGGCCATATGCTCGCGTGCCAACGAAGACTCCATTTTTACCGTGCCTGGTGTGAAGGCTTGGGGACTGGATGTGTATGACCCCTACGGCGTAGGCGACCCCACTGAGCTGAACAACACCCTTCTCAGTGTCAAGGGCATCATGGAACAGTATGCCGATAGTGTAGGTACCGATGGCGGGCAGTACTCACTCTCAATCTATACCGAGTTGGGCGATGCGGTGGCTGCGGCTACAGCCATTGTTGAGGCTGCAGGTAGCACACAACCTGAGTATGATCGTTGGGTGTATGATCTGAAGACATTGGTAGATAAGTTCCTCGCTTCGCGCATCCCGTTCGAGGTAATCGTGACTGGTAACTATAAGATCCGCCTCGATGGCACTGAGAAGTACATCACCCAGAAGAACTCTGCCGGCAACCACTTCTACGCAGCCGTGGCCGACTCGGCTACCATCATTGCCGATGCCGAGAAGAACAGTGTGGACCTCTCGGTATACAAGCAGCTCTTCACCTTCACACAGTTTGAAGGTTCGTCGGCCACAGTCATCACCTCGGAGGATGGCTATATGACCCTCGACGGCTATGTGCTCCCCGGTGCAGACGCCACAGCTGTGCATACCTTTACCTTCTACAAGTACAACCTGGAGGACGAGGCCTGCTGCATCAAGCGTAGCGACAACCTCTATTGGGCAGGTGCCTACACCTGGAAGTCGCCCTACGACAAGATGAACACCTCCAGCACTCCCGCCTATATCTTCTGCCTTGAGAGCACCGAGGATACGGGCATCGTGAATCCCGAGAACAGCGGCGTGGTGCTCACCACCGAGTACTTCACCCTGAGCGGCACACGCACGTTGTCGCCCGAGAAGGGTATCGTGATCCGTCGTCGCACACTGGCAGGTGGCACCACGATTGTGGACAAGTATCTTGTAAAATGATATAATCCTCTTAAGGAAGTCTGTTTATGGATAACGGGCCGTCAAGGCTATATAGTAGTCTCTTGACGGCCCTTTTTGATTGTTTAGTTACATTTTTTTTGAGTCTAAGGGCATGAAACGCATTCTAATATCTTACCTATGTCTATTTTTGGCCACTATCGTGGTAGCTCAAGTGAAGGTGTATACCTACCCGTCGGGTAAGGACAGTATCGAAGTGATGCACGACTACCGTGTGAGCATCTGTGCCGTGGCCGATGCCAGCGAGCAATGGCTGCCCGTGACCACGCTGCGCTGCGATGTCGATATGCACCGTGTGCAGAAGGCCTCGTGGGCACAGTGGGAGATGGGCGAGCCGGTGAGGGTGCGGGTGACCAACCTGCGCGACGATGCCCTCGCGGCAGGCACCATGCAGGCCGTAGTGCGCCCCTCGGCATTGGGCATCGCCCCACGGAGGGTCGATGAGCGCACCATAGAGTTCACCCTCGACAGCCCCGAGTACCTGAGCGTGGAGTTTGGGGGCGACCGTAAGCACAACCTGCACCTCTTCCCCGAGTTGCCCGAGACGGAGGTCTACACCGGCACCGAGGAGCACTGCATCAACTGGACGGGCAAGAACAATCACGACGTATTCATCCAGGATGCCCGCCTCATTTACTTCGGCCCCGGCATACACAAACCCAAGGACCTGCCCAGCGGCGAGATCAAGATACCGAGCAATACCACCGTCTACTTGGCACCAGGGGCTGTTGTGAGGGCCAAGTTCTGTGTCGACCGCGCCAAGAACGTGCGCATCATCGGTCGCGGCATACTCGCCAATCCCCTGCGCGGTGTGGAGATCACCTATTCGAAAAATGTGCTCGTGGAGGGCATCACGATGGTCAACCCCCAGCACTACACCGTGTTTGGTGGCGAGAGCAGCGACATCACCGTGCGCAACATCAAGTCCTTCTCGCGTCATGGGTGGAGCGACGGCATCGACCTCATGTGCTGCCGCGACGTGACTATCGACAACATCTTCCTGCGCAACTCTGACGACTGCATCGCCCTCTACAACCACCGCTGGTGGTACTGGGGTGGCTCGCGCCACATACGCATCAGCCGTGCCAAGCTATGGGCCGATGTGGCTCACCCCTTCAACTTCGGCTGCCATGGCGACGACCGTAGCCGCCGGGGCGAGGTGCTGAGCGATGTGGTGGTCACCGACTGCGACGTGCTCAACGAAGATGGCGACGGCATCTTCTCGGTGCGCTGTGGCGACAAGAACCATCTGCGCGACATCCATTTCGAGAACATCCGCATCGAGGAGATAGAGCGCGGCGCACTCTTTAGCCTCCGCGTGCTCTTCAGCGAGAAGTACAACCGGGCCCCAGGCAACAGCATCCGCGATGTGAGCTTCAAGGATATCCACTTCACGGGCGACGAGTCGCACCTCATCCCCAGCGACATCACCCACTACGATGCCGAGCGCAGGGTAGAGGACATCACCTTCGAGAATGTCACCGTCAACGGGCGTCCCTTCGACCCCGAGAGGGAAATCATATACAAGACCTCTACCGTAGACACTACGCATTGATAAGAATCGGCGAAGAATATGGATATGATACGAAGTATGAGATATAGAACGTTGCTGGTTGTTTGGCTCGCTGTGGCTGCTATAGCTGCAGCTCAGGAGCTACGCCTCACCTCACCCGACGGAAGTCACGAGGTGCGTTTCTACCAGACGGCGGTGGTCGACGGCGTGCGCGAACTGCGCTACAGCATCGGTTATCGGGGTGCTGAGGTCATCACCGATGCGCGTGCCGGACTGGAGATGGACAATGAGGTGTGGGAGAAGGCCCTGGGATTTCGCTCACTGGAGCAGCCCGAGAGCTGGATGCATAGGCTTGTGATTGATTCAGTGGGCTCTATCGCCGAGGTGGATACCCTGTGGCACAATGCCTATGGCGAGCGCTCTACCGTGCGCGACCACTACCGCACCGCCACGCTGCACCTCTCGCGCCACGACGACTCAGACTACCGCCTCGACGTGGAGGTACGTGCCTACGATGAGGGCATCGCTTTCCGCTACTTCCTGCCCGAACACAAGAAGGCCATCTTCCATAAGGTGGTGGATGACCTCACCGAGTATCGCTTCCCCGCAGGCACACGTGCCTGGGCCGAGCGCTGGGCACAGGCGACCTTCACGCATGGGCCTTTGGCCGAGCTCACCCAACCTGTGGAGCGGGCACTGACACTCGACCTCCCCAATGGACTCTGGGTGGCCCTCACCGATGCCGACGTGGATGACTGGTGCCTCACCAAGTACGCGGTGTCGCCCACCGATACGAACACGCTGCGCAGCGTGATGTATAGTCCTGTCGATGTGGTCACCTACTGCGCCACCCCCTGGAAGGTGGTGATGGTGGTCGACACGCCAGGGAAGCTCATCGAGCATAACGACATCGTCCTCAACCTCAACCCCTCCTGCGAGGTGCCCGATGCGGCCGAGTGGGTGCACCCCGGCAAGATCATGCGGGCAAACATATCCACCGAGGCGGGGCTCAAGGTCATCGACTTCTGTGCCGAGCATGGGATACCCTATATGCTGTTTGACTGGCAGTGGTACATGCCCTGCACCAGCCATGACGGCGATGCCACCCAGGTGGTCGACAAGCTGGACCTGCCGCGTGTGATTGCCTACGGCAAGGAGCGTGGGGTAGGGGTGTGGCTCTACGTGAACCAGCATGCGCTGATGCGTCAGGCTCGCGAGCTCTTTCCCCTGCTGCGCGAGTGGGGCGTGGTGGGCGTGAAGTCGGGCTTCGTGCAGTATGCCAGTCACCGCTGGGCCACCTGGCTGCACGACCTGGTGCGCCTGGCTGCCGACAATCACCTGATGATGAACATACACGATGAGTTCCGCCCCTCGGGATTCAGTCGCACCTATCCCAACCTGCTCACCCAGGAGGGTATCTGCGGCAATGAGGAGTGGCCCGACGCCACACACAACGTCACCCTCCCCTTCACCCGCATGCTCAATGGTGCGGCCGACTACACCATCTGCTACTTCGACAAGCGCCTGCGCAATACGCATGCCCATCAGCTGGCCGCCTCGCTCATCATGTTTAGCCCCCTGCAGACTATCTTTTGGTACGACACGCCCGAGCGCTGTGCCCCGGTGCCCGAGCTGCGCTGGTTTGAACAGCTGCCCACCACCTTCGATGACACCCGCGTCATCAGCGGCTACCCGGGCGACCATATCGTGATGGCACGCCGCGAGGGCGATGCGTGGTATGCGGCATTGATGACAAGCAATGAGGGCTCGATGCAGACACTGCCGCTCGACTTCCTAAGCAGTGGCACGCCATACTTGGCGCAGGTCTATACCGACGACCCTTCACTGCCCACTCCTACCAAGGTGCGCTGCGCCGAGTATGTGGTGCAGGCAGGGCAGACGATGCAGTTCCTCCTGCAGCCGCGCGGAGGAGCCACGGTGCGCTTTACACCCATTGACAAGAAGATGGCCAAGAATTATACACGTTATCGTAATACCAACAAACTATAATCATTATAACCATGAGACGATTGATATATACAGCGCTGTTTGCCGTAGGTTGTCTTACCCTGCAGGCTCAGTACGTTTCTGAGGTGTGGGTGGCCGACCGTGGCGACGGTACCTACCGTAACCCCATCATCCATGCCGACTACTCCGACCCCGACGTGTGTGCTGTGGGCGATGATTTCTACATGACGGCTTCGAGCTTCGGCTGTGCACCGGGCCTCCCCATCTTGCACTCCAAGGACCTTGTCAACTGGCAACTCGTCAACTACGCTCTGCGTGAGATACCTCCTGTGGAGTATTACCGCGAGCCACGCCACGGCAAGGGCGTGTGGGCACCCTGCATACGCTACCATGCCGGCGAACTCTACATCTATTGGGGCGACCCCGACCATGGCATCTACATGGTGAAGACTGCCGACCCCCTGGGCACGTGGGACGAGCCTGTACTGGTGAAGGCCGGCAAGGGCATGATAGACCCTACGCCCCTGTGGGACGATGACGGCAAGGTGTACCTGGCTCATGCCTGGGCTGCAAGCCGCTCCAAGATGAACAGTATCGTCGTCATCAGTGAGATGAATGCCGAGGGTACCCAGGTGATAAGTGACCCTGTGCTTGTCTATGACGGCAACGATGGCGTGAACCACACCGTGGAGGGTCCCAAGCTCTACAAGCGCGATGGCTGGTACTATATCTTTGCTCCTGCCGGGGGCGTGGAGAAGGGATGGCAGTTGGCGATGCGCTCAAGGAGTATCTATGGCCCTTACGAGGTGCGCCGCGTGATGGAGCAGGGTGATACCGACATCAACGGCCCCCATCAGGGCGGATGGGTAGAGACCCCGCAGGGTGAGTCGTGGTTCGTCCACTTTCAGGACAAGGCAATGTATGGCCGCATCATCCATCTCAACCCCATGACGTGGCGCGATGGATGGCCCGTGATAGGTGAAGACAAGGATGGCGATGGATGTGGTAATCCCGTACGTCGCCATGCCAAACCGAAGGTAAGCGGAAAACATGCCAAGACCACCCCAGTGGAGAGCGACGAGTTCAACACCCGCCAGCTGGGACTCCAGTGGGAGTGGCATGCCAACTATCAGGACCTCTATGGCTTTACCTCCGACCTCGGATATATGCGCCTCTACGGCCATGTGCTCTCTGAGGAGTTTGTCAACTTCTGGGAGGTTCCGAACCTACTGTTGCAGAAGTTCCCTGCCGAGACCTTCACCGCTACCACTAAGCTCAAGGTGTCGGCCAAGGCCGATGGGCAGCAGTCGGGGCTCATCGTCATGGGATGGGACTACTGCTACCTCGCCGTCGTGAAGGAGGGTGATGGCTTCGTGCTGCGTCAGGTTACCTGCAAGGATGCCGAGCAGGGCACTCCCGAGGAGGTTACCACGCTGGCAGCGCTGCCTGGTGGGCGAGCCTATGAGGCAGGTCTGCATCCCAACTATGAGATAGATGTCTACCTGCGTGTCAAGGTCACGAAGGGCGGTATATGCCACTTCTCCTATAGCACTGACGGCAAGCGCTTCGTGTCTGCCGGAAAACCCTTTACCGCCCGTCAGGGCAAATGGATAGGAGCCAAGGTGGGCCTCTTCAGCACAGCACCCTATGGCAAGGAGCGCGGATGGGTCGATGCCGACTGGTTCAGAGTGACGAAGTGATGTGCTTGACATATCCTAACATCTTATATGTAGATAGTTGGTTATATCAAGTTTTTTTGTACTTTTGTTCTTTATAATACGCAGAAGGCATGAAAAAGTATTTGATAGGTTATGATATAGGCAGCTCGTCTGTAAAGGCCTGCCTTGTGGAGGTTGAGAGTGGCCAGTGTGCAGCATCAGCTTTTTACCCCAAATCCGAAGCGTCCATTACTGCTATCCGTTCAGGATGGGCCGAGCAGGATCCTGACAGTTGGTGGCAATACCTGAAGTTGGCTACTGCCGATATCCTATCTGCCACACAAACCAAGGGAGATGAGATTGCCGCCATCGGCATATCCTATCAGATGCATGGGTTGGTGTGTGTGGACCGGCAAGGACATTCCTTGCGCCCCTCTATCATCTGGTGCGACTCACGAGCGGTACCTTATGGAGAACGGGCATTCAAGAGCATTGGCGAAGAGTACTGTCTGACTCATCTGCTCAACTCACCTGGCAACTTCACCGCTTCCAAGCTCGCTTGGGTTAAGGAGCATGAACCCGAGCTGTACGAACAGATCGACAAGATAATGCTTCCCGGTGACTACATAGCCTTACGCCTTACGGGCGAGGCGTGCACCACCGTGTCGGGACTCTCGGAAGGTATCTTCTGGGACTTCAAGGATGGGTGTCTTTCTGCCGATGTGATGCACCATTATGGCTTCGACAATTCATTGATCCCTACCATACGTCCAACCTTTGCTCCTCAGGGTGAGCTGACAGCAGCTGCAGCAGCCGAATTGGGGATTGCTGCCGGCACTCCCGTGACCTACCGTGCAGGTGATCAACCTAACAACGCCCTCTCGCTTGGTGTGCTCAATCCTGGTGAGATAGCCTCTACAGCAGGTACCTCGGGCGTGGTGTATGGTGTGCTGGGTAATATCAACTATGACCCTCTGTCGCGTGTCAACACCTTTGCACATGTCAATCATACCTCGGAGCAGGTGCGCTTGGGGGTGCTTCTCTGCATCAATGGTACCGGCATCCTCAACTCATGGATCAGGCGCAATATGTTGTCTGAAGGTATCTCCTATGCAGCGATGAACGATATGGCAGCTACTGTGCCCATCGGGGCCGACGGGCTGAGCATACTGCCCTTTGGCAACGGTGCCGAGCGAGTACTTGAGAACCGTGCGCCCGGATGCAGCATCCACGGACTCAACTTCAATATCCATCATCAGGCTCATCTCCTACGTGCAGCACAAGAGGGTATCGTCTTCTCTTTCAAATATGGTATAGAGGTGATGGAACAGATGGGGATGAAGGTAAGCAAGATACATGCCGGACATGCTAACATGTTCCTCAGTCCCCTATTCCGTCAGACCCTGGCCAATGTGACTGGAGCTACCATCGAACTTCACGATACCGATGGCTCTGTGGGAGCAGCTAAAGGAGCAGGTATTGGCGCAGGTATATACCGATCAAGGGAGGAGGCTTTTGATTCACTGCATAGCCTGGCCTCCATAGAACCCAAGACGGAAGAAATGACACCGACGAGAGAAGCTTATGAACGGTGGAAAGCGTTTGCTTAATTCTCATCAAATAATATAATCTATGGCTAAAGAATTTTTCCCTGGAATCGACAAGATTCGCTTTGAAGGTAAGGAGAGTAGAAACCCGATGGCATTCCGTTATTACGATGCCGAGAAGGTCATTATGGGCAAGAAGATGAAGGACTGGCTCAAGTTCTCCATGGCATGGTGGCACACGCTCTGTGCTGAGGGTGGTGACCAGTTTGGCGGTGGTACCAAGGAGTTCCCCTGGAACGTATCGGCCGATCCCATTCAGGCGGCCAAGGATAAGATGGACGCCGGCTTCGAGTTCATGCAGAAGATAGGCATTGAGTACTACTGCTTCCATGATGTAGACCTTGTGAGCGAGGGAAGCAGCATTGAGGAGTATGAGGCTAACCTCAAGGAGTTGGTGACCTATGCCAAGCAGAAACAGGAGGAGACAGGCATCAAGCTCCTTTGGGGCACGGCAAATGTGTTTGGCCACAAGCGCTATATGAATGGTGCCGCTACCAATCCGAACTTCGATGTTGTGGCTCGTGCTGCCGTACAAATCAAGAATGCCATTGACGCCACTATCGAACTGGGTGGGCAGAACTACGTCTTCTGGGGTGGACGCGAAGGCTATATGAGTCTGCTCAATACCGACCAGAAACGCGAAAAGGAACATCTTGCCATGATGCTTGCCAAGGCTCGCGACTATGCCCGTGGCAAGGGCTTCACCGGTACCTTCCTCATTGAACCCAAGCCTATGGAGCCTACCAAGCATCAGTATGATGTGGATACGGAGACCGTTATCGGCTTCCTCAAGGCTCATGGCCTCGACAAGGACTTCAAGGTGAATATCGAAGTCAACCATGCCACACTAGCAGGCCATACCTTTGAACATGAGCTGGCTGTGGCGGTAGACAACGGCATGCTGGGCTCTATTGACGCCAACCGTGGCGACTATCAGAATGGTTGGGATACCGACCAGTTCCCCATCGACAACTACGAGCTCACCCAAGCTATGATACATATCATCCGTAACGGAGGCTTCGGCAACGGTGGTACCAACTTTGATGCCAAGACACGCCGCAACTCTACCGACTTGGAGGATATCTTCATTGCCCATATTGCCGGCATGGATGCCATGGCACGTGCTTTGGAGTCGGCTGCAGCACTCCTGGAGGAGTCGCCCTACAAGAAGATGTTGGCAGAACGCTATGCCTCATTTGACAAGGGTGAAGGTAAGGCATTCGAAGAGGGCAAGCTGGGCCTCGAGGATCTTGTGGCCTATGCTAAACAGCATGGCGAGCCTGAGCAGATAAGCGGTAAACAGGAATTGTATGAGGCGATACTCAATATGTATTGCTGATGAAAGGTCTATAAGAGAAAAGAACAGGGTTCGGAATTCCGAACCCTGTTCTTTTCTGGAGAGGTGGCATTTTACTCTGCAGCCTGCAGACGCCCGAGATTTGACTTCTCCATCTGGCTGCGGGCATAGTCGAGGGTTACCTCGAAGTGCTTGTCGCCACGTGTGGGAATGTCAAACATGGCATCCATCATGATGCTCTCCACGATACTGCGCAGGCCGCGAGCACCGAGCTTGAACTCGATGGCCTTGTCCACAATGTACTCATACACTTCGGGAGCGAAGGTGAGTTCCACACCGTCCATCTCGAAGAGCTTCACATACTGCTTCACGATGGCATTTTTCGGTTCGGTGAGGATAGCCAGCAGTGCCTCTCGCGACAGGGGGTTGAGATAGGTGAGCACCGGCATACGGCCAATAATCTCGGGGATGAGGCCGAAGCTCTTGAGGTCTTGCGGCGATATGTACTGCATCATGTTCTCCTTGTCGATACGGAGTGTGTTCTGCACCGAGCCATAGCCTACCACGTGGGTGTTGAGACGCTGGGCAATCTTTTTCTCTATACCGTCGAAGGCGCCACCACAGATGAAGAGGATATTCTTCGTGTCTACGGCAATCATTTTCTGTTCGGGGTGCTTGCGTCCACCCTGAGGAGGCACGTTCACCACAGAACCCTCGAGGAGCTTGAGCAAACCTTGCTGCACGCCCTCACCGCTCACGTCGCGCGTGATGGAGGGATTATCGCTCTTGCGGGCAATCTTATCAATTTCATCAATGAATACGATACCCTTTTCCGCAGCCTTCACGTCATAGTCGGCCACCTGAAGCAGTCGGGTAAGGATACTCTCAATGTCTTCACCCACATAGCCCGCCTCGGTGAGCACCGTGGCATCCACGATGGTGAAGGGCACCTTGAGCAGTTTGGCGATGGTGCGTGCCAGCAGCGTTTTGCCCGTACCGGTGCTGCCCACGATGATGATGTTGCTCTTCTCTATCTCCACCTCATCAGCCTTGTCCTCCTGCATGAGACGCTTGTAGTGGTTGTACACCGATACCGAGAGGTATCGCTTGGCATCGTCCTGCCCTATCACATATTGGTCGAGGAAGGCCTTTATCTCTTGGGGCTTGGGCAGCTCCTTCAGGTCGAGGTCGCCAGCCTTGCCACCCTTCTTGCTATGCTGCATCGCTTCGCGTGCAATCTCGTAGGCCTGCTCGGCACACTCGTTGCAGATGTATCCACTGACACCGGCGATGAGCATACTCACCTCGGTCTCTGAGCGCCCGCAGAAGCTGCAGTATTGTTTTGTCTTGTTGTTTGCCATTACTTTCTCATCAACACCTGATCAATCATTCCGTATTCCTTGGCCTCTTGGGCAGTCATCCAGTAGTCACGGTCGCTATCGGCCCATACCTTGTCGAAGGGAGTGTGCGAGTGGTCGGCGATGATGGTGTAGAGCTCGTGCTTGAGCTTCTGTATCTCGCGGGCAGTGATTTCAATATCACTGGCCTGGCCCTGCACGCCACCGAGGGGCTGGTGTATCATCACACGGCTGTGGGGGAGTGCCGATCGCTTGCCCTCAGCACCAGCCACGAGCAATACGGCAGCCATGCTGGCGGCCATACCGGTGCAAATGGTAGCTACATCGCTGCTGATAAACTGCATGGTGTCATAGATACCCAATCCAGCGTATACCGAGCCACCGGGCGAGTTGATGTAGATGGAGATGTCCTTGCCATTGTCAACCGAGTCGAGGTAGAGCAACTGGGCCTGCAGGGTGTTGGCGGTGTAGTCGTCAATCTGCGTGCCGAGGAAGATGATGCGGTCCATCATCAGGCGTGAGAACACGTCCATCTGTGTCACGTTGAGCTGACGCTCTTCGAGGATATAGGGGTTGAGGTACTGGCTCTGAGCCTTGAGCACATCATCGAGCACCATACTGTTCATGCCAAGGTGCTTGGTGGCGTATTTCTTGAAATCTTCCATATTGGTTTGAGTTTTTGAGTTTTTAAGTTTTTGAGTTTGCAAATTGCTTTAGAATAAACATTTACCAACTAAAAAACTTATAAACTTATAAACTAAAAGACGGCTGGCCTACGCCAAACCGTCTTTTCCTATATTATAACAAGTTTCGTAGGCGAAACGTTCTTTGCTTCTTAGAATTATTCAAACATCTTGTTGAACTCCTCGAGGCTTACGCTCTTCTCGTCGAGCTTCACCACCTGCTTCAAGGCAGCAGCGAGGCGCACTTCGATGGCGCGGTTCACGAGGTTCTCCATGTTCTCCTTCTTCTTCAATGTCTCGGCTGCGTAGTTGGCGAGCACATCATCAGGCACATTGGTCATGCCATACTGGGCAAACTGTGCACGTACGCTCTCCTTGGCCTGCTCCACGAGGTCTTTCTCCTCAATCTTGATGCCGGCCTTCTCTACGAGCTGCTCCTTCACAAGGTGCCATGAGAGCTCCTTCACGGTGTTGGCATAGTGCTCGTTCACATACTCCTCGCCCTTGTCGGGGTTGTTGATGTGCATGATGCGCTTGAGCACGTCGTCGGCAAACTTAAGTTCGCCGATGCGGCCCATGAGGTACTCGCGCACGTCGATGAGGAACTTATAGTCGCTCTCGGGTACAAACTGACGGGTGAGGTCCTCCTTCACGCGAGCGCGGAACTCCTCCTCAGTGCTTACAGCACCCTCGCCATATACCTGGTCGAAGATCTCCTGGTTGAGGTCACCGGGTACGTAGCGGGTAATCTCGCTGATCTGGTAGCTGAAGTTGCCGTTTACGTTAGCGGCCTCCTCCTTGCTGATTTTGAGCAGTGAAGCGAGCTCAGCCTCGTTGCCCTCGTAAGCCTCGCGGGGATTGATGGTGATAACGTCGCCCACCTTGGTACCCTCGAAGAGAGCAGCCTGGGCAGCGTTCTTCATATACTTGGGCAGTACTACTGCGTCCTCAGCCTGGATGCCACCCTCTACGGTGTTGCCAGCCTCGTCGAGCTGACACATCAGACCCTTCACCATGTCATTGTCGGCATACTCCTCTACCTTCTCGTAGCGGCCGTTGCGCTGGGTATACATGTTTACCTGACCGTCTACCATCTCGTCCGATACGGTGATGGTGTAGTAGGGAACGGTATCCTTGTCGGTGAGTGTAGCGTCAAACTTGGGTGCGAGTGCAATGTCGTAGAGGAACTCGAGCTCTTCCATCGTATCGAAGTCGATGGTCTTCTGCTGGTCCTCGTTGGGCAGGGGCTCGCCCAGCATATCCACCTTGTTCTCCTTGAGGTAGCCATATACAGCCTCTTGCAACATCTTATTGATCTCCTCAGCCTTGATAGCCGAGCCGTATTGCTTCTTGATGAGGCCCATGGGCACCATGCCGGGACGGAAGCCAGGCATATTGGCCTTCTGGCGGAAGGTCTTCAGTGCTTTTTCAACTTTAGGTTCATAGTCAGCCTTGGCCAACTTCACGGTGAGCATACCTTTCACTTCGCTCACGTTTTGCAATGTAATCTCCATTATCTTATTCTTATTATATTTGTATTCACTTTTGTTTCAGCCTGCAAAATTAGTGCAAACCGAACGAAAAAGCAAGTTTACTCGCATTTTTCTGAGGTGCAGCCTAATTTCAACTGGCGAATGCAAGTTAAAATTAGTGCAACTGACGCATGAGCGAGCGTAAAGCCATGCTCGCATGGGCTTTGCCGAGCGAAAAGGAAGAAAGCGAAGCTAAACCGAACGAAAAAGCAAGTTTGACTTCAGCCCCTTCGGGCGTCGACCTTCGGTTCTCGGACAAGCCGAGTGCTAAGGAAGTCCTTACATTTATAGAATGTCCTCCCAAACAAAACGGTGTGAATAAATGTTGTAGTGACGCAATCTAATCCTTAGTTAAATATGAATATCATCCATCTGACAGAGGAAGACTTCCTCAGACGTGTAGCCGATTATCGGCATCCTCAAGCCGAATGGGAATACTTTGGCAACCGCCCTGCAATAGTGGATTTCTATGCAGGGTGGTGTGGGCCGTGTAGAGCCCTTAGCCCTGTGCTTGAAGAAATTGCTTCGATCTATAAAGATCAACTCTATGTGTACAAAGTTGATGTAGACCAATGTGAAACTGTTGCCGATGCCTACGACATCCGTTCCATACCCACCACCTTCTTTATCCCTATGAAGGGACGCCCCGTGAAGATGGTAGGTGCCATCTCGAAAAACGAGATAGAGAGACTGGTTGGAGAAGTATTGCTTAAAAAAGAGCCTTACCATGCAGAAGTATAAATGCCTTGTCTGTGATTGGGTATATGACCCTGCAGTGGGCGACCCAGACCATGAAATCCCTGCGGGAACAGCCTTTGAAGATCTTCCCGAAGATTGGGTTTGTCCTATTTGCTTTGTCGGCAAAGAAGATTTTGAACCCTATGATGGGGGAGGAGAAAATGTAGAACGATAAAAGAATATACATATAGGTTAAAGTCTGGAACGGTCCAGGCTTTTTTTGTTTATAATAGTTCCCTTCGTGTGAAAGACTTTTTTGATGAATATCGAATGGGGTTATATCGATTCTTTCATAGGAATGCGCATAGAACGTTAAAAAATCTGCAAAGAGTAAGACTGTTTTATAAATATTTGTATATTTGCAGTTAGAATAACTTTTAACTATTAAACTCTTTCACTTTAAATAATAGTAAAATTATGAAGAAACTGTTTTATTGGATAAGCATGGCTTGCCTCCTGGTTAGCTGTGGTAAGGATGAAGAAGTGGTGGCTCCTGAACCAGAACCATTGGTGGTGACGAATGAAGCCTTAGCGGGTACTTGGGTCTATGACGATACGGCAACAGGTGTTGTTGAAGTTTTGCTGTTTACAAAAGATGGAAGTTTCAAGTATACCGCCACGTTAGCCGATGCGGCTTTTGCGGGATATCCTGTCGGTAACTATACCGTAGCCGATGATGTGAATGTAACAGCGGCTGTAGGGGAGCAGTCATTGGATATGACTATAACAAAGATGGTTGCAAATTCTTTTACAGCCAAGAATAATGCAACTGGTGAAACAAGGACATATGCTAAGTTGGTAGAGACGATATCGCTTGCTTATTTAGAAGGGGCCACTCCTGATTATGCCTCTTTGGTGGATGGTGAAATCTCTTCCTATAAGTCACATAATGTAAAAGTGGCAACGGTGGATAAAGCCGGTCTGATAACAGCAGTGGCTGAAGGCATTACGTTGATTGATGTGGCTACCTCTGATGGTACAGCTGTGGTGTTGGTACGTACCGAGGGACTCATTCCTAACTATGCAAAGGCGATTGGTTACACGAAGGAGAAGGTGTTGGCTGAGTATGGTGAAACTATTGCGGCTACGAATGAAATGATATTGTACACTCAAGCAGATAAGTTTATCACTTTTAATATCAGCAAGCGCACTAAGAAAGTAGAGAAGGTAGCTATTCTTTATAGTAACAAGCCATTTAGTAATAATGACTTGGTGAAATATCTTAATACCAAGTACTATGCATATATGCCTGAGACTACAGCAACTTTCTTTGCATATACAGACAAAGAGAGTTATGAAACCTCTGGTGTGAAGATCACGTTTGATAGTACCACAAACCTCGTCTTCTCGTATATCAATCATGACCTCTTTGAGAATTTTAGTATAGCTCTCGGTAAGACGATGGAAGAGGTGGTGTATATGTATGGTGAGGAGCTGACCCCTGATAACAATTTGAGCTCACCAACTAACATTGCGTATACCATTGGAAATGAGATTTTGGGGTATGCAGGAGTAGAACTGATGAATGACGTGAATTTCTCTTTCGATAAAGGGGTGGTGTCTATGGTTGAGTTGGGATTGGCCGATGCTGCCAAATATGACGATGTCTTTGAGTTCCTTTCCAAAGAGTATGTGTATAGCTCAGAAGTGTCAAGTGATATCCAAAAGGTGTTTTATGATGAAAGAAATACCATAAAGGTGGTGTATATCACTAATAAGAATGAAGTGAGATATACTTTTGCAGAATAATCTGACGGATTACAAATTGTTGATATAGGCGTGCGTCTAATGGGACGCACGCCATATTTTTGCAAAGGTGCGATAATGGCAGATGCAACCTCTTATTTTGAGATTTTTGTTCCTTAATTTTATTCTCTTGATTTTAAACCGTAACTTCGCGCTCCGAATCGATTATTGACTTACACCCATGATAGTCTGTATAGCGGAGAAACCGAGTGTAGCAAAGGACATAGCCAACGTGCTGGGCGCCACCACGCGCCGCGATGGCTATATGGAGGGCAACGGATACCAAGTGACGTGGACCTTCGGTCACCTGTGTACCTTGAAGGAACCGCACGACTATACCTCGCAGTGGAAGAGCTGGTCGCTCGGCAGCTTGCCCATGATACCGCCCCGATTCGGCATCAAGCTCATCGATGACCGAGGCATAGAGAAGCAGTTTGCCATCATCAAAGGCCTGATGCAGAAGGCCGACATGATCATCAATTGCGGTGATGCCGGCCAGGAGGGTGAACTGATACAGCGCTGGGTGATGCAGAAGGCCGAGGCCAAGTGCCCGGTGAAGCGCCTGTGGGTGTCGTCGCTCACCGACGAGGCCATACGCGAGGGGTTTGCCAAACTGATGGATGCATCGGACAAGCAGTCGCTCTACGAGGCGGGCCTGTGCCGCGCCATCGGCGACTGGGTGCTGGGCATGAACGCTACACGACTCTACACACTGAAGTATGGGCAAAACCGTCAGGTGCTCTCCATAGGACGTGTGCAGACACCGACACTGGCCCTCATCGTGAAGCGACAGCAGGAGATAGAGAACTTTGTGCCACAACAGTTCTGGGTACTGAAGACAATATACAGGGACATCGCATTCAACGCCATCGTAAAACGTAGCGATGAGGACGTGATGGCCGACCTGGAGAAGAAGAAGGAGGCGGCCGAGAAGAAGGGACAGCCCTTCGACATGGCCGAGGCATGGCGCAAGGCCGATGCCGAGAACATTGGCATGGAGCCTATCGCCAGCGAGGAGCAGGGTAAGGCTATACTCGACCGCATCAAGGAGGCACCCTTCACCATCACCTCGGTGACCAAGAAGGAGGGCAAGGAGCTGCCGCCATCGCTCTTCGACCTGGGCACCTTGCAGACCGAGTGTGACAAGCGATTCGGCCTACCGGTAGATGTGACGCTACAGACTGTGCAGTCGCTCTACGAGAAGAAGGTGACCACCTATCCGCGTGTGGACACTACCTACCTGAGCGACGATGTGTATGCCAAGTGCCCGCAGATACTCATGGGCCTGCGCGATTATCAGCACCTCATCACACCTCTGCATGGCCGACCGCTACTGAAGTCGAAGAAGGTGTTCGACAACAAGAAGGTGACCGACCACCATGCCATCATCCCCACCGGCGTGTATCCGCAGGCGCTGACCGACACGGAGAAGAAGGTGTATGACCTCATCGTGCGCCGATTCATCGCCGTATTCCACCCCGACTGCAAGACCCGCACCACTACCGTGCTGGGCGAGAGCGACGGCATACCCTTCCGCACATCGGGCAAGGAGATCGTGGAGCCGGGATGGAAGGTAGTGTTTGAGAGTCAACAGGCTACGGACGATGAAGGCAATAATTGTCCATTGTCCATTGTCAATTGTCAATTCACCAAGGGTGAGAGCGGTTCCCACCAGCCCGAGCTGGTGGAGCGCTGGACACAGCCACCAAAGCCCTATACCGAGGGTACGCTCATCCGTGCCATGGAGACGGCGGGCAAGCTGGTCGATGATGAGGAACTGCGCGACGCGATGAAGGAGAACGGCATAGGGCGCCCAGCCACACGCGCCGAAATCATCAAGACACTCTACAAGCGTAACTACGTGACCAAGGCCAGAAAAAGTCTCGTGGCCACACCTACTGGCATAGAACTCATCGGACTCATACGCGAGGAGCTGCTCAAAAGCGCCGAGCTCACCGGTATATGGGAGAAGCGCCTGCGCGACATCGAGGCACGCAAGTATGATGCCAAGCAGTTTATCGGCGAACTGAAACAGATGGTGACCGACATCGTGCACCAGGTGCTGGCCGACAATACTCCACGAAGAATTTAAGAAAATCCTAAATTTGGACTATGCGTCGTTTGTTTCGTTTCATTCTGCGTCTTGCTATTATCCTGCTTCTGTTGAGTGTGGGAAGTGTGGTGCTGTATCGTTATGTGCCGGTACCTGTCACCCCGCTGATGCTGAAGAATGCTGTGGGTGCAGCCATCAAGGGTGAAGCTACAACCTTTCATCATGATTGGGTGCCAATGGGGGAGATGTCGCCCCATTTGGTTAATGCTGTCATCGCTTCGGAAGATCAACGTTTCTATTCGCACCATGGCTTTGACTGGAAAGAGATAGGGAATGCTATCGAAGAGCGTAAGGCGGGTAAACGGAAACGTGGCGGAAGCACCATCAGCCAGCAGACGGCCAAGAATGTGTTTACTTTCTGTACCTCCACTTGGGCAAGAAAGGGCATAGAGGCTTATTACACCCTGCTTATAGAGTGGCTGTGGCCTAAGGAACGTATCTTGGAAGTGTATCTTAATAGTATTGAGATGGGACCACATATCTATGGCGCTGAAGCAGTGGCAAAGCATCATTTCGGAAAGCCGGCAGCGAGACTTACCCGTTCAGATTGTGCTCTCATTGCAGCAACGCTACCCAACCCTAAACGCTATAGTTCGAAAAGACCTTCGCAATATATGCGCCGTCGACAAAATGACATTCTGAAGCAGATGCAGCTGATGGGGAAATGAACTTGGCTGTTAGCCTGGAGGAATTGTATGACAAGAGGGACCGCTATCCACCGGCCCCTCTTGTTTTCATGTGTATATGTGAAATCCTACAGATTCTTTTATCTTAGATCCTATAATGCGATGGTTTTTACAGTGTTGTCAGACATGGTAACCTCTACACTGCAGAGATCGTCAGAAACCTTGATGTCTTTAACCAGGCATAGTTCCTTTTTGCTGAAGGGCTTATTGCCTTTCTTCCACAAATGGAGTGTAACCATGATGTGCTCACCATCTACGGCTTTTTCACTCATGATAAGGCTGCACTGATCGCTTACGGGATGTAAGCCTGTGGGGTAGTGTACGCTTGTGTTGTCCCATCCGTAGAGGGGGACGGTAGCCAGTTTGTACTCTCCGTTACCAATGATGACGGCTTCGGCCATTTTGTTGGACTTCTCTATGGTGAATGCTTTGTCTGCTACCTTTGGTAGAGTGTAATGCCCCAAACGGATAGTGGTAGGAGCTGGCACTGATACCTTGTCGATACGGAGCACACCATTGGGGAGTGGAATATCGGCCAAGCGGTACTTGATGTTGCGGTTGGTTTCCAACTCGGCATCGCGACGGTAGATACCCTCCTCGAAGCTCTTGAAGGTGTAGAGGCGGAGCACTTCCCATTGACCTTTATCGTTCTTGGTGGCATAGTTCATTGATACCTCACCATTCTTGCCATCGGCCATCCATGGGAATTCGGTATGATAAGCCAATTTGTTGTAGTTCTCTGAACTGCGGAATTTTTGCCAATCGTTGGCGACTGTCTCGTGACACCAGGAACGCATCTCGGCACCGCCGACATTGGGATAGTCAGTGATAAGAAGGTTGGTGGCAGGTTGGAATTTGTTATATACATGATTCTTCTTCAATTCTTTATCCCATGGACCGTTGTTCTCCTTAGCTGTCCAGAAAGGGTTATCAGCGGGGAGCAATAGAGCCAAGAAGGCTTTGCCACACCAATATACGCTTCCACGGCAACTGTAAATCTGTACGGCAGGTTCATAAGGACCATAGAAACCGAGAGTGGGAACATTGTCCTCCAAGAAGTTGGGGTTTTGAAGGAACTGCAGGAGAGTAGATGATGCAATGCGACGCATCCAACCATAGTTGATGTCTGCATCTTTTTGGTAGCCAAGCAGAGCTAATGGGACAACAGCACCGAAACGGTAAGGGATGCTACGTCCCCACATGTTCATGCGGCCTTCGGCATTGAACATATAGGGGTAGTTGTCTACAAGGTCAAGCTGATTCTTCATGAACTGGGCGGCATATTCGGGATAGAAATGTCCGTACATCTGTGCCCAAATGGGGCCATACATCTGGAAAGCCCACATGCTGTAATAGTCGTAGGCTGGAGCATCGTTGTACCAACCTTCACCACGGTACAGGGCGAGGAGTTTCTTGAGGCAGTCTTCCATGCGCCAATCGTTTACTTCATAGCCCTGCTCTTTGAAAAAGCTGATAACAAATACATTGAAGAACATCCAGTTGCTTCCTATCGTGGGGCCGTTTCCGTAACTCAGCATTGTTGCAGCGAGCTCATCTTTCTGTGCTTGTGTAAGTGGATCCCAAAGCACATTCTTGGCTGTGGAGAGTGAAATAGCCAATGCTCCGAACTCAACAAGAATCTGACTGGGGCCACCATTGGGGGCACGATGTTTGATATAGCTGGGGCTCTGGGGATTGATGAGGTTGAGGAGCTGGTGGCGATAATAATCGGCTACCTTGATGCCATTGAGCGTAAGGTCGGGGTTCTCTTTCAGTAATGGTGCGGCAAGGAAGAGTGTGCGGCAGAAACCCTCCAGCTTGGCTGTAGGTACTTGTCCCTCGTTTCTGGGATAGGTCTTTTCGAATTGTTTAGGAAAATACATCGGGTCATCGATGTTGCGGATGTAGGTGAACGCCCCCTCGAGGAGGTATTCGGCTGCATCAATCCACCCTTGTCGGTCGAGTCCTGTATAGGGGCTTATCTTATAGTTAGGAGTAGGCACTGTGAAGGTTTGCTCGATACGATGTGTGGGAGTAGCTATCTGGGCTGAAAGCGTGGTAGGTAGCAGGAAGAAGAACGCAAGTGCGTATTTTTGTAATCTTTTCATGAGTTGTGATGTTTTTATTTGTCGATGTCTACTAATCTGAAAGTGTTGCTGAATGTGAGGACTATGCTGCTGCTGAGCTCTATCTCATACATTCGTCCGTTGTGCTCATATTTTTGTATGTAGCTTTTGGGAAAATGCTGCTTTACTGTATCAAGTATCTTGACAGGTATGATAGCTTCGGGTACGGCGCTGTTCTTGCAGTTGATCTCTGTGCATAGCCCTGTACGGTCAAACTGCAGGTCTATGTCTCCTTCGAGCTCAACCTCATATTGGGTGAGACTGGCACGACGCTCAATCTGTATTTGTTTAATAGGTGTTTCCTTGAAGTGGCTGAGTATAAATATCTTTGCGTTTTTTGGAAGTTCCCCAAATGTAATGAATGACTCCTCTGCATGGCTGACGATGGCTGCAAAGAAGAAGGCAAGGATAAAGGCTATTCTTTTCATAGTTGTTGATATATGATTTTAATAGCACAAATGTATGAATATTTCTTTAATGTTGGGAGAAAAAAGATAAAAAAACCTTCAAAATGGCATAAAACCTTTTTTGTGAAGAAAAAGCCGGCCTTTTGTCCATTTTCGTCCGTCGATATTTGGCATTTTTCTCTGTTTGCACTAATTTTGCAATTTAATGCATAGGCTTTGTGGATGTTTAGTGACAAAATAGCAGAGTGACCTAACATGTGTCTCGTTGGCACTATTATTGTAGAAAAAACGGAAGTACGATAATAATAAAATAAAGATATATATGGGCTTTAATGAATTAATAGGAAAATTGTTTGGCAATAAGAATACACGCGATATGCGTGAAATTCAGCCATGGGTAGAGAAAATCAAGGCAGTATACCCTGTGATAGAAAAGCTGGACAATGATGGGCTTCGAGCCAAAACTCAGGAACTTAAGGAGCGTATCAAACAATCGGCTACAGAGGAGAACGCGAAGATTGTAGCGTTGAGAACCAAAGTGGAAGAGACCGAAATAGAGGAGCGTGAGCAGCTCTTTAACGAGATAGATAAGCTGGAAACGGCTGTCCTTGATAAGTATGAGGTGGCACTTGATGAGGTGCTGCCCGAGGCGTTTGCTATTGTGAAGGAGACAGCTCGTCGTTTTGCAAAGAACGAAGAGGTGGTGGTGACGGCTACCGACATGGACCGCTTATTGGCTACCACAAAGGATTTTGTGCGTGTGGAGGGCGACAAGGCCATCTATACCAATCACTGGGAGGCTGGCGGCAACGATACGGTATGGAACATGATACACTACGACGTGCAGCTCTTTGGTGGCGTGGTCCTGCACAAGGGTAAGATTGCCGAGATGGCGACGGGTGAAGGTAAGACCCTTGTGGCTACACTGCCCGTATTCCTCAATGCTCTCACAGGAAATGGGGTACATGTGGTTACCGTGAACGACTATCTGGCTAAGCGTGACTCAGAATGGATGGGGCCGCTCTACATGTTCCACGGCCTTTCGGTTGACTGTATCGACAAGCACCAGCCCAACTCCGATGCTCGCCGCCAGGCCTACCTCGCCGATATCACTTTCGGCACGAACAATGAATTTGGCTTCGACTACTTGCGCGACAACATGGCCTCTTCGCCAGCCGACCTCGTACAACGCCGTCATAACTATGCCATTGTCGATGAGGTGGATTCGGTGTTGATTGACGATGCACGTACACCGCTCATCATCTCGGGTCCCGTACCTAAGAAGGGAGATCAGCTGTTTGAGGAGCTTCGTCCCCTCGTGGAGCGTCTCGTTGAGGCTCAGAAACGCCTTGCTACACAACTCTTGGCTGAGGCTAAG
Organism: Bacteroidales bacterium; assembly: GCA_015060865.1. Classification (GTDB taxonomy): domain Bacteria; phylum Bacteroidota; class Bacteroidia; order Bacteroidales; family Bacteroidaceae; genus UBA1189. The sequence goes on along the minus strand of SUXS01000002.1, from coordinate 168,955 downwards.
CGATTGATTCCTTCGGATAACCCGGCCGATGTGGAAGCTGGATTCCTCGCTCTTTTCCGTAGTCATAAGGCATTGCCCAAGAATAAGCCGCTTATCAAGTTCCTCAGCGAGCCTGGTATCAAGACTGGTATGCTCAAGACCGAGGCTATCTATATGGAGCAGAACAACCGTCGTATGCCCGAGGCGGTAGAACCGCTCTATTTTGTTATTGACGAAAAGATGCGTAGTGTGGATTTGACAGACAAGGGTATTGAACTTATAACGGGTAATGCTTCGGATCCTACACTTTTTGTCCTGCCTGATATCGCCTCAGAAATGGCTGTTATAGAGAATAGTGGCCTCCCTGAAGAGGAAATGCTACAGAAGAAGGATGAACTCTTTAACAACTATGCTGTAAAGAGTGAACGTGTACATACCATCAACCAGTTGCTCAAAGCCTACACCATGTTTGAGAAGAACACCGAGTATATTGTGACCGAACAGGGCGAGGTGAAGATAGTCGATGAGCAGACTGGTCGTATCATGGAAGGACGCCGCTATAGCGACGGTTTGCATCAAGCTATAGAGGCTAAGGAACGTGTGAAGGTAGAGGCTGCCTCGCAGACCTTCGCGACTATCACTCTGCAGAACTACTTCCGTATGTATCACAAGTTGTCAGGTATGACCGGTACGGCTGAGACCGAGGCTGGTGAGTTGTGGGATATCTACAAGCTCGACGTGGTGGTAATCCCCACCAATCGACCTATTGCACGTAACGATATGAACGATCGTATCTACAAGACACAGCGCGAGAAGTACAACGCCGTCATCGAAGAGGTTGAAAAGATGGTGGCCGAGGGACGTCCTGTACTTGTGGGTACTACATCGGTGGAGATAAGTGAGCTGCTGAGCCGTATGCTTACCATGCGAAAGATACCTCACCAAGTATTGAATGCCAAGCTGCATCAGAAGGAGGCTGATATTGTAGCCAAGGCAGGGCAGAGCGCTATGGGTACAGTCCATGTTGCTACTGACGGACGAGGTTTCAGCGAGAGAAATGCTGCCATAAATTACCAGACGCGTATAGAGGCCGAAGACGCCCAAAAGGAGAAGCGTGAACCTCGTGAAGCAACCGAAATCCTCAAAATAGAAGAGCGTATGCTGGGTACCGTCACCATCGCTACCAATATGGCCGGTCGTGGTACTGATATCAAGCTCTCCGACGAGGTGAAGGCCGCCGGCGGTTTGGCCATCATCGGTACCGAGCGCCACGAGAGTCGCCGTGTAGACCGTCAGTTGCGCGGACGTTCAGGACGTCAGGGCGACCCCGGTTCGTCTGTATTCTTTGTGTCGCTTGAAGACAACCTCATGCGTCTGTTCGCCGCCGACCGTATCTCCAGCGTGATGGACAAGCTTGGATTCGAGGAGGGCGAGATGCTGGAGCACAAGATGATATCAAAGAGTATCGAGAACGCTCAGAAGAAGGTGGAGGAAAACCATTTCGGCGTGCGCAAACGCTTGCTTGAATATGATGACGTGATGAACATGCAGCGTACTGTCATCTACACCAAGCGTCGTCATGCTCTTATGGGTGAACGCATCGGTATGGACCTTGCTAATATGATTTGGGATCGTTGTGAGTCCATCCTTGAGAACAATGATTACGAGAATATACGCATGGAGTTGTTCCGTGTAATGGCATTAGAGTGCCCCTTCAGTGCTCAGGAATATAGAAGCAGGAAGTTGCCAGAACTAGTAGATGTGACGTTTGATGCGGCAATGAAGCACTTTAAGTCGAGAATGGATCGCTTGGCACAAATTGCCAATCCAGTGATAAAGCGGGTGTATGAGAGTGAGGGTATGCAATATGAAAATATATTGGTGCCTGTGACCGATGGCAAACGTGTATATCAAATACCTTGTAACCTCAAAACTGCTTATGAAAGTGAGTGCAAGGAGGTTGTGAAGAGTTTTGAGAAAGCCATTATGTTGCATGTCATCGATGAGGCTTGGAAGGAGAACCTTCGTGAACTCGATGAATTGAAGCAGTCGGTGCAGAATGCTAGTTACGAGCAGAAAGATCCGCTCTTGATCTTCAAGCTCGAATCGGTGAACCTCTTCGATGCAATGGTGAATAAGATTAACGACAAAACGCTGTCTATATTGATGCGTGGTCAGATTCCTGTGCATGATCCGGAACAAGTGCGCGAAGCGCCTGTAGAAACCCGTGCTCAACGCCGCCAGCAGCAGTATCAAGAGAATCGTGCAGAGCTGGGTGATCGTAACCAGCAGGCCGCGGCCCAGCATGATACCCGTGCTCAACGTCGTGAACCTATTCGCGCAGAACGTACTGTTGGACGAAACGATCCTTGTCCCTGTGGTAGTGGAAAGAAATTTAAGAACTGCCACGGTAAGGGATTGTAATTTTTAGGTGAGGAATAGGAGTGGGGATCTTGAGATGCTTTTATGCAACCGGATACTCACTCTTGTTTTTTTGAGAATTGGCTTTGTGTTTGTCTTGTGAAAAAAATATATCTTCTTTTGCTTTTCCTATTTACAGCATGTACTGAGGTGCTGTATTTGTCTGTAGAACAGATGTTGCCGCCTGAGTATGATATGGTAGCGCAGGTGAAAAGTGTTGGGGTACTTAATAATTTCAGCCAATCGAATGTGATTGTCGCTAATAATGACATGGTGCTGTTGCCGTGTGATGCGGATTCGGTGAAAGAGCATATTGCAATGTGTTTTGCTGATATAGAGGCTATGGAGAAGGTAGTGGTGCTTGATTCTCTATTTTATCCGGCCGATAGCACCAATGCTCATTTGCTTAGCCAACAAGAAGTAAACGATTGGTGCCTCCGTTTGGGTGTAGACTTACTGTATGTGTTGGATTATGCGTGCATGGCAATAGTTCCTTCGCCTTGGGAACAGCAGGATGCAACCGTATTTTTATGTTCTCATATATATACGCCTGATACGGAATTGACAAAAGGAACAGCAATCCCATGCAGGAAAATTCAAGAGGTTTGGTTTGAGCAATTTGATGGCCTGGAGGCCTTCGTGGCTGGACTTCCACGGATGTTAGGCGGATTTGCTGTAGAATCGTTTGCTCCGACATGGAGGGAGCGCGAACGGGTCTATTTCTCGGATATGCTCAGTTATCCTATGCGTGAGGCTAGGGTATACGTGACGGAAAGCAATTGGGAACAGGCTGCTATGCAATGGCGCTCTTTGGCTGACAGCAAGTGGCAGGGGCGTCGCTTTATGGCTGCTTTTAATATGGCTCTCTATTATGAAATGACTGATAACATGGAAGAGGCTGTGGCGCAAATTGTTAAGGCTGAGGAACTGGCTGTGAAGAGAAATCGGCAGGGTGATGTTGTCGGTTTGGTAGGTGATACAGCTTTGGTGAATGAATACATGGATGTGCTGTTTCATCGGCAGTCGGAAACTGATAGGCTAAGCCGATATTTTCATCGAATGGAATAATTGCAGTGGAAAAGTATGGAGCTTTCAAAAAAAAACTCTATATTTGTCTTGATAAAACAATATATACTATGGAACTTTGTATATCGTCTATAACTTCCCTTCGTGAAGTGTTTCAGAAGATAGTGGAACTTTATTCAGGCGAAGAGGATCAGCTGGTGTCGACGGACTTCTTCTTCCAACCCGATAGTGGAAGTGGTTACTTGCTGGTATTCAATGATGACGATGCGGAGATTGCAAAAGTCATTATTCCCGAATGGAGTGATTGTGCATCTGAGAATTTTTATGACGATGTAGCTGCCTGCCTTAAGGAAGTTATCGAGGAGTTCAATGTGGAAGGTGATCTCGAGCGCTTGGCAGTATGGATGCCTTACTCGTTTGTTCTTGTCGATGATGAACGTGAGAGCATATGTGACCTCCTGTTGGTGGATGATGATACATTGCTTGTTTCTGACAGCCTTTTAAAAGGGTTGGATGAGGAACTGAATGCATTCTTGGAGAGGTTGTTGGAAGACTAAGTTTCTCGATGCAGATGCAGCAATATTCATCCGTCTTGTTGGAACGTGCGGTCGGCGAATTTGCCAAATTGCCGGGTATAGGACGGAAAACCGCATTACGTCTGGTGCTCCATCTGTTGCGCCAACCTTTGCCTGAAGTGGAGACTTTTGCAGATGCGATAGCGTTGTTGCGTCGTGATATTAAATATTGTAAGGTCTGTCATAATATATCCGACAGTGAGGTTTGTGAAATCTGTTCCCAATCATCACGCGATGCCTCCATGGTGTGCGTGGTTGAGACGGTACGTGATGTGATAGCTATAGAAAATACCTCTTTGTATCGAGGCCTATATCATGTCTTGGGTGGAGTAATTTCTCCCATGGATGGCATCGGACCCGGTGATTTGGAGATTGACAGCTTGGTGGAACGCGTGTGTACAGGAGGAGTAAAGGAGGTGATTTTTGCCCTTAGTCCCACGATGGAGGGCGATACAACCAACTTCTATATTTATCGTAAGTTGGCAGGTATGGAGGTTAGTATGTCTGTTTTATCCCGAGGAATTTCGGTTGGTGACGAATTGGAGTATGCTGATGAGGTGACATTGGGGCGTTCGCTTATGAACCGAACGCCATTTACAGGGAAAACCTATTGATTCTGCAGTTTTAGTTTAATCATGGAAGAGTATAAGAAAGTTAGTCGTGTAATATGCCTTAGATATGCATTGCAGTTACTATTGGTTGTGCTGCTGATTGTATTGTCTGAGTTTAATGTGATACCTCTTGACGGATTGTTGTTGGGGCTTGATGCGGGTGCAATGTATGTAATTGAGGTACTTGTCCTTTTTGTGGTAGGCATTGGGATATTGGCCTCTTTTAAAGGGTATGAGTGGATAGTCAGTCATAAGGTCTGCAAAGTTGAACGTAGTAGGCGAAGACGATTGTTTGTGAGGGTTGCCAATGCCCGAATTATGTTACTGGTATTCCTGATGTTGCTTGGCGTATTATTTTACTATGGTGCGTGGAAGAACTGGGGCATGTATTATGGATTGGCCTCTTTGGTGGCATCACTCTTCTGTCTGCCTTCTGCGGCAGATGTGAAAGAGGCGCTGAGTGACGATTCCTTGGCTTAGTCATATGTCCGTGGAGTGGCGTTCTTTTTCTATAGTCATTGGAAGAATCTATTGTTATTGCATTATATATTAAGATAAGGTGCAGCTTTCTGTTGTCATAGTTAATTACAATGTCAAGTATTATCTTGAACAATGCTTGGAGTCGGTGTTACGTTCCGCTTCAGGCTTGCAGGTCGAGATTTTCGTGGTTGATAATCTCTCGACAGATGGCTCGGTTGCCTATTTGAGGGAGCGTTTCCCTGGTGTGTGCTTTATTGAGAATAAGGAGAACGTAGGTTTTGCCAAAGCAAACAATCAAGCTATTCGCTTGTCCTCAGGAAAGTATGTCCTGCTACTCAATCCTGATACGATAGTGACGGAACACACCTTTTCTGATTTTCTGTCATTTATGGAGTCCCATCCCGAGGCTGGGGCAGTAGGTGCGTATATGTTGCGTACTGACGGGACTTTTGCTCCAGAATCGCGTCGCGGACTTCCCACTCCTTTTGTGGCATTTTGCAAGATGACGGGTCTGACAAGTCTCTTCCCTTATTCGCGTATCTTTGGCCGTTATTATATGCGTTATCTGAACGAGCATGAAGTGAACGAGATCGAAGTCGTGTCGGGGGCTTGTATGCTATTGCGTCGCGAGGCTTTGGATAAAGCTGGACTGCTTGATGAGGATTTCTTTATGTATGGAGAGGATATTGATCTCTCGTACCGTATCTTGAAATGCGGATATAGGAACTATTTTATTCCTACTCGTCTGTTGCATTATAAGGGTGAGAGCACGGAGAAGAGTTCTTATCGTTATGTCTATACCTTCTATCAGGCGATGCAACTCTTCTTTAACAAACATTACTCTCATTATTCCATTTTGGTCAGTCTTCCAATAAGTTTGGCTATATGGGGGCACTCATTGTTGGCATATGTGGGAAATCAGTTTCGTCATAAGAAGAAAGCTGTTGATGAGGTGTTGAGCGACAATGCTTTGGTGATAGGGTCTCCTCGTATGCTTGAAGAAGTGGCTACACTACTATCCCGGCAACCCAACAAAGGGGAATACTGTTTTGTGGAAGGTTCCGAGGAGCATTTGCCGCTAGGACATATGTCAGAGGGTATTGACCTTTCGCTATATGGTATAGTGATTTACGATCCTGATGTTTATGGGTATGGCCATATGCTATCGCTATTGGAATCTTCGAGTGGCAGTCGTCCTCGTATTGCTACCTATTCTGTGCGTACGGGTGTTCTCATTACCGAGAGAGAGGTGTATGTGCGTCAGGATATCCCCTCAGCTGATAAATAGATTTCATATGTCACAGGTTTTTCTTTGTTCCGAAAGGGTTCAGCTACGTGCCCCAGAGTTGTCTGATCTTGATTTTATGTATCATATAGAGAATGACACACGCTTATGGTCGGTCTCGGCTTGTAAGGTCCCTTATTCCCGCTATCTTTTGCAGCAATATATTGAAACTAATACACATGACCTATATGTCGATAAGCAGCTTCGGCTGATGATTGTGGATCGATTGGAGGATAAGGTCGTGGGGGCTGTTGATCTATTTGATTTCAACCCGTCTGATCGTAAGTGTGAAGTGGGTGTTGTCGTTGATCATTCGGCTCGCAACAGAGGATATGCCCGCGAGGCTCTCTCTTTGGTACGCGACTATGCGTCTGGCATGTTGGGACTCCATCAGCTCTATGCCTATGTGTTTGTTGATAACGATGTCGCTAATCGCCTTTTTGCATCTTGTGCCTTTAATTCTGTGGCAGATCTGTCTGATTGGGTGTTTTATCACAACTGCTATCATGATGTGCGCCTGTACCAATGTTTGCTGCCGTAGGTGTAGCTTTCTGTAGCCGCTTTCGTTATATTCCTGTCATCGTGGTGCAAAAAAAAGTATAAAATGCTTGTGTATGCAGAAAAAAGTATCTATCTTTGCATCCGCAATCGAGAGAGGTTGCCTTGAAAATGATTTTATTGGTGCGTTAGTTCAGTTGGTTAGAATATCTGCCTGTCACGCAGGGGGTCACGGGTTCGAGTCCCGTACGCACCGCATAAAAGAGTTCATTTTTAGTAAAGCATATCATTTGGTGCGTTAGTTCAGTTGGTTAGAATATCTGCCTGTCACGCAGGGGGTCACGGGTTCGAGTCCCGTACGCACCGCAAAAGAGAAGCCAGTAGGCTTCTTTTTTTGTTTTACGCCGGGTCTCTCACCCGCTCCCCCGTGGGGTCAGGGTTCTTTCTCCGCTTCGCTATGAAAGCGGCAAAGCCGATTACGAGTCCCGTACGCACCGCAAAGAAAGAAGATTGGTCTTCTTTCTTTTTTTTGTGTCCTTTCCTCAGCTTCATTCTTGCTCTTTTAACAATCCTTTGTGTAGGCTAATGTTTCTTAATAAGGCTTTTTGAACATTTTTGTTCCATTTTTTATTATTGTATATCGGGCGAATCACGCTACTTTTGCTTTGATAACAATAACCGTAAAAACACCTTTATTATGAAACAAGAACAGTCTAAACGGATTCAAACATCCTTTCTCAATGCAACTGAAAAGAAAGTCCTCGTTTGGCTTGCTGAGCGGCAACCCCATTGGATGACCTCTGATATACTTACAGGCATTGGGGTTATAGGATCGCTTGTGGTGGCATTGGGGTATTTTCTTTCAAACTATCATGCTGCTTGGTTATGGTTGGCGTCAGTGGGTTTTATTATCAATTGGTATGGAGACTCGCTTGATGGTACCTTGGCACGTGTGCGCAAGACGCAGCGTCCCATATATGGATTCTATCTTGATCATAATGTAGATGGAGTGACCATGGCCATCATGTGTACTGGGGCAGGGCTGAGTAATCTGCTCAATCTCTATATTGCCATGGCTGTGTTGGCCGTGTACTTGCTGCTTTCTATATCCGTATATATCAATGCGCACCTCAAGGGAGAGTTCAAGCTCACTTATGCTCGTATGGGACCTACGGAGTTTCGTCTTATAATGATAGCGGTCAATACGCTGTTCGTTTGCATGCCATCATTGCGTGGGTGGGCCGTAGAATTCTCGGTTGCCAATGTCCCTATCATTTTCAGTGCATTGGATTTTGTCGGTATTGTTATTTTGGTGGTCCTGGTGCTGATTTATCTGAATAATTTCAGGGAAGATGCCAGGAGTTATGCTGAACTTGACCCGATAAAACCTTTCTAATCTTCAGTAACTTTTGATGGGTATTCGCCAAAACATCTCCAAGGTTTCTCGGTTCGTGCTCTCCAATTCATTGGGCACAATGGTAGACACGCTTGTCCTATGGGCTTGCTCATGCTTCGTTTTTCGTGGATATGGCTATGTGGGTGAATATCTGGTCTCTCCACTTGTTTCCTTTGAGTGTGCTGTGCTTGTCAACTATCTTTGTTCGTGGTATTTTATCTGGAGAGATAGGGCAAAACGTTATCCTCGAACCTTCTTTGTTCGAAAATACTTCCTCTATAATCTTTCAGCCACGGGTGCTTTCCTTCTCAAAATGGCTTTTCTGCTTCTTTTTGAGCGTTTGTTTGGGTGGAATGTGGTTGTATGTAATTTGGTGGCTCTTTGCATCTCCGGTATAGTCAACTTTGTCATGGGAGAGTGGGTGATTTTTAGAAAATATAAATACTGATAGGAGGATAGAAGATGCCATTATTGACGTTGCACGAACTAGATAATCTCACGCCCCTCTTTCGCGGCAAGGCTGGTCATGCATTAGCCCGATCTTTGATGTGCTTGCTTTCTGTTGACAAGATGAACGCCCTATACGACCGCAATTCCTGTCTCTCTGGTCCGCCTTTTGCACGCAATGTGCTGATGGATTTAGGGGTTCATTACAGAGTACAGTCTGCTTTCCGTGAGGGAGGATTTTCTTTTTCGGATGCTGAGTTAGAGGAAGGTTGGCTTATACGGTGTGGACTTGCTTGCTCTTCTGGCGTTGTACCTCCTTTTATTACCATTAGCAATCATCCCTATGGAGGGATTGATGGGGTTATCCTTGCAGACCTTTTCGGTAATCAATGCCCTGATTATAAGTTGATGGTGAATAAGATTCTTAGTCGTGTCGAGGCTCTTTCACCTTCGTTCATATCCGTTACGCCTACTGGCACTTCGCGTACCACCCCTACATCTGACAGTATCATTGGCATTCGTCGTGCCTTGGGTCAGCTACGTTCCGGAGGTGCTTTGGGACTTTTCCCTTCAGGGGCAGTGAGCGACTTTAGTTTGCGCAGTTGTAGTATCCGTGATCGTGAGTGGCAGCCAGCTATCGTTCGTCTTATAGCCAAGGCGCATGTGCCTGTGTTGCCTATACGTTTTTTCGATAGGAATTCATCCTTCTATTATGCTTTGGGGATGATAGATTGGCGGGTGCGTTTGCTTCGCCTTCCTGCAGAGTTGTTCAACAAATCGCATGCTCCTTTACGTTTGGGTGTTGGTCGTGTCATTACGGTAGAGGAACAACAATCCTATCTAGCTGTGCATACTGTTGAGGAATTCGGACTATGGCTACGCAGCAAGGTTTATGGGATGAATTTCTGATATCGTTCTGTATGCTTTTACAATGTCCTTATGTCTTATGATGATGGCTGTAATACAATTGATATGTCCACCAAGATTGCGATTGGGAGCAAAGATGAGCTTGACATCCTGCCAACCTCGTGAACAGCGACGGACTACCTGCCAGCACCTTCGAGGTGAGTGCCGGGAAAGAGTAGTGAGGCATAGATACCCCAAACGTCCCTTATCGTTTCTTCGGCATCACGTTCAGTTTGTAGGTCAGGTGCAGCATCACGTAGCGAGGTATGCTGTTGGTCCACACCTCGGTGCGGCCTTGGGCGTTGTAGCTGCTGTACACGTTGGAGAGTTGGAGCAGCACACGGCTTTTGAATAGAGGTTGAGTGAGCGAGGCGTTCCATACGAGGTCGTCGGTGTTCATTGAACTGTCGCCGTAGCCGCGGCGTGAGAATCAAATATTTGCGAGAAAATGGACTATAAAATTCAATCATTCGTGTAGGAATATTAGCGATATTCTATAATGCGTTTTCCCTGACCATAGAATAGAGGCAAATGCTCTGTAAATCATCACCGAAGGCACTATACAACTATAGAATCTGTTTGGATTTTACCGTTTATTGTTTTTATGTCATACTTTTCCGTTTATTTGAGTCCCTTTTTGGCATTTTTACATTCTTTGATCTTGCAAATAGACCACTATTCGCCGCGACCAAACAATGCAAATCTCCTCAAAAACGACTCTCAACTAAACTCGAAATAAAATCCAAACAGATTCTAAATCGGATGCAACAAAAAACTGCCACCCGGCAAAAATGTAATTGCATAGGGTGGCAGTAGGGGATACAATAATCCTATTTATGGATAATCTATCACGAATCAATTCCTCTTTTTACTCAGATCCTCTAACGTTTTAATGGAGAACAGGTAGTCACGCTCCACATCGCTGATGGTGCGTTGCTTGTATTTTCGGTATTCCGTGGTAGCGTGCTCCATAGCCTCTTCGTGTGATACGCTACCATTGTCTTGCAGCAGTCGCTCACCGGTCATTGTCAGAATCCTGTCCAGATAGGCCGCCCAATCATTCATCGTCATCGCTTGCTCACGTTCGGCTTGGCGCTCTGCAAAGTCCAAGTATCCCGACACGAGCTGCCCCATTGCACGAAGTTCCTTGTCGTCAAGGTAGTTCTTTGCTGTCTTTGCCTCAATCAGCGTAGGATGGTTGCCCTTAAAGGTCAGCAGTCCCATAAAGTCCTTCTCAGCATCGGCACGTTCCACAATCAGTTCTGCAGCCGTATGTCCGTGAATGGCATAGTGTATCTTGTTTTGCACCTTCTTGAAGAACTCCTGCGACACCTGTGCCCGTGGGTCATAGTCGATGCTTGTAGCATATATCTCCAGTATTTGGCGGTAGAGTACCTTTTCCGTAGCACGGATATCCCTGATGCGCTCCAGCAGTTCTTTCCAATAGCTGCCACCACCCAGCTTCTTCAGTCGTTCGTCATCGAGGGTGAATCCTTTCACGATGTACTCCTTCAGCCGTTCAGTCGCCCATTGACGAAATCTAGTGGCAATGAGCGAACGTACACGATATCCGAGAGCGATAATCATGTCCAGATTGTAGTGCGATACCATATACTCTTTACCATCTGCGGCAGTTGTTCGGAAATTCCGAACAACTGAATCCTTATCAAGTTCTCCCTCCTCGAAGATGTGCTTAATGTGCTCACTTACATTCGATTTGCTCGTCTGGTACAGCTCGCACATCTGAGTCTGCGTAAGCCACAGGGTCTCCTCCTCCAGCTTTACATCGATCTTTGTCGTGCCATCATTGGCGGTGTATATGATTACTTTATTCTCGGCCATCCTGTCTGTCATATAAGAACGTATGCAAATGTAATGATAAATCCTCGAACAATCACGCTCTGTTGGAGGAAAAGGCAAAAAAAGCCTACGAAAACTTAAGGCACCAGAAAGCTACAAGCAGTCGAAAATATCTATTCCTCTTCAGGCAATTTATCGTAAATTAAACGAAGCATACACCATAACAAGAATAATTTATGGGCAATTCGTGGGCAATTTACGGGAATTTATGTTGAAAAAAGGAACACGAAACGAAGTTCGCCGCCCGCAGGGGCTAAAGGCAATTTTAAGGGATTATTGTTTTACTCCCATCCCAACCTTTCGGCACTTCGACTTATCATACCCTCACCATAGCCCCTATCCACCTTGCGTACGATATGGTTTTCGTCAAGATAGAAGAATACTGGTACACCTCGATAGGTGCCGACATAATCATTCAGTACGCTGTCTTCGCCAAGCAGCATCGGGTATGTTATCTTGTGGTGGGCGGCATAGTCGCGTAGGCTTTGCGCACTCTTTCCCCACGATTCGATTGATACGACATTGAAGCGTTTGCTGAGTTCCACCAATTCGGGATAGGCTTGGGCGCAAGGACCACAACCGAGACCTGTGAGGTTGATAATTGTAGGTTTGCCCCTCAGACTGCTCAGCGACACATCCTTACCGTTCATGTCTTTCAATGTCCACTCGGGAGCGGCCTTGCCTATGAGCGGTTCATTTTGCTCGGCCTCCTTATCGGTATCTCTCTTGCCTACATAGTGTACTTTGTAGTTCTTGTGGAGGAGAATGAAGTCCATTGCAGCAATGGGAGAGTCGACCGCTTCTTCGTCCCATTCTGCTTGATGGCAAGTGACATCAGAGACATTATGGCTCATCTCCCTCAGATATCTGTAGGGCATAGTGTCGGCCTTGCGAATCCACAGCGTGTAGTAGGAGTAGGCATCCTCTTCGCTGAAAATATTAGGATCCTCGGGCATCTTGTAATCACGCCCAAAGAACTCCACTTGTCTGTCTTCGTAAATAGCCAATTTATAGATGTAATCCTCCTTGGTCTCCTCTACATCAAGACTGATGCTGTCATTCGTTGTGAGCATGTATCGTATCAGACTTTTTGCATAGTTGAAGAAGGGAGGCTGGTATGTGCGGAACGGCAGTGACAAGCTCCTCGCATCCAAGAAATCTTTGACAACTATTCGCTTCTCGTCGTGATGAAAATAGGCATGATTCGTACCGTCATATACGCTGTGTATATTGCCGTCTTCATCGTAATGTAAAGCGGACGCTCCGATAGTCGTATCTTGCGGATTGTCCTGTTCTACATACTTGTTACGGCGGATGCTGCTCCAATCCTTCTCGTAAGGAGCCTTCACCTTTTCTTCTAATTCATACCCCGCAACTTTGATACGTTCTACATTCTCCAACGCTTTCTTGAGAATGGCTTCAGGCGCTTGCTTCGTACTGCACGCCCCCAGCAGCACCGCCACGGCAAGGGCAAGGAATAGTCTGGTTGGTTTCATTGTATTGGTTGTTTGTGTTTATTCAGTATCGCTCTCAAGCAGTTCGGGAGATTGTTGTGCTCCGAAGAATTTCTTTGCCGATAATGGTGACACCACCTTGCGACCAGTCTTCGACTCCAATTGTTCGCGTGCTACACGTGCTACCTCACCACCTTCGGTAGCGCACTGCATGTTTTCCTCCAGGTTTTGCGGGTCTTTGGCTTTGGTGATACTCGTAGTAGAGAGTTCGGCAAGCATATTGAGCACCAACTCTTCGTTGGTCATGTTATCGCGCAGGTTCTCCTTCTTCAAGCCCTTGTACTGCTTATATTCTTTGGCGGTCTTGCCTGCCCATGCTTGATAGATGATGTCGGTGAGCGTTGCATATTGGATGCCCTCTTCTACATTGTGCATTCGCCATTGGTCAGTAAGGTCTTTGCGTATCTCGATGCTCTTGAGGCGTTGGTTTATCCAGTTGTCCGAGTAGCCCAACCGCTTGTAGTCCGCCATTGCCTGGTGTATGCTCAGTTCGGGGTCTTGCATCTGGTCTATGCGCTCGGCGGCCACTTGAGCCATCCACCGCTTAAACGGTTCGGCTTTGGGTGAGGGAACAGACTGGATGATACGGAAAAGTTGCTCGGTATCAGCAACATCGGTTTTGTATCGCTTGCCGTCGCTTGCTTGAAATTTCAGTTGGTTACAATTTGTAACCGACTCAAATCCCTCTTTCTTTAGTCTGTGCTTCAGTACTTTCCAATAGTTGCGAGCGTGGTCTAAGTCGGGTTGATCTGTCAGTATACCCACCACATCAACGATAGAGAAATACCATTTCTCCTGTTCGTCGTCCCATGCGGTGCGCACTCGCTTCTCTTCAAATAGTTTTATTGCTTCTTTTGTTCCCATACCATGGTTATTAGTAATGTTGCGAAGATACTGAATTTTGCGCGTAAACAAGCGGAATCTGAGTTGTTTTTTATGATTCCGCAATTTTACGCACATTTCTCGGCGTAATTCCCAGCAGCACCGCCACGGCAAGGAAGAGGAATAGTTTGGTTGGTTTCATTGTATTGGTTGTTTATGTCGTTACACGAATTTTATTTGTGGATAATTTATGGGCAATTTACGGGAATTTATGTTGAAAAAAGGGAACGCGAAACGAAGTTCGCCGCCCGCAGGGGCCAAAGGCAATTTATCTGGAATTAATTATCCGTTCCGTTCTCCGTCTTCAGTATTCTATCCAATATATTGTTGTCTTCCTTTAATAGTTCTGAAGGACGGGAGGTGTTGTATTCTATGACATTACCATCAGGGTCGATAAGGATATAAGTGGGAAATACACCTATATCGTAGGCTCCTTTATAGTTCTCTGGTAAGGCGAGATTATAGCCAGCCAAACCGTATCGTTTGGCAGTGCGTAGCCAAGCCTCCTTATTGGAATAGCTGCCACAGAGATAAACATAGGCAATACGTCCTTCGTGTGTCTTGTATTTTTCATGCAGGGCGGAGATATTCTCGAACTCCCTATAACAAGGACCACAACCGACTCCCCAAATGTCGAGATAGACGAAACGCCCTTTGAAATCCGTCAGTGTGTAATGCTTTCCGTTCTCATCGATAAAGTCAAATTCTGGAGCCTGTTTACCTTCAGCCCATGTGGTATTCTCTTGCTTGATGGCTTGCAACTGCTCTTTAATCCATGGTGTAGTGACAGTACTGTCGAGGTAGGAGACGTATGGAAGAATATTGTCATAGCCCAACATGCGGATCTGCATTTCCAGATGGTCTACCAATGCGTATTCGCGGATTGTTTTGTCAGGAATCACCAGTTCGCCCACTTTGGCACGTAGGATGAAACTCCCGTTGTTGCTTGACACGTTGCCATTGAATGAAATTACAGCTTGTGTCTGTACCCCTTCGCAATAGCTGGCAATGAATTTACGATAGGTATTGTGTATTAACCACTGTGGACGTAATGTCTGAATGAGTGGTTTGTCTGCGGCAATGGACTTTACTGCATTCTGTAGTTTCCATCCGTATTGTAGGCTCGTCAATGCTTCATCATTTCGCGCCAGAAAATAGAGTTGCCCGAAGAAAGCCCTGACCAGAAATGCATCTTTGTGGGGAAGCAACCCGTATGTATGTTCCCACTCCTCTACGATACGTGCATAGTCATTAACGTATTCCACCAACTGCCTCATCAATGTAGAGTCTGTGACAGATAGCTTGAGGTCTCTCGATGTTTTTCGTATTGCATTGTTCAAGGCCTGTTCGCGTGCATTCAGTTTCCAATAGAGCTCAACCGACAGTTTCAGTTCACGGTCACGTTCGAGTGTGTGCCCACTGATGTCCAACGTCTCCTCCCATCGGTTCTTGTCCATTGTCAGAGAGATTGTATCATCGTCGCAAACAGTCAAGGTAAATGTATCTCCTATATAAAGATAGACATCTTGAATTTCCCGTATGGGAATTACTTTTGTAAATGTTCCGTCAGATTGGATGAGAATATCATGCAACTCGTTTTCCCATACATCACACACTGCCAAACTGATTTTACCGGGATTCTCAGGATTGACATTCTCAATCCTTCCTTTGAGCACAAACTGCCCTTTTTGAGGAAGTTCTACCATTTGAGAACTGGCATATTCCATTTTTTGTGCTGTTATAGTGTTTCCACACGCCCCCAGCAGCACCGCCACGGCAAGGGTAAGGAATAGTTTTGGTTTCATTGTATTGGTTGTTTATGTCGTTACACGAATTTTATTTATGGTTAATTTGTGGGCAATTTACGGGAATTTATGTTGAAAAAGAAAGAAACACAAATGGCCACGAAACGAGTTCGCCGCCCGCAGGGACCAAAGGCAATTTTAAGGAATTATTGTTTTGATTGCTTCATCACTTCACTAATAGTCCATATTCATCTTGAGCCAATATGTCACGACACCTTCGCCATATCCTTTCATCTTATCCAGTATTACTCCTTCGGGAGAGACAATGAAAAACGTAGGATATCCCATAACATTATATAGTGTGCTGATGGCATCATACTCCCGTCCCTTGAGGTCATTGAGACTGTGCCAGCTAATTCCATGTTCGATTGAGGATTGCTTCCATGTACTTTTTGCATCAATACTGATGCTAACCACTTCCAGCTTGTCGGACATAGTCTCGGCAATTGTTTTCAACTCAGGGATACTGAGTTTGCAAGGGCCACAATGGGCTCCCCAGAAATCGAGCAGAAGATATTTCCCCTTGAAGTCCTGTAGATAATGCGTATTACCAAGTGTATCATACAAGGCTATGTATGGGATGGTGTCACCTATTTCCAGTGGTCCTGCTTGCTGCTGCAATTCCGACTTCCTCTCCGCACTGCGTTTAGTACCCTTGCCACCTCTTAACTGTGTAGGTAAATCAAACTCAACAAGTACATGCTGAGGCATACGGGCAATACCATATAACTTGCCATTCTTGCCCACTGCTATCTTTTTCAGGTGACAATTGAGGTGTAGCGTTGAGACGTATTCCCCGCTATGGTCGAATACCAACACCTTGTCCGAACAGGATTTGGTGATGTCATTCACGTCGTATCGGCTCATGAGTGTGTCTACATACAGCAGATATACATAATGTTCATCGGCTGCCAATGACTTCAGTGGACCAGTGGCCTTTTCTTTGTCGTATCGTATGGCATCGTTGGATATCTTATAATGAGGAGTACGGTAAAAGCATTCCCACTGTTTCTGCATAGTGTCACCTTGCAACCTGTATGCTGCCATATAGGGCAAGTTCTCGGCGGCATAGAAGAATGTCCTACCACTCGCAGCCATATAACCGTTAAGGTCATTGCGCATGGCATACCATGTAAGAGAGTCACCCACTGGCGAATCTCCAAAGCGACAACTAGGCTGTAACAGGCTATTCGATAATGTAAACAGACTGCCGTCACCTTTGAACAGGCACGATACGTATTGGTTGGAATTGGGTAACAGCGTATATCGGGTGTCCTTGGGCATAATCTCTTCCCCAGGTTTCGCTCTTCGGTAAGTAGCCTTCAGTCTTTTCTTTGCACTCATAGCACCATCGGAGTCAATACCGATGACTCTCAGCGACATCTCGTTGATGTCGTTAATGCCAAAAGTGTTGCCCGATGCAAATGTAAGTACTGGCTGGCGGAATTCATCAACACCGCTTCCTATACGACCGTATGCATGGCAGAACTCCAGATTGTCAGCAATAGAATACGTATGACATACACCGTCTTCGAAGAAAGCCGATACGAGAATCACAAATGAGTCAGCTACGGCAATCTGTACATCATCCATCAACTTGATGTCGTGACTTGTATATTCTAACCAATAAGCATTTTCTTTATTTCCACACGCCCCCAGCAGCACCGCCACGGAAAGGGAAAGGAATAGTTTAATCTGTTTCATCGTATTGGTTGGTTATATTGTTACACAGTTTTTATTTATGGATAATTTGTGGGCAATTTACGGGAATTTATGTTGAAAAAGATGGGAACACGAAACGAAGTTCGCCGCCCGCAGGGGCTAAAGGCAATTGCCATGTAATTGGCCATGAATTTAAGGGAAGGTTTAGCTCGACGAAGTCAAAATTCTTGTCCCATCCCTATTCTGCCAGATGTTTGTCGAGGAGGGATTCATGTACATGGATGTTTTCCTCCACGATAGAGCCGTCCTTGCCCATCAGTGCTGCGTAGGGGATGCCGCTGAAGTTGAATCGCGTCTGCATCAACAGCCACAGGTCGTTGCTGATGCGCAGACTCTCTCCCTTAATCCCCTTTTCTGTAAAGAACTGTTGCACGCGCTCTTCGGGATTATCTTTCTCGTTGCAGATGTAGAGGAAGGTCGCTTTGCCTGCATAGTTGTCGGTCCATTTGCTTTGGCTTGTCATAGAGGCGCGGCAGGGTCCGCAGCCGAGACCCCAGAAGTCGAGCACGATGAGCGGTGTGTCGTATTTCTTGCGTATGTCGCTGAGGAATTGGGTAACTTCGGGATATTCGTCAGACGCTACTCCACCTTCGTTTTGGCGTATGAGTGCGCGCCATGCGTTCAGCGCTTCGCGGATGACGATGGGACTCTTCAGGTGAGGGAGCAAGGCTATGAGAAATTCGCCCATGACATCCACATCGGTATGTCGTTGCAGTTCACATCCCACGATAGATGCCTCCGGCAGGAAACCGCTGTTGAAGGAGTGTATACGCTGCATGTTGTCGAAGGCGCTGTTGAACCGCCACTGCAGTGTGGGCAGCGAGTCATACGGCTCTTCGCCAACATATTCCAAAACGTGGGCATTGTAGCTGTCTAGCAAACTAAGGTTTAGGTTACAAATCTCGTTCAGCGTTCTTTTCCGTTGCCGTTCTTCTTCGGTCAATGTACTGTCCGCCATAAGGGGCAATGCCTCTTCGCTAAAAAAACGGTTATCCATTTGCTGAGGTTCTACCCTAAAGGGACCGAAAGCCGCACGGTTGAACGGTACCCATGTGTTGCTGGAGGAGAGCATCAGCATATTGTCCATCAACAGGTCGTAGTGCTTCAGCAAGTAGTCGTAGTAATTACCTTTGATAGGGGAAACGAAGTCTTCTCTCTCTATATATGTATATTCATCTACTTTCTCGTATCTGCTGTCGTTATAGTACATGGCGATATCGAGCGTATTGCACAGGATGTCTGTCACGGCATTGGTCATGAGTATGTCTCTCGCCCTATCGCTGATGGGCAGCGCAGCCAATTTATCGGGGCCCTCTGTCAACAGACGCTCCAAGCGTTTCAACTCAATATCGCGGAACTTCAGCGCGTTCTCTATCGAGGTCAGTTGCCCCACGTCGTTATATTGAAAGCCGTCCTTTTTCTGCAGAGCTTCATCACATGAGTAGGTGTGCCGGTTTACCTGTGCCGAGAGGCTGTTGCCCAAGATTTGCGGCGTAAGATTTCTGGTAGGCCCGGCCATTTGGGCGGCATCGAAGCGGCATACCGCCGTCTCACCCGGCACTAAGAAAAAATTGGTAAAGAAGTCGCCCTGCAGACTCACATAGCAGGGATAGGGAATCTCCACCGTGGCGAGGAAGGTGCCGTCGGCATTCACCTCCACCGCAGTCTTGTGCTCTATTCCACTCACCTGTTCCCGATAGGATATAGTCAGGTATTTCCCCGCATCGGCGGCACGGTTGGCTATATACCCTTTGATGAAAGCCTTTCCCTTGGCAAAGAAAAGCGGACTGACGGATTGCGGATTATAACTGTAGAGAGCCGCCTCAGTAAGCCGTGCAGACTCGCAAGTCAGCAGATAACCCTTGTCTTTCGAATTGACCTTGAGGAGCAAGCGGCCGTTTTTCTTCTCCTCCAAGAGGAATTGACGCCCCGTGCCTCCACTGCTGAGGCTTACCGTCAGTTGTCGGCCCTTGCGTTCCACGTCGTAGTTCCATATCTCGTCGGCGTAGAGTATCTTGTCGTGACTGATGACGAGCGCCACGTTGCCTGCCTCGTCCGCCTTTTCCCACTCGCCCAGCAGATGTGCCATAGGGTGCTGCACGAGCGATATGCCCTTGATGCTCCAACTTCCCTCGCTGAAGTCAACCTCCGTGTCTGTCTTGTCGATGGGTTCATAGAAGAGTTTTATGTCCATCTGTCCGCTCTCGGGCATAAACACATGCGTGTTCATCTGGAAGTTCTCGCACCGCACAAACTTGTACTTCTTTCCCGTCTGCCGTCCCTTCAGCACCTCCGTGCTGTCTAACTGAATCCAATAGTTAGGCAAGTGTCTCAGCGTGGCCGTCACCACCGTCTCCCGTTTGTTCACCTCCACATGGGTTATCTCCATGCACCCGTTCGTACTGTTTGTCTCTATGCGCGGATTGTCCACCACGCGGTTTTGCGCCTGTGCCGCAACGGCAATGAGCAGTGCGGCGATGATGGTTGTGATGTGTTTCATTGCTTTATTTGTTGTTTGTTTCTACTCCTTTATATATATGCCCTAAATATGGCAGTCCCCATCTGTTTTTATTCCACATGGTGGTGTGTCATAACAAAGTAAGCCATTTTATGTAAACTTTCCAACAAGACATGGAGGATATTGCATCAAACTCGCGGAGTTTAACTTTTATTGTTAGTTATTGAGGGCTTGAGTTTATTCTCTTTTTTAATTTATGGTTAATTTGTGGGCAATTTACGGGAATTTATGTTGAATAAAGGGAACACGAAACGAAGTTCGCCGCCCTCAGGGGCTAAAGGCAATGCTCATGAATTAATCACGAATTAGCCACGAAAACCTTTGCTACTACTTCTTCAGCTCCTCCTTCAGCGTACTCACCATCTTGCTGTGGTCGCGCAGGTCGTTGCGCAAGGCGTAGTTGCCATCCCTGTCGACAAGCACATACGAGGGGATGCCATCGATTTCAAACTTTTTTTCGGTCAGATAATCCCATTGTGCATTGCTTATGCGGTAGTGCAGACCTTTGATGTCGGGAATCATCTCTGTATAGGTGTTGATGGGTGAGCTGCTATCGGTAATGTATATCCATACGAGATCATCATTGGCAAGTTCGCCAGTCTTATAAGGCTCTATCTCGTTGATGAGATATCGGCAGGGACCACACCACGTCGCCCAAAAGTCTATCAGCACCACCTTGCCCTTGTGCGGTGCTATCAAGGCTTG
Source organism: Bacteroidales bacterium (assembly GCA_015060865.1). Lineage (GTDB taxonomy): Bacteria > Bacteroidota > Bacteroidia > Bacteroidales > Bacteroidaceae > UBA1189. The sequence continues at coordinate 148,325 of SUXS01000002.1, read as the reverse complement.
CATTAGAGCTTCGGGGGCGATGTCTTCTATTCGCTCCAGATTATGGCTGCTTGTTGCTATAGCCTCTCTTGTTCGGTTGCATATGTCCTCACACATCTCGGCATAGAAGGGATTGCTCAATTGGCGCAATAGCTGTCTGGTGCCGTCGCTAAGATAGCCTCTAAAGGCCTCATGGACTGCATTGCTGGCAAAGGCCAGTTCGTGCAAGAGTTTGTCTTCTCTAACAACTTCCCATTTTTGCGCAATCTTTACAAGTGTGTTGCCGTGCTCGCTAAGCAAAAAATAAGGATTGCTTGTATCAAGATGTTCCATCGTCTTTCTGAAGTGTCGGGGAAGGATGGGCTCTTTGCTGATGTCGAAACTGCTGTTCTCATCGTTCTTTAACCAAGGACGAACGTCTTGATGCAGATACATCAAGAGCCCCGGAGCCGCATAGCTGGCCTTTACTTTTTCTTTATACCACGCATGGAAGGGTTGCGCATCGATGAGGGCGCATTCCTCCTTATACTGACGTATTACATGCTCGGTGTATTCATCGGCAGTCATGTCATAGCGAAGGCGCTTTCCTATGTCCACTGTATCCAGAAAGTCTAGAGATGCGGCTGGCATGTTGTTCAATGCATCATAGCGACTACCCTTTGTCCAACATCCCTTTATTGCGGGCATTTCCATCTTGTTGAAATAGTTATATCTCAGATTCCGATTGACGCAAGCCAGATTCACATACAGGTCTATGCTGTCGCCCGGTGCCACAAGGAAATTCTCATGCCCACGACCATTTACCACGGGAAAGACAGTTCCTGTTCCACATAGATAAAAGGTGGCTGTCCCTTTTCCTGTCTTGGGGTCGATTTTCACATCCACACTCTTTTGTCTCTCAAATAATGAATTTATGGGAAGAACCATCTCGCATGCCATTCTCTCGCTATGTCCCAGCAGATGCACATTGATAGTGACATCGCCAAACTCATAGGCATACTGGGGCATCTCATCCGTGGCTTTTGGTGCACGCAGTAACTCTCGAGGCAATCCCTCGGGCTTGTTGGCATCGCGCTTCCCTGTCAGGTCAATGTCATATATCCTCCAGTCGTTCTCAGCATCGCTCTCGATATAGTCAAACGATGTGCATCCCTTAGGCAGAGGCTCGAACATCAATGTGAAGCATGAGTCACCATCAGCGGGCATATAGAGTAACTCATCTATCTCCACATCCTTGCTTCCAAGCAGCTTGTATTCCCCACCTTGTGCAACAAGATGAGTGTATGAAGACACTCTAATCCAATTGTTCGGACGACTGAATCCACGCACGGTGAGCATCGTGGCCGTATCGGTGAGCTCCACCTTCTCAAAGACGATACTGGTAGTGTTGGACGCGCCTACCAACGGAAATTCAATCACTTTGTCCTCTCTCGTACACGCCCCCAGCAGCACCGCCACGGTAAGGGCAAGGAATAGTTTGGTTGGTTTCATTGTATTGGTTGTTTATATTGTTACACGAATTTCTATATGGATAATTTGTGGCAAATTTACGGGAATTCGTGTTGAAAAAGAAGGATACACTGATGTTTCTTAAATGTCCATGCCAGAACTTCACAGCCCCGGCATGGATTGGTCTTGACCATTATCTTTAACTAAATTACTTTATTGGTTTTTATTTGATTACTTAAGATGTTATTTCTTTAGCAGCAAAGTATTCTTACTTACGAGAATTGAATCTCAGCCTGATTCCCGACAGAGGAGAGTTCTGACGCTCAGGCTCGGGATAATCTTCCGCTTCCTCGATGTACCATTTCTGGTTTGAGTTGGTCTGCCCGTCATCATTGATGTCGTAGCTGAATATGGCTGCTCCTTCCTTGGTGTCGCCGCCAGCCAGGTCTACGCAGCGGCCTGTGGCTTTGTTGACGATGGTGACTGCGCCGTCCTTCTCGATAAATTTCCACTGCTGATAGGGGTTGTTCTTGTCGAGGTAGCGGAATATGAGCCACTGTCCTTCAGAGGTGTCAGAACCATCTTCCAGAGCAAACCTATCTTCACTGACGATGAAGCAATCTTCGCTCACAACTTCGGTGATGCGCTTGTCGACCACAACTGTCGGAACAAACTTGAATCGGAACACCTTATTGCCTGTGATGACTATATTATTGTGGCCTATTCCTTCGGGTGCAGCCTCGTGATAAGCACTGGCATGGTTGTTATAATCGAACGAGATTCCCAGCTTGGCGCCTGTGCCCTTGTTGAAGAAGGTATAGTAGGTGTCTGGTGAGTAGCTGAAGTTGGTAGGCATCTCGCTATAGGACATCTTGCCGTAGAGCACGTGCAGGTCGGCATTGTTGCCATTGACCTTCAGGATATACACCGTGCGGTAGTCGGGGTCGGTGTCGGCTACGCGAAGTTCATACGAACGGTCATTCCCGTCCAGTGCACTCACCCAGGCATAACTGTAATATCCGTCCTGATGCGTATTGCGCAAAGCGTTGATGAGTGGTTCCAACTTCTTTGGGTTGACGTCACGGAAACTGTATTCAGCGACACGCTGAAGGAGTTTTCCCGTTTCTACATCTTTTTCGATAACCTCACGTGATGGAGCCTTGGGATAACTTTTCAGCAGTTTGCTGATAAGGGCATCTACGTTGTTTTGTGCAGAGGCTGATAGTATGATAGTCAGCATCATCAGAGTCGTTGCGATCTTTTTCATTGGTTACTTAGTTTTATTGGTTTGTCTTTATTTGTTTGGTCTAGGTCCATAAAGAATGTATAGCGTGGCCACTGTCCTACCATTCTTTATCGGATACCATTTCAATATATAGCTGGTGCGGTAACTGCGCTGCTCGGGGTCTACGACGGCCAGCGACACGAAACTGTATTCCGTGGAGTGGCTTTCCAGTCTATCACCATTCTGTAGAGTGACTGTGGAGGCTCTGCGCCGCTTCTGTGTTGCCTGATTGTATTCGGCAGAGGTACGTATGTAGCTGTAGCTATCCATCTTGTCGGCCTCGAAGGCATTCAGAAGTTTGTCCATAGCCATAGTGTCGGGTATCGACAGCTGGTAGATGCGGTTAGTCTTCGAGCCAGCCTTTGTAGGGTTCGTGTTGCCGTTCTCGCTATTCCCTTGATTGACGACCCACTCGGGATGCTTTGCCAGCATATCGTCAATGGCTTTCCTGACGTGTGTCTGAGCATATCCTATTGATGTGAATGCACACATCATTGTAATGAGAATAATCTTTTTCATATATGTAGTATACTTAAATGTAAATATTGGTTTGGAAGTCCGCCTCCTCTTGCGCCTCGCTCAGCGAGAATGTCTCGTCAATGTCCATAGCGCATCGTATTGTGGTGTGCAGGAACGACCTGTCGGCCTCATCGAGCATTCTCTGTTGCTGCACCATCACCATTCTGTCCACAGCCTCGGTATTGCTATTGGCATTGGTATTGTGGAGCATCAGTAGCAGTAGCAAGCTGGCGGCAACAGCCGTTGTCCATCTTAGGGCTACCATTCTTGTTCTCTTTCGCTTGGTCGTGGCGGGCATCTCGACCTTTATGGTGTGTACTTCGTCTTCCTGCTTCGTGGGTTCCACCTCAATGTCCACCTCTCCATTGTCGAACAGGGCAAACATCTCCTTGTACACTGCCCATTCCTCGCTCACCTCGTGGGTGCGGAAGTACTGTGCCAGCACATCTTCCTCGGCGATGCTGGTGATGCCAGCCATAAACTTGTCTATCAGCTGGGCTATTTCCTGTTTATCATACTGATGCTTCATAGTTGGTTCCTCCTCAATAGTTTGTTTTGCAATTCGCTTCTTGCTCGTGTCAGCAGTGTAGATACCGAACTCTGCTTTATGCCCAGGATGTCGGCAATCTCGTTCAGTTCACGGCGTTCGAGCTGGCGCATCCTCAGTATCATTCCCGCTGTGGAGGGCAGGCTATCGATTTGCTTGTCGAGCCATTGCGCCAGTTCGGCATATTCGAGTTGGTCGTGCGGTGTCGTCTCGTCGGTGAGTGGCATCGCATCGTCTATCTCCTTGTACTGATGCGTGGTGCGCCATCTGTCGATGCAAGCACGCTTGGCGGTGATGATAGCCGAAGCCTTCAGATGTGTGGCGTCGCTCAGCTGCTCGTGCAGGCTCCACAGCCGGAGCATCACGTCCTGTGCGATGTCTTCCGAGTCATCGGTGCTGTACCCGAACTTTGCCGCTATCGATACGGCTTTTGCCCGTATCTCGCTTGCCATATATGTGAATTCTTCTTGTGTCATCACGTTTATTTTATTATACGAACGACCAACCGCAAATTAAACAAGAAATCATCACTTTTTTTAATTTTCCCTCATTTTTCTTGTTTTCTTGGGGTGTCCCTGCTCCATCTTTTGCCTATGCACAAAGAACGTTTTAGGGTAATGCTTCGATGAAATGGACGGTTGCACGCCCTGCTCTATTGGCGAAAGTTCATAAATCGGTTGGCATTGGCACGACGCAACAAAGTGCAGCCAACTTTCTCTGCGAGAAAACTCCACCGAAAACTCCGTAAAATCACCAAACATTTGTCCGAAAACGAAGATCTCTGTGTATAAAAACTTAAATATCCGCGGATATTTCATCACGTATCCGTGGATATTTCATTACGTAACCGCGGATATTTCATTAAATATCCGTGGATATTTGAGTTTTTGTATACGGGGAAACTGGAAATTACGTGAAGAGTTGCTGAATTTTCGCGAGGTGTGCTGGAGTTTTCCTAAAGGCGTCATCCCGACAGAGCATAGTGACGAGGGATCTCTGCGAGATTTTTCGCTATGCTCAAAATGACATACCCCTGCCAAAGCCAACCGATTTATGAACTTTCGCCATAGGGGTTATCTAAAAATCGCCCCATTTCATCGTGAGAATAATCAATTCAAGTACCCAAACCATCATCCATCGGCTCTCAATCCGCAGCTCCGCTGCCCTGTTTTCGTTATCGTTATCGTCATCATTGCGGCGGTGCAAATGCTCCGCTGCACTGTGCCAGGCCAAAAATAAAACTTTTTCACTCAGCGGATGGAGCTATCTCCACCAATTGTGTTCGAGACAAAGGCCTTTCTTGTCTGCTGCCGTAGCTTTTGTAACGCAGAATACGCCATTCGCGAGAATACCAGAATAGAGACTCAGAATTTCATTCTCATCCATGAAATAGCAAGCGACCATTCCATAAGCTTTGCCTATAATACGTCGATGCAGCGGATTTGTTACACTCCGTTGCAACTTTTTCTCTCATTTTTTCCAGAATTGAATGCAAATAATAGGAGGTCAGCACCGTTGAGTACCGACCTCCTTCCTTATTGTTCGTATAAGCTACCATTATATCTGCAGTGTCCGCAAGGCACGGATGCCCTGGTGGTTGATGTCGAGCTGCTCTACCTCGGTGAGGTAACGCTCGGCATGTGCCTTGTCGCCCAGACCGGTGTAGCCGAGGGCGAGCATGAAGAGGCAGTGTATGCGGTTCTTCTCGTTGAGGTCGCCATCCCAAATCTGCAGATCGGGCAGCGAGACGGCGAAGTAGTCCATCACCTGAGGCTCGAAGAGGTGCTGCTTGCCGTAGCCGACGAGCTTGTGGAAACGGCCATGAGCCTCGGCAGTGCGACCGAGCTTGAGGAGGGCCAGTCCCTGATAGAAAATCTTCTCGGGCTTGGCATCGTTGTAGTACATGGCTGCCGCAGGCTCGGTGGGTCCGTAGGTGGCCAGCTCCCAATGCTCGCGGGCTTGCACATCGTCGCCCAGCAGTTCATAGGCACAGCCCAGGAGGTAATGGAAATCGTTGTCCTGTGCTCCCTGCAGCTTGCCCTCGCCAAGATGGTGGGGATAGAGGAGGCATTGCTTGAGCAAGCTTATGGCTTGCTCAAGCAATGAATTATGAATTATGAATTTTGAATTATGAACATCCGAATTGTCAATTGTTAATTCTGAATTATGCTCTCGCTGCGCTGCGGAATTGTCAATTGTCAATTGTGAATTGTGAATTGAAAAGTCTGCAAGCAGGCTTTTCGCCTTTTCCACACGAGCATACTGGTACTGTGCAGGTACCTTGCCTTCGCCTCCCTCCCAGGGGTGGAAGATGTGGCTGTCGAGCAATGCCATGGCCTCATCGTAGCGCCCGAGGTGGTTGAGCAGGGTAATCTGTTCGAGCAGGAGGTCGTCGCGCTCGGCAATGAGTGCGGGGTACTGCTCCAAGTGGGCAAGGCGCTCGGCATGAGGGCGACCGGTGACCTTGTAGAGTTGGTCGAGCTCCATGAGGATGCGGCTGTCGGTGGGGTCGAGGCGGAAGGCACGCTCCATATACTCAAGGGCGAGATCGCGGTTGTGCTCCTTATTATAATAGTATAGGGCGAGGTTGCGCCATACGGTGGGGAACTCGGCATCGCGCTGGGCCGAGAGCTCCCAGTTTTCCTTGGCAAGATGGTACTGGCGCTTGTCATAGTAGAGGCATCCGAGGAAATAGGGGGCACGAGCGCCCTGAGGAGGGCAGCGCTTGGCGATGGTGAGCACCTGCACATCTTCGAGGCGGTTGGGGAAACAGCAGCGCGGGTCGGTATGCTCGGCACGGGCAAAGTGGGCATTGGCCTCATCGATGAGTCCCTGCCCCTGCATGAAGTAGCCGAGGTAGTAGGAAGTGAGGGGTGATGCCTGGGCCAACTGCTCGGCTACGGCGGGGATGGTAAGCACCTGCACGGCCTCATCGAAGAGGCGCGCTTGGGCATAGTCGAGAGCAAGCTCGTGGTAGTTGCACACCTCGCCATGCATGAGGGTGATGAGGCGTTGTAGGGGTTCTTCGCTACCGGCGATGAGGTATTCCTCAAACATGCAGCCGTAGTTGAAGAGGTCTATAGTGTAGGACTCGTGTATCCACGCGAGAGCCTCATCGCTCTTGCCCAGCTTACGCAAGATGGAAGCCTTCAGGGCGCGTGCCTTATGGTTGTGGCTGTTGTGGATGAGGCAACGGTTGACCTCGTCGAGGGCATTGTCGAAGTCACGCATGCCAGTGCTAATGCAAGCGGCCTCAAAGTAGGCGGCATCGGCCCAAGCCTTGTTCCACGTAGCCTTCCAGAAGAGTTCGTGTGCTTCGTAAGGACGGAACTGATACTTGAGGCAGAGGGCGAGGTTGTAGATGGGCTCTCCGTCGTAGGGATTGGGGTTGCGACGCTGCAGCACCTTGACAGCAGTGCGCAGGTAGGGTTCGGCCTTGTCGAAGCGACCACGACGCAGGTACCACAGACCTACCTGATTGTTGCATCGGTAGTCCATAGGGTCGCGGCGCAGGGCCTCCTCGTAGTAGTCGAGAGCCGACCACGTGGCGTGGCGGTACTGCTCGAGGTGCAGACCGGTGAGGTAGAGTTGGTCGATGGTCTTGATTTCCTCGGGGCGCAGAGCGGGCTCGGCTGCATCGGGGATGGGGCGTATATCATCGGGCTCGGCTTGCCAGGCGAGTATGGTATGGATGCGGTGTGAGGGGTCGGCCACATCGGGGCGAGAGAGATATACGGAGAGTTCGTTGATGCTGTGGCCCTGCAGGTCGATGACCTCATCGAAGAGCACTTCGGGCGAGAGGGTCACGGTCTTGCGCAGCAAGCACTGGGAATGATGGGTAATTACACTAATCTCAACCTCTTGCTTGGAGGTGGCATATACCTGAAGGCGGCCATCCTCGTGGATATTCATGACGAAGTCTTTGCTGGCCTGCTTCACGATGCCCAGTTCGCGGTAGGGCATGAAATACTGCACGAACTGCTTCTCCTCGTAGGGCATGAGCCAAGTGAAGTCGGGCTGGTTCTCGGTATAGACGCCTGCCATGAGCTCTATGTAGGGGCGGAACACGCCGGGTGCACCCTCATAGTCGTCGTCGGTGAGGCAGCGGTCCCACGCACGGCCAAAGTCGCCATTGCCCCAGGTCCACTGCTTCTTGCCGGGACTGAAGTGATGGCTGGCCACATGGAGCATGCCGCCCTGGGTATCGTTCTCGTAGCCTCCCTCAAAATCGTACTTGGAATTGACGGCCATGTAGGAGGTAGGCACGGGGATGTTCTTGTAGTTGGAGATGTCGACACCGGCCGAGTAGTCCATCTTATAATAGGTGCCCGTGGCGATGGGGAATGAGCTCACGGCACGCTTGCCATGGTCGAAGACGGCATTCACATCGGGCGGAAACACGCTCTGGTAGTGGTCGCCCACCTCAACGGCGGGGTTGGCCCACCAGAGGAAGGTCTGCGGAAGGGGTGAGCGGTTGCTCAGACGACCCTGTATCTCGAGGTAAGCGCAGCCGGGGCGCAGGGTGAAGCCTGCCATACCCTTCTGGTGGAACATGCGCTCCATCTCGTTGACCCACACGGTGACGCTGCCGTCGGGGTGCTCCTCGATGGTGGCATCGACGGGCATATAGGTTGACGGGCGGTGATGCTGGGGCCAGTTGAACTCGATGCCGCCACTGATCCACGGACCAGCCAAACCGACGAGGGCGGGCTTGATGACGTGGTTGTAGTATACGAAATGGCGTTGCTTGACCTTGTCGTAGGCCATCTGCACACGGCCGCCCAGCTCGGGCAGGATCATCACTTTGAGGTACTCGTTCTCAATATAGATGGCGTTGTACTCCTTGTCGACACGCTCGTCGCTTATGCGTTCGATGACGGGATAGGGGTATACCACACCGCTGCTTCCTTGATACACGCGGTTCTCAAGGAATATGGGGTTCTTTTCAGGTGCACCCACCTCGTAGGTGGGGATGGTCACCTGCTCTCTCCATGCTTTTACCATTGTGTTTTGTTTTTTATAGGGGGGGTTAGGGAATCATAGGGAGTCTTAGGATACCCTAAGATATTCTATATTACTGATTATTTCACTAATTGCTTTTCCAAATCTTCGAGGCTCTTGCCCTTGGTCTCGGGACAGCGGCGCAAAAAGTACAGGAAGCCTGCACAGCAGATGGCGCTATAAATCCAGAAGGAGCCGCTACTGCCCAGCGCTGCATTCATCGGGGGGAAGAAGAAGGTGAGCGTGCAGCTGCCTACCCACAGGGCAAAGGTACATGTCGCCATGGCTATACCACGCACGCGGTTGGGGAAAATCTCGGCCAACAATACCCAGGTGACAGGGCCCAAGGTCATGGCATAAGCAGATATAGCCAACACAACGAGTATGACCATACCGAAACCTGTAACATGGAAATGATAGCACGTTCCCAAAATGAGGTAGATGACCGAGAGACTACCTGCACCAAAGAGCATGAGCGAGCGACGTCCCCAGCGGTCGATAGTAAAGAGGGCTACGATAGTAAAGATTACATTGGCCACACCAGTTACGACAATATTGAACAACACATCGCCTACGCTATAGCCTGCAGCTGAGAAAATCTCTTGAGCATAATTGAATATGACATTGGTGCCACACCACTGCTGAAACACGGCGATGATGATACCCAAGGTGAGCACAGTGGCATACTTGCGCGAGAAGAGGGTCTTGAGGCCAGCCTTCTCGGCCGAAGCATCGGCATTGACCGACTGGCGTATGGTATCCATCTCGGTACGGGCATACTCCTCACCACCAATATGGGTAAGCGTAGCCTGGGCTTGCGACTGATAGCCACGAAGCACCTGCCAACGCGGACTCTCGGGGATGAAGAAGGCCAGCAGCAGGAAGAGCGATGCTGGCACAGCTTCGGCCCAGAACATCCAACGCCAACCCATCTGTCCGTTCCACGAAGATAGAATCTCGGTGCTACCAAAGCTTGAAGGCACATCCTCTGCTATGAGCCAATTGGCAATCTGTGCTCCGAGGATACCGAGCACGATAGTCATCTGATTGAGCGACACGAGCTTGCCACGGATAGCACTGGGCGAAATCTCGGCAATATACATAGGCGACAGGGCCGAAGCGATACCGATGCCTATGCCACCTACGAAACGGGCGATATTGAATAGCGTGAAATCATCAAATACTCCCGTAGCAACGGCAGACACAGTGAAGAGCACGGCCGAAATGATGAGCAAGGGTTTGCGGCCATACTTGTCGGCCATAGCACCAGCAATCATGGCACCCACGAGGCAACCGATAAGAGCGGTAGTCATGGCCACGCCCTGCATGAGGGGCGAGTCTGATATGCCAAAGAAGAGTTCGTAGAAGGGCTTGGCACCGCCTATCACTACCCAGTCGTAGCCAAAGAGCAAGCCGCCCATGGCTGATACCATACAAATGAAGTATACGAATCGTTTATTGAGGCTTTTCATTGTCGCAAAAGATTTTGTGAGTGATTAAAGCAGGTTGGTACCAGGCACCTATTCCTCTACGCGGTAGAGGCGGAAGTTGTCGATCTTGAACCATGTAGAGTTGGGGGCTCCGTCGGTAGCTACACCGATGGTGAGGGAAGCCTTGTCGGCCTTATGGGTGAAGGAGAGCTTGATGGTCTGCATGGGGTAGTTGTCGCCAATGCCAGCATCTTTCACCTGGTCGCGGAAGTAGGCCACGGCATCGCCAGCAAAGAGGCGCTGGGCACCTACGCGAATGGCGTTAGGGGTGTTGGAGGCGTGCATGTCAACTGCCAGTACGTAGTCACCCTGGGGCAGATTGCTGATGACCTGCGTGATGGAAGCAGTAAGGGTGTTGCTGTTGTCGTGAACGCCGAAAATATAACGTCCGTGGGTAGGACGGGGCTCGCCGCCTCCGTGGGTGTTGATACCCCACCATGAGGTGGGACTGCTGACGCTCCAGCCTTCGGGGTCGAACTTATTGCCCGAGCGGCCATCTACCTCGAAACTGGGGTTGGCAATGTAGGTACTGGTGACATCTTCCATGCCGTCGGGCACAGTGCCTTCGCACAGTTTTACGCGTACCTCCTTGCCGGTGTATTCTACGGTGGTGAAGGTCTGCGCCTCGGTATCGCCTGCCGGTGACTCCTTGCTCACGAGGTGGATGCGGAACTTGCGTTCCTTGAGCATGCCCTTGTACTTGCCCTTGCGCTCACCGATGATGAGGGTGCCGTGGTCGTTGTCCCAACGGAAGGGAATTTCGGTGAAGGCGCCCTTCTCGTAGTTGTAGTTGTCGCCCTCGTCCTCATAAAGGATAAACTCGCCATCGGCACCAGGGTATATGCGCACCTCGAGGTTGTCCCAAGCCTTCTCGGCAGCATACTGCACGGCAGGGCCGAAGGGGATGATGCTACCCGCCTTGACGAAGAGCGGCATGATATGGATGGGTGCGGGGCGCAAGATGGTTTGGCCGCCAGCATGGTACTCGTTGCTCCAGAAATCCCACCAATCGGCACCCTCGGGCAGGTATACCTTGACGGGGGCTGCAGCACGCTCTATCTCTGGATAGATGGCATGACCTATCTTGCCGTAGTCGAGGTAGGTGTAGAGCGGGTCGGTGATGGGCTTCACCAAGATGTTGCGGCCGAAGAGGTACTCGTCGGTGAGGTTGATGGCTCTCTTGTCGCGCGGGAAGTCCATCACGAGGGCACGCATCATGGAGCCGCTGCGCTGTACCACATCGCCACAGTTGCTGTAGATGTAGGGGAGCAGGCGGTAGCGCAGCTCGATGTATTGCTTTTGCACGTCGAAGGCCCAGTGTCCGGGTTCGGCATAGCGGTAGAGTTCGTTGACCATGGGTGAAGATACGTGGTTGCGCATGAGAGGCATGAAGCAGCCCCACTGCATCCAGCGCACCTGCAGCTCCTGTGCGAAGGGGTCGCGGGGATTGTTGTTGTAATCCCAGCAGAAGAAGCCGCCTATGTCGGTATTCCAATAGGGTATACCGCAGAGGATATAGTTAAGACCCGAAGGTATCTGATTCTTGAAAGTCTCCCAATTAGAGTTAATATCTCCACTCCAGCTGAAGGTGCCGTAGTGCTGTATGCCGAACGAACTGCTGCGGGTCATCATGAAGGCACGCTTGTCGTTGCCCTTCTGCTGGCGTAGCTTCTCGTAGATGCCCTTGTTGGTCATCAGGGGGAAGGCGTTCTTCACGCTGCGCCAGCTGCCATTGGCTGTGAGGTGGTCATCATCGCCGGGCTTCTCGAAGTGGTCGGGCTCGGTGGAGTCGGTCCACCAGGCATCGATGTTCATGCCATAGAGATGCTTGAGGTATTTCCAGTAGATTTCGCGTGCAGCGGGGTTGAAGGGGTCGTAGGGGCGTACACCGCGGTTGGTGGGCCATGTCTCGAAGGGGTACAGGGCACCGATGGCATCGAGCTCCTTGAATTGAGGTGTCCACGGACCGAAGTTGGCCCAGATGGAAATCATCAGGTGAGCATTGCGGCTATGCACGTAGTCAATCATCTCCTGGGGCGACTTGATGCGGGGCTCGAGTCCCTTCTTCACGTATTCGGCAGCCAGAGGGCGCAGGTCGTCGGGGAGGTACTTGCTCCAAGCGGGGTCGCCCACCTTATTGATATAATAGGGGTTCATGAAGTCCATGGCATTCCAGTTGGAGTCGCATCCCCAGTATTGCCAGTCCTGCACGATGCCGTCGAGTGGAATCTGCAACTCACGATACTTGTCGAGCACCTCGCACAGCTCGTCGCTGGTCTTGTAGCGCTCGCGGCACTGCCAGTGGCCCATAGTCCAGAGGGGGAACATGGTGGCCTGACCCGTGAGCTGGCGGATAGAGGCGATGACACCGTCTTGAGTACCATCGCGGTAGAGGAAGTAGTAGTCGACCCCTTGTGCCACCTCAGAGGTGAAGGTGGTGGCTTCGGGAGTGTCCTCAAAGTGGCTGCGTCCGGCATTGTCCCAATAGAGTCCGTAGCCCTTCACGGAGGTGAAGTAGGGGATGGTGATGTTGGCATTGTGGTTCCATATCTCCACTTTCTCGCCACGCTGGTTGAGCTTGGGGCTGCGGCGTTGGCCAAGGCCGTAGATGGCCTCGTCGGTGCCGAGCAGGAAGTCCTGACGTATGCGATACTGCCCCTTGTCGACACCTGTGGCGATGGATGCCACCTCGGCAGCACCCTTCTCGGCAAGCAGGACGTTGCCATCGGCATCGGCAAAGCGAACCACACCTGTAGCAGCATCGACGGTCACCGTGAGGCATGCGGTGCGCAGGGTGTTGCCCTCAACGCTCCACAGACCCTTACCCTTCTCGGGCTCCATGATGACGGAGTAGCTCTTCTTGGCAGGCAGCGCCTCAAGGCCGTCGGCATATTTGGTCACGCGGATGATGTTCGGTGCATATACCGATACCTCTGTCGTGGGGTTGTCACCGGCGGGGTCTACGCGGAGTCCCTGCTTTGTCTCACTCACCTGCTGTGCTGTGCTCATGAGAGCGGGTATCAGCAGTAGGGCTGCAATGGCTGTGTGTCTTTTCATAATGATTATTGTGTTTATAAGATTATGTGTCTCTTTGAGTCGTTTGGGCTAGCGGTAGCCTGCTGTCTAGCAGCGTGATGTTCTTCACGTTAATATTATAGAACAAAGATATATATAATATCTTATATAAGCAACAGTTGCTACCGTTATGATGAAATAATCGTCGGGGGTAGGGAGCTGCGTGCGGATGGGGTGGGGCATAACACAAAAAAGTACTCCCCCAGGAGCATTCCTGAGGGAGTATTGAATAATCGGTATGTGAGAAACGATTACTTCGCAGCGATTACGCGAGCCATTTCGCAAACCTTGTTTGAGTAACCCCACTCGTTGTCGTACCAAGATACAACCTTAGCGAAGTTGCCATCGAGAGAGATACCAGCCTTAGCGTCGAAGATAGAGGTGTTAGAGCAGCCACGGAAGTCAGTAGAAACCACTGCATCTTCTGTGTAGCCGAGGATACCCTTCAACTCGCCCTCAGAAGCCTCCTTCATAGCAGCGCAGATGTCAGCCATAGTAGCTTCCTTCTCCAATACTACAGTAAGGTCAACAACAGAAACGTCAGATGTAGGAACGCGGAATGCCATACCGGTGAGCTTACCGTTGAGAACGGGAAGAACCTTACCTACAGCCTTAGCAGCACCTGTTGAAGAGGGGATGATGTTCTCGAGGATACCGCGACCACCGCGCCAGTCTTTCTTAGAAGGACCGTCAACAGTCTTCTGAGTAGCTGTAGCAGCGTGTACAGTTGTCATCAAGCCCTTAACGATACCGAACTTGTCGTTGAGCACCTTAGCGATAGGAGCCAAGCAGTTGGTTGTACAAGAAGCGTTAGAGATGATGTCCTGGCCAGCGTATGTAGTGTGGTTAACACCGTATACGAACATAGGAGTGCTGTCCTTAGAAGGAGCAGACATGATAACCTTCTTTGCACCAGCGGTGATGTGCTTGCGAGCTGTCTCGTCGGTGAGGAAGAAACCGGTAGACTCAACTACTACCTCAGCACCTACCTCGTCCCACTTCAAGTTAGCGGGATCCATCTCAGCTGTGAGGCGGATCTTGTTGCCGTTTACTACGAGGTTGTTGCCCTCTACCTCTACAGTACCGTCGAAACGACCGTGTACTGAGTCGTAGCGCAGCATGTATGCCAAGTAATCAGCATCGAGAAGGTCGTTGATACCTACTACCTGAATGTCCTCAGCAAAGTTCTTCACTGCTGCACGGAATACCATACGGCCGATACGACCGAAACCGTTAATACCAAGTTTAATCATTTTACTTTAATTTTTAATTAATAAACGTTTATAATAAAATAAAAATCACGTCATTGCCATTCGCGAGGGGCTATCCGCAGTTACATCGCTCGGCCGTGCTGCAGGCCACCATGAGCAGTGCCAGCGCAATGTAGACGAGTCTGTAGTAGCGAATTTTCATACCTCACTTTTTTCTTATGCTCTGCAAATTTAAGATAATCTTTTTACATTCCTATCGAAAAAGCGTATAAAAAACACCCATCGCCCAAACTTTTTTGTTTGCGCCCCGCTTCCCCTCTCCACGCTCCCAGGTTTGCAACATGCGTTTAGCAGTCTCGCACAAGTCACGCCACCATATCATTTCATACGGCTAAAGGTAGACATTTTGCCGTTTACTGGCCGTATGTTTCGGGGTTCCTCATATTGGTGTTGTGTTCCCTTTAACTCACGCGAAACGAAGTTCGCGTGAGTATTCATAATTCATAATTCATAATTCAGAATTATCTTCATTCCTTATACAACGCATTCACGGGATTCTCCCTCGCTGCCTTCCACGAACGGGCCAGTACGATAGCACTTGTGACGGCGAGCACGATGAGGAGAGCAAGGGCGAAGACCCACCAGTAGAGCGGGATGTGGTAGGCATACCCTTCGAGCCAGCGCGTCATGATGAGGTAGCTCACGGGCACGGCAAAGAGGAAGGCCACGCCCACCATACGGGCATATTGCATCACGAACATACGCAGTATCTCGCTTATCTGCGCCCCGTGTACACGGCGCAGGGCAATTTCGCGGCGGCGATACTGGGTCTCGAAGAACACGAGGCCGAAGACTCCCATCAGGGCAATGAGGATGGAGATGATAGAGAATGCCGTAATGAGCATATTGGCCTTCTTCTCCTTTTCATATTCCTCGCCCAATTCTTGGTAGAAGAAGCGTACTTTGATATTTTCAAGATAGGCATTAGGAGCAAGGCGACCTACGCACTCGCGCACGTGCGCTTCTACAGCCTCGACATCGACTCCCGGTACTGTACGGATATAAAGGTGAGGATAGCCACGTCCCCAATTGTCGGGTATCACGGTGAAAGCTAACGGCATCTGCTCGTATTGTAACGGACGGAAGTGTATGTCCTCACAGAATCCAAGAATCTTGGCAGGCTTCATATGATATGTTATTTCCGTATCAAGTCCTATATCATATTGCTTGCGGGCCGTTTCGTTGAAGATGAAAATTGAGGTGGGTGCTTGTTCGTCCTGTTTCTCAAAATCGCGTCCTTCAGTGATGTCGATATCCATCAGCTGCAGGAAGTCCCACGTGACAGGTTGCATCTGAAAGAGTATTGATTTATCCTCCTTTACCGCGTGGCAATTGTACCTTTGGCGGCTTTCGGCAATGAGATTGGTCTCTGTGTATGCCACCTCCTGTATCATCGGGTTTTCCTTGAGCATTTGAGTGAAGTTGTTACGGTTGGCCTCGTAGGTCAGTCCTACCGGCACTTCGGTACACAGCAGATGCTCGCGATTGATGCCGATGTCGTAGTCCATAAAGAAACGGTACTGCTTGTTGATGAAAAGCGAGCAGGTGATGAGCGACAATGAGATAAAGAACTGCAAGCCCAACAATGCGTAGCGTAGGCGACGGCCTGCAGCTGTATTGCCAAACGAACCTTTGATGGCAAAGGCGGGAGGCACGGACGTTATATAATTGGTAGGATACAGACTGGCCACGATGGCAAGCAAGATACCAGCTCCAAGCGTGATGAGCACTACAGGCACGTTC
This sequence comes from Bacteroidales bacterium, assembly GCA_015060865.1. Lineage (GTDB taxonomy): Bacteria > Bacteroidota > Bacteroidia > Bacteroidales > Bacteroidaceae > UBA1189. The sequence goes on along the minus strand of SUXS01000002.1, from coordinate 131,966 downwards.
TCGTGAAGGTCGACAGGCACCGAGAGCAGACGCGTCATGTTAAACTCGGGCGCTGTCATAAAGACGATGAAGGCTGCAAGCAACAGAGCAAGCAATACCAGCCCTATGGCCTCAAGCACGAAGCTTATGCGCAGGCGCCACGTAGGACAGCCAAATATCTTCTCCGTATTTACACGGCGTATGCGGCGCGGTACCATTGCCATAAAGAAATTGATGAAATTGATAAATGCAATGATGAGAAGAATCACCGCAAAGGCAAGCAGCACATTGGTAGTAGAGCGGTTGCCAACTTTCGATTCCGAATAGCAAGTCGAGAAATAGGTCTCATCGAGCGAGGTAATGCGTAGGTCAGCGATTTTATTACGATAATCATCCAGCGTTGTCGTGGCTTCTGCATTCCCCCTTATCTTGTCGCTCTCGTGGAACTTGATATAGGCATTCTTCAGGAACGCATCTTTCATCTTAGCATCTTTCAGCTTATAATACCAATAGAAGATTTCTTTTCCCTCACTCGCGCTCAAGCTCTGGTTAGAGATGCAATTGAACAGTTGGATACCGTAGAAGTCGCTGTTCCTCGGAAAGTCCTTGAATATTCCGTTCACCGGTATACCTCTGTCTCCATCATATATAATATCACCTGTCTGGAGATTATGGATATTGGCAAATTGTTCGCTAAGAAGTATGCCTCCCGTGTTTTCGAAGTTGTATGTACTTCCGGCTACAATCTTGAAGTCCAAAGTATTCAAGATACCTACCGTTCCTTGTGCGAATCCGACTTTGACGGGGGTGGCGTTGATTGTCCTTCTCCAAGTTAATGACAATAGTGCCGTCACTATTCCAATTTATTTTACGTTGCATTCGCCCGAAACTCTCCACCAGTTCGTCATCACCGCATCGCAGCCCCAAAGGGTCGGGCATTGTGGCAAACCATTTGTCTTCGCCCCAACTGTAGAAGCGCTTGTCAATGCGTACGATGCGGTCAGCATCCTTAATGCTGCGATTGAAACTAAAGTCGTAATAGACTTGCACCAAAATGGCGTAAACCGCCGCAAAGGCGATGCCGAGGCCCAAGATGTTGAGCGTGGACGACACTTTGTAGCGCCCGAGATTCTTGAAGAACTCTTTCATAATAGTATAGTGTTTTAATTGTTTAGCTTTGTCCATATTTTTGCTTTGTTCCTTTTTTTCAAGAATTATCATAGGCGTGAAAATTTTTTATCACTACAGTGAAAATTTTTTGTCACAGGCTTGAAAAAACTTTTTCATAGGCTTGAAAATTCTTGTTGCTACCTTCTGTTTTCTCTGTTCGGTTTGTCAAATTATTTGCGTATCCGTGGATATTTCATTAAATATCCGCGGAAATTTCATCACGTATCCATGGATATTTCATTACGTATCCGCGGTTACGCGAGTTTTTTGCTTTGTCCTCGCGATTTATTGGTTGTACGCTTTCGTTTTTTCTCATATGGATTGGCATAAATTCTTTTGTTCCGATTTGCTTAGCGAAGTTACTCACACGGGCAAGCACTATCGCAAGAAAAAATCGAAAAAACGCTTTTTTCGATGAAAATTGTCCAATTTTTTGACACTTTTAGCCGAAAGCGGGTCGAAAAAGCCACTCTTTTTGAAGAAAAGTCTCGGAAGAAGCCAGACAAAGTCATCGGGGAAACAAAAAGTGGTTTTATATTTTGCTCGCTTATTCGTACCTTTATGGCTACGCCAAGAAAGTACTCTTTGAAGCGGTAAACCGCACTCCTTGGTGCCGATAAACCGGCAGTCGTCGTCAATAGCGAAGCCCTCAGCTCGTCTGAGAACCGACGCTCATTCCGCGTCGGCACTGAAAAAAAATAAAAAATTATTTTTATATTTTGCTCGCTTATTCGTACCTTTATGGCTACGCCAAGAAAGTACTTGCGCTCGCTGAAAAAAATAAAAAATTATTTTTATATTTTGCTCGCTTATTCGTACCTTTGTGGCCGAAAAGTTAATTGCCCCTCAAAGACATAGAGGGCAAAAGGCTTAGACATCACTCTTTTTAATTATTATATCGTTCTTATGAAACAAGACATGATTGTAATTCTGGACCTCGGTAGTCACGAAAATACTGTGGTAGCCAGAGCTATACGCGCATTGGGCGTGTACAGTGAGATTTATCCGCACGACATCACTGCTGCAGAGTTGAAGGCATTGCCCGGCGTGAAGGGCATAATCATCAATGGTGGCCCCAACCACGTGATCGACGGTGTGGAAATCGACGTGCTCCCCGAGATCTACGAAGCTGGATTCCCCGTAATGGCTGCAGGCCACGACAAGGCACTGTGCAGCGTGAAGTTGCCCGAGTTTGGAGGCGACGAGGAGGCCATCAAGGCTGCAGTGAAGGATTTCGTATTTGACACCTGTAAGGCCGAGGCCAACTGGAACATGAAGAACTTCGTGGCCGACCAGATAGAACTCGTACGCCGTCAGGTAGGCGACAAGAAGGTGCTGCTCGCCCTCTCGGGAGGTGTAGACAGCTCTGTAGTGGCAGCCTTGCTGCTCAAGGCCATCGGTGACAACCTCGTATGCGTACATGTAAATCATGGATTGATGCGCAAGGGCGAGTCAGAGAATGTCATTGAGGTATTCCGCAACCAGCTCAACGCCAACCTCATCTATGTAGACGCTACAGAGCGTTTCCTCACCAAGCTCGAGAACGTGGCCGACCCCGAGCAGAAGCGTAAGATCATCGGCGGCGAGTTCATCCGCGTATTCGAGGAGGAGGCACGCAAGCTCGACGGCATCGACTTCCTCGGCCAGGGTACCATCTATCCCGATATCGTGGAGAGCGGCACCAAGACTGCCAAGATGGTGAAGAGCCACCACAACGTAGGCGGCCTGCCCGAAGACCTGCAGTTTGAACTCGTGGAACCCCTCAAGCAACTGTTCAAGGACGAGGTACGTGCCTGCGGCGTAGAGCTCGGCTTGCCCTACGAGATGGTATACCGCCAGCCGTTCCCCGGACCTGGCCTCGGCGTACGTTGCTTGGGCGCCATCACTCGCGACCGCTTGGAAGCCGTGCGTGAGAGCGACGCCATCCTCCGCGAAGAGTTTGCCAAGGCTGGCCTCGACAAGAAGGTATGGCAGTACTTCACCATAGTGCCCGACTTCAAGTCGGTAGGTGTGCGCGACAATGCCCGCTCATACGACTGGCCCGTCATCATCCGCGCCGTCAACACCATCGACGCCATGACAGCCAGCATCGAACCCGTAGAGTGGCCCATCCTCATGAAGATTACCGAGCGTATTCTGAATGAGGTGAAGACAGTCAACCGCGTATGCTACGACATGTCACCGAAGCCCAGCGCTACCATCGAGTGGGAGTAAGAATCTGAGGTAGAACAACCAATTGCACGACCGGACCAGTCTTGTACACCTTGACTGGCCCGGCCTATACTTAAAAAAGGAGAGAGACAACATATGACTATAGCAGTAGACTTTGACGGGACCATAGTGGAGCACCGCTACCCGGAGATAGGACGCGAGATACCCTTTGCCACCGACACGCTGAAGATGCTCATCAAGGAGGGCCACAGACTCATCCTATGGTCGGTGCGTGAAGGCAAGCTCCTCGACGAAGCCGTGGAGTGGTGCCGCGAGCGCGGTGTGGAATTCTATGCCGTAAACAAGGATTTCCCCGAGGAGACTACGTCGCACGACAATTTCTCCCGCAAGCTGAAGGTGGAGATGTTCATCGATGACCGCAACGTGGGCGGCCTGCCCGACTGGGGCATAATCTACAAAATGATTACCCAAAAGAAGAGCTACCGCGATATCCTACTGGAAGAACTCACGGGGAATGAGCAGTCCGAAAAGTCCAAGCGTGGCTGGCTGTTTGGCAGGCGATGACATAGCCTGCTGTGCCTTGATTGCCTGATAGGGGAGGGGATGGGTCTGACGTGTATGCCGACTCGCTCCTCCCGCTTTTTTGCTGCCGCCTCTCTTCTGCCTTGCTTACTCCCCTTACCTTCTCAGCATGGGCTATCTGCAGATTTCAAAGAATGCCGTCACCAGTTCGGCCACCTTTCGGGTCTTCTTGCTCAGGCGGTGGTTCTCGCCCTCCACGACTATCAGTTCGGCTGCATCTCGCCCTCGCTGCTCCAGTGTCCGCCAAAGTCGAAGCGTATGGAGGCTATGCCCGCCTTGGCGAGTTGCTTGGCTATCTTGGGCATGGGGGTGAAGTTCTTGCTCGAGAAGATGCCGTGCATGAGTATCACCAGCGGGCAGCTGTCCGTCTCGGTATCAAAGCCGTCGGGCAGGGTGAGTGTCATGGCCAGTCCACCCTGCGGTCCGCTCACTTGATAGTCCTTGGCATACATCCATTGCCCCAGCAGGGCTATGATGAGGAGGGTGACGATTCGTTTCATGTTGCTTTGGTGTTAATGTTGTAACTGTTTTATCTCACAAAGTGCATCGGCTCCCAAGGCTCGTCAGAGGGGCGTCCCGGAGCGCGTTTCCCTTCGGTGCACTTGAGCAGCCATGCCATGTTGCGTGCCAGGGTGCGCATGGTCTGCATACCCTCGGTGTCGTTGGCGGCCTGCCCTGGCTCGCGGCCATAGACGATGTTCCAGTACTGCGATGTCACCACGGGCATGTTCATCATCTGGAAGGGCATGTTCAGTGCCTCGAAGGTAGCCGTGGCACCACCTCTGCGGCATACGGCGATGGCTGCTGCGGGCTTTCCGCTGATGCTGGCCCCATTGGAGTAGAACGCACGCTGTATGATCGAGAGCAACGCCCCGTTGGGCTGTCCGTAGTATACCGGCGAACCGATGATCAGCGCATCGGCCTCGTTGAACTTGGCCGAGATGCTGTTGCACACGTCGTCGTCAAACACGCAGCGCCCCAGCCCCTTGGCCGAGCACTGTCCGCAGGCGGTGCATCCGCGCACCGGCTTGTTGCCTATCCATACCTGTTCGCTCTCTATGCCCTCGGCAGCCAGCTGGCGTGCCACCTCTGCCAGTGCCGTGGCCGTGTTCCCCTGTTGGCGGGGACTACCGTTGATGAGTAATACTTTCATGTTTGTTTAGAGTGTAGAGTTTAGAGTTTAGGGTTTAGAGTTTCTTGCCATCGGCAAACGCATTGCCTACGCGCTCGCCCAGCACCACGTAGCCATGGTGCACGGGTTCGTAGGTGATGAGCTGCATCTTCTCCACATCGGGCTTGCCGTCGGCAGCCAAGTAGCGCTCGTCCACGAGGATGTTGACGATCTCGGCCACGATGTTATACCCGTCCGCCGTCTCGTCAATCTTGCGCAGTATGCGGCATTCCAGTGTCATGGGAAAGTCGGTGAACACGGGTGCATCCACGTTGCAGGCTTTCATGGCCGTCCACCCCGTCTTCTGCATCTTCAGCGGGTCGTCCTTGGCACTCACGATACCCACGAAGTCTGCAGCCACCATCGTCTCCTTTGTGGCAAAGGCCACGGTAAACTCGCCGCATCGTGCCAGGTTGTCCGTAGTGGCATGCGAGCCCATGGAAATCATGATCTCCTTGTTGTCCCACTGTCCGCCCCATGCCGCATTCATCGCGTTGGGAGTGCCGTCGCTATTGTATGTGCCGATGATCAGCACCGGTTGCGGTAGTACCCACGCCCTCTGTCCGAAACTTTTCATACTATATGCTTTTGGTTATATATTTATATAATGCATTCTGCTTCCTGTCTGGTTCAGCCATAAAGGTACGAAAAACGAGCGAGAAATAGGAATTTTATTACCAATATTTTTTTACAGCGGGCGAAAGTATCTTCTTGGCGTAGCCATAAAACTTGCTTAATCAGGCAATGGAACGAGTATCATTTTCGGCGATCTCTGCTGTCATACATGATTTATGCATATCTGAGCCTTTCCTGAAATCCTGGGTTCCATTGTGCAGTCGTGTAAATCTTTTAATGGATTGAGTTTGTGAATTATATTTATTAACAAAAATTAACGCATAAGATGGAAAATATGAAATATCTGTACATATATTTGCACAATATATCAACTACTTAATTCTAGCGAAATGAAAAAACTTCTATCTTTAATCGGTGTCTTACTGCTATGGCAGTCCGTGGCGGTGGCACAAAATTACCTGCACATCACGTCGGGCAACTCGACCAAGGTGGTGCGTATGGTTGAACTGGACAGTGTGACTGTAAGGGGTGCGGAGTTCTATAAGCCCGACTTTGGCAATGTTGATGGCTTGCGCTTTGTTGGAACCGTGGCTGACTATTGGGACAGACCCTTTGCGTTTGATGTCACCCTTGCGCAGGGCGAAGGCGCAACCGTGTATATCCAGAATCTGGATCCCATCTTTTTGCAGAACGGGTTTATTGCCGATCTGGGCGTTAATATTCTAGTGGGTGAGCTGGTGCCCGCAGTTGATGGAAAGTCGGCAACCATCATTTGCCAATTGGGCCAATCGATCGGCTACGAAGACTGTATGTTCTATAATCCCTTTGGAGGGGAATCTATTCAATTTGCACTGGTAGAGGATGCATTGACATGCACGACCGGTTATGGTGTATGTACCTCTAATAGCGAATGGTATACTGTATTTAGTCCCTTTACGCTGAATCTTGCTGGCAGCACTCAGACTGCTGCTCCTTCTCGCAAGGTGTCGGTGCCGTCAGAGCCCCTCCAATTGAAGCGACTGGAATTGCCTAGTGCCATTGCACCCGCTTCACCTCGACACACTACTCAAGAGGGCAAAGTGAATACTATGCAACTGAAGCCCATAACCACACGCGAAATCACTGAATAAAGAATAGAAGACATGATTATGAAACGCAATATACTACTTACTATGATACTGCTGCTTGCTGCTACAGGTATGCAGGCGCAAGTGCTCGTAAAGCATGGAGAAAACAAAGAAAACTTAGAATTCGGGAACGACAAGCTGGTGAAGATGGTCTTCGATAGCTATGGAGCAAACAATGGTGACAACATCCATTTTGTTCGTCAGTCGGGTGATATGCTGATCTTTGATATTGACGAAATCTACTTGCTGGGCTTTGCCAAAGACTTCACTAATATAGAAGACGTGAAACAGGGCGGTAAGGCTAGCATTGTGTATGATGCCACAGCGCATACAGTGCACGTAATCAACGTAAAGGATGAGGGGAAAATCCACATCTTCACCAGCGAAGGAAAACTTGCAAAAAGCGCCAAAGGCACATCTGTCAGTGTAGCCAACCTGCCCAATGGCCTCTACATCGTGAGCTATAACATGGAGTTGAACGCTAAAATCATAAAGAAATGAGAACATCTCTATATAACAAAGCTATGCGCTTAGCCGCCCTTCTTCTTTTGGGCGGAGCTATGACTACCGAAGTCATGGCGCAAGAGAACCTACATCTGTTCTACAAAGATGGAGGGCATGAGCAGATTGAAATTAAGGAAGACACCAAGGTGGAGTTTATAAAACAACTCTATATGGAAGCAACCTGGAGTGCTTCTGATACGATACATCTATCGGCCGGCTCGGGACGTTCGTGGGACGTGGGATATCTGTTCTATAATGTAGAATGTGATTTGTCGGTAGACAAAGACTGGCTGCTTGTAAGGAAAGAAAATAAAGCCAATGTGCAGGGCGACGGCATGTACAGTGATTATTTCGTTGTATATGCTGCGGCTAATACCAGTGATCAACCCCGCTATGGCAAAGTGAAAGCTACATCAAGGAAAGGCGGACTAACTAAGGATTTTGTGGTAATGCAGCACCCCTATATGTTGACATTGTCAAACGAACACTTCTGGGGGAATTACGAAGTGCCGATTACCAACAAGACTGTAGTGCTGGCTTGGAACGACACCATATACAATGCTGTAGCTTATCCGAACCATGGCGTAAACATCTTGACCTATCCCAAATGGATGAAGTTGATCCATAAGGTAGATGGCGATGACCATTGCAAGTTTGAAGACATATTGAACGTAGAGAGCGCTCAGCTGGCAGGACAGGATCGCGAGACCTATGCCCGCTTCAGCTTTGCGGAAAACCGCACTCCCAATGACCGCACAGGCAATATCATCTTTGAGGCTAATGGAGAAACTGCTGTACTCACCGTTACCCAAAAGGGACTGACGGATGAGACCTCTTTGACCCCCCTGCGTGCCATTCAAACCGGGATGCTGGAGGCTACTGACCATGATGCATTTTCGCATATGTCGACATTGCATGCTACGGATATGATGGCGGAGGATATGATGATGTTTAATGTTTATACTCAGTGGTTTAGTTGGGATTATGAACACACTAACAACGGAGCAGGCTATCGTCGTAATAAGCACCTTTGGGATACTTATTACAAAATTGTAGTTGGAGCGAATACTACTATCGACCTAATTGCTCAAGTGAAAGAACTGGTCGGCAATGAGGAATTTGTATTGGGTAATGCATATGCTTACCGTGCCATGGCCTATCTGTATCTGATACAGCTCTTCCAGGATCCGACTACGGAAAATGGAATTAACGAGTTGTTGCCAGGTGTTCCTATACTTTATGCCGAAACCGAGCAGGCCGGTATGTCTTCTGAGCAGATAGAGTATTTCAAAGGACGCAACACGGTAGGTGAGGTGATGGCACAGATTGAGGCCGACATTACCCGCGCCATTGAACTATTGCATGGCAAGGTACGTCCTTCAAAGAATTTTATTGACGTCACCGTGGCTCAGGGCATTGCAGCACGCTACTATCTTTTGGCACAGGATTGGCAGAAAGCAGCGACAATGGCTAACGCTGCACGCAATACCTATCGCTTGATGGATGGAAATACTGAAACAAATGGTATTCGCGACGGGTTCATGGATATTAACAATGAAGAATGGATGTGGGGATTTGATCATGCATCAGATACGCATACCGGGTTTGCATCGTTCTTCTCACATATCTCTAATCTCTCGCCAGGCTATTCAGGCCTCATGTATACAGGTCGTGGGGTAGATGCCCGCTTGTTTGAGCAGATGTCTGCTACTGACTGCCGTCGTTCCTATTGGTACCGTGACGCTAATGGCTATACAAAATCAACGGCGGCTGCCTCATCTGAAGCATCAGCTTGGCAATACCCCTACGCCATTCTAAAATTCGGTTGGAAAGAGGACTGGACACAAGACTATATCTATATGCGCGCTGCAGAAATGGTGCTTATCGAGGCTGAAGCTTTGGCACGCCTGTCTCTTGGCAATGAGGCTGCGTCAACGCTTGCTCTTTTAATGGAACGGAGAGATAGCAATTGGGGCAAAACTTCGGTAACAGCTGATGACGTTTATCTGCAACGTCGACTTGAACTTATTGGCGAAGGACATGCCTACTTCGATCTTAAACGTTTGAATAAAGGTATAGAACGTAATTATGAAGGGAATAATCATTTGGGAGGGTATAAGTTGAATGTGGCGGCCGATGACTCTACTTGGGTATACAAAATTCCACAGTCGGCCATCAATGATGATCGTACCTATAACCTCACCGAAGAAGATAACCTTTTTAGAAAATAACGAAGGTCATACTAATGGCTTGATTCTTGGCTAATTGGCAAGTTCGTCAAGCTTATATTGTGAATTTCATTCTTTCATCCCTCAGTTTCTCAAAGTTCGTGGAGACTGAGGGATGAGTATTGATAGATGGGGTCTATAGGTTTATAGTCCCCTCTGTTAATGTTCTTTAACATGGCATGAGAGAGTAGAAGAGAGAGTTTATTTATCTTTGTAACGAATTTAATACCATGAATGAACTATTTTACGTACAAACTCCTAGAAAAAACATTTGTCATGAAGAGAGTCTCGACATTCCTTGCGGCACTGTTTTGCACTGTAGCCGCGACCTTTGCCGATGCCCCGTTTCGTAACCATCGGTACGATGTATTCAAAGTATTACCCGTAACCTCGGAGCAAACAGTATTCGTAGGTAATAGCATCACCAACATGCACGAGTGGTGGGAAGCCTTTGGCGACCACAACGTGGTAAACCGTGGTGTGTCTGGTGCTGTTACCGATGAGGCCCTTGCCAACATTGAGGCTATCGCTGCCGGTAGACCTAAGAAGGTGTTCTTGATGCTGGGAACGAACGATCTCGGCACTGCTGGCATCAACACTACAGAGCATGTAATTGCCAATGTGGCGCTCATGGTAGATCGCCTGCAGGCAGTATCACCCACTACCGAGTTGTACATACAGAGCATACTGCCTAGCGGAAAGCGCGACCAAGCATTGCAGCAAGCCACCAACACGGCGCTTGAAGCACTGTGTAAGGCAAAGGGAGTGACTTACATCGACCTATGGGACGATCTCAAGGGCGTGGCCACCAACAGCAATGGCCTCTCGTATGACAATCTACACCTTACGGCCAATGCTTATAAGATTTGGTGTGACAAGGTTGCTCCCTATGTGACTGGAAATAGCTCTTCGGTATATACCGATGCGGTACAGCAGGATGGTGGTTTGGGAGCATCGCACGGCATGCGTGCCACCATATTCAGCAAGTTGCCCATAGGGAATGACGATATCCTCATCATCGGTGATGAGATGGTACATGGTGGCGAGTGGCATGAACTGCTCCGCAGTTCTCGTGTGAAGAGCCGTGGTACCGGATGGGGATATGCAGGCATGTCGCTGACCAACATGAGTAAGATGATTGAGCCAATCTTCCATGATGGCGCAACGCCTGCACAGGTGTATTTGCACATAGGAGTCGATGATGTAGTATTTCAAACTACTGAATTGGCTACCATATTGGCCAACTACAAGGCTACGGTAGCGAAGATTCAGCAGTTGTCTCCCACTACCGAAGTGGTAATGACCAGCGTGCAGCCCATGAGCAATGCCGCTAAAAATACAGAGCGTGTGGTTCCCTTCAATGCCTTACTCAAGGCGTACGCCGATGAGGACACTACAGACAAGCTTCATTATCTTGATATCTATACAGACTTTGTGACCGATGCAGGAACTGCTAATACAGCTCTATTTACCGGCAACTACCTTTATGGCAAAGGATACGTGAAGGTGGCCCAGAAATTAGAGGCACAGATCAAGGCATTGGATGCCAATGCCGCCGTAACAGCCATCACCGACGCTGAAGCCGAGGCGCTCTATACCCGCTTTACAAACCGCACGGCGCTAGGTAATGCCATCGTGCAGGCTTCCCTACTGCCTGAGGGCGACGACGTGGGCTATTACAAGACTGCCGACATGGCCGATGTGAAGTCACAGGTTGCTGCAGCCTATATGGCTCTGCGGAACTCCACCTCAAGCACTGATGTGTTTACCTCTCAGGTGGAGGCACTCTCGACAGCTGTCAACGCTCTACTGCCCAAGTTGAACCAACCTACCGTCAGTACCGGGGAGAACGAAGTATGGTACCAATTGAGTACGCCCAACCGTGGTAGCCGGTATCTTACTAGCACAGGAACAGGAACTGGAGTCATAGGTGAAGAAAAGCATAACTATGCCACTGGCATGTGGAAGTTTGTGGAACGCACCGACGGAAAGCTCAATATCGTAAACCGGCATGACAATTCGTATCTGGCACCGACTGCGGCATACAACACACAAATAATGACCTCGGCCACACAGCCTACCAACGGATGGACGCTTAGCCACGCAAATACGGCTGGACTGTTTATCGTGAGCAGTGGCACCGTGCAGCTCAACCAGACACAGCAAGGACTAGGATACAAGGTCTACAACTGGAGTTCGGGCCAGAACGGTACAGACCGCACAGACGCTGGATGTCAGTATTTGGTGACCCTCGTGACCGATGAGCCAGACACACTGCCCGAGCCAGCGGAGAGTAGCAAATGCTATCTGGCCGCCCACACCAAACAATCCGACGGAACTTACGTGAACCGCTACCTATACGTGAACGAGAACGGCACACTGGCCAACAACACGGAGTTCATGCTCGACAACGACAGCTACGTATGGGAGCTCATCCCCAATGGAACTGACGCCTGGCATATCAAGAACGGCACAGGCAAATACCTATCATATGGGCCAAGGCTCATCGTGGCAGACACGCCCTATAGCTTCCAGTTCAAGGACGATGCCGTAGACAAGAGCTCTGAAGCCAAGTCGCTATACAACCCCACCTCATCAGGCGGAAAGTATATGGTGCTTGCAGCCGACGGTTCTCGATTCGACCAATACGGACAGCCAGTCAACAATGGTTCGTGGTGTTCTGATTATATCCTCACTTCCACATCTGACATCACGGGCTATACCCTCAGTGTGGTTAGTAACCTTTCTTCTGCCGAGCCGCTTTTCAGTTGGAATGGTGAAGAGTTTGCTACTTCGACCATTTTAGTTGAGGGTACCAAAGTGACTGATAGCACTCTGGATATGGTGTCGCACCATACGGCCTACCGTTTCGACGGCTTCTATAGCGATGCCGCCTATACCCAGCCGTTGGGCACGACTTGCACCATCGCTGAACTTACAGGAAACAGAACTGTGTATGCCAAGTTCTCACTGCTGATATTTTCAGCCTCTACCGCTGAGACCGACCTCGTGCCCGTACAGATTTATAACAATCGTAGCAAAGAGTATACCATTCGCCTCAATGAAAGTAGCAGCTACAACGGCAAACCAATCAACAGTGCTGTGAACGCCTACAGCGAAAACGATATTTGGTATCTTGTGGGCGATGCATCGTCGTTCAAGATGTATAGCCGCATGGCTGGAACTGAACTGGGCCTGAAGTTGGCAAGCAACAATCGTGATGCTGCAGCCACCATGGCGCCAGTTTCCGAGGCCACAGCACTCACCCTCGTGGAGCAGGTGGGTAGCTTTGCTATCTGTCCGGTAGGAGCTACAGGGCAAAGCCTCAATATGCATGGAGGAAACGGACACGACATCAAACTATACAACACCGCAGACGGGGGCAGCACATGGCTCTTCAACTTGCTCAACCAGCAACCCTTGACCATTACCTACAACACCTCACTTGAAGGCGGATATGAAACCAACACTCGCATTGCCGAGGTGGCTATCAGCGTGAACGGAACTACAGGCAACAGCCGGTGGACCAAAGAGAGCGTGCTTACCAAACAGGATTACTACCTGCCCGTAGGAGCTACCTTCAGCATGACGGCAGCTACGGTATATCATGGATGGGAAGTCGACTTTAACGGTGCAACCGGTATCCCTGAGCAGGTACTCCCCGAGGAGGGATATCATGCTACGGTTAACATCAGCGTAGATACTGACAATGCTTACCAATATCTTTTCTACTCCAACGATCCCGTAATGAATCGTCCCTATCGCATACCGGCCATCGCTGTGAATAGGCAGGGGACCGTACTGGCCGTTACCGACCATCGCCCTGGCGGAAACGACGTAGGATTTGCCGAGGTGGATATCAAGATACGCCGCTCTAAAGACTATGTGAATTGGACTGAGGAGGAATTCGTGGTCAATGGTACTGGCTCGGGACGCGAGGTCAACGGTACCTGGGTGAACAACGTGTTTGAATATGCCTTCGGCGATGCGGCCATCGTGGCTGACCGCGAGAGCGACGAGGTGCTCATCATGTGCGTGGGAGGCAAGCAGAGTTTTCCTGGAGGTACCGCTACCAGCCATAACTACGTGGCAAAGTTGAAAAGCCACGATGGAGGACTCACTTGGGACGAACCGCATAACCTAACGGCCATGTTCATGGAAGTGTCGCAGATGGCCATGGAGAACATTGAGGGATACACACCCATCCTGCCCGAGGCATACAGCATGTTCTACGGTTCGGGACGCATACTCCAGTCGCGCATATTCAAGAAGGAAGGTAGTCAATATTACCGTATCTATGCAGCTCTGCTTGTGCGCGAGCCATATAATGGAGGTGTATCGCACAACAACCATGTGGTATACTCCGACGACTTTGGCGACACATGGCACACCCTCGGTGGAGTGGCCGTACCTGGAGGCGACGAAGCCAAGGTGGAAGAACTCCCTGACGGAACCATTGTGATAAGCAGCCGCAAGAGCTACGGACGCTACTTCAACATATTCACCTTTACCGACATAGCCACAGGACAAGGAAAATGGGCAACTTCAGTAGCCAGCCATAATCAAACGGGAGGCATCGCTTTTGGAGCCAATGCCTGCAATGGAGAGTTGATGAAGGTACCCGTGATACGCAAGAGCGATGGAGCAAAGTGTGATATTATGCTGCAGTCTGTGCCCACAGGCGACAAGCGCGAAAAGGTAACCATCTACTACAAGGAGATGAACTATAGCAAAGCATATACTCCCACTACCTTTGCACAGAATTGGACCAAGGGGCTGCTGGTGACTGATCGCGGCTCGGCATACTCAACCATGACCGTACAGGCCGACGGACGCATCGGCTTCTTCTATGAAGAGGAACCTAACGGCTACTGTATGGTATACGTGCCACTCACTATAGAGGAAATCACGGGCGGTGCCTACAGCATTGATGAGGAGGCTACTGTCATTGAAATTCCCGAGATGGAATCTTTACATTCAGCATATCCGATGGCCTATGACCTTACGGGACGTTGCGTTGAAAATCCTTCGAAGGGACTCTACATTGTCAATGGCACTAAGGTGTTATACTGACTGAACGTATCGAGGGGCGTTTCTGCCTAATAGAATGCATGGGTATGTGTCAATTGACGCATACCCATGTTTTTAATTTATTCTTTGTTGTGCCCTCGTAGTGGGTATATGACAAACAGTGCCACCACGTGTGGCAAAGGGTTAGTCGATGAAACTCTCCTCAATAATCTCCGTGAGCACCTCCTTGATGTTGAGCCCTGCAGCACGCACCTGCTGGGGGATAAAGCTGGTAGCCGTCATGCCCGGTGTGGTATTTATCTCCAGCAGGTTGAGCTTGTTGCCCTCGGTGATGATGTAGTCGATGCGGATGATGCCGTGGCAGCGCAGGATGTCGTAGAGCAGCGAGGTGAGCGTACGTACGCGCTCGGCAATGCTCTCGTCGATGCGGGCAGGGGTAATCTCCTCCACCTGACCGTTGTATTTGGCGTCGTAGTCAAAAAACTCATTCTTCGCCACCACCTCGGTGATGGGGAACACGACACTCTTCGTACGCGTCTTGTAGCATCCGCAGGTAATCTCGGTGCCCTGCATGAAGGCTTCTATCATCACCTCGTCGGCCTCACCGAAGGCGGCCTCTACGGCGGGGAGCAACTCCTCGGGAGCCTTCACCTTGGTGGTGGCGCAGCTGGAGCCTCCGCAGGTAGGCTTCACGAAGCAGGGAAGTCCTACTGCTTTCACTACATCATCCACGGTGATGACATCCTGACGGCGCAGGGTGAGCGATTCGGCCACGCGCACGCCAAGGCTGCGCAGATATTGGTTGAGCACGAATTTGTTGAATGTCATGGCCGAGATGAGGGGTGGACAGGTGGAGTAAGGCATACGGATAAGCTCGAAGTAACTACCCAAGAGTCCGTTCTCGCCTGGTGTACCATGGATGGTGATGTAGGCGTAATCGAAAGTCACGTGATGACCCTCGTGGGTGAAGCTGAAATCGTTGCGGTCGATGCGTGCTGTAGTGCCATCGGGTAACTGCACGTGCCAGTCGGTGCCGCGGATTATTACGGTATACACGATGTAGCGCTCCTTGTCGAGGAAGGAGTCGATGCCTGCTGCACTGCGCAGCGATACTTCATATTCGCCTGAGTCGCCTCCTGCGACAATGGCTATGGTGCGTTTGGTCATATGCTTTAGTTTAGAGTTTAATGTTTAGAGTTTAGTGTTTAGAGTTTAGTGTTTAGAGTCCAGTACTTAGCGAGCCATTCGGAGGGTTAGTTTTCAATTTTTCCCGCCACATAGGTATGCCAGCGGTCGATTAGGGAGGTCATGTCCATCGGGAGCTCAGAGGTGAAGAACATCTCCTGCTTGGTACGGGGATGTACGAACCCGAGTGTGCGGGCATGCAGCGCCTGACGCGGGCAGGTGTCGAAGCAGTTGGCTACAAACTTGCGGTAGGTGCCCGAGGTAGTGCCCTTGAGTATCTCGCTGCCTCCGTAGCGCTCATCGTTGAAGAGCGGGTGCCCGAGGTGCTTCATGTGGACACGTATCTGATGCGTACGCCCTGTCTCGAGGATACACTCCACGAGGGTGACGTAGCCTATGCGCTCCAAAACGCGGTAGTGGGTGACGGCGTGCTTGCCTATCGTGGGGTCAGTGAAGACGGCCATCTGCAAGCGATCGTGCGGGTTGCGGGCTATCTGGCTACGTATGGTGCCAGTGTCGTCCTTCAGGGAGCCCCACACGAGGGCGTTGTAGTGGCGCTTGGTGGTCTTGTTGAAGAACTGCATGCCGAGCGAGGTCTTGGCGTCGGGGGTCTTGGCCACCACGAGCAATCCCGAGGTGTCCTTGTCGATGCGGTGCACGAGGCCTACGCTGGGGTCGTTGGGGTCGTAGTCGGGATTGTCGCGCAGATGCCAGGCGATGGCATTGACGAGCGTGCCGCTATAGTTGCCGCAGCCGGGGTGTACGACCATACCAGCAGGTTTGTTGATGACCATGAGATCGTCGTCTTCGTATACGATGTCGAGGGGGATGTCTTCGGGGGTGATGTCATTCTCGTAACGCGGGCGGTCCATCATCATGGTGATGATGTCGCAGGGTTTCACGCGGTAGTTGCTCTTCACGGCCCTGCCGTTCACATGGATGAAGCCTGCCTCAGCCGCCTTCTGTATGCGGTTACGCGAGGCGTGGGGCAGATGGTCGAAGAGGAACTTGTCGATACGCAGCAACTCCTGCCCCCTGTCCACCACGATACGGAAGTGCTCGTAGAGCGATGCCTCCTCGTCGAGCGATGCATCAAGGTCAGCATAGGGATTGTCGACGCCTTCGGCAAGCAATTCATCGATGTCGTCAGGATGGGTCATGCCAGTCAGTCGTATTTGCGGTTTATCCATATCGATTGTCCTTTGTCAGAACCATCCCTCCTCTACGGTAGCACCAATCATATCGACCTCATCTTTTTTGCCTCCACCGATTATGATTGTCAATTCGGTACCTTCGGGAACCTTCTCGCCATTCTGTAATTTGCGCCCTTGATAACGTATGCCATATACCCAATCAAGTTCTCCGTCAATGGTGTCGTTTGGTGCTAACTTGAAGCCTGCAGCACGCAAACGTGACTCTGCTTGGCGGAGTGAGGTGTTGTCAATGATGTCGGGTATGGCAATCATGGGATGGTTGCCTGTGCTTACGGTGAGGTATATTTTGCGTCCACGTTTCACTTTAGCGTTTTGTACAGGGCGCTGAGCAGTAATGTCTCCAGAAGGTATTCCCTTGATATAGGTGTGGTCTGATACTACCCCTATCAAATGATGCTCAGCCAGTACCTTTATTGCTTCCTCTTCCTGCATGCCTGTGATGTCGGGCACTATGATGGCCACTCCATGTTCGGTGTAGTTGTCAATCCATCGAAAAGTGATGAGTACGGCTGCTACCACAACAATGGCCATAGCGGTCAAGTTGATGAGAAGGAAGTATAACGATGATTTCTTCTCTTTCTTATTGTTTTTTTTCTTCTGAGTCATGTCTTTGTTCTTTTTCGGCTCAAAAATACAGTTTTTTTTTCATTCTACCTTTATTTTCCTTTACAAATACCTTCGTCGGTGTCACATTTGTGCTTCTGAAGGCCGTGAGGAACAAGCTTTGTCCAGTTAGTATGCTTGTATAGTTATTGTGGGTTAGGCTTTGAAATGCATGGCTCCTATATGGAGCACAGTCTCATCTCCCTCTCATGTTTTTTTATCGGCATACGTGTATAATCCCCAAAAAACATTATATTTGTAGCGCTTTTCAAATAAAACCTAAAATAACACACATAAAGTAAAATCATGAAAAAGAACAGTTCCCTTGGTTGCTGGATTGCACAGTATAGAAACAGATGCTTAGTATTGGTAATCATGTTATTGGTAAAGGTGGGTGCTCAGGCACAGAACCTTCAAGTATTTTACGACACAGAACGTGGCTGTGTGACATCTACACTCGAGATGTTCCGCCCCGACGCCTTCGGTAGCACCTTCTATTTTGTAGATATGGACTACAGTCCTACGGCTATCGGCGCATATACTGAGATTGCTCGCGAACTCTGCTTTTGGCAAGACACTGATTGGAACTGGTTATCGATACATGTTGAGTTTGATGGAGGTTTGACCACTTTCGCTACTCCTATGGGAACGATGGCGGCTAGATTTAACAATAACTGGCTGGCTGGTCTCACCTATTCAGGCCATTCGGCAGACTTCTCCAAGACTTGGTCTGTCTCAGCGATGTACAAAGCCATTCCTGGCCTCAAAGACTATACTGGCAAGTGCCGTATGCACAGCTTTCAGCTGACGGGTGTATGGGGTTTGAGCCTCTTCCAAGGATGGTGCTCTTTCAGCGGCTTTGCTGATTTTTGGCGCGAGGCTGATACATCCATCTTCTTGGCAGAACCGCAATTGTGGGTTAACCTCAACAAGATCCCCGGTTGGAACAACATTCCCCTCAGCGTAGGTGGTGAGGTCGAACTTTCGTATAATTTCGGAGGTTCTGATGGCTTTTTCGTAAGACCCGCCCTCGGTGCTAAATGGACCTTCTAAAACAAACTGTTAATCATCGTAGACTATGTTAAACAAACTTTTTGGTTTCAACCCTAAGGAAACCACCGTACGCACCGAGGTTTTGGCCGGTATTACCACATTCCTCACCATGTCGTATATCCTGGCTGTCAATCCCGCCATGTTCAGTCTTCTCGACGGTATGCCTGCAGGAGCGGTCTTCACCTCTACTGCGCTGGCTGCCATCGTAGGTACGCTCGTAATGGCTTTCTGGGGTAAGCTCCCCTTTGGCTTGGCACCGGGTATGGGCCTCAATGCCTTCTTCGTGTACACCGTATGTATGGGTATGGGCTATTCGTGGCAGTTTGCCCTCACCGCCGTGCTCATCGAGGGTGTGCTGTTCATTCTCATGACAGTGACCAACATCCGCGAGGCTATCGTCAATGCCATTCCGCAGAATCTGCGCTATGCTATCGGAGCCGGTATCGGACTCTTCATCGCGTTTATCGGTTTGCAGAATGCCGGTGTCATCATCAATGACAATGCCACTCTTGTGGTATTGGGCGACATCACCTCAGGCTCTGCTTTGCTGGCTTTGATCGGTTTGCTCATCACAGGCTTCCTCTACGCCAAGAATGTGCGCGGAGCCATGCTTATCGGTATTCTCGTCACCACAGTCATCGGTATCCCGATGGGCGTGACCGAGTTTAAGGGCATACTCTCACAGCCCCATTCCATTGCTCCCATCTTCTGCCAGTTTGAGTGGGAACAGATCTTCACGCTCGACATGCTTGTGGTGGTGTTCACCTTCCTCTTCATCGACATGTTTGATACCGTAGGTACTCTCGTAGGTGTATGTACCAAGGCTAATATGATTGATAAGGATGGTCGTGTACATCGTATCAAGGAGGCTTTCATGGCCGATGCTATCGCTACCACTGTGGGTGCTATGTTGGGTACATCTACCACTACCACCTATGTGGAGAGTGCCTCGGGTGTGGCTCAGGGCGGTCGCTCGGGTCTCACAGCATTCGTTATTGCCTGCTGCTTTGCAGTGACGCTGTTCTTCTCGCCACTGTTCCTTTCTATCCCTTCGGCAGCTACGGCTCCCGTACTGATTATCGTGGGTCTGCTCATGCTGGAGCCCATACGCCATATCCCGTTCGATGACTACACCGAGTCAATCCCTGCCTTCGTGTGCCTCATCATGATGCCTATGTCGTATTCCATCTCCAACGGTATCCTCCTCGGTATGATTACCTACGTGCTGCTCAACCTCATCAGCGGTAAACTCAAGAAATTGAATGCCACGATGGTGATTCTGGCCATCCTCTTCATATTAAAGTATATATTTATTTGATAGGATCATGAAGAGGCACTGCTATGAAAACATTAAAATAAGGTGTGATTACATGAAAACATACTTGGTGATTTTTGCTTGTTCGCTGATGAATTGTGTATCTGTATGGGCTTCAGATGAAATAATCAGCCTTAAATTCAATCGTACGGGAACCGATGCGCAGAGCGTGGAGGTAGTAGTAACCGACGGTATGGGCACAACCCTTCAGGGCATTACGGCGACATTAGCTTCATCGCATAATCTGAAAGCTACTGCTGCAGCAGTAACACCGTCAATTGTGTGTCCCAATGTAAATGCAAATATGGGGCCCACTATTGAATTGATTTTGACCATAGAGGGTCTTCCTGAAGGATTCGCTTTTAATCGTATAGGACTAGATATACATGCTCTCAACGGTGGAAATAACTATCAGGAGAATACCGATGGCGTGACACGTCAATGGAATGTGATGGCCTCTGTAGCGAAGGAGGATGGAACGATGGGTACTTTTGGCTTCCTTGCAAACATAGACATCGCAGCCAATATAGGTACGGCAGGGAATGTGCATCAAATTTGGAATATGGATAGCTCTGAAAAGGTGAACGCAGGCGATCCGTTAACCCTGAAGTTAATTATCACAAAAGGAACAACCAATGCGGGATGTTTCTTTGGACTCTCTGAAGTTGTGCTTTGTGTCGCGAACTCAGACGTTGAACCCGATCTAGAACCTGAGCCCTCGGACAGTACAGCTAAGGTATATTATTTACAATGGAAGAATACAGGAAGTAACCACATTACGGAAGGAGGGACTCATTACCTTACTGTGGCCGGTAAGAATACGGGTAAGGCGCAATTCTGGCAATTTATACCTTCTGGTAACGAAAATTGCTATTATATCAAGAATACGGTGACAGGCCGCTATCTGGGCAGTTGTAACCTTACTCCTTCGTCGGCATCAAGGATTATGACCTCTTCCACCCCCGTAGAGTACTATGTGGGAGCGACGGCTGCTACTAGCGGAGAAATTGTGGGGTGCCATTATTTGAGTTCGACAGATTGTGCCGACTATGCTAACGAAAGTGCAGGACCTCGTGCTCTCAATAAGGATGGAGCATCTGATTATGTGATAACTTGGCAGGCAGGTACCAATCGCGTCGGTTCGTATTGGAGGTTAGTGGAAACTACCGACACATTCGTGAAACCGCAACATACAGCTTGGGCAAAGTCGTTCAACGTATACTTCAATCCTTGCGGATCGGTAGGCTCCAATTATCTCACGGCATTCCATTTGCATGGCGAAGGAGCTACAGGACATATTTGTTATGAGTCCTCGTCCAGACCATCGGCATGGCACATCCCTTGTCCATACGATAAGGGAGTAGTCACACGCGGAGCGGCTTTTGACCTTGATGTCACGTTAGCGAATCTTCCAGAAGCGGACCTTACGGTCACTGCATATACTGACTGGAATTCTGATGGAGTGTTTGAAGGTGTACATCCGATAGCACTATCCGGCAAAGAGGGTAAGGTGAGCATAGTTGTTCCTGAGGATGCGGCTGAAAAATCTTCTCGCATGCGTATACGTGTCAACAGCAATGGACTCAATCTGGCTGATGATGATGTGGAAGGATTTGTTTATGACTTCCTCCTTACGACAGCTGCCCCTATGGATGGACGCACCGTAACACTGACGGCTAATGCCATTGACCGAGGTAGTGTAGAACTTTCTGATGATGCTGATAGATATCCCTATGGTACTACCCTTACAGCCAAAGCTCTTCCTTACGGTAATGCAACTTTTGTCTGCTGGCGTGAAGAAGGGGTAGTGGTATCTACCACTGCAGAGTATACCTTTACGGTCGACCGCAACGTAAATCTTAAGGCTTATTTTACGGCTAACACGGAAGTTGATACTCACGTGATACAGTATAATACAAACCAGGACGATGATGTTATCATCTCTTTGCAGTCGGATAATGTGGTGGCCTTAGGCAGTACGGAAGTGTTGGCAATGAGCCTTTATTCAGTTGATGCAGCTTTGCTGGCTCATTGTTGTGGCAATACGTTGTCCGTTGCTGCCATCAAAGGGGGAGTATACATAGTGCGTGCCACTACGGCTGAAGGTTATAAGAATACCAAACTGTATATAAACAAATAACATAATATCTCTATACTATGGATAATAAGCAATGGCTACTCTTTGGCTGCGGATTAATGGCGGCTCCAGGCTTGCAGGCACAACACCCTCAGCGGCCAAATATCATATACATCATGTGTGATGATCTCGGCTATGCCGATCTTGGTTGTTACGGTCAGCAATATATTAGTACTCCTCATCTTGATCGCATGGCAGCCGAAGGCATGCGCTTCACGCAGGCTTATGCTGGAAGTCCTGTAAGTGCACCTTCGCGTGCGTCTTTCATGACAGGACAACATACCGGACATACGAAAGTGCGCGGAAACAAAGAGTATCGTATAGGAAGTATGATGTATGGCAATAATCAGGACCCAGTACAGACAGGACAGGAACCCTACGATACGGCTCATATTATCTTGCCTGAGATAATGAAGGATAATGGGTATACTACCGGTATGTTCGGAAAGTGGGCAGGTGGTTATGAGGGCTCCATCTCTACTCCTGCTACGCGAGGTGTTGATGAGTATTATGGATTCATGTGTCAATTCCAAGCACACCTTTATTATCCCAATTTCCTTAATGCCTATAGTCGCACGGCAGGTGATACCGATGTTCGCCGTGAGGTGTTGGAGAATAACATCAATTATGCTATGCATGGCGCTGATTACAAGAATCGCAAAGACTATTCGGCAGAATTGATTCATCAGCGCGCTATGGAATGGATAAACCAACAGACACCTGACAAACCTTTCTTTGGAATATTCACTTATACACTCCCGCATGCTGAGTTGGCTCAGCCCGAGGATTCTATCTTCCAAGCATATCAAGGGGCTTTCTGTATAGAGAAGAGTTTTGGCGGCGATGCCGGCTCACGTTACAATCCCACCAATGTAGCTCACCAACAGTTTGCTGCCATGGTGACACGCCTTGATGCTTATGTGGGTGAGGTGCTCGAATTACTGCGCAACAAGGGGCTTGATAAGAATACACTTGTTATCTTTACGAGTGACAATGGTCCTCACACCGAAGGAGGAGCAGACCCGGATTATTTCAATACGGAGAAACTATTGCGAGGCACCAAGCGCTCTACCACCGAGGGGGGCATTAGAGTGCCATTTATAGCTTGGTGGCCTGGGCAAGTGGAAGCGGGCGTAGTAAACAGCCATCAGTTGGCGTTTTACGACCTTATGCCTACCTTCTGTGACATTGCAGGCATTGAAGATTATGTGGGGCGCTATACCAATCCGCGCATAGAGAAAGACTATTTCGATGGACTCTCTTTCGCACCGACCTTGCTTGGTGAGGGGGAACAGCCGAAGCATGATTTCCTATATTGGGAGTTTCATGAAACAGATATGATGGCGCTGCGTATGGGAGATTGGAAACTCGTAGTACAAGGCGGGAGATGTAGTCTTTATGATTTGGCTACCGATACGCATGAAGATAATGATTTGTCCACGCAGTATCCCGATGTGGTGAAGCTGATGAAAGAGATATTGTTGAGTGAACATACGCATAGTGATATGTTCCGTGTAACTCTACCGTAGAAGAACTGCATATATAACAAGGTTCGGCATAAAGCCCTTATGCCGAACTTTTTTGCGACGGTTAGTTTTTTGCAAATGTTATTTCTGTTATTGGTGTCTGATGAGTCTTATACGTATCAAAAATTGGGACTGTTCCCATTTTGTGGCTTCAGCATAAATTACATGATGTATAGTGCTGAATCCTAAATTTATTCTATATTGCTGCGATAGGAGAAAATGCCTATACAGTTAAAAAGCACTATCCGAATTTCTATTTAAAAAGGGGTAAACGGGTGATATTCATATAAGAAAAGAGCGCTTTTGGCGCTCTTTTCTTTATATAAAGGTTAGATGATTAGAAACAGTACTTGATGCCAAGTCCAAAGTTTACTAAATCTAATCCTGGGAATACGGGTATCACGTTGATGCTAGGACGATAGTCCAGCGAGAAAGCTAAAGGGATGTTTGAAAGTTTGTATTCAAGGCCTACGGCACCTTCTACGCCAAGGGCAAAGTTAGAGGCCCATAAGCCAACATATGCGCCACCACCGTAGTAAAGGGTAAAGCCTTCGCCGATAACGGGTTGTTGTAAAAGATACAGCCCATCTACATTAAGATAGTTGCCAACACCCCATGAAGCTCCAAATTCCAAAGCATTGCTGTCATTATTCTTTTTAACTGTAAGTCCACTAAAACCGCCGGCACGAACTCCTACCGCCCAGTTGTATTCTTGTGCACTAACTGTCAACGTAGCTACTAATAAAGTAGCCATAACTAAAAGCTTTTTCATAATTCTAATTGTTTTAATAAGTTATTACATAGACAAAGATAGTATAAATTTTCTCAAGTGCAATATGAAATCACTCATTTTTTTGTGAGTCATTCATTATTGTTATTACAAATTCCATTTTCTCACATATACACTCATTCTTCAATGTATTCCTCAATGTCATGGCAAAAAGATTAAGGGACGCATGCCTCACGGCATACGCCCCAATCTTTCGCGATATAAGATTAACCAATAATACTGCTTACTTGGCGGCTCGAATCACGAAGGTGTATTCGTAGTCGCCGTAAGGCATCTGGTATTCGCGGCGAGGCCATGCACCCCATGAGTTGACGCAACCGATACCAAACTGCTGCTTGTCGATGCTTACAACAGTGTAGTCGCGCGGAGTGAGGTCGCCGGAGTGACGCTGGTCTTTGTCCCAGCCGTCATCAAGGTCGCTCTGCAAGTAGTTGAGAGAGGTAGCGTTCAGTGCCTCGGTGCCGTAGAACTCGAGACCCTTGCCTGCATTGTCGAGCACACGCCAGTAGCGCACACCTGTCTTGTTGCCCGACTCCTGCGGACGGATGTAGGGGAAGTACTGGTCGGCCACCTTCTGGCTGTACACCTCGATGGTCTGGTCAAGGTTACGGTCGATGTAGTTCTCGCCGGGACCCTCACCGTAGTAAACGATGTTGCTGTATGCCTCGGGCATCACCATCTGCATACCGAAGCGGAAGAGCTGGGGCTTGCCCTCCTTGTTCTCTCCAGCCTTGAGCGATTGGTTCACGACAAGCTGTCCGTCAGCGGTAAGGGTATACTTCATGAGGAGTGTAGCCTCGAGCTTGGGCAGCTCATACTCGGCAGTCACTACCATGTTGTTGCCCTCCTTGGCCCACTTGAACGAGTCGCGCTTCAGGCGCAGGCCGGGCTCCTTCCAGTCGACGAAGCGACGCTGCAGGTTAGCACCGAAGTCATTGTCGGTCGGTGCACGCCAGAAGTTGGGCTTCAAGGCATGACCCTTCTCCATCATCGGAGTATCGTTGACGTCGATATACTCAATCCAGCCGTTCCAACGGTTCCATGTCACAGTGAGGTCGCCACCCTTGAGGATGAGGCAGGCCAGATGCACGTCCTCGCTTACGGGAGCGCCCTCAGCAGCCACGATAGCCTCTACTGTAGGATAAGCATACTCGGTGAGCTGGAACTGCTCGTGAGCTACCATGAAGTCCTTGGCGAGCAGGGGCTGAGCCTCCTTGAGGTGGAACTCCACATTGAGGAAGTACTCCTTGCCGTTCTCTACGGGGTGCTTGAAACCCTTGAGGGTAACCACCTTCTTGCCCTGAGCAGGCACAGTAAGCTTGTCGACCTGGCCGTTAGCCACAGCCTTACCCTCCTCGAGGAGTGTCCATGTGAGGTAGTAGTTGCTGAGGTCGGTGAAGAAGTTCTCGTTGTACACCTCTATCTGACCCTTCTTGAGGTTCTTGGCAGTTGCCCAGATGTTCTGGTAGTTGTAGCGCACTTCGTAGGCGTGGGGATTGTAGCGGCGATCGGGAGCGATGATACCGTTACAGTTGAAGTTGTTGTCCGATGCGGGATAGCGGCCATAGTCGCCACCGTAGGTGAAGATTTCCTTACCCTCCTTGTTCTTGTCGCGGAGGCCCTGGTCCACGAAGTCCCAGATGAAGCCACCCTGCAGGGCAGGATACTGGCGGATGAGGTCCCAGTACTCCTTCAAGCCACCGATAGAGTTACCCATAGCGTGGGCATACTCGCACTGGATGAGGGGTTTGTCGGGGTTCTTGCCGTAACGCTCCATGTAGTTGTAGTCGGCATACATGGGGCAACGGATATCGCTGTTGCGGGCATTGCAAGCCTGCTCATACTGTGTGGGACGGCTGTTGTCGTAAGCCTTGATCCAGTCATAGGCAGCCTCGAAGTTAGGGCCGTTACCGGCCTCGTTACCCAAGCTCCAGAAGATGATGGAGGGGTGATTCTTGAAGGTCATCACATTGCTGATGTTACGTTCCAGATGAGCCTTGGCGAAGGCGGGGTTCTTGGCCAGCGTACGCTCACCGTAGCCCATACCGTGGCTCTCGATGTTGGCCTCGGCCACCACGTAGAGACCATACTCGTCGCACAGCTCATACCAGCGGGGATCGTCGGGATAGTGGCAGGTGCGCACAGCATTGATGTTGAGTTCCTTCATGATCTTGATATCCTGAATCATGCGCTCTACCGATACCACATAACCGAAGTCGGGGTCCAGTTCGTGACGGTTGGCGCCCTTGAAGAGTACGGGTTTGCCATTCACGAGCACCTGATAGTTCTTGAGCTCCACCTTGCGGAAGCCCACCTTCTGACGGATAGCCTCGATTACCTGGTCGCCATCGACGAGTTCGATGAAGAGGGTGTAGAGGTTGGGAGTCTCGGCGGTCCACTTGGCAGGATTGCTCACAGCCATCGTTGTCTCGGCCTTGCCCTCGCCATTCACGGCTACGGCAGCAGTCTTCACCACCTTGTCGTTGGCATCCTTGAGGGTGTAGCGCAGGGTCTTGCCGGCAGCGTTGTCGGCTGTGGCAGAGATCTTCAGCGTACCGTTCTTGTAGTTCTTGTCCAGGTCGGGGAGGATGAAGAGGTCATCGACACGCACCTGAGGACGGGCATACATGTATACCTCACGGGCGATACCGGTGAAGCGCCAGAAGTCCTGGTCCTCGAGGTATGAGCCGTCGCACCAGCGCATCACCTGCATGGCAACGAGGTTCTCCTTGCCGGGCACGAGGTAGGGAGTGATGTCAAACTCAGCGGCCATCTTGGCGTCCTCGCTGTAGCCTACATACTTGCCGTTGACCCATACCATGAGGTTCGATGTAGCCGAACCTACGTGGAGATATACCTGCTGACCTTTCCAGTCGGCAGGGATCATGAATGACTTACGGTACGAACCGGTATAGTTGTTGCGCTCCTCGATGTAGGGAGGATTGGGTTCAAACTGGAGGTTCCAGGGATAGCCGGCGTTGCGGTAGATGCGGTCGCCATAGCCAAGGATCTCGAAGAGTCCGGGCACGGGGAAGTTGTCCCACTTAGAGTCATCGTAGCCCACGGCAAAGAAGCCTGCGGGAGCCTCGTTGTGGTTCTTCACGAAATTAAATTTCCACTCGCCCGTCAGGTCAAGGTAGCGGGCACTCTTGCTCTTGTCGTTCTGAGCGGCAAGGTCAGTGTTCTCATAGGCGAAGTAGGCGGCGCGTGCCTCCTTGCGGTTCTCCTGATTCACCTCAGGGTCGAGCCACATCTTCGGTTTCTGTGCGCTCACGCTCATGGCAATGGCGAGTGCACCCAAGAAAAGCATGTTTTTCTTCATAATAAATACTTGTATAAATAGTTAAAAAGAATATTTTTCAAGCCATTCATAATACTATGTGATTGCAAAAATACAGAAAAAGAAGCATATGCCCAAAAAGTCGACAATAAAAAGAAGTATATTCTTGGCAATATCACAGCTCCCTTGTAGGTCTTCGGCCGCATAAATATGCCTGATAGCCGTTTTCTCTGCATTTACAGAAGCACTACCACATGCGAAAGGCATAAAAGACAATATTACTTTTAAACCATATTAACAAAATCCTATCCAATTTCATAATAAAAGCATTAAATAATGGTCTTCTTTTGTATTTATTAGAAAACTTTTCCTATCTTTGTCACGGAATATTAGTAATTTAGCTATATTGTATTGTACTTAGGGACCCTTCCCGCTGCAAAATAAAGCAACCAATAAGAACATCGACATATGAATTTTAGAAAACTCTCTTGTATCATGCTGCTTGCTCTGAGTTTTACCGCCCACGCAGCCAACACTCTCAAAGAAGTCAATCAGGTGTCATCTGATGTTACTATCGACGCCGATGTGGATTACGTGATTACCAATGCTACACCTTTTACGGAGAATGGCAAGATCAACATCACCAATACCGAACATGCTGTACTCATCATTCGGGAAATACGGCCGAGCTATGTGTTGGAGCAGAAATTGCTCGATGGTCATGTGTTCATCAATGGGGAACAAGCTGTCAATGGTGTGAACTGCCAAGTGCGTATGTATGCGCACGGTACCATCATTATGCCCTACGCGAAGGATTTCAAACCCTTGACAGTGTATTCTGAACAGGATTATGGTGGCACGGCAGTCAACGCTTTTGGCTTAGAGCACTCAGGAGGTTTTATGAACACGCTTTCCGAAGCTAAGCTCAACAATCAAATTCGCAGTTTCAAACTTAAGCGTGGCTACATGGTAACCTTTGCCACGGGCAAGAGCGGATGGGGATACAGCCGTTGCTTTATTGCCGACACTGAGGATCTCGAGTTGCCTGTACTTCCCGAGGTCTTTGACGGGCGTATCTCCTCTTATCGTGTATTCCAATGGCACGATGTCCAGAAGAAGGGCTTGGCTAGTGATACGGGATTTGACCGCAACGTGATGCTGGGTACCACTTATTGCTACGACTGGGCGACTGGAGTCAATCATTTGCCCGACCGTGAGTGCGTGCCTCATCAGATTTATGTGGCTTGGCCATCTGCATCGGCCTGCGGTAGTGTAAACTTCTCTTGCCATATGCAGACCAACAATGAGCCGGGCAACAGTGCCGACGATACTCCGCAGAGCGTAGAGGTTATTCTCAACCAATGGCAAGACCTTATGCGCACTGGTATGCGCCTCTGCTCTGAGTCTTCACATGATGGCAGCTGGAGCCACCTCGATCAGTTCATCGCCGAGGTCGACAAGCGTGGATGGCGTTGCGATATCCTCGACCTCCACTGCTACTGGGCAAGTGGATTCGGTAATATGGAGTACTATTATAATAAATATGGGAAGCGTCCCATTTGGATTACCGAATATGTATGGGGAGCCTCATGGAACAATAATGGTATCTTTGCTACCGACCGCAGTTTTTCCGTAGCTAACCAGCAGAAGAATCTCAATGAGATGAGGAACATTCTTACTACATTGAATAACTCTCCCTATGTAGAACGCTATGCTTATTGGAATGGAGAGGCTGACTGCTCTAAATTGATTCGTGGCACTGAAATGTCGCTTACGGGCGAATACTACCGCGACATGAAGTCGGGTATGGCCTACCGTAAAGCCTATGAGAAGGTGCCTAACGTCGTATATACGGCTCCTGCCAGTATTAACGGCGCATGGGATAATCAAGCAAAAGGTGCCTACAAAGTTACTTGGACCGATACTAATGGCGATATGCTTGACGAGATTCAAATACAGCGCAAAGCCGAATCAGACGACACCTACACCACCGTAGGCATTGTCAATCCTAAGGATATGACAGGGAAGTCGATTTCTTACAGCTATGTTGACACTATTACTGAGCCGGGTATATATGATTATCGCGTCGTAAATATCACCCCCGCTAAGGCACAACGGGCTTCGCAAAGCATCAAGGCAGCCAAAGCTAGCATCCAAGGTACCTCTGCTTTCCAGTACGGCAATCTTCCGCTCCTCACCACCGATGCACTCTCTATGGAGTTTACCGAGAAGTTCAGTTCTACTCCAGCTATCTTTATGGGTTCTATTAGTAACGAGAATACCAAGTTGCACCTTGGCAATCTGTTGACAAAAATCCGCACCTCCAGTTTTACCTATCAGCCGCTTGCATGGCTTACCTCTACATCCACTGATTACGAAAGCATTGAAGAGATTCCCTTCATGGCTATTGAAACGGGTAACTACAAGTTTGGCAACCTTGACTGTGAGGTAGGTGTGGCTAAGGTGTCCATGAAGGACACAGCTGATGTGGTATTCGCCCAACCATTCCCCGAAGGTGTCACACCAGTCGTACTTACCGAACTTCGTAATCCCACCCTCAAGAGTCATCCCATATCTATCAAGATACGCAATGTCACCAACACGGGCTTCAAGTGCATCATCATGTACGAAGATGAGGTGGGCAGCATCGCGACTATTACCCAAAACGTAGCCTATATGGCCATTACTCCTGGAGTAGGTTTCCTGGATGAAGACAACGGCACCATGATAGCGGCAGGAGTGGCAGAAGAACTGATTTCAGGTACCACCTTCAAGAGCATCTACTTCAAGGTGGACGACGATACCTTGCGCTGCGTCGATCCCTATATCTTTGCAAACCTGCAGACGAACAATTATGATGCCGCTACCATGTTGCGTACGCAAAATCGCATCACTAAGAGCGAAAAAGGTACTACATATACCATAGGTGCCCGTTTGAGACGTGTCACTGACTCGTCACGTAAATACGCCTCCGATGGAACCAAACTGAGTGCTACCTCCATGAAAGATCGAGCAGGGTGGGTTGCCCTATACACTTATACCGAAGGCTCCACCTTGCCTACTGCCATTGAGGCTGTCAATGACAATGCTGCGGCTGGTGCTCTTCGCCCTTATGTTGTGGGCAATGTCATCCACGTGGATGGAGTCGATTGTTATGAGGTATATAGCATTCATGGTGTCAAGTGTCAGGCGCAAAGCCCTCTGGCTCCAGGTGTATACATTGTAAGAGCAGGCAATGCCGCTACCATGACCATAGTGAGATAGCCTCAATGTGAACATTTTTTTCAAGCCTGTGATAATTTTTTTTCACGCCTGAGAAAAAATATTATCATAGGTAAGAAAAAAATAATTATATTTGTGCAGTGATTACGTTAATTAATGCGAACAACTTTATATTACTAACCTATAAAACAAGCATCATGAAGAAATTATTTACCGGAATTATGCTGTTTGCAGCAGGTTTGCTCGCTGCAAATGCACAGCAGGCACAGCTTGCAACCGGCGACACCTTCGAGTATACCAATGCTGACGGTGTGCTGAAGCAGTACAAAATTGTAGGTGAGAACCTGATTGAGAATCCGAGTTTTGACAACAACACCACAGGCTGGGTTGGCGGTGGTGGCGGCAACTTGACTGGTGTCGATTGGCATAACTCTGGAGGTATTGATGGCGGCGCATACCTCCGCTTGACCGAGAGTGCAGGTAAGGGCGGCAACGGCTCTATCGGTACCGCATGGGAAATCGAAAAGGGCAAGACCTATGTATTCAGCTACTTCATCCGTCAGAACACAAGCACTGACGCCGTAGCCAAAGAGGGTTACATCGTAACCTCTGAGACCAACACTCCCCGTGGCGACGAGACCAAGACCATCATGTATGCCTACGAGGATGCCAACTGCGCATGGACACAGAACATCGTGGTAACTACCGCAGAGTACAAATATTTGCAGTTCTGCGCCCGTTGGCTGGGTGGCAGCAAGTGCTTCGATGCCTTCATCCTCGCTGAGGTAGAGGAGTTAGCCAATTCGCAAGAATTGGAAGACCTTATCGCCGAAGCCGAAGAGTGGATGGAAGTATATGATGAACCGAAAGATCAGGATATTCTGCAGGCTATCGTAGACGAGGCCAATACCCTTCTCGAAGGTGATTATGAAGCTTCGGACCTCAACGAGATGGTGCACAAACTTAAAGAGGGATTGCTCGATTATCGCGTAGTGAATGCCAGCGATGAATACCCTGTAGACGTGACAGCCCGTTACCTCAAGAATCCTAATTTTGACAATGGTCTTTCTGATTGGACTCGTACCAATGACGCTGTAAATAATGGTAGCAACATTCGTTTCTTCCAATACTTTGGTGAAGATAGCCGTGTTCTGGAAATCAACGGTCAGCCCAGCAAGGAGACACACGTTAGTCAGACTGTATACAACCTTCCTTTGGGTTACTATCGTTTTACCGTACAGTGCGTAATGAACCATACTGTTGACAAGGCCTCAGACCCTGAAGCCAAGTCGGGTGCAGCTATCTACTGTAATGGTTCTGAGTTGGACATGGTAACTGCAGAAATCACCACTGATGGTGCAACCAAAGAAGCCTCATATCCTGAAACCTTTACTATTGAGGGTATTGTGGCTGCAGACTCTATCATCGTAGGTTTCGTAGGCTATCCCAATACTAACTTCACCTACGTAGCTATCGACAACGTGAAGCTCGAGTACGCCGGCTTCGACGCAGGTATTTACCTCGAATCTTTGATTGACGACATGGATAAGTACATGTCCGATAACGGAGATCTCCTTTCTGCGAAGTTGGTAGCGGATTTGGAAACTGCTATCGAAGAGGCTGAGGAGGCTCAAGACCTTGAGGAGGAAATGATGGACGCAGAGTATATCCGCATACAAGGTGTATTTACTGGTGTCAAGGATGCTGTTGCCAAGTATCAGGAACTTGTTTTGTTCTGGGAAACAACATTCACTGACGCAATCGGAGAATGTGCAGAATACCCAGGCATAGAGGATGCTGTTGCTGTACATGACGAAATCTCTGAGTTCATTGAAAACTTTATCTATAATGAGACTGCCGGTTACGATGAAATCGTGGCTTTGATGGCCAAGGGTGAGCAGGCTATTATAGATCTTTACTTGAGCCAGATGAAGGAGGCTAGCAAGGAGAATCCAGCTAACTTTACCTTCCTTCTTCCCAACGCCAACTTCGAAGAGAAGGGCAACTGGGTATGGAACCTCACCCACAACGGTGGTGGCTCAGATCTCTGGGTTGGTAACTGCCGTCCCACAATGGAAGGTGGCGAAAACCGCCGCGGTGTAAACCTCTGGGGTCACCACATCGTATCTATCGACCTGCATCAGGAACTCACCGGTCTGCCCAACGGACTCTACGGCATCAGTGCTGAGATGATTACTCAGGGCGAGACAGCCGACCACGGTGACTACACTACCGATCAGCACCTCTATGTAACAGGTATCAACACCTCTGTATCAGAGAACCTCCCCGCTCCTGGCGGTTGGGATTTTTACCAATGGACCACTCTCACCACTGGATATGTAGTAGTTATCGACGGCACACTCACCATTGGTGCTGCTTCAAGTCAAGGTGGTAATGCTTCAGAAGGTTGGTTCCAAGCTACTAACTTCCAGTTGCTCTACTATGGCGCAGCCAGCGATGAAGACCTCAAAGTTGCTTTCGATGCTACACTTGCCGAGGCACAAACACTGCTTCCCAACCTCTTGAAGGGCGATGCAGCTGTACTCCAAGCTA
Organism: Bacteroidales bacterium; assembly: GCA_015060865.1. Taxonomy (GTDB): domain Bacteria; phylum Bacteroidota; class Bacteroidia; order Bacteroidales; family Bacteroidaceae; genus UBA1189. The sequence goes on along the minus strand of SUXS01000002.1, from coordinate 98,548 downwards.
AGATTGACGAGGCTATCGCACTGAGCGCTACATCGTATGGTGAGGCTAGTGCATCTCTCCAAGAGCCTATCGCTGTAGCTAAAGCTGCCCTTGCAGTTTATGACAACTACCAGACTGGCGCTTATCAGGCTGCTATTGATGCCATAGCTGAATATGATGCAGAGAGTGAAGCTGCAGCCGTTATTGCTGCTGCCATAGAACTGGCCGACGCCATCACTGCTGCCGACACTACTACATCAGCAGCATTGGCATCTGTCGCAGAACGCCTCAATGCATACGTGAGCTACAGCAACTACCTCATCACCGTAGAGGAGATGCTCAATGATCCTTATGTAAACTATCCGGTAACAAATAAGAACGAAGTTAAGACTGTCATTGCCCTTCAGAAGGCTGATCTTGTAGCTGAATTGCAAGCTGCAGCTAACGTTCAAGACCTGCAACGTAAGCTTGAGGAGAATGTTTTCTGCTTGGAAAAGAGCCTTTACATGAATCCTGAGGTAGGCGGTGATTTGACCCCCCTTATCCAGAACCCGACATTTGACAATGACGCTAGTGGATGGATTGTTAAGTTAGGCGCTGGCAATAACCCTACAAATGTGGGTGCTCACTACGGAGGAGATGATGCTAATCGCTATATGGATTCATGGAATGGAACTGTAGGTAAGCTTGACTTTGCAGCCATGCAGATTCTGAATGACATTCCTAACGGAACCTATGCCTTGAAGCTTGCGGGACGTTCCGACGGTGACAATGTATATGCTTTTGCACTCAACGAAGCCATCACGGACACTCTTATCAATGACTCTACCGTCCTTAAGCAGGTAGCAGCTAGTGAAGCTACCCAGTGGGCTATGATACCGAAATACGGTAATACTTATGGTCAACTTTGGGAAGCAGATAGTATTGCCTACTATGTAGATCAAACAATGGTAGATATGTCGCCTATTCTTTCTGCAAATGATGGTAAAGGATTCGGATGGTCTATGATTACTATCGAGAACATTGTTGTTACCAACCACACTATGGTAATCGGTGTGACTACCGACTCTACTGTAACTAAGAAGGTTGGCTTCACCGGAACCTGGTTCTCTGCTGACGACTGGTCACTTACTATCACTGAAATTGGTGACAATAGCAATTGGGTGATCAGCGGCATCGATTCTGCTGTAGCAAGCGAAGTAAAGAGCATACAATACTATGCTATTGATGGTCGTCAGGTTGCCATACCAGGAAAGGGTATCCATATTGTGAAGACGATCTATAGCAATGGTGCTATCGAAATCAAGAAGGTATTGATGAAATAATCATCATATAGGCTGGCTGAAATTGGGCGGGGCTGCACATGCGGCCCCGCTTTCTTATTGATATATTTTACACTCTGCGCTTTGCCAATCAAAGAATTATCCTTACTTTTGCAAGAATAATTAAACTATGACATATAGGTATCTAGGAATTCCTAGTATATCCTAGATTGACATAGACAAAGAAAAACAAAAACAACAAACGCCATGAGCAAGATTCTCAAGCCACTGCTACTGACTGTACTCGCAGTTCTAACCCTGCAATCAACAGCGCAATCGCTCCCCTACAAAGGCGCTACAGACATTACGTTGAGCGAGCTGCAGACAATCACTCAAGCTGGCGACATCAGCACCTATGACACCCGCTTTATGCCCGAGGGAGACTTCACTCTCGACCTGGGTCTGCTCATGCGTAGCGGCACTATGCAAGCTACAGCCATCAACAGTAAGGGCCTCGGATTTTCAGCCAATTTCACCAACAACGAAATCCATTTCACTCAACCGGAAGAAGAGACGGCTGCATCATACCCCATAACCGATTCAGAGAGAGCACACACCTATCGCATTGCACTCAATGGCAGCAAACTCTCCATATATTCTGACACAACACTATTGGGAACACAGGCTGCAGCAGTCTTTCCTCTTCTCCCCGACGCAGGATTCTACGGCGACGAAGACAACATCGCACAGCAAACCGGTATCTACGACAAACGCAACCTCATCCGTAATCCAGGGTTCGAGACTGAAGGAGTCGTTGTAAAGAACGACGCAAGTGACTATCGTTTCTGGCCCGCAGAGTGGGAAATCACCAATGCCAATGCCACGAGCGAGCAAGCAAACGGTGTACGCTGCAACAAAGACAACGCCACCTATGCCAATGGACGCGAAGGAAGTTCGGCACTCATGTTCCGCCAAGATGGTTCTGGAGGATTCACTGCAGCCAACGGCAGCTACATCTACCAGCAGTTGAGCAGTCCCTTGAAAGCTGGACGAAAGTATGAGCTCTCATTCCAAGTCCTCAGCCACACCAACGATCTGGGCAAGACCTATGCCGTGGCCGTAGGCTCAGCCAAGGGAACATGGGACAACCTGTGCGAAACATGGACAGCCCCCTCGGCCAAGCAGACCCTACAGACCTATTACTATGAATTTACGGCTACCGAACAGAGCGAAAGCTACGTCGCATTCGTATGCTATGGTGGCAGCGGAATCGTTCACCTCGACCGCGTTGCCCTTAGAGAAATCCCAGGCGACTACAACCTTTTCAGCATCAGCACAGATGGTACCGTAGACCTCGACATCCTCGGCATCAGCTACAGCGACGGCGCCTTCTCACCCGTCAAGCGAATCACCAACACATTGTATAATGGTGGCGAATACTACCTCTACAACACCTACTACAGCCGTTTGTTAGGACTTAATGCCAGCAACATCCCTGCCTTGGCAGCCTCTGACGCAGAAGCTAGCAATGCGGCATACACCTGGTGTGCAGAGAGCAGCAACAAAGAGGGTTACTATCGCCTCCGCCACAAAGCGACAGGCAAGTACCTTGCTGCCAGCACAGCCAACACATGGAGCATGGTACTCAATGATGCCCAGGCCACCAACAACACCGACCTATGGGCCATCACTGAAGGATTAGAAGGCACCATCACCTCACTCTACAACGGCAAGGTGCTGGGCACCGACAAGGACCAGGAAGCCAATGAATACATCGGGGTATACTACGACAAGAGCAAAGGCGAACTGAGCACTTGGCAATTGGTAGAAGCACAGTTCGCACTCAGCGAGAGCCGCTTGGCACTCTATGTCAACAAGTTGCAGGAGACCATCACACTGGGTGAACAGATTATTAGTAGCGGCATCTATGGTTTGGCTGCAACCACCAATCTCAAGACATGTATAGACAAGGCTAAAGAAATTGCAGCCAATGCTACCATAGAGGATATCGCTGTTATTGTCGAAACTACAGCTGAGGTAGAGCAAGCTATAGACTCTTGCAAAGAAAGCACACCGGAAGATTCAAGAAATATCCGTATATGGGCTACCTATGACAGCAATGGCGTCAGTTTGGACAACAGCTATACACTCGCGCTCGACAGCGTTCGGTTTGCCAACGACTCTACCGCTTACCTCCTCATCCGAAATAGGGACGGGAAAGGTGCTCTTGTGGGCATCAGTCCATCAACAGTCGGTGTTGCAGGAAAGTTCATTGCACAAGGGCTGGACACTACCGCTACAATCTATAGCTACCGATTTGTCGTTGACAATGGTGCCATGACCATCTGCCGTAACGGGCAGGCACTAGGCACTGTCGCTACCTATGCCATGCCCTCACTCACCACAGGTGGGACAAAATCTGAATTTACAGGACTGGGAACACAGCATTTGGATAGCTATGTTGCAGAGATTGTAAGTCCGTCCAAAGCGTTGGGCGTAGGTGAGTATGATGGCAATAAATACAACAAGATAAAACGGCAGTTGGCTTGTGTATATAATTTGAAACTCGTTATTGATCAGGCAGCCGACTTTTTCCTGCTCAATGAAGCGGCTACATTGGAAGGCTCTACCATCAATCTTATTAACGAGAACAGCTGGTTGATAGCACCACATAGCCGTCCGTCAGTAGCCAACAGTAAGATAGCTCCATACATTCGTCTGAATGGCGCTAGAGCGAAGCAGAATTCCAACTACCGTGCAGCCATCTATCTCGATGGGGCAGCCATCATCCCTCATTCTTCATCGATACAGCCTTTTACAGCTTATACTGGAGAACTTTATTCAGGAGAAGAAACGCAGTACGGGAAAGGAAGGCACAGTAACCTGGGCACTAGGGCCAACACGATGCGGAGCTTTATCTTGAAACGAGGATACATGGTCACCCTCGCCGCCAACAGCGATGGCAGTGGCTACAGCAGAGTATTCGTAGCTGACCATGAAGACCTGCTAGTCCCCGTAGTCCCCGAAGCACTGAACCGCCGTGTATCAAGCATCATCGTTAAACCTTGGCAGTATGTGTCGAAGAAAGGGTGGGGGAGCACCAAAGGCAACAGCACCATCAATACTCATACCGAAACGATACGTGCCAATTGGTTCTATACCTGGAGCGCAGACCGTAACAATACCACGGATCTTGAATATGTCCCCATTAAGCAGCATCTATGGTGGCCAGGGTGGGCACAGATCAACGCATTGGAGAACTGCACGCACGTATTAGGATATAATGAACCGGAACATTCAGAACAGCATGGATCTGCACAATGCTCGTGCGGTGGTGCTATCAATGAATGGAAAGCATTCACACATCATACAGAATTCTTTGAGAGTGGAATGCGTATAGGCTCTCCCTCACCAACTGATGCCGGATGGCTCAAGAATTATGTGCAATATTGCCACAATTACGCTTACCGCTGCGACTTTGTGGTAACGCATGCTTACTGGAAAGATGATATCAATACATGGAGGAGCAAACTGGAAGAGATTCATAACGCCACAGGACGTCCCATATGGATTACCGAGATGGAAAATGGTGCCTCATGGGATGTCCCCAGTGAGACCAATGTCAACGATGCTGCCAAGAAATATCAGAAGATATTCGATTTGCTGGAAAGTCTCGACTACGTAGAGCGATATGTTCCCTACAATGACGATTTATGGTACAACAAGATGCTTTACGATGACGGATGGCCCACCCCCGCAGGAGCTATATTCCGCGACTATCCTTCATCCTTTGCCTATAAAGCAGAGCAACAATATATCCCTGATTGGTGGAAACCATCGATACAGAATGTGGCCATAATGGTTAGCTATAATGAGGCGAACAATGAGCTGCAGTTTGCTGTCAATAATCCCAATGCCGACGTTACCGATGCACTAACCATCGAATACAGTTACGATAATGTTAATTGGGAAACTGCTTACGAAGAAACTGAGCGCTACAGGTTTGATCAGACGGGCTATGTCGCATCTGTCAATGCCGGCGTCTTTGAAGACGGGACCATCCATTTCCGTCTGCATGTAACCACACTTATCGGAGGCAACACGTACAGCGACATACAGAGCTTCACGCTTGATACATCAAGCATAGCGTTCACCACACAAGATGGTATACAGATACAATGTGGTAATGGCTACCTGGAAGTATCAGCAGTTGCCCCACAAATCATGCGTATATATACTACCACAGGAAATTTGATTTGTTACAATTTGAAAAAAGGAAGACAACGCATCGCTCTTCCACAAGGAGTATATATTATATCAGGAAAAAAGTATCAAGTCAAGTAATAGTAACCTTATCAGTAATTCTTAATGCCTTCAGTTAAAGACATGAAATCCCGCCCAACTGCTAAAATAACCCAAGAAACGGATTGCAAGTTGAAACACTTTTCTGCCATCGTTGGCCTTTCATTTGCTGCCGTTGTTTGGATTTTACTGAATATATTTGAACACGAGTACTTGTTCCGTGTACAAGAATTGTCATTGTGGCTTCCGACTCAAGTCTTCTTTGACGAGCGGATGTTGGTTCCAGGAGGAATGATGGCTTACATCGCTACTTTTCTCACTCAGTTCTTTTACTATCCAATGCTTGGCTCGCTCATCTATGTGGCCTTATTGCTCGCTGTACAATGGATGACGATCAAAGTTTTCAATATTCCCGCACGGCACGCATTGTTGACTATCATCCCCAGCGTACTTATTCTGTGTTGCGCTATGGAGGCTGGTTATTGGATATTCCAAATTAAGACACAAGGCTACTTCTACTCCATGCTAGTGGGTTTCTTGTTCACGTTATCAGGCATAAGACTGTATCAGGTTTGCAAGAGTTGGTGGAGGCATCTTACTGTCATAACCATAGCCGCTATAGGATATCCGTTGTTTGGATTCTATGCCTTGCTGGCACTCCTGAGCATTGCACTATTTGAACTGCGCAATAGCAGGAAAGGGAAAGCCATAGCTGTGCTACTATGCATAGTAGCCACCATAGCAACTCCCATATTGTACTATAATGTGTATAATCAGACACGGTTTGTACGCATGTTTACAGCAGGTATGCCTGCATTTGAGTTCAAGTCGCGCGACCTGTTTACATGGATTCCCTATATATTGCTTTATTTATACCCATTGGTAATGCCGTTCATTGTGTTCAAGCAAAGAAATGCCATGGTTAGTCGAAAATTCTTCCTGCAGGAAGGGATAGGGACGGCTGCCCTGTTGGTATTCATTGCACAACTGTTCTGGTTCCGTGACCCCAATTTCCGCGCTGAGATAAAGATGAACCATGCAATGGAACGATTGGAATGGCGCAAGGCACTAGACATCGCTAAAGCGCAAAAGCAGACTCCTACTCGCCTAATAGTGCTCAACAAGAATTTGGCTTTGCTCAAATTAGGTAAAGCTGGTGACGAGATGTTCCACTATCTTGACGGAGGTGAGGCTCCCGATTCCCCATTCGAAATCCGTCTAATGCAGGTAGGAGGGAAAATGCTCTATTACCATTATGCTCGCATGAACTTCTGCTATCGTTGGTGTTTGGAAGATGCTGTAGAATATGGTTGGAAAGTTGATTATCTCAAATATATGGTAAAAACCTCCATCGTGTCAGGAGAGTATGCTTTGGCACAGAAATACATCAATACATTGAAGAAAACCATATTCTACCGCAATTGGGCCGAAAAGTACGAAAAGTTCATCCAAGACCCAACACTTATTGCGAAAGATCGGGAATATGCCGGAATACTCCCTTTGTATCAATTTGAGGACCAATTGGATGGCGACAATACTTTAGTGGAAATATATCTGCTCAATTACTTCGCCCATACATATAATGACCTTAATACTCCCATGTTCGACGAAGCTGGACTCATGTGTGCAATGACCTTGAAAGATATCCCCACCTTCTGGAACTGCTTCTTCCGTTATGCCAACAGCCACAAGACTAACCGTATGCCCACTCACTACCAAGAGGCAGCTCTACTCTATGGAAATCTAGAGAAGACGGTAGACATTAGTAAGATGCCGTTTGACAAATCTATAAAACTACGTTTCCAGGACTTTATGAGATTTGCTCAAAAACACGCGGTTAAAGATGTTGAACGAGACCCCGAAGCTAAAAAGCTTTTCTACGAACGATATGGTGATACATTCTGGTATTTCTATTTCTTTATACGCGACGTCAAATCATATTGATTCTAGAGTTTTTTGCTGGATTTCCTAGACTTTCTAGGTAGTCTGGAAATATAGGAAATCTAAATAATATCACACACAAAAAAAACAAACAACTATGCTACACTTACCCAAGTATACCCTATACATTATCCTATTCATCACAGCTATTCTAACTGGATGCTCTGCAGATGCGCCAAAGGACTTCCGCGAAGTGAATCAAATCGCAGAAATATATCCCAAATACGGCGACATAACAATACCCTACAATATAGCACCGCTCAATTTCGCTTATACAATGGAAGGCGACGATTATGTAACTGTATTGAGCGGAGAAAACGGCAGCCTCATAAGCAAAGGCGAAATGACGGACTGGAATATCAAGGAATGGCACCGCCTACTTGAGGCCAACAAAGGTAAAGATATAAAGGTTAATACCTATATCAAGGAAGAGGGGGGATGGCAAAAATTCCGTTCCCTTATTTGGCGCGTAGCGGAGGAACCTATTGACTCCTATATATCGTACCGAATCATTGCTCCTTCGTATGTTACTTATGAGGAACTCACTATCCGGCAGAGAAATATGACTAACTTTGAAGAGAAGGTCATCTACAATAACATGCTCCTCAGCGATGACGTCAATGGTCAATGTATCAACTGTCACCATTATAAGAACTACAAGACCGACAATATGCAATTTCACGTTCGTCAGCATAAAGGAGGCACCATACTTGTCACAAATGGTGAAGTGCAGAAGGTAAACCTCAAGACCGACTCTACCATCTCGGCAGGTGTATATCCTGCATGGCATCCTACACACAACTTCATTGCTTACTCCATTAACGACACTGGACAATCATTCCATACAAAGAACAACAATAAAATTGAGGTACAGGATCTCAAGAGCGACCTTATTCTCTATGATATAGACAACAACGAAGTGAGTTTCATAGAGCATGATACTTTGGAATGGGAAGTGTTTCCTGCTTGGGCTCCCGATGGTAAAACGCTTTACTATAGCTCAGCTCATTTCGAGATACAGAATTATGAATCTCGCGAGCGTGAAATCATTGACCGATATCGTGATTTCCATTACAACATCTATCGAAAGTCATTTGACCCAATCACGAAGACCTTTGGTCCCAAAGAATTGGTACTAAATGCGGATAGTCTTAATATGAGTGCTACTCTCCCACGCATTTCTCCTGACGGGCGTTACTTGTTGTTCGGTATGGCCGAGTATGGCTGTTTCCACATTTGGCATAAGGATGCCGATCTATATTTAATGGACTTGGTCAATGAAGAGCTGCACAAGATAAAAGAAATTAACAGTAACGATGTGGAAAGTTACCATTCTTGGTCAAGCAATGGCCGTTGGATCCTTTTTACAAGCCGTCGTGATGATGGTGGATATACCCGTCTATATATAGCCTATTTTGACAAGAATGGTAAAGCGCATACTCCATTCATTCTACCACAAGAAGATCCGTTCTTCTACGACAACTATTATAAAAGCTATAATGTACCCGAATATATGGTTGAACCTGTAACCATCACGCCGCAAGAATTTGCACGGCATATTGACAAACCAATCAAACAGGCCAAGTTTAGAAGCATGAAAGGATAGTTAAAAAAAATTAAAACGTTAAAAACGACAAAAAAAAAGAGGACAAATTAGAAAGAATCACTAATATTCGCTATTTTTGTCTCTTATTAAGGAGAAATAACATTAAATCTAAGTTGAAATATGAGCCCAAAAAACACACGTAAAGCAGGTAACAGCTTGCTAATTGCTTGTTTTCTATTTGTTTGCGCAATCACGCAATCATGCCGGGACGAGTACGTCTACGACGATTTCGGCAACACTCCGCCATGGTTGGGCGAGAGCATTTATGAGGAACTACAATCTGCAGAAAATCTGAATGGCGAATCGTTCTCTTATTTTCTCAGAGTCATTGACGATCTTAATTATAAAGAGGTCCTATCCAAAACCGGTAGCAAGACGCTATTCGTCGCCAACGATGAGGCTTTTATGAAGGCTGTCAGGGACGAATGGCAACTGGTGGGAAGCGATGAGGAAGTGTACAACCAATTGACACCAGCTCACAAACGTATCATCCTTTATAATGCTATGCTTGACAATGCGTATTTGTTGGAGATGATGTCAAGCACTGCAGCTACAGGAAATGATGCCGATCCGAACGAGGGGCAGTGCCTGCGCCAGGTCACCTCTTCCAACGTTACGGATTCAATCCCGTTTTTTGATGGAACTATGATCCCTCAATTCAATCGATATTGGGAACATTTAGCGGGTAAAATTCAAAACGAAGGAGGCATCAGATTGGCTACTGATGCTACCTCCACGATGATGGTGCACTTTTTGACCTCGCAATTGGTCGGAAAGGGTATTACGGATAATGACCTCAAGTATTTGGTGAATCGTCCGGACGCATCGACAGCTGATGCTTACATCTTCGATAAAAAGGTTCGCAAAAAAGATGTTACATGTAAAAATGGATACATTCACTTGCTGGATGGGTTATTGATTCCTCCCAGCAATATGGCTGAGGAGATTAGAACCAATGGAAAAACCAACCTTTTCAGCCACATGTTGGATCGATTTGCAGTTCCAGTTTACAATGAGGCACTTACTAGAGAATACAATCGAATCTTTCATTTGAACGATGATGCCAATGCTGAACGCGTATATGAAAAACGCTATTTTACGGCAGGTTCAAACCGAAGTACCTATTATGACGAGAAGGAGTCGGCAGGTTTCTTGACATTCCGCGATGAGGTGTATGCCCCCGATAGCTCATTTACAGCGGATGGCTCTCTTAAATTCTCTCCGGGATGGAACTACTTCCAATCAGGAAATGCTGTAAGTCCTGAGGTCGACATGGGAGTAATATTTGCTCCTACCGATGAAACATTATGGACCTACTTCGAATCAGGCGAGGGCAAGCCGCTTATCCAACGTTATGCGAATGGCGCTCCTCTTCCTGGGGCTATTGATAGTATTCCTACCAAGATTATCCAATCATTGGTGCGAAATTTAATGAAACCTTCATTTAACGGAGCTGTACCGTCAAAATTCATGTCCCTAAAGAATGATGCCCAGGACGATTTAGGAGCAAGAGAAGGGGACTTGGATGAAACCACTCCATGTATCATCGCCAACAATGGAGTTGTATATCTAACCAAAACGGTATATAGCCCTGCTGATTATGTTGCCGTATCAGCCCCCGTCATGCTTAGAGACAATATGGCTATAGCAAACTACGCTATATTGACTAACGAGTATAAGAGCTACCTTTTGGCTATGCAAAGTACTTTCAGTTTGTTTATACCTTCCAATGAGGCTATGGTATATTATGATCCATGCACCTCTTATACATCTACTCCAAACGAAGGCGACATCAATACGGAGCATTATGCTTACAAGATGCTTTGGGATCCCACAAAGGGAGCTAATGGTACAGTTACCTATTACCGAGGTACCTATGAACCACAAACTCCAGAGAATGTCACATATGGTACCACCACTGCCAGCGCAATTGTCAACGATGCATTGCTTGAATTGTTGGAATACAATATTATCGTAGGCGATGTGTTGGATGGTAATAAATACTACATGTCGAAAGGGTATGGTACTATTAAAGTTGATGCTATTGATACGGATGGTGACGGCGTTAACGACAGTTTGGTACGCGTATGGGGAGGTCGAGAGTTGGAAGACCAAATCAAAGAAAGAATGCACGGTAGAGACCATTATGGTATTGCTATTGGTGAGACCTTTAACCAAAAGAACGGAAAGACCTATCGTCTGGACGAAGGTATGATACATCCCGCAACGCGTTCGGTATACAATGTCCTGAAAGATTCACCTGATGGAGAATTCTCCGAGTTCTTTGAACTTTGTGATGTTCCCGCCGAGGTAATCGATCATCTAAAGCCACGTGACAAGAATGGCAAGCTTAAAGATGGCGCAGAAGACTCCGTTGCCCGTTATTATGTATTCTACAACCCTTATAACACGGCGCAAAACAACTATGGAGGTCTTGACCAAAATGTTCGCTCGTTTAACACTTATCATTATACCGTATATGTCCCGACGAACGAGGCCATCCGTGAGGCACAACAGAAGGGGTTGCCTAGTTGGGAGCCTCTCAAAGGACTTGCTCAGGAAATCACAGATAACGAGACTGCTATTATATCCTATAATGCTGAGATAGAAGATCTTGAGGACTCAAAGGCTAATGCTGTCGATTCTGCACAAATGGAGCAGATACAAGCCCAAATTGATACATTGAAGGCTGCAATAGCCAAACTGCAAGAATGGAATAAGGGTACTATTGCCGACATTAAAGAGCAGGCTTCCATCATCTCCAGTTTTACTAAGTATCATGTGCAAGACAACTCTGTATATGTTGATAATAAGCCCCATTCCATCATTGAAGGTAATAAAGAGATTTTTGTAGTAGATTACGAGACTTCAGCCATTGATGATGTTACCAATCTGTTCAGCAAAGTTACTGTTGAAACTGTAGAGCACAATGGTAGGAATACCATTAGCGTAAGAGGTGACTTCAGAAACAAAGAGAATGTTCAGCAATATGACAATATCTGCCACGTTATCAATACACCAGAGAATGAAAATAAATTGTATAATATTATGACAAGAGATATAGAAAGAGAAGGTACAGCAGCTGCATATCAGATGAAGACTTCTTCATTTGCCGTTGTTCATCAGATTGACGGTTGTCTGCTCAACCAACGTTTCTATAATCCCGAAACTGACAGATTTGAAATAACCAAATAATACATTGCACCATGAAAGTTTACAAATATATCTTACTATCTATCATCTGTCTGTTTGCCACACAAGCAAATGCGCAGCAGCGTATCTCTGGTCAGGTAAGCGATGCCATGGGGCCATTGATGATGGCCAATGTCGTGGAAATTGACAAAGATAACCGTATCGTGGAACATGCGACTACCGACTTTGATGGTAATTTTACGATGATTGTCAAGAACAACAAGAACAAGTTGAAATTCACGTATGTAGGTTATAAAGAGCAGATTTTGGAAATTGGCACTAGGACAATTTTCAATATCACCATGTCTGAAGACAATGCTCTCGAAGAGGTGGTGATACAAGCCAAGCCTCGCACCAATACGGGTGGTCTCAACATCTTGGAACGCGAAGTCTCTGTGGCCAAGCAGACTTTCAAAATGAGCGAAGTTGAAGGTCTTTCATTTACCTCAGTGGATGAGGCTTTGCAAGGCCAGATTGCAGGTCTTGACATCGTATTCGGTTCTGGAGACCTGGGTGCAGGTTCTACCATGCGTCTTCGTGGTGTATCTACCATCAATGGTAACGCTGAACCCCTCATTGTGGTAAATGATATTATTTTTGAGATGCCCGAAGGCGAGGACTTTGACTTTAGCACTGCCAATGAGGAGAAGTTTGCTACATTGCTTACTATCAACCCTGAAGACATAGAGAGCATTGATGTCCTAAAAGATGCATCGGCATCAGCTATTTGGGGATCAAGAGGTTCGAATGGTGTTATCATGATTAAGACCAAGCGCGGTTCAAGAGGTAAGACCAAAGTTACCTATTCGTATAAATACCAGAACTCATGGTTGCCGAAGGGCTTAAATCTTCTGAATGGTGATGACTACACCATGCTGTTGAAGGAAGAGCATTTTAATCCCAAACAGAATAGTACGGCTTCGGATGCAGAAGAGTTGAATTATGACCCCTCTTTCTCGGAATATGAGAACTACAACAACAATACTGATTGGGTAAAAGCCATCTCGCAACATGGTCATAAGCATCAGCACGACATCTCACTCTCTGGAGGTGGTGATCGTGCTTCGTTCCGTATCTCTGGAAGTTATCAGCACGAAAGTGGTTCGGTGATTAAGCAGAAACTTGACCGTTTTACCACCCGTATGGCATTAGATTATTTCGTGTCAGATCGCATCAAAGTGGTGTCGGACTTTGAGTTGGTATACACTGACAATGACAAGAACTATACTAGTCTACTATCCGATGCGCAGATAATCATGCCCAATATGAGTATTCATACTCAAGACCCGTTGGGCAATGATACAGAGGACTACTACCTCATGCGTCAAGATGCTAGTGGTATTTTCGATAAGAATCAGAAGAATATTCTCAATCCTGTTGCCTCTGGAAATCTGGCATGGAAAAACACCCGTAGCTACAACATATCCCCCCAGATATCTATTGACTACCAATTATTGGGACTTGATCAGGGAGAGCACCAACTTCGTTACCAGGGTTTGGTAAAGATGAGTGCAAACACCAATAGTGATAGCCAATATCGCCCGAGTAGCTTGTCAACACAAGCATGGTATGCAAATGACAAGAATGTGAGTTCTACCAGCGACGACAAACGTTTGGAGTTCTATACTCGCCATAAACTGATGTATACTCCTGCATTTAACAACACTGACCACTACTTGACCATGTTTGCACAGTTTGAAGTGCGACAGGGTAGCTCAAGCAGTGCATATTCTGCCTCATACGGTATTCCTACTGGTATTACAAGTCCAACCACAGGTTCTATATTAAGTTCTTCAAGTACTGGCACAGGGCAATGGCGATCCGTCAGCATGTTATATTCAGCTGTCTACTCATACAAAGAAGGTAAATATAGCGCCACTGCTACAGTACGTCGCGATGGTAGTACCCAGTTTGGGCAAAAACGCCGTTGGGGTAATTTCCCCGGTATATCAGGACGTTGGAACATCATTGACGAGCCATGGATGGAATGGGCAAAGGAAACCCCAAAAATCAGTATGCTCTCGGTTCGTGCCGGTTGGGGTATGACAGGACGTCAGCCTGGTAGAGAGTATCTCCATTATACAACGTATAGCCCTAATGGTTCTTATCTTGGAATAAACACCATTACTCAGAATGGATTAAGATTGACAGACCTAATGTGGGAGACCAAAAATGAGTACAATATTGGTGGTGACCTCCATTTCTTTGAGAGTGAAGCCTTAACGTTTAGCTTCAACTATTATAACAGCCTGACCACAGATCAGCTTATGGGCGGTTATGCCATACCTTCATCAACAGGGTATTATTCATTGGCATACAAGAACTCAGGAAGTGTCCGTAACCGTGGTTGGGAGTTGAATGTCAATGGTAATAAATTCATCAAGATTGGTAAATTCTCAATGAATGCCTATTTCAACATAGGACAGAACTTCAATAGTGTTGAGTCCATGGAAGAATCGGTATTGAACAATGCGAATGGTGAATACGATTTCAAAAATGGCTCCTATATGGGTCGTATACAGATAGGCAACCCCTTGGGATCCATTTATGGCTTCCGTTTCAAGGGGGTATACCGATATAGCTATAAGAACTACGAAAAAGCCATTCAGACAGCTGCGGAAGAGGGCATCAGTGCCTCGGACATCTGTCCCATAGCATCCGATGAAAGTGGAAACATTATCATTGGTGCTGATGGAAAACCGCTCCCTGTCTTCTTTGATTACGGAGGGACGAACTATCGTTTTAAGGGTGGTGACGCCATTTATGAGGACATCAACCATGATGGTAATATCAACCAATTGGACATTGTTTACTTAGGCAATTCAAATCCTAAGGCGCAAGGTGGTTTTGGACTCACGTTCAATTATGGGCGTTGGTCGCTCCGTACCAACTTTAACTATCGCTATGGAGTGGACGTTATCAACTCTGCACGAATGAACATTGAGAACATGAACACCAACTACAACCAGAGCGCTGCGACTAATTGGCGTTGGAGAAAAGAAGGGGATATTACTGAGATGCCACGTGCGCTCTACCAATACGGATACAACTGGTTGGGTAGTGACCGCTATGTAGAAGATGCGTCATTCTTGCGTCTTTCGTATATGAACCTTTCATACACCGTAGATCCTCAATTCATCAAAAAGTATGGGCTTACCAATCTACGTTTCAATGCTTCTATCAATAATCTCTTTGTCTTGTCCAAATATACTGGCTTGGATCCGGAAATTGGTCCTGGCTCATGGGGGCGTGCTACCGACAATGCCAAAACCCCACGTCCACGTTCTTTCACATTGGCAATGACTATTGGATTCTAATTTGAAAATTTAATGATATGAAAAAATATAGCACAAGATCAACTCACCTTAATCGATGGATTAAAGCGTTTTTTGGAGGCTTTCTTCTACTGAGTTTCACCGCATGTAGCGACTATCTGACCATTTATCCTACAAATGCTGTCGTGATGGAGAACTATTGGAAAGAGAAAGCCGATGTGGAGGCCATGGTCGCTAATTGCTATCGGACAATGGCCCAATCATCTGTAGCAGAGTATATGCTCGTTTGGGGTGAACTGCGTTCTGACAATGTTACAGAAGGCACATTGGATGCAGGCAATTATCGTAACATTAACGAGGCTAATCTATTGCCGACCAATGGCTTTGCTCAATGGGGGGATTTCTATGGTATTATCAACAACTGTAATATTGTATTGAAATTTGCGCCTGAGGTGATGGAACTTGATCCAGACTATACTGAGGGGGACTATTTGGTGCACAAAGGAGAGATGTTGGCCTTACGCGCCTTATGCCATTTCTACTTGGTGCGTGCTTTTCGTGACATTCCTCTACAGGTGGAGGCTATAATTGATGACAGCCAGGAACTCTATCAGCCTCAGGTCTCACCAATTGAAGCTTTGGACCAAATTCTGGCAGATTTGTATGAGGCAGAAGAGTTGGTGATGGAATCAGGTAGCTACATTTCTGTAGCGGAGAACAAGGGGCGTATTACCCGTGATGCCGTACGAGCAACCATAGCCGATGTCCTATTGTGGAAAGCTGCATTTACTCAATACGCGGCGAATGGCAATGACGAAGGATGCGACCAATACTATACTGAATGTATTGAATATTGCGATGCAATTATCAATGCCCGGAAAGAATACCTTACCACGAATAAGGATAAACTGGGATATGATGATTTGGAAGAGCAAGAATACCCTATTGTTCCTAGTTTCTCAGCATCCGCATCAGCTTCAGCACAATATTCTGGTAATCCTGCCTACCAAGAGATATTTGGTATCCAGAATAGTGTAGCAGAAAGTATCTTTGAGCTTCAGATTGGACGTAGTGGTAATGTGGAAGAAAACAATTATTTTATAACCAAGAACTTTGGAAGGGGAACTAATATATCCGTCGCCGGTTTTGTAGCGACTGCCTACCTATCCAATAGCGCTGACGGTAGTTTATATCCCAAAACAGACATTCGCCGAGTAAGTTTTATGGATCTTACCGATGGAGAAGAGGAACCCGCACTGATCAGCAAATACCTTTCTACTAACTTCGTTGGCGTATTCAGCCCAACCGGCACAAATAGTTCTATTGGCATTCCCGTATATCGGAGCATCCAGCAGCAGAACGATAACACGAAGGGGTATCATGAACAGTATTATATGACCCAGTGTAACTGGATTATATATCGAATCACCGATGTTATGCTTATGAAGGCCGAAGCATTGGCTCACCGAAACGATTCTACCCAAATGGATTTAGACAAGGCGTTCCCTTTGGTACAGGCCGTATACTACCGTTCCAACAATCGAAGAAGCATTGCAGATGCCGATACCTTGACTTACACAAAAGGCGATGCGAATTCCATGCAAGATTTGATACTGAAGGAGCGTCAACGAGAGTTTGCTTTTGAAGGTAAGCGTTGGTTTGATCTCGTTCGAAAGGCATTGAGAGATGGCAGTTCTACTGCAACTGTAGAAGAATTCGTGAAGAACAAATATACCTCAAATCATAAGTCGTATATTAATAAGATGCCTACGATTGATTATCTATTCTTCCCTATTGCGGAGAGAGAAATTAATACCAATCCTCTGTTGAAGCAGAACCCCGCATACGAGACTTTGGACATGTTTGACAAAAATTGATACCAGCTATGAGAATGAATTATAAAAACACCATTTGCTCCTTGTTATTGGCTACTGTGACTGTATTGGGTCTTAGCAGCTGTAAGGATGAGATTGCAGAAGAGGCTCGCTATACCTTTACAGGAAATACGGTAGCAAGCTATTTGGAGAAGAATTCAGAGTATTTCAGTAGTTTTATTGAGATTCTTAAACGGGGTGGACGTTTTAGCTTGATGAAAGCTTACGGAACCTATACATGCTTTGCGCCAACCAATGAAGCTATTGACAGGTATCTTTTTGTGCAGGACTCTATTTATCAGGCGACCAAAGATACGGAAAAGCCTATCGATAATGGTATCTATTCACCATACCTAAGTGAGTTGTCAGACTCTATGTGCAAAGTAATCGCACAAACCCACCTCTTGCCTGAGATTTACTTAACCACTGACATGGAAGGAGATATCATCCCAACTATGAATTTGAACGACCGCTATCTCAGTGTAAACTATTTGGCAGAAAAAGGTCGTACCATCATGGTTGTAAACGGATCTGCGGAGATTATCCAACGAGATGAAGAGGTGGAGAATGGTGTCGTACACGCTCTTTCAGGTGTGTTGGCTCCTTCATCCAATACCGTACCTACCCAAATTGGAAAATTTGACTACTTCAGTATCTTCTCGGAGGCTCTTGAAAAGACTGGAATTGCAGATTCCATGCAGGCCTATAAAGACTTTGAATACAACTACGACTTGACTCCCCAGGATCATTTTGACAAGGGAAATACCACCACCCGACCACTCTCTCGTTACTGGGGATTCACTGCATTTGTAGAGCCAGATAGCATATTCGCACTGAATGGAATCAATAGTTTTGAAGATTTGGTTGATCGTTGTAAAGAATGGTATCCTGAAGCGCAAGACCCAGACTTCAAGAGCCCGGAAAATTCTCTGTACCAATTTATTGCTTACCACATTGTTCCTCGTAAGGTGATATACTCCTATTTGACATGTACAGATCTTACATTGTCTGATGGCTTTGATTCGGAGAAGAACTTAGTAAAGATGTCTGATCGTACCGAGTATTACGAGACGTACAATCGTCGTCTAATGAAGATTACTACCCCCAGAGGTACGAACAGAACCGACAGCAGAAGATTAATCAACTATACTCCAGAGGTAATCAATAAGGATTTGGAAAAACATGTCAATGTTTTGGTAAAGGATCCTGTAGATGTAAAGAGTAGTTATCCAGACTTTGATCAAATAGCACTCAACGGTATTGTTCATGTAATTGACGGAATCCTTTTATACGATGAGACCGAAATGAGAGGTAGCGTGCTTAATTGCATCATGCGTTTTGATTTCTCTGCTATAGTGCCAGAACTTGTAACTAACGAGGTTCGCTGGTGTAGCAATGGCAAAGCTGGAACTCCTCACTTCTCGAAGAATGAATTTGTGCTGGTGAACGAAACGGGTAATTATTTAGAAAAGTCAAGGCACTTCAAACGATTCACCAATGAAACACGTCTTTATTACCTTTGCCCTACTATGAGTTGGAGAAACTACCAAGGCGATGAGATGATGGCATTGGGCGCATACGACTTTGCCTACAAACTTCCCCCAGTACCAGCTGGAACTTACGAAATCCGTATGGGATACTCTATGTCTGGTAAACGTGGTGTGGTGCAATTCTACATCGGGAGCGGAAGCGATGTGAATAAGATACCTTTCGAAGTTACCGGTATCCCTATCGATCTGCGCAAGAATGGTGGTCATGCCATTGTTGGCTGGGTATCTGATGCTGATGCTAAAGCCAATGGAGACGTAACAGTAGTCAATGGGGTTGAGTATGGTGGTCTCATCAATGACAAGGAAATGAAGAACCGTGGTTACCTGAAAGGTCCTAACACCTACTATCAAGGCGGTTCGTTAAATGTACGCGATGACATTCAATCATTACGTAGAGTGATTACGACCAAATATCTGTCTGAAGGTGAGCATTGGATTCGTTTCAAGAATGTGACACAGAACGATGACGGAACGGCACAAATGATGCACGATTATATCGAAATCGTACCTTTAGGATACATACGTAATCCCGAAATCTCCTTCCTAGAAAAACGCAAATAATATTGTAAGTAAAATATATACACCATATGAAAAATCGTATTATAAAGAAGACACTATTGAGTGGTGCTGTGGCATTGGCATTTATAGCATGCTCCGACACTTGGGATAGCCACTATTCAGTAGATACTAATATGGGAAGTAATACCAATGAAACACTATGGGATATTATTTCTTCGGATACTTCACTGACTGAATTTGCAGGAGTGCTGAAAGAGGCTGGGTATGACACTATCCTGAACGGAAGCCGATACTATACTGTTTGGGCACCTACCAATGGCTTCTTATCTCAAGCAGAGAATGATGGAGTATTGACCGATAGTACTGTAGTTTATGAGTTTATTCAGAACCACATAGCAGACTACAGTCATTTAGGTACAGGTACCTTAATGCAGAACAAGGTCAAGATGCACAACGAGAAGCTTATTGATTTTGTCGGTACCACAGGGAACTATACCTTCAAGAATGTAGCTGTTACCAAAGCCAATGTTCCCGCTAAGAATGGTATTATACACCACATTGGAAGAAATGGCGAATACGCCCAATTCACGCCCAACATTTGGGAATATCTGGATAAAGATACAACCATTTCCATTTTTAGGGATTTCATCAAATCATACACCAAGAGAGAAATCGATCCGGTGTTAAGTGTGCAGGGACCAATGGTGAACGGTAAGGTCACCTATTTGGACATCGTGTGGCAGGAAAGCAACCCATGGTGGAGTGCGATTGGTGAACTGAACAACGAGGATAGTTCGTACACTATGATTATCCCTACCAATAAGGCATGGAATGAGATGTATGAGATGGCAAAATCCTACTTCGTTTTTGATGCACGTACAGAGACCGAAGAGGCCGACTCGCTACAGGATATGTGGGCAAAGGAATATATGTGTCGTCACTTGGTGTTTAGTAATACGATACAAAAGAACCGGGAAGACTCCCTGATTTCTAACTATATTGGTAGTAGACTATCCGTATTACCTACCGTATTCCGCTACGATGAAATGAATGCCCTATTCGCCGACGAAGTAGATAAGGAAGAATTAAGTAATGGTTCTGTACATATTGTAGACAAATTGAATTATTCTCCCATCAAATGCTGGCATGATACCATTAAGGTACAAGGAGAATCGTTGGGATACAATGAAGAATACAACGATGATAATAACGCCTCTACCCGCATACAGACCCATTATCTAAGCAAGAGCGATAGTATAAGGCTGTCGAACAATGCTTATGCAGCTTTCATACCTCTGCGCTCAAGTGGTAATATTGATGCCACCTACCTTATTCCAAGTACTCTTTCTGCCAAATATCGGATTAAGGTAGTCCTTGCGCCTGCAGCAGTTCAAAATACCAGCTTGGTATATGGCGATACCACCCTATTAAAACCGACCAAGCTGAAAGCGACCCTTTATTATCCTGATGAAAAAGGCAAGTCCAAGAATACTAAATTGGGAACCTATGTTAGAGGAGGCTACAACCGCCTGTCTCCTTATGCGTTAGATACCATAATTCTCAATCCGGATGTGGATGAGTTTAAGGGAAAATTCTCAGATGAGGATTATACTTTCACATTCAAAAGTAACGAGGCTAAGATCAGCGCGGAGCTTGAGACGATGACTAAATTAAAAATCAGTTCGGACGTCAGCAGTTCACAGAGAAAAGACTATGACCGCACCCTTAGAATTGATTGTATCATTTTGGAACCTGTAGAGTAATCAAATATTGACACAAAAGAATATGACAATGAAGAACTATAAATATTCCTCCATTCGGTTTGCAGCGATCATCATGGGAGCTGTTATAGGAACATCATCTATGATGGCACAAACCACTGATGTAATAGAAGAGAATGTGTCGCAAGATTCTGTGGTTGTGCTTCAAGATGGATTCTTTGAAGTAAAGGGTATAGTCTATGATGCCGCGACCAAGGAAGTCCTGCCAGGTGTGCGTTTAGAAGCCTTAGGTGATAACCATTACACGGCCATGACTAAGGCAGATGGCTCCTTTACCATACGTATACCTAAGCATGTGGCATCACTCTATGTTTCTACACCCGGCTATGAACCTCTGATTGTAAAAGCCGATAGGAAGAACGAACTTTCCATTCTTATCTATGATGAACTTTTCAGCACTTTTTCAAAGAACAGTATAGAGGTTAGCGCTATGAGCGAACTTGAAATGGGAATCACAACTGCAACAAGTGTTGAGACAGAAATACAGAATAACTTGGGGGCTGATGTGCGTGTCATTAATCGCTCTGGGACAATCGGAATGGGCGGCCTTATGTTGATTCAAGGAATCAATTCACTAAACACTTCGTCACAACCCCTCATCATTTTAGATGGAGTGATTCAAGATCTGCAGGAAAGTTACACCTCTATCCACAATGGTTTCTTCAACAATGTGTTGGCTGGCATTGATGTTAATGATATTGAGCAAATCAAGGTAATCAAGAACGCTACTGCACTCTATGGAGCAAAAGGAGGTAATGGCGTTATCCTAATCGATACGAAGCGTGGGCATAGCCAGGCCACTCGAATTGATGCTTCTGCGTATGGCAGTTTTACCATGACCCCTAAACTACCTCAGATGATGGGGGCAGACCAATATCGTACGTACGCTAATGAATTGTTGGGTGGGGTTACAACAGATCAAACCCGATTCCCTTTCCTTTGGGAACATGATAACTACTATTACCCAATGTACCATAATGAAACAAATTGGGCCGATTACATTTATAACGAAGCTTGGGCACAGAACTACCATGTAAATGTTCAAGGTGGTGATGACGTTGCGATGTACAACTTTGCCGTAGGATTCTCCGATGGAGCAAGTACCATTAAATGTAATGATTTCAATCGATTGAATATCCGTTTTAATACAGATATCAGTCTCGCAAAGTTCCTTGACACACGTTTCGACATATCTTATAGCCGTATCAAGCGTGACTTGCGTGATGATGGAATTATTCCAGATCTCAAAAGTGGCCCCATTGCTGCGCCAGGATTCTTGGCTTTAGTCAAGTCTCCTTTCTTAAGCCCTTACAGACACAACAATAGTGGCCAGTTGACCTCTGCATTGGCTGGCGCCGACACATTCTTTGATATAGAGAAGAACGACGAAAAGACGAATAGTTTGGCGAATCCTTTGGCTATCTTCGAACATGGAGCGGGTGACAATAAGAATGTACAAGAATATACTGTATTTGACGTGACAGTGGCTCCAGAAGCAAAAATAGGGAAAACGCTGAAAGCCTATTCGTTGTTTAACTACAAGATTCATCGTACAAATGAAAAGTATTTCCGCCCCATGACGGGAACCCCCATGTTCCATATTGTAGGTTTGGGCGAATCTGAAAATGAAGTGCGGTCAATCTTCTCGAAAGAGACTTCTGTGTATAGTGACACTCGTTTGAGCTGGGAACAGAAATTTGCAGGCCACTACTTTAGTGCCTTCGGAGGTTTCCGTTTCTCAAACTTTGCATTTGACTCCAGTTACCAGGCATGCCACAATACCGGTAATGACAAACTTCCAGACATTAGCCAAGATTACGATTTTATTGATGAGGGTGGAGAGGATAATGTAGCACGCAATATGGCTTGGTACGCCAATGTGGATTATAGTTTCCGAAATAAGTATTTCCTGCAGGGTAGCATAGCTGCTGAAGCCTCATCGCGATTTGGTAAGGAAATAGAGAGTGCCGTTAAGCTGGGAGGCGTATGTTGGGGTATATTCCCATCGGTTCAAGCTGGATGGTTGGTGTCTTCCGAACCGTTCTTCAACACAGAGTATATTAACTATCTAAAAATCTCAGGAGGATTCGACATCTCGGGAAATGACAACATCCCGGGAAATGCCGCCTATACTTACTTCAGCACCACCCAATATATGGGTAATGCTATGGGACTAAAGATGACCAACATTGGTAACCCTTCTGTTCAGTGGGAAACGACCCGTAGGCTTAACTTTGAGGTAGACTTGATAGGTGGTAATAATCGTTTCAGATTACGGGCGAATGTATTCAATAATAAAACCAGCAACCTGCTGACACTAAAGAAACTTGGATATCTTTCGGGCTTAGACTATTATTGGAGCAATGGAGGAACAATGACCAACAATGGCGCATCGGTGGACCTCACGGTTAAGGTTATCAATACCAAGAACTGGAAATGGGAAGTTGGTCAAAGTTATGCGCATTATACCAATAAGATTACCCAACTTCCAGAAGGGAAAACATTTAATAGCGTAAAGGATGGAGCCTTATATGGACATACTACCTCAATCTATGATGCCACAATTTTAACGGCTGTTGGTCAATCAGCAGGTGTGTTCTTTGGATTTGAAACCGATGGAGTATATGCCACTGCTGCTGATGTCCCCGTAGTGGATGGAGTACCCATGCAGACAGAAAACATGGTAACAGGTGTGAAACAGGCTTTTGAGGCTGGAGACGTTCGTTTCATAGATCAAAACGGAGACAACATTATCAATGATCACGACCGCGTAATCATCGGTAATCCCAATCCTGACCTCTATGGAAACATCTATAGCAATCTGACCTACAAGAACTTTACCTTGAGTGCTACACTCAACTACTCTTGGGGTAATGATGTGTATAACTATCAACGTTCACTCATTGAAAGCGGTAGCAGTTTTTACAATCAGACCTTGGCAGTTTGTAACCGTTGGAAGACCGAAGGTGATATTACTGATATGCCGCGTGCTACCTATGGAGACCCTAAGGGGAACAACCGCTTTTCAGACCGTTGGATTGAAGACGGGTCGTATATCCGATTGAAAGACGTGAAACTCTCGTACCGGATTCCCGTTTCGGCCTCATGGCTACAAGGACTTACCGTATGGTGCGCAGGAAGCAATCTACTGACGCTAACCAATTATTTGGGTAGTGACCCTGAGTTCTCATTCAGCAACAATGTGCTCTATCAGGGAATTGATGCTGGGTTACTCGGACAAAGCCGTAGCTTCCATGTAGGTGTTAAAGTAAATCTCTAATAAATAGAACAACCACTATAAAAACGCAAAAGACATGAAAAGTAAATCAATCATAGGAGTCCTGACCATATTCTTTACGATAGTATTGACGACTTCATGCGCAGATATGCTCGACATCGATTCTAACCGTGTCGTATATGAGAAGGATCATCATCTAAATAGTACGGCCGACTCTGTATACTCAACCTTAGGTATCTTGCAAAGTTTGCAGCAAATAGCAGACCGCTATGTTATCTTAGGTGAGGTACGTGGTGATTTGGTGACCATTAACGATGTTACCAAGACATCACTGCGCAACCTTGCTAACTTTGAATTCGATGCTGAGAATGAATACTTGGATGTGAAAGATTATTATGCAGTGATCAATAACTGTAATTATCTAATCGCCCACATCGATACGACAATCGCCCAAAATAATGGGCGTGTGATGGTAGACGAGTACGTAACAGCATTGACTATCCGTGCATGGACCTATATGCAACTGGCCATCAATTATGGGAAAGTACCCTTCTATACTGAGCCTATCACCTCTATCCCTGATTCCGAAAAGGATTATCCTCTATATGGAATTAAAGAACTGGCTCCAATACTTGCTGAGGAACTTCTTCCTTTCAAAGAGTATGAAACCCCCGTTTGGGGTGGTCTGACTGTAGGAACTAAATTAATGATACCTTCAATCTCATTAGTTTTAGCTGACTTGTACTTATGGAGTGAAATGTATGATAAGGCTACTGAGGTTTTATTGGATTTCCTCACAGAAGAAGGGGTAATCACACATGTCGTTACCCAGAACAATATTAGCTATAGACTAACAGGGCTTGTAACCAATAATGGTGCGTACGTATACAAAAATCCTCTTAGTATAGGAAACTTGGTATCTGTTTATTCCTCTGTAGGTTGGACTGATTATATTGGCTATGGTGTATTAACCGATAATAGATGTGTTATACCACTAGCTATATCGACTGAATATGGGACTACAACAGAAGTACACAAGTTGTTCTATTCAGAAGATGGTAGTCATCAGCTTGCCCCTTCACTCTATTGGAAGA
This sequence comes from Bacteroidales bacterium, assembly GCA_015060865.1. Lineage (GTDB taxonomy): Bacteria > Bacteroidota > Bacteroidia > Bacteroidales > Bacteroidaceae > UBA1189. The sequence goes on along the minus strand of SUXS01000002.1, from coordinate 72,935 downwards.
ATCTTAGTGATGCACAAACATATTGTATGGCTACCGACTTGTTAAATGAAGTGGATCCCATAGTTGAATATTTCCCCAAAAATACAGACGGCCGCAGTGCATATTACCACAATCCCAATGATGAATATACCTTAAATGATATTGTTTATGCTCCCATGAAGAAATTTAACAAATTGACTAATAGTGGAGTAGATAAATATCAGAACAGCGAACATACTTTCATCAATATCTATCGCGGCCCCATAAGTTATTTACGCGCTGCAGAGGCATTTAATTGTTATGCTCGAAAGACAGAGGATAGAGAGTATGCTATAATAGCCTATGACCTACTAAGAGACGCTTTTGAGGCTTTTAAGGGCATAAGTAAGATTACAGGAAACAGTTCTATGTTTGATGTCCCCATTGAGGTGGAGAAGATATTTAAATCTATAGCTTTGCAAGGTGTACATGCAAGAGGATGTGGCGATGCTCATCTTGACACTACTTATAGTCTGAAGCCATCAGCCATTGCGGCCTATCTCCAAATCCCCCAAGATGGTATCACGTTCAATGATACTATTGAATATATCGAGCAGCGTATTATCGATGAGTTGGCATTGGAAGCAGCCTTTGAAGGTAATCGCTTTACCGACCTCATCCGCTTTGCCGAACGTCGGAACGAACCCGAATTCCTCATTGATCGTGTAGCAAACAGAAGTGGCGAATACGATCCGGAATTAGCTGCGAAGTTGCAAGACAAGAGTAATTGGTACTTGCCTTTGAAGTAATACATTTCTTATAATAATAACAATAGGCTGCTCCAGGCTCCAACTTGGAGCAGCCTTTATATAAAAGCATATACTTCTCATGAGACGTATCATCCTATACCTTCTGCTATTCGTTGCCAACTTATCATCAACGATTGCCAAGGATTATACTGTGGTCATTGATGCTGGGCATGGAGGAAAGGATCCTGGAGCAGTAAGTGCTAACAAAAAGATACGCGAAAAAGATATCACGCTCAATGTAGCACTTATGGTAGGCAACTATATCAAAGATAAGTATCCTGAAATTAAGGTGATATATACACGTAGTACGGATAAGTTTGTTCAACTCAACGACCGTGCTCGTATAGCCAACAAAGCCAATGCAGACCTTTTCATTTCCATCCATGTAAATGCTGCAACAAATCGTTCAGCAAAAGGGGCCGAAACTTACACTTTAGGCATAGAGGACGATCGTACAGCACGGAATCTAGATATTGCCAAAAGGGAGAACAGTGTTATTCTTCTAGAAGACAATCATGAGAAAGAATATGATTTTAATCCCAATTCCCCCGAGAGCTATATCATCTTTGAATTCATGCAAAGCGAATTTGTAAAAGAGAGCATTCATATCGCTCAGTATGTACAAGAGAACCTTTCCTCTGATGCCAATCGGCAAGACCGAGGGGTACGCCAAGCGGGTTTCTGGGTTCTGCATGCTACATCAATGCCAAGCATCTTGGTCGAATTAGGGTATATCAGCAATAACGAAGAGGCTAAATATCTGGCATCGTCTGCAGGACAGAAACGCTTGAGTGCATGCATTGGAAAGGCTTTCGACAAATATTACATGGACATGCTCCGACAGGCCAATAACACCACAACGGTTATAGAAGAAGGTGGCCTGGAGACTACCCATGCCGAGGCCTCAGTAATCTCTGACGGTGAAGGTGATTTAGAGGTGCAGGAAGAGAACCAATTGGATATCAGCAAACCCTTATTCAAAGTTCAATTCCTATCATCCACATCCCTCATTCAAGATAAAAAGGCTTTTAGGGGACTAACTCCTGTAAGCTACTATTTTGATAAAGGCCTCTATAAATATACCTATGGGGCAACAACGGATTATAATGAAGTTCTTCAACTGAAAAGGAAAGTCAATGAAAAATTTAAAGATGCTTTCATTGTTGCTTTTATCAATGAAAAGCGTATTGATACCAAACAGGCAATAAGCATGTCTACTTCCAACAAACCTAAACGATAACCAAATGAAGAAGTTTTCAAGAGAAGCCCGAATAGGAGCGTCTTTTATTATAGCTGTCCTACTCGTATATATAGGAGTAAACTTCCTCAAGGGGAGAAATGTTTTTTCTAATAGTAACACCTACTATGCTGTATACAATAGTATCAGTGGACTTAGCGCATCTGCCAGTATTACTACCAATGGATATCACATCGGTAACGTAAGTGATATAACTTATGATTTTAATACACCTGACCGGATTGTTGTAGCCTTAAATATTGATAAAAATTTACGTATACCCCTAGGAAGTCAGGCTTGTTTGGTCAATGGCTTGCTTGATGGGGCAAGTATAGATTTGCGCATGAGCCGCTCCAATAACTATTATATGGAGGGCGATACAATCGCAGCAATGAATGCATTAGGCTTAACTGGCCAGATTGAGGAGGTCATGCTTCCACAGATTACAGCAATAATGCCCAAAATTGATACACTGATTAGCTCTCTTGGTGCTATTGTGGGTAACCCATCTATATCACAGTCATTGACCAATGTGGAGTCTCTCAGCCAAAAACTAAACCACACGGCAGGCCAACTGAATGCTTTCTTTCACAAAGAACTGCCATTGTTAGTCACTAACCTTCAAGGAACAAGTGAGAACCTTTACCATATTACAGGAGAACTACGTGAGGCAGACTTACAACTTACTTTGGCAAGAGTAGATACAACCATTCAGAATCTGCAGATGCTTTCAGAAAAGCTGTCCAGCAACGAAAGTAGTTTGGGATTACTACTTACAGATAGTACATTCTATAGTAATCTTAATGGAATTTGCAATAACGCTAATGCTCTCATAGAAGATGTCAAGCAGAATCCTTCACGATATATCAATATATCTGTTTTTGGCCGTAAAGAAAAGAAGTAGATATCAATAGAGAACACTTTGTTAATCAAGAAAAGGAGCCATCTCGTCCAATTTGCTCTTTATCTTAGCAAGTTCGTCGCGGATTGTTTTGAGTCGGTCTATAATCTCTTGATTATCCATCACCTTCCGCTTACTAATCTTTAATCGTTTGTTGGCAGCTTTAACAGTCAATCCTTGCTCTTTTACCAAGTGATGGATGAGACGAATCAACTCTATGTCATCCTCTGTGTATTGACGTATCCCAGTGTGGGTCTTCTTGGGATTAAGAGAGGGTATCTCCTTTTCCCAAAAGCGTAAAGTATGTTCTGGTATACCGATTCTCTCAGCAACTTCACGTATGCTGTAATACATCTTCAACTCTCTATCCTTTTCCATGAAATAATGAAAAACTAATCCAATACCTTGCCGTGATTTTCGGCTAGACGTATCATCTCGTCATATTGTTCCGCATCGAGATCCATGAAATAATAATTTGCAGGATTCACTGGGCGTCCACGCTGAAGAACTTCATAGTGCAAATGTGGTCCAGTACTTCTCCCGCTATTGCCCGATTGCGCTATCGTCTCACCTCTCATAACTTTTTGGCCTCGTTTTGCCTCACATTTTTTTAGATGTGCATATACTGTTACATATCCATACCCATGATCTATGCGTACGGTATAACCATACCCACGTTCCCATTTTGCCGATTTAATCACACCATCGGCTGTAGCATAAACAGGGGTGCCAATATCGCAAGAGAAGTCCATCCCGTCATGAAAAATTCTTGTTTGGTAGATTGGGTGTATGCGATAGCCATAACCGGAAGCTGTGCGTTTAAGATCTTTATTCGAAACGGGTTGGATGGCTGGAAGATGCCTAAGCATATCTTCGTGGTTTTTGTAAAATTCTACCACTTCATCAAAAGATTTGGATTGTATATAGAGCTGCTTAGCTAATAAATCCATCTTCTGGGTTGTGTTTATTACCAACTCGGCATCAGCAAGACCTTCTAATTCTTCATAACGATTTGTGCTCTTATAGGTTGAATTGCGAATTGAAGGAGATACAGGTTCTGCCATAAACATCACACGATACAAATTGTCATCTCTTTGCTGGATATCTCCCATCACTTCCAATGCTTCATTCAACCTATTTGATAATACTTCATATTGTGCCAAAAGTCGTGCGTTTTCAGCTCTTAATTCCTTTGACGATTCAGGCCTGTCGAGTACCAAATAGAAAATGCCAAAAGCTAAAGCACCGAATAGCACACACATGAAGAATCTCCAAGTATAAATCAGTAGCCTTTTTCGCAAATTAGGATATATGCGATGATAACTTTTAGTCTTAGGATTATACTCGTAATATACTCTACGCATAGTGCTTTTATTCGGCTATTGACATTTTATTGTCCATAAAACGATTTTTTACCTATAGTTTAGGGCAAAAGTACGAAAACGTGCGTATCTTTGCAAACTATTTGGCAGAATATTATAAATAATTAGATATTACACAGCTATGTTGACAGCAAAGGAAATCAGAGAATCATTCAAATCCTTTTTCGAGAGCAAGGGTCATCAGATTGTACCCTCGGCTCCTATGGTGGTCAAGGACGACCCCACACTGATGTTTACCAACGCCGGCATGAACCAGTTCAAGGACATCATCCTGGGCAATGCCGCAGCCAAGTATAAGCGTGTGGCCGACTCGCAGAAGTGCCTCCGTGTGAGCGGCAAGCACAACGACCTCGAGGAGGTGGGTCACGACACCTATCACCACACCATGTTTGAGATGTTGGGCAACTGGTCGTTTGGCGACTACTTCAAGCAAGAGGCCATCGACTGGGCATGGGAGTACCTCGTTGATGTGCTCAAGCTCGACCCCAAGAATCTCTACGCCACCGTCTTCGAGGGCAGCAAGGAGGAGGGTCTGAGCCGCGACGATGAGGCTGCAGCCATCTGGGAGCGCCATCTGCCCAAGGACCACATCATCAACGGCAACAAGAAGGACAACTTCTGGGAGATGGGCGACACAGGTCCCTGCGGTCCCTGCTCAGAGATCCACATCGACCTCCGCTCCGAGGAGGAGAAGGCTGCCGTGCCTGGTGTGCAGCTCGTCAACCACGACCACCCGCAAGTAATCGAGATATGGAACCTCGTGTTCATGCAATACAACCGCAAGGCCGACGGTAGTCTCGAAGGACTCCCCGCCAAGGTTATCGACACCGGTATGGGCTTCGAGCGCCTCTGCATGGCGCTGCAGGGCAAGACCTCAAACTACGACACCGACGTGTTCCAGCCCATCATCAAGGTCATCGCAGCCATGTCCGGCAAGGTGTATGGCGACGATGCCAAGAACGATGTTGCCATGCGCGTCATCGCCGACCACATCCGCACCATCGCCTTCTCCATCACCGACGGTCAGCTCCCCTCCAATGCCAAGGCCGGCTACGTCATCCGCCGCATCCTGCGCCGTGCCGTACGCTACGCCTACACCTTCCTCGGACAGAAGCAAGCCTTCATGTACCGCCTGCTCCCCGTACTCATCGAGAGCATGGGCGACGCCTACCCCGAGCTCAAGGCACAGCAGACCCTCATCGAGAAGGTCATCAAGGAGGAGGAAGAGTCGTTCCTGCGCACATTGGAGACCGGTATCCGCCTGCTCGACAAGGTCATTGCCGATGCCCGCACAGCCGGCAAGCAGGAGATCAGCGGCGTAGATGCCTTCACCCTGTACGATACCTACGGCTTCCCGCTCGACCTCACCGAGCTCATCCTCCGCGAGAACGGCATGACCGTGTGCCTCGCCGAGTTCACCGCCGAGATGGACAAGCAGAAGGCCCGTGCCCGCAACGCCGCTGCCGTCGACCTGGGCGACTGGGTAGTGCTCACCGAGGGCGAGAGCGAGTTTGTAGGCTACGACTTCACCGAGCACGATGCCCGCATCCTGCGCTACCGTAAGGTGACACAGAAGAAGCAGGAGCTCTATCAGATTGTCCTCGACAAGACCCCCTTCTATGCCGAGAGCGGTGGTCAGGTGGGCGACACCGGAGCCATCGTGAGCGAATACGAGACCATCGACATCATCGATACCAAGAAGGAGAACGGACTCTCCGTACATATCGCCACCCGCCTGCCCCAGCATCCCGAGGCCGAGTTTATGGCCTGCGTTGACACCGACAAGCGTGCCGCCTGTGCCGCCAACCACTCGTGCACCCACCTCATCGACGAGGCCCTGCGCGAAGTCCTCGGCACCCACGTGGAGCAGAAGGGTTCGCTCGTGACTCCCGACTCACTGCGTTTCGACTTCTCACACTTCCAGAAGGTCACCGATGAGGAGCTGCGCCAGGTAGAGCACCTCGTCAACGCCAAGATACGCGCCAACGTCGAGCTCAACGAATACCGCAACCTCCCCATCGAGAAAGCCCGTGAGCTGGGCGCCATCGCCCTCTTCGGCGAGAAGTACGGCGACCACGTACGCGTAGTGCAGTTCGGCAACTCCATCGAGTTCTGTGGCGGTACCCACGTGAGCGCCACCGGCAAGATCGGTATGGTCAAGATCATCAGCGAGAGCAGCATCGCTGCCGGCGTGCGCCGTATCGAGGCCATCACCGGAGCCAAGGTAGAGGAGATGCTCGACCGCCTGCAGGATGGCATGGGCGAGATACGCCAGCTCTTCCACAACGCTCCCGACCTCAAGGGCACCCTCGTGAAGTTCATCGCCGAGCACGACGACCTCAAGCGACAGATCGAGGAGTTCATGAAGGAGAAGGCCGCATCGCTCAAGGCCGACCTCGTGGAGAAGATGGCTTGCGTAAATGGCATCAACGTCATCAAGGCCGTAGTGCCCATGCCTGCCGATGCCGTGAAGAACATCGTGTTCCAGCTCCGTGGCGAGAAGCCCGAGAACCTGCTCGTAGTCATCGGCAGCGTCGATAGCGACAAGCCCCTGCTCACCGTATCGGCCAGCGAAGACCTCACCGCCAAGGGCATCAATGCCGGACAGCTCGTGCGCGAGGCAGCCAAGCTCATCCAGGGCGGCGGCGGCGGACAGGCACACTTCGCCACCGCAGGTGGCAAGAACCCCGACGGCATCATCAGCGCTGTCGACAAGGTAGTAGAGCTCGCCACAGCATAATATTAGGCTAACTATTGTAGCAAGGGGAGAGAAAAATTTTCTCTCCCCTTGCTACAATAGCTTATGTGCTCATTCTTTTCCAATCATTATTACAATTAACAACTCTTGCTTCAGAAATATCCCAATAGATTTTGTGTTTCGTTCGGCTTAGCTCCGCTTTTCTTCTTCGTTCAGTAGAGCCCATGCAAGCACCTTTGCTCTAGCTCAATCATCACTAGTGCTCACTTTAGCTTGTTTTATAAGCAGAAATTAGGCGGAACCTCGGAAAATTGCAAATAAATTTGCTTTTTCGTTCGGCTTGCACTATCTTTGCCCGAATTTTAGACGTAATATATAAATAAGTTAAGATGAATCCGATTACAAAATCAGTGACTCTCCCCGACGGAAGAGTCATCACGCTGGAAACCGGGAAATTGGCCAAGCAGGCCGACGGCTCAGTGATGCTGCGCATGGGCAACACCATGTTGCTGGCTACAGTATGTGCCGCCAAAGATGCAGTTCCCGGCACCGATTTCATGCCTTTACAGGTTGAGTACAGAGAGAAATATGCTTCATTCGGCCGTTACCCCGGTGGCTTCACCAAACGTGAGGGTAAGGCTTCAGACAATGAGATTCTGACTTGTCGCTTGGTGGACCGCGCATTGCGTCCCCTCTTCCCCGACAACTATCACGCAGAGGTGTATGTAAACATCATCCTCTTCTCTGCTGATGGTGTAGATATGCCCGATGCATTGGCTGGCTTCGCTGCTTCTGCCGCATTGGCTGTTTCTGACATTCCCTTCAACGGCCCCATCTCTGAGGTGCGCGTAGCCCGCGTAGATGGCGAGTTCGTGATCAACCCCACCTTCGCACAGCTCGAACGTGCCGACATGGACCTCATGGTAGGCGCCACCATCGACAACATCATGATGGTAGAGGGTGAGATGAAGGAGGTATCGGAGCTCGACCTGCTCGAGGCCATGAAGGCTGCCCACGAGGCCATCAAGGTACAGTGCCAGGCTCAGCTCGAGCTCATGGAAGAGGTAGGCTCTACCGTGAAGCGCGAGTACTGCCACGAGGTGAACGACGAGGAGCTCCGCGCCGAGGTGAAGGCTGCCTGCTACGACAAGGCATACGCCATCGCTGCTGAGGGCAACCGCGACAAGCACGCTCGTGCCGAGGCCTTCGAGCTCGTACGCGAAGAGTACAAGGCTGCATACACCGAGGCTCACGCCGAGATGGATGCCGACGAGCTCGCCGAGAAGCTCTCGCTCATCAACCGCTACTACCACGATGTAGAGAAGGACGCCATGCGTCGCTGCATCCTCGACGAGGGCAAGCGTCTCGACGGCCGCTCTACTACCGATATCCGTCCCATCTGGTGCGAGGTTGGCTATCTGCCCGGTCCTCACGGTTCTGCTGTGTTCACCCGTGGCGAGACCCAGTCGCTCACCTCTGTGACTCTGGGTACCAAGTCTGACGAGAAGCTCATCGACGACGTGCTCAACCAGTCAAAGGAGCGTTTCCTCCTCCACTACAACTTTCCCCCCTTCTCTACCGGTGAGGCTAAGGCACAGCGCGGCGTAGGCCGTCGTGAGATTGGTCACGGACACCTCGCATGGCGTGCCCTGAAGGAGGTTCTCCCTGTAGACTATCCCTACTGCGTACGCGTAGTATCTGATATCCTCGAGTCAAACGGCTCATCATCTATGGCTACCGTATGTGCCGGTACCCTCGCATTGATGGACGCTGGTGTGCCCATCCGCAAGCCGGTTTCAGGTATCGCCATGGGTCTTATCAAGAACGCTGGCGAAGAGAAGTATGCCGTACTGAGCGATATCCTCGGCGATGAGGACCACTTGGGCGACATGGACTTCAAGACCACCGGTACGGCCGACGGTTTGACCGCTACACAGATGGACATCAAGTGTGACGGTCTCTCTTACGAGATCCTCGAGAAGGCACTCTACCAGGCACGTGACGCACGCCTCCACATCCTCGGCAAGATTACCGAGTGCATCGCCGAGCCCCGTGCCGACCTCAAGCCCCACGCACCCCGCATCGTATCCATCACCATACCCAAGGAGTTCATCGGTGCCGTTATTGGCCCGGGCGGAAAGATTATCCAGGGTATTCAGGAAGAGACTGGTGCTACTATCGCTATCGACGAGGTTGACGGCGTAGGCAAGGTAGAAATCGCCGGCACCTGCAAGGAGGCTATCGACAGTGCCCTCTCTAAGATTCGCGCTATCGTAGCTGTTCCCGAGGTAGGTGAGGTATACACCGGTAAGGTACGCAGCGTGATGCCCTACGGCGCATTCGTAGAGTTCATGCCTGGCCGCGACGGCTTGCTCCACATCTCTGAGATCGACTGGAAGCGTTTCGAGACCATGGAGGAGACCGGTATCCAGGAGGGCGACGAGATTGACGTGAAGTTGCTCGACATCGACCCCAAGACCGGTAAGTTCAAGCTCTCACACCGCGTGCTCATCGAGAAGCCCGAAGGCTATGAGGAGCGTCCCGCACGTCCTCGTCGCGAGCGTCCCGAGCGTGGTGACCGTCGTCCTCGTCCCCATCGTGAGGAGTAATTGGCTGTAGAAATGGCTAGTAACTAAGTGCCTCTTTATAAGTAGGATGGGTGCATCGCACCCATCTTTTTTTGTAACAATCATCTCGTATAAAAAGAAATAGAGTCTCCCACGAGCGAGACTCTATTTCTTTTTATAATAATTTATGTGTAATTCGAGTAGAGGTTATAATTGTTCGCGTATTTTATTGGCTGTCTCGGTGAATTCCTCAGGAGTGAGTGATAACTTGGGATTGCTGAATAACATGTCGCTCTCTTTTTGCATAGGAATCAAGTGTATGTGTGCGTGGGGAACTTCCATCCCGAGTACGGCCATGCCTATACGCTGGCATGGGAAAGCCTTTTTTTGTGCTTGGGCAATCTTCTTAGCAAAAAGATGCAATCCTGCCAATTCTTTATCATCAAGGTCAAAGATGTAGTCAACTTCATGTTTGGGGATGACAAGTGTATGTCCCTTTGCTATGGGATTGATGTCAAGGAAGGCTAAGTACTGATCGTTCTCAGCTACTTTATAGCATGGAATTTCACCAGTTGCGATTCTGCTGAATATACTTGCCATAATCTTAAGCGATACTTATGTTGAGGATTTCAAGGCTGATCATGCCTCCTGGTGTCTTGATATCTGCAATATCGCCAGGCTTTTTACCGAGCAATCCTTGTGCTATAGGAGTGTTTACAGAAATCTTACCTGCCTTGAGGTTTGCTTCGCTTTCTGGAACAATGGCATAACACATTTTCATGCCAGTCTTAGTGTTTCTCAATTCTACCTTAGTGAGTACCTGTACTGTGTCTGTCTTGAGCTTGCTGGTATCGATAATCCTTGCCTCGCTGATGACTAGCTTTAATTGGTTGATTTTCATCTCCAGCATACCTTGTGCCTCTTTGGCTGCATCGTACTCAGCATTCTCGGATAGGTCTCCTTTATCACGTGCTTCTGCTATCTGACGGGAAATTTCTGGACGTTTTACGCTTTCTAATTCTCTGAGTTCGGCTACTAATTGGTCGTAACCTTCTTGTGACATGTAAGCCATAGTTCTTTTTGATTATAGTTCTTTGTTTTTATGAATTTCTATTATAATGTTATAATGCTTTCCACGTTCGGCTTGAACGAAACAAAAAAGAATCCCGACATTATTTAGATGTCGGAACCCTTCCGTTTTTACGTATTGCAAAGGTAGGAATCTTTTTTCAAAGTAGTGTTACAAAATGCGGAAAATTTTGTTAAACAAGGTTTTTTGATTGATTGCTTTGGTATATTTCATATATCTATATATCTTTGTAAAAAAGCAATTGTTCATAAAAATCGATAAAAATGAGGATTTTTTTTTCTACTCTTCGCCAAGTGTTGCTGTTGCTCATATTGGCATGCCCTCTCTGTATTACAGCTCAGGGACGTGAGGTGGTGAACCTTAATTTTAACTGGTATTTTCATTTGGGCGACCTCGATGCCGTGCCTACCGCACTTCCCGCAGCAGATGCTGCAGGGTGGGAGAGCATCGATGTTCCTCACGACTATCAGATTGCTCAGCCCTGGGTAGAGCCTTCACCCGAAGAGCGCCCCGACAATGGTGATGGAGCAGCCAACTTCAAGAGCCGTCTTTCGGCCCGTGCATTCAAGGAAATGGGAGCCGGATGGTATGTCAAGAACTACACTCCCGATGCTTCGCTCAAGGGACAGCGCCTCTTGCTCGACTTCGAGGGCATCATGTACGTTGGTGATGTATACCTCAACGGCGAGCGTATTGGCGGCACCGACTATGGTTATGTGGGCTTTGAGATTGATGTCACCAAGAAGCTCAGCTTCGATGCGCCCAACATCATTGCAGTGCGTGCCCATACAGCCGAACCGCTCAACTCCCGTTGGTACACTGGTGGCGGACTCTTCCGCGATGTCACTCTTGTGGCTACCAACCCCACCACATGGTTTGAGCGCCATCCGCTCTACATCACTACTACCGACAATCGCATCGTGGAGATTCAGGCCGAGATCGCTACTCGTGCCCGCATCAATGAGGTACCCATGCGCACCGTTGTTCGCGATGCCGATGGCACAGTCGTATATACAAGCACCAAGAACGTGCCCATCAACCGCAAATGGCGCACCATGGAGCTCAAGACCGACTCTTTCGTAGTGGAGAATCCCCGTCTGTGGAGTTGCGAGACGCCCCATCTCTACACTGCCTCGGTAGCTATCCTTGATGCCGAGGGTGCTGTGATGGATAGCGTGGCCCACACCTTCGGTATCCGTACCATCGAGTTCTCTCCCGAGTTTGGAATGAAACTCAATGGCGAGAAGGTCATCCTCAAGGGTATTGCCAACCATCACACTTTGGGCGCCCTCGGTGCAGCAGCCTATCCGCGTGCTATTGAGAAACGCCTTCAGTTGCTCAAGGAGTATGGTTTCAATCATATCCGCACTTCGCACAACCCCTACAGCAAGTCGTTCATGCAGCTGTGCGATGAGTATGGCTTCCTTGTAGTCGATGAACTTTACGACAAGTGGCTCACTTCGTTCTGCGGTGGCCGTGCCGACTGGATGAGCCTTTGGCCTCGTGACCTCCCGGAATGGGTGAAGCGTGACCGTAACCATCCCTGTGTGGTGATGTGGAGCCTGGGTAATGAGCTTCAGACCTACAACTCGCTCCCCTTCAATGACTGGGGTGTTACTGCCTATCGTATGATGAAGCCTGTGCTCCTGCGCTATGATGATACACGCCACATCACGGTGGCTATGCATCCCCGTGGACGTCATCTTGACACGGATTCTCTGCCCGCACCGCTGGTTCATGAGACCGACATTGCTTCCTACAACTACCGTTATATGTACTTCCCTGGCGATAGCCGCCGCTTCCCCAACCTGATGTTCTATCAGAGTGAAGCCAACACCAGCATGATGGGTCCCAACTACTTTGAGATGGACCTCGATCGCGTGCTTGGCCTTGCCTACTGGGGACAGATCGACTACCTGGGCGAGTCAAACGGTTGGCCCGCCAAGGGTTGGGTGAACGGCTCGTTCGACCTCTCCCTGCAGCCTAAGGGCACCGCCTACTTCCTCAAGTCGATGTTTGTTGACGAGCCTGTAGTGCGCATGGCCATCATTGATAAGGCTGCCAAAGAGGTGATGTGGAACGATGTGCAGGTAGGTACTGGCGTCACTGGCGAGAGCTGGAACCGTGAAGAGGGCTCTAAGGTTTCGATGAATGTATATACCAACTGTGAGCGTGTTGACCTTGTTCTCAATGGACGTGTGGTAGCCTCCAATGAGAACACCATGAATCCCCGCTCGCGCAACAAGATTAAGTTCGACAATATTGCCTACGCTCCCGGCTACCTCGAAGCCGTGGCCTACCGCAATGGCAAGGCGGTAGCCCGCCACCGTATCGAGACTACTGGTGAGGCCAAGAAGTTGGCACTCATCCCCGATGCCATCGAGTGGCAAGCCGACGGTACCGACCTCATGCACGTACGCGTACATGCCGTTGACCGCAAGGGCCGCCGCGTATGGGCTGCACAAGAGCAGCTTACCTTCTCTGTGGAGGGCGATGCCCGCATCGTAGCTGTAGACAATGGTAACATCCTCAGCGACGAGCTTCACACAGGCAATACCCGTCGCCTCTACAATGGTTCGGCGCTTGTAATTCTTCGTGCAGGTCAGACTCCAGGTAAAGTAATTTTAACAGTTGCTGCAAGTAATGGTATGAGGAACCGAATTGTTTTGACGAAAAAATAAAATGAGGAGATTCTGAAGGATGAAGATAATCTAGGTGTCTATAAAATTTATAACGAAGAAAAAATAGGGCTGCTCCATATGGATTCAGCCCTATTTCTTCGTCTTGTTATTTTATGTGTTTGTTTTATTTCATTTGTACAAACACCTCGATGGCCTGATACTCGGCCATGCCCAGCTTATCGTATTGGCGTGCGGTGTTTTGTGTACGGTCTTCGGCACGCTGCCAGAACTCGCGGTGGTCTTCACCGGGGAAGGGGACGATGTCCTTCTGTGAGAGGTGGCGGAAGATGGCGTGACGCTTCTTGATGAGCTCGTCGGGACTGAGGGGTACGGCCATGTCTACCATGCCGAGGTCCCACTCCTGCCATGCACCGCGATAGAGCCATATGTGGCACTCCTTGGCCCAATCATCGTTCTGCACAATTTCCCAAGCACCGAGCACTGCCTCTATACATACGCGGTGTGTGCCGTGGGGGTCGGTGAGGTCACCTGCAGCATAGATCTGATGAGGCTTTATCTCGCGGAGCAGCTTCACCACAATCTCGATGTCAGCTTCGCCGAGTTCGCCCTTCTTGATACCACCAGTCTCATAGAACGGGAGGTTGAGGAAGTGTGCGTTGGTCTCGTCGTTGAGCCCGAATGAGCGCACGGCAGCCTTGGCTTCGGCACGGCGGATGGCTCCCTTGAGGTTGAGCAGTGCACGGGGCTCGGGTTCGCCCTCTACCTTGTTGGCAATGATTTGGCGCACCTCATCGTAGCGGTCGGCAAAGCCAATCTCGCGTGCAGTGTCCATATGTTGCACTACCACGTCGTCATATACGGCTACGTTACCGGAAGTCTCATAGGCTACGTGTACATCGTGACCCTGTTCTACGAGGCGGATGAAGGTACCACCCATTGAGATGACATCGTCATCGGGGTGCGGAGAGAAGATGAGCACGCGCTTGGGGAAGGGGGTGGAGGGTACGGGACGTGTGGTGTCGTCGGCATTGGGCTTGCCACCGGGCCATCCGGAGATGGTGTGTTGCAGGTCGTTGAAGACCTCGATGTTTACCTTGTCATAGGTCTTGCCCAGACTATCGAGCATCTCTGACAGTGAGTTCTTCATATAATCCTGGTAGGTGAGCTTGAGGATAGGCTTCTCTACTTTGTTGCAAAGCCAGATAACAGCCTTGCGTACCAGTTTCTTGGTCCATTCGCAAGAACCTACTACCCAGGGGGCTTGTACTCGGGTGAGTTTCTCACCGGCAATCTCGTCAATTACCACCTCAATGTCGGGGTGCGACTGCAGCAGGCTAGCGGGAATCATCTCGGTATCTTCGCCCTCAACAACTCTCTGTATAGCCTCTGCCTTGTTCTCGCCCCATGCCATGAGTACGATCTTCTTGGCTTTGAGTATGGTGCCTATGCCCATGGTGATGGCCATGGTGGGTACTTCCTTCTCTTGTGAGAAGAACTTTGACTGCACCTTGCGTGAGTTGAGACTAAGCTGCACGAGGCGTGTACGTGATTTTTCGTATGAACCGGGCTCGTTGAAGCCGAGCTGTCCCTGCTCACCCATGCCGATGATCATGAAGTCTACCTTGCTGGCAATATCGTCGTACTTCTTGCAGTAGTCTGAAATCTCGCTTACGGGTACGGTAGCATCGGGAATATGTACATTGCTCTTGTCAATGTCGATATGATTGAGGAATTCCTCGTGTATGCGATAGTTGCGGCTCTGCTTATGCTCGGGAGCGATGGGGTAGAACTCATCGAGACTCACTACGGCCACGTTCTTGAAACTTACCTTACCAGCTTTGTGACGTTCTACCAATTCGCGATAGAGGCCGAGTGGAGTTTTGCCTGTGGTTAGGCCCAGCAGGAACGGACGTGCTTCACTGTGTGCATTGATGGCTGCCACAATCTGGTCGGTCACGTGCTGCACACCTGCATACTCTGTTTCGAAAATTTCTGTGGGTACTTTCTCGTAGCGGCAATAGATGTCGCGGGGAACACCTGCGGTGATGAGTCCACCGTCTTTGGGCAATGTGTACTTACTTTTCATAATGTGTATTAATCTTTAAAGGTTGTTTCTCTGAACTTCAAAGGTAGGAAAATATATGGAGATAATGTCTTAGCTCATTGCGTTTTTTTGTGAAAAACATTTTTTTTTGCTGTAGCGTAGGTTTTTTACCTTTGCAGACTTGCGGTTTTGGTATGTAATCTTTGCAAATCAGCCTGCGAATCCGCGCTTTTGTCGTGCCCAAGGTATGATATGTGATGCTTCGAGCCCCTGTTCGAGCAGTGTGCGCATCTGTTGCATGTAGGGGGCGGTATATTCAAAAAAGTGTTTGTACCCTTCGCATAACGTATTGAGCCCCTTCTCGCCTCTTCGCGTAGTAGCGAAGCGATGCTTGGGACATTCGCCACGGCAAGCGAAGAGGTATTCGCACTGGCGGCAGTCTGAGGGCAGCGAGTTGCGCTTCTCTACACCGAAACGGAAGAGTTCAGGCTTGCGCTGTAGGTCGCTCAGATGCTCATCTCTGATATTCCCGAGACGGTATTCGGGGTATACGAAGTGGTCGCACATATACACGTCGCCATTATGCTCCACTACCAGTCCGTCGCCACATGTAGGGCAGAATGAGCACAGCGAGGGTTGCACGCCGCACCACTGTGCCAGAGTGATGTCGAAAAGTTGTACGAAGCGTTCGCCCACATCGCTGATGACCCACTCGTCGAAGATGTCGCACATGAAGCGCCCAAAAGCCTTTGGCGTGATGCTCCAGGGGGCCAGTTTGGAACCAGACGTACCGGGAGGCACGATGGCGGGACGGTTAATGGTCGAAGGATGATGGTCGATGGAACCATTTAAGCTATCGGCTGTCATTTCCACTACAGGGAGGAACTGCATGTATCGGCTCACCGAGCGCATGAATTCATACACCTCGCGGCCACGTCCGGCACAGCGGTTATTGATGGTGCTTAGCGTGTTGTACTCCACGCCATTGACGGCCATCATCTCCAGAGCTCGCATCACGCGGTCAAAGGTAGGATGCCCTCCGCGGTCGTGGCGATAGGCATCGTGTATGTCCCTCGGGCCGTCGAGCGATAGGCCTATGAGGAAGTTGTTGTGGCGGAAGAAATCGCACCACTCGGTATTCACCAATAGTCCATTGGTCTGCAGCGAGTTCTCTATCTGCTTGTTCCCTTTATACTTATTTTGCAGCGCTACGGCCTTCTCGTAGAAGTCGAGTCCCGCCAGCAGAGGCTCTCCACCATGCCAGCAGAAGGTCACCACAGGCACCTGCACAGCCTCTATGTATTGGCTGATGTATCGCTCCAACAACTCTTCGCTCATTTTGGGTTGGCATCCTCCGTAGAGGTTGGCCTTGCCTAAGTAGTAGCAGTAGTCGCAGTCGAGATTACATAACGACCCTACAGGCTTTATCATCGTTGTAAATGCTGTAGGGCGCATCAGCTTTTGAGCATCGGTAAAGTGTATCGTTTGTTGGCTCATCTCAGCAAGTCTTCCTTAAAATTTACTCGTAGATAGTGGCTACTATCTGTCGTTCACCGCCATAGTTCCGAAATTCGCAGAGGTAGATTCCTTGCCATGTGCCTAGGTTGAGATGTCCTTCGGTGATTGGAATGGTGATACTCATTCCGATTAGAGAGGTCTTGGCATGAGCTGGCATATCATCTTCCCCTTCCATGATGTGAGAGTAGTAGGGCTCATTCTCCTTTATAAGATAATCCATGGTGTTGCTTAAATCATTTCTCACATTGGGATCTGAGTTCTCGTTAATTGTGAGCGCGCACGAAGTGTGCTGTACGAAAAGGTTCAGTAACCCGATTTTGGGTAGAGGTTGCGGCAAATGTCCCAATACTTCGCGAGTTATTAAATGGCAACCTCGGTGTTTGGCTGTTAAGCTGAAGGAAATCTGTTTAATCATGGAATATTTGTGACTATGATGTGCCTTATTGGAAAAACTTTTTTGGGGTAAAGTTATATTGGGATATGATACTCTGATACTTTATCGCATCTTCTATCGTATATCTTTAGAATAAGTTCAGATTATCGAATCCAGGTCGCAAAACTCCTTGTTCGATTTTATGGATAATCTCTACGACGCGGTCATTCATAGGTGTTGGGCATCCAACTCTTCTTCCGTAATCCGATACAGCCCCATTAATGGCATCCACTTCGGTGAGTCTGCCCCTCTCTAAATCTTGCAGCATGCTAGCTTTAAGTCTTGCATGCTTACGGATAGCAATGGGTATGATGAAGTATGAAAAGGCTCTTTTTATAGAATTGTTGTAATTGAGTAATTTTACAATGTCTTTGCCTTGTACGGGCTCGATACGGATACCTCCTGCCTGACAGACGTCAATACATTCTTTTATCAATGCCTGCACTATGCGACGTGAAGCTCGTGATTTAGCGGCTTCTCCGAATGTGCATCCCAGCACGGCACTCATTCCTGAGAAGGAGGCATTGATAAGTAGTTTGCTCCAACGAGTACCAATGAAGTTCTCTTCTATATCGACCGTGCCCATCAGTTCGAGCAATTCTTTTACTTTGTTGAGATGCTTGTTTGGTTGTGCGGAGATAGTTCCTAAGGAAAATGATAGTGCATCTGGTTCGCTAGTGAGTTCGCATATGCCAGGTGACTGCATGGTAGCGCCCCAGGCTACGGTGCATCCTAATACACGTTCTTCGCCTAAAATCTCTGCGATTTGCATCTCTGGGAGACCATTTTGGAATGTTACAAGTGCACCATTAGAGGCAAGGTGACTTTTGAGCATATGAACTACCTCGGCATTGTGTTGCTGTTTGGTCATGAGAAACAGAATGTCGTATAATCCGTTCATCTCGTCAGGAGTATACGCAATAACAGGGTGGCAAAACTGTATGGTACCTATTACCAGTGCTCCTTGTTCCTTTAAAGCCTTTACATGTGCTTTGTTGTGGTTTATTAACTCAATATCTATACCAGCCTTGCTGATGAATGCTCCGAGGATTGTTCCTAAGGAACCGGCTCCATATATTGCTAAGCGCATGTGCTTGTCTTTTTATGTTCGTTGTTTGTTTTTGTTTCTATGCAGCTCTCTCTTGTTCTGAATTGCCATGGCGCTTTCGTAAATATAACTCAAGTCAATATCGTATTGGACTATCTGTGGGCGTACTCTTTGCTGTTTGTGTCTTTTGGTATTGATTTCTCGTAGTTATAAGTGCAAAAATAAGTATATTCTTGTTGCAATAATAACCTATATGCAAATAAAGGTTCATCATGATGAACCTTTATTTGCATACTTATTACATTTATTTCTTCTCATTGCCATATCCATATTGACCATAGCGCCCATATCCATATTGACCATAGCGCCCATATCCATATTTGCCGTAACCGTAACGCCCATAGCGCCCATAATTACCATATCCATAGTAATAACCATATTTTCGCTTGGTCATGTCTACCCCATTGAGAACAATGCTCATGTTTTTCAACTTGCTCTCTGCGTATAAGGAGTTAAGTAGATTGAGATCATTCTTTGGAGTATAGTCGGCACGACAGATGTAAACTGTAGCGTCAGCAACACGAGCAATAATTAAGGTGTCTGACACTAATCCTACAGGGGCAGTGTCCAGTATGATATAGTCATATTTCTCTTTTAGGAATGCAATAGCATTGTCAAGATTTACTCTTGATAATAGCTCTGCAGGATTGGGAGGTACGATTCCTGCGGGGAGTATGTCTAGGTTGGCATTGACTCCTGATGGCATAATCTGTTGGAAAAGCAACTCTTTGTCGTTAGGGTTACTTGACAAGAATGTAGTCAGTCCTCTTTTCTGATCATTGAGGTCGAAAATGTTTGCTAAACGAGGCTTTCTAATATCAAGGCCGACCAAAATCACTTTTTTGCCTAGAAGTGCAAGACTCATTGCTATATTTGATGATACGAATGTCTTTCCTTCACCAGAACTTGATGAGGTGAACTGGATAACTTTCTTGTCTGGACCGTCAAGCGTGAATTGTAGGTTGGTGCGGATGGATCTAAATGTTTCATCCATCATGCTATTGGAGTTTTCCTTTACGACAATTGCGCGTTCGCCATTTTTGAGATTATGTGCTATGGCTACGTCTCCTAAGATGGGGATTTTTGTGAGTTTTTCCAAATCATTACGCCCTTCAATTTTATATCGTAACAATTCCATTAAGTATATAAGACCAATGGGGATTGCAACTCCAATCGCTAATGCAACAAGCCAAATCATTTTACTTCTTGGAGATACAGGCGCATCGTTTGCTAAAGCGGCATCAATAAGCTTGGCATTGTCTGCAGTTGCAGCTAACGCTATAGAGTTTTCTTCGCGTTTCTGTAGAAGCATTAAATATAGTCCTGATTTAACTTCTTGTTGACGCTTGTATCCTTCTATGACCTTTTCTTGTGAGGGAGCATCGCCGAGTTTTGAAGTGAACTTTACAGATTGGCGTTCAATATCTTTTTGTTTGATTTCTAGTGCGTCATAGGCTGCCTCGATAGATAGTTTAATGGTGTTTGCCATTGACTTGAGGTCTGTCGTGAGGTCTATAATGGTAGGGTGGCTTTCGTTTACACTTCGTAGCATGCGATTGCGCTCAATAACTCCCTCATTGTATTTTACAATGCCTGAGGACAGCGAGGCGTCGGAAAGGCCTACATTAGCAGGAATGGCCATTAACTCGTTCTCGGGATTGTTGACATATTCGCGTAGGTAGGATAGCAAGTTGAGTTGTGTGGCAATCTCTACACTTTGTTTTTCATATTCCGTACTTCCTGTGAGTATGCGTTGTGCATCGCCTGTAACATTGGTCAAACCTGAAGAACGCTTGAATTGTGCCATTTGTTCTTCCGTTCCGTCGAGTTCAGCGGCAACGATGTCCAATCTCCTTTTAATAAACTCTTCCGTTTTGATAGCTACTTGATTCTTGTCATTGTTGTTTTCTCTGTTGTAAGCAACAACAAGTTGGTTTACGAAGTCGACACCTCGACGTTTATTGACATCTAAGTAGGAAATGTAAGCTACGGCTGTGGTTTTGGATGTTGGCTCAATAGATAAAGCTCCCAAGCAGGCACGAGCCATTCTGATCGGTGATACTATCGAAACGGTTAGCTCCTGATCAGGATTCAAGGGGGCAGATGTGCCTTTGGTTAGGGTGAGTGTCCCGATAGATGTTTGTATAGTGCAGGGGAGATTTTTTATCTCCTTCTTTATGTCTATATATTTATCTTGCGTGGCGTCGTAGTCTTGATATTTGACTATATAGGTGTCTGGATTGGGTTGGGTGATGTTTAATGCAATTCCAGAAGTGAGTACGTCCAAATCCTCGCGGTTGATATCTACATTGATGGGGTATGAACCGTATAGTACTTGTGCAGGACTGGCAAAGCCGCCATCTATAGAATAATTTGTATATAACTTAAGGTCTATTACGGCTTGCTTGATAATGGACTTTGAACGTAGAATCTCAATTTCATTGTCAATACCTACGCTAGTGCTCATGATTCCAAAATCTTGTTGCAATGTCATCATCTGGTTCTGGAATGTGCCTTTCTGCTCATCATTGATCATAATGGTTGCTTGTATCCTATATACAGGCGTTTGGACGCGTATGTAAAAATAGGCACAAACCAAGCATAAGAGGATGGATATTGCAATCCACTTCCAATGAATAAAAAGTTTGATGATTAAAGATTTGAAGTCAAAACCACTTTCCTCTTCTTCAAAAGTGTTTAAATTGTATTTTCCGTCGTTCATAAAGGTTCTTTTATCTAAGTAAGTTTGCAAACAGGTTAACAACTGATATCATGATAGATATAGCAGAGAACCATAAAGAGGTGGCACTGCCAATTTCAGAACTTTGAGCTTTAGCCTTGTTGGGCTCTACATAAATAATGTCGTTCTGCTGTAAATGATAATATGGGGAGTAAATAATATTGGCGTCATTTAAATCGAGTGTTACAACTTTCTTTTTCCCTTGAGCATCTTCTCTGAGCAATTTAACTCCGTCTCGTTTTCCGTAAATGGTTAAGTCTCCTGCAAGTGCCAAAGCCTCGAATATGTTAACCCTTTCGTTTGAAATGGTATAAGAGTTGGGTTTGGAAACTTCTCCTAACACCGAAATCTTGTAGTTGATAAAACGAACAGTGACAATGGGCTCTTCGGATGTGAAGTGTGGAGATATGCTCTCTTTGATGTAATTTTCCAATTCGCCTCTCGTCATTCCTCCAACAATTATGTAGCCTAAGGTGGGGAAGCTTATCCCCCCATTGTTGTCAACGATATATGTTTGCAACGCGGGTTGTGTTGTTGTTGTGCGTGTGGTAACACTGGCTGATTGTGTGGTTTGTATGGTTAAGTTGAAAGGAATAGCAGCATTGATGTCTTTACAGCTAACGGTGATTGTCAGCATATCCTTGGGTTGGATTCTGGCGTCGTAAAGTTCTGTAGCTCTTGTGGTATCTAAGGATTCGCTATTCTGGATGTAGGGAACCCGCTTGTATGAAGTACAAGAAGATGCGACAATGAGTGTTCCAAGAACAAATAAAAGCTTTAAGTTCTTCATAATTGCAGTAAAATCTTTGTGTGTATTCTTTGTAACGTTCGCAAAGTTACAATTTTCTTTTGATAATACGCCTAATTTATGCCCGAAAAAAACAAAAAAGCATTTTTGGGGAGGTGAAGGAGGTTCCCTTGAGTGTAAATAACCTCTTTTTTTGTTTGTTCTGCTTTGTTTTTTTGCGTACTTTTGCGGAAAATTTTGCAGATATGGGATTTTTAGGAAATTTATTTCGCAAGAAGACAGCAAACGAAGAAGGAAAAGTGGGCGGCATTGAAGACTTCATGACCCTCATTCGTGTATACTATCAAGCCGTAATGGCAAGTAATCTCGGCATCAGCAACATCAACATGCTCCCGGATCTCGCCATGTTCAAGCGCACTCTGAAGGTGGCTACTCAAAACAACAAGCTAGGCGTTGCCGAGAAGTCGCGCTGCAAGAAGATGCTTATGCAGATCTATAATCTCAATGAGAACTTCTTCAAGGAGATTGACGCGTCCATCAAGAAGAATTGTCGCAATGTGAACATGGTAAATAGCTACTTCTTCCAGTTCCAGCGTTTCAACGAGAGCCTGATGATGGCTGTCAGCAACGAGATGAAGCTCACTATGCGCATCCCCTTTAAGAAAAAGCTTTACACGCAGACCGAGGCAGCTATCAGCAACATCCTCACCAAGAACAACTGGAAGGATGAAGCCATGTTCAAGACCGTAGGTGCCGTACGCCAGCTGCAGCAAGCATTGGGCTACTCAAGTGCGTGGATGACGGACTTCGTATTCAACGTGATACGTCTAGCCAAGAAGGAACCAAAGAAGAAAGAGGCATAAGCATTTATCCCATGCCCTCTTTGGAGAATCACCCTCTGAAACCATTCCTGCCTAATAACGCCAAAGTGCTGCTATTAGGCAGTTTTCCTCCCCAACAGAAACGCTGGAGCATGGATTTTTTCTATCCAAATTTTCAGAACGACATGTGGCGCATCATGGGGGTGATTTTCTTCGCTGACAAAAACGCCTTCGTAGACAGCTCAACCAAATGCTTCCGCAAGGAAGCCATCGTTCAGTTTGCAGAAGAAATGGGCATTGCGATGTACGACACCGCCGAAACCGTACGCCGTCTCAAGGACAACGCTTCAGACAACCACCTCGAAGTCGTATGCCCTACCAACGTCGAAGCCCTATTGGCACAACTTCCACAGTGCCTTGCCATAGCAACCACGGGCGAAAAAGCCACTAACGAACTCATATCGCAGTACCCTGCACCCAAGCCCAAGATAGGAGAAGCCACCACCCTACAGATCGGTACACGCAACCTGCCACTCTATCGAATGCCCTCCACCTCCAGGGCCTACCCGCTCAGCATCGAGAAGAAAGCTGCGTATTACTACACCATGTTTCACGATCTGAAAATGCTGCCATAATCATCACTTGCAACATGTTTACCCCAAAAAAGAGGCCCCAAGAAGGCATTTTTACACATTTTTCCGTCCGATCCTTTCTTTTCTTCAAAAAAAAGACTAAATTTGTGACGAAGTTTGATTAAGATGACGGAAGTAGATGAATTTGTAATCGAAAACTTTGAATCAAAGCTAAGCAGGTTGATGGAAGCCTACACCTTGCTCTCCGACGAGAATACAGCATTGCGTGAGCAGTTATCCACACAATCCGTTGAGTTAGAAAAAGCACGTGAGCAATACTCCCTACTCGAGAAATCCTATTCAGACCTCAAGCTGGCCAAGATAATCAGTATTGACGAAGGAGAATTTGGCAATACGCAGAAACGGTTATCAAAGTTAGTGCGTGAAGTGGACAAGTGCATAGCACTACTCAATGCATCAGAGCAAAAAGAAGACGAGCTATGACACCGACCAACCGACTAAGAATAAAGGTGATTATTGCCGGATTCACCTTTTTCCTCCACATTGACCCCAAAGAGGAAGAGGCTATCCGCAAGGCGATAAGGCATATTGACGATAAGTTAAACGTGTACCGCGAGCACTTTCCAGGACAGACCACCGAGAAATACCTTGCTATGGTAGCTCTCCATATAGGTGTTATGTACCAACAGGAAAAGATGCGTACCGATACCCGTCCATACCAAGAGAAATTCGAAGAGCTTAGTATTATGCTCGACGAATATCTGGCAGAGAACGGAATCAACGCTTAACCTATTTATATAATAAGGTATAATCACGCACTACTTGAACGTCAAGGGTCCTCCCCTTACGTTGCAAAGTAGTGTTTTTTATTAATAATTATAAGTAATAAATTATGACGTTAATACCAGTAGTTGCCGGAGTTATAGGCCTTACCGTAGGAGGTTTGATTACCTACCTCATTGCCTTCTCTGGAGCCAAATCAAAGGCCAAACGCATAATTGCTGAGGCAGAAGCGCAAGGCGAGGTAATGAAGAAAAACAAACTCCTCGAAGTGAAGGAAAAGTTCTTGAACAAGAAAGCTGAGCTGGAAAAAGAGGTTGCTGCACGCAGCCAAAAGCTACAACAATCAGAAAGCCGCATCAAGCAGCGCGAGATACAGCTCAATCAGCAGCAAAGCGAGAACCAGCGCAAGCGCAACGAAATTGACGCCATTAAGGCCAACCTCGACGAACAGTTACAGATTATCAGCCAAAAACAGGACGAACTCGATTCACTGCAAAAGCAAGAGCGCGAACGCCTTGAAGCCATCAGTGGCCTGTCTGCAGAGACCGCACGCGACCAATTGGTCGAATCACTGAAAGAAGAGGCTAAGACACAAGCCGCATCATACATCAATGAGATTATGGATGATGCCAAGATGACAGCCAACAAAGAGGCCAAGCGTATCGTTATCCAGTCTATCCAACGAGTAGCTACAGAAACAGCTATCGAAAACTCTGTTACTGTATTCCACATCGATTCTGACGAGATGAAGGGACGCATCATCGGTCGTGAAGGCCGCAACATCCGTGCCCTCGAGGCTGCCACAGGTGTTGAAATCGTTGTTGATGACACTCCAGAAGCTATCGTACTTTCTGCATTCGACCCCGTACGCCGCGAAATCGCCCGCTTAGCTCTCCATCAATTGGTGACAGACGGACGTATCCACCCCGCACGTATCGAAGAGGTTGTAGCCAAAGTAAAGAAGCAGGTCGAGGAGGAGATTATCGAGACCGGCAAGCGCACTACGATAGACTTGGGCATCCATGGTCTGCACCCTGAGCTCATCCGTATCATCGGTAAGATGAAATACCGCTCTTCGTATGGCCAAAACCTGTTGCAACATGCACGCGAAACCGCCAACCTCTGTGCCGTAATGGCCTCAGAACTCGGCCTCAATCCCAAGAAGGCCAAGCGTGCTGGATTGCTTCACGATATAGGTAAGGTTCCCGATGAGGAGAACGAGTTGCCTCACGCACTCTATGGAATGAAACTTGCCGAGAAGTACAAGGAGAAGCCAGACATCTGCAATGCCATCGGTGCACACCATGACGAAGTAGAGATGAACAGCCTTCTTGCACCCATCGTTCAAGTCTGCGACGCCATCTCAGGAGCTCGTCCTGGCGCACGTCGAGAAATCGTGGAGGCATACATCAAGCGCCTCAACGACCTCGAACAGCTGGCCATGTCATATCCAGGTGTGGTTAAGACCTATGCTATCCAAGCAGGGCGTGAACTACGTGTTATTGTGGGTGCTGATAAGATTGACGATAAGACTACCGAAACGCTCTCTACCGAAATTGCAAAGAAGATTCAGGATGAGATGACCTATCCGGGTCAAGTAAAGATTACAGTCATTCGAGAAACTCGTGCGGTAAGTTATGCTCGTTGAGCATTGGTACATATAAACAAGAGAGGCGCCCCACGGGGCGCCTCTCTTGTTTGCTTAAGTTTCGTAAGCTCAACTCTCAGGAAGTAAGGGAGTTAAATGCCGATAGTCTGGTACGCGCGTTCTGTCATTCGGCCTTTATCTTCTTAGGCTCGAAGAGCCGATAACTTCAGTTAAGACTTTTATCTACCTTGCTTTCGCACTTGCGAAAGTTGAGTTGTTTATATGAATGGTCTATCTGTTATCTCCTAGCATAGTCGATAAAGGTGTAAGCATGTGCATGCTTCTCATCGGCAGGGTGCTCCTCTCGGCTAGTCTCTTTCCATTGGTTGGGGTCAAGGGCAGGGAAGAACGCATCGGCATCGGCTGGTGCATCCTCTATGAGTGTGAGGTGGATGCGTGAGGCTAGTTCGATAGTCTGTTTGTATAGCTCTGCACCACCGATAATGTATACATCTTCCCAGTAATCGCACTGCATCAGTGCGTCTTCGAGGCTACGGTAGCATTCGGCATTCTCGTAATGCAGGTCTTCCTGACGGCTCAGCACGATATTGCGACGGTTAGGGAGTGCTCCTTTGGGGAGCGACTCGAAGGTCTTGCGTCCCATGACAATCGTGTGTCCGGTAGTAAGTGTCTTGAAGTGCTTGAGGTCATTGGGTAGGTGATATAGCAATTGGTTGTCACGTCCAATGGCTCCGTTCTTGGCTACAGCTACGATGATGGATACATTGTCGAGGGCTGTACTCTTCGCTGACTCTCCCGATTGCGGGTGAGCTTCAGTTCCTAAGAATGGGAATGAGTTGTTCATTGTTGTAGATTCTTTATTATTCCAGTTTGCAAGTCCCCCCCTCTTCGGGAGGGAGATAGGGGGAGGCTTCCTTATTATACTGCCACAACCCCCTTGATATGTGGATGTGGGTCATAGTCTACGAGCTCGAAATCCTCGAACTTGAAGCTGAAGATATCCTTCACGTCGGGGTTGATTTTCATCTTGGGGAGCGGACGCGGCTCGCGTGTCAGCTGGAGCTTTACCTGTTCTATATGGTTGCTGTAGATATGTGTGTCGCCAAGGGTGTGTACAAACTCACCCGGCTTGAGGCCTGTCACTTGCGCCACCATCATGAGCAGCAGGGCATACGAGGCGATGTTGAAGGGCACCCCAAGGAAGGTGTCGGCGCTGCGTTGGTATAGCTGCAGGCTTAGCTTGCCGTTAGCCACATAGAACTGGAAGAAGGCGTGACAGGGAGGCAGGTTCATATTGTCGATATCGGCCACGTTCCATGCCGACACAATCATACGACGGCTATTGGGGTTGTTCCTGATGGTGTCGATTACCTCTTTTATCTGGTCGATGTGTCCGCCCTTGTAGTCGGGCCATGAGCGCCACTGATAGCCGTAGATGTGTCCAAGGTCGCCATTCTCGTCGGCCCACTCGTTCCAGATGCGCACACCATTGTCTTGTAGGTACTTCACGTTGGTATCACCATTGAGGAACCATAGCAGCTCGTGGATAATGGATTTCAGGTGGAGCTTCTTGGTGGTCAGGCAGGGGAACCCATCTTCGAGGTTGAAGCGCATCTGATGTCCGAATACGCTGATGGTGCCGGTACCTGTACGGTCACCTTTTTCTACGCCCTCCGTGAGGATACGGTTGAGCAAGTCTAAATATTGTTTCATGTCAGTGCTTTTATTCTGTTTCCTCCCCATACTGCCAATAAGATGAGTATAGCTACCAGGTATAGGGGATTGAAGGTGAAGTCGGCATAGCGCAGATAGGTGATAAATTGCAGGGCGCGTAGTGAAAGGTCACAGAACACCTCTGTCAAGTCTACTTGGCTGAGCAGGAGTAGGCATCCCACGGTCAGTACCACCACCTCAAACACGGTTGTCCACGCGGTGTTGATGGGGCGGCGTGGCAAACGTCGCATCACTCGCTCGCTGAAGCCATTGTCTTCGGGCACGCGGATGTTGTCCTGCATGAATTGCCGTATCAGTTGGTCATCTGTCATATCCATTTTTTCTTAGAAAGGTTGCTAATTTTTCTTTACCTCGGGCGATGTGCGACTTGACGGTTCCTTCGGGCAGATTCGTAATCGCTACTATCTCGTCGATTGGGAGGTCATCCATCAGGTGCAGTGTCACGCACGTCCGCTCATTGGGCTTCAGCTGTTTTAGTGCCTCATTGATGTCGGCCTTCACGTAGCTTTCCGAAGGGGCTTCCTGGTGCTGTGACTCCAGCTCGCAGTCGTCATCGTCCATCGAGAGCATCTCTTTCCGACTGCGAATATAGTCATAAAAAACGTTATATGCAATTCTATAGAGCCAAGTTAAGAAGTTTGAGCGTTTTTTAAATGTCTCCAGCGACGTATATGCCTTGATGAAAGTCTCTTGTGCAAGGTCGTCGCTCAAGGCCCTGTCTCCTGCCGTGAGGCTCAGCAGGAATCTACGCACCGCACCCTGATATTTCTTCACCAGCGAGTCGAAGGCTCGTCGGTTTCCGAATATCAGAACTTGGCTGATGAGTGCGATGTCGTGCATAGTGTTTGCGCTCAAGGTGGCTCCTTAAGGTGTGCCTGGTTGTTGCTTCGCTTATTTCTTGGTAAAATAGTCAACAAGCAGTTCGCCGATACCTATGCATACGACTAATACGCCGATACCTACGCCAAAGTCACCCATCCATATCCCAAGGAAGATGGCGAGTCCTATGCCAAGGCATACGTTTCTTACGCCTTTGTTGAAAAGGGCACGGTCTCTTCCTGTCGCGTCTACCTCGTTTTGCACAACTGCTTGTCCGGCATTGTTGCTACTTCTCCTTGAGGCTCTGACGATAAGCCATATAATAAGGATAATACCAAGGATAGGTAGGCCAAATATGCAGAATAGCACGAGTGCGGCAATCAGCACGGTACCCATTGCTGTTTTCATCAGCCCTTCTATGCCTTCGGGAAATTCTTCGTCGAAGATTTCCTCCAATAGTTCTACCGCCTCATCGGTATCCAGCGTGTCATTCGTATAGGTTACTGTCCACGAACCGCTTCTGTGCTGTGTCGTTGTTGGGTTGCTGCTGACGCTATTGCCGGTACTGCTGTCCGATACAATCTCCTCCACTGCGGCAATGCCTTCTTTGGTAGATTCGCCCTCCTGTGCAGGGCAGATAGCTGTACTCATCAAGGCCACAATCATGGCCAAAAAGATGTTCTTTGTCTTCATATTGTTTAATGTTTTTTGGTTTCTCTGTCTATTAGACGTAACAAACTCGTCTCAGGTTGCAAATGTGGCGATTTTTTTTCAAAAAAAATTAAGGCCTCCTCCTTTCTCCAACTTCGAAGGGCACACGCACCGATACGCCGCACTTCATCAGGTCGGTGAGGTTGGGGTACATACGCTCCTTGAACGATGGCCAATCGCGTTGCGGCATCTCCGTCCATCCCGCTTCGGCCAAGGCAAGGGCACGAGGAAAAGCCATGTAGGTGGCTCTGTTGATGTCCTTGATGGCCTCGCCCCATAGCGTACCCATCACTCCCAGTATGTGGCTCTGCTCGTCAGCAGGGCGGCCATAGCCCGGGTCGAGCTTATAGCAGTTCTCCAGTGTGGAGAGTGGCATGCCCCAGTTGTTGAACTCAGGGAGGTCGCCCCTCCATTGGGGGTAGTCGAGGTAGGCATGTTCGCCCGGTGCCATGATGAGCGGATGCCCATGCTCATGAGTCAGCCTTTGGCACGTGGGTGTAAGTCCATAGCGCCAGGTGACGAGCGTCACATCCTTGGGGTAGGGGAAGAGGTAATCGTTGGCAGGTGGGTAAATGTTGTCGAGCTCGCACCAGAGGATAGCCTTCTTGCCCTGCTCGCGTACGGCCTGCAGTATGCGGTCGAAGAAGGGTGTCATCAGCTCCGTGGCCTTCGTATAGCCTCGCTCGCGCATCATCGCCTGGCACCGTTCACATTGTGCCCAGTTGGCCGGTACGGCGGCTTCGTCGCCTCCGAGGTGTATGTATGGCGAGGGGAACAGGGCGGCCAGTTCGCCTATCACATCGGTCAGCACCTCATAGCTCTTGGCATTGGCGGCGCATACCATGCGGTTGGTTGTCTTGCCCACGATGACCGTGTCGCTCGTCAGGTGCGCACAGCTTAGCTCGGGGTAAGCAGCCAGTATGGCCACCGTGTGTCCCGGTATGTCCACTTCGGGGATTATCTCTATATGTCGCTGGGCTGCATAGGCTACGATGTCGCGCAGCTCCTCTTGCGTGTAGTGCTGGTGGCTTGCCAGTCGGGGATGGCTATGTATTGCCACGCGCCATCCTTGGTCGTCGGTGAGGTGCAGTTGCAGCACGTTGTACTTGTACTTGGCCATCTGGTCGATGAAGAACTTGACATCCTCCACGGGCAGGAAGTGGCGTGCCGGGTCGAGCATGATGGCGCGGTGCCCGAAGCGGGGTGCGTCGTCGATGACGATGGGGCTCACCTCATCGCGTGCCGTTGCCACGATGTCGCCCATGAGGAGCTGGTCGATGGTCATCGCTCCCCGGAAGAGTGCCGCGGCGGTGCTTCCGCTCAGTGCGATGCCGCGGTGCGTCACCTCGATGCGGTAGTGCTCGTCTCCCGGTAGCGAGGAGTCTATGGATAGGGTGATGGCTGCTCGCTTGCCCTGTGCCTCGGTGCTCACTCTTACGCCGGTGCGTCGCTCAATGATGCCAGCCAACGTATGAGCTACAAACTCCAGTGAGTCGCCCGCGTAGCTGATGGCGGTGCGCCCCTCGATGAGGCGAAACGGACGCCCCTTCTGCTGCTCCACCCGATTGGGCATAGGCATCAGTGCCGCGAGGTTGTCGGGTGATGCCGTTTGCCGGGTTTGTGCCTTTGTGGCGAGTGTGCCCAGTATCAGGGCCAGTGCGATGATGATTCTTTTCATAAACAGTCTCTTTTTTACATCCGCAAAGATAAGGCATTTCCTTTTCGTAAGGAAATAATTATACTATAAGATAATCTCCCTTGCCGAAGTAAGGGGGATTATGGTTGTTCGTTTATGTTGGTATTATTCATCGGCTAGAGATCGCGATAGTTACCTCGGCGTTTTCTTACCAGTGCTTCCTCTTCGTTGTCCACTTTCCCGTTTGCAATTCCTATTGAGGGATACGATGTCGCAAGCATCTGCGTTGGCTCCACCTGTATTATATTCTTAAGAATGTAACCATACCTCTGGCCTTTGGCTTGCTATACTAAATCTCGTATTACATTAAACGAGCCATCTCCACTTCCCGAGTTTGACGAATACTTATAGCAAATCGTTTCCATGTCTTTTCCGTAGACTAAGTCCCATCTTCGGCCTTGCTTTTTGGGTGTGGTAGGGACAAAAAACATTCACCCTCTCATCGCGAGGGGTGAATGGCGTTAAATGTTGATATGCTATGATGAATGTTTACTTAACGGATGCTGGCTGCATTAGGTCGGGTAGCGTGTTTTCAAGCAGATTATTGGAGGAGTGAATTTAGGTTTTTGTTTTTTCTTATAGCTTGTCTATTTGGGTGTCCTGGTGACGTATGGGGTCGTCGTACAGCTCTTGCAGGGCGGCGAGCTTCTTCATCATGCGCTTGGTGATGCGCTCGGTACCGGGCTGTCCGTAGAGGTTGTTGAGCTCGTTGGGGTCGTTCTTGAGGTCGTAGAGTTCCCATGTGTCGATGTCGTTGTAGAAGTGGATGAGCTTGTAGCGTTCATCGCGTACACCATAGTGGCGCTTCACGGCATGTTCGGCGGGGTACTCGTAGAAGTGGTAGTAGAGGGCATCGCGCCAGTCGGTGCGCTTGCCTTCGAGCAGAGGCAGGAACGACTCGCCGTGCATCTCTTCGGGCACCTCAATGCCAGCCAGGTCAAGGAAGGTGGGGCCGTAGTCGATGTTCTGCACGAGTTGGGGTATATCACCCTTCTTGCCACCGGGGAGACGAACGAGGAGGGGTGTGCGGAACGACTCTTCGTACATGAAGCGCTTGTCAAACCATCCGTGCTCGCCCATATAGAAGCCTTGGTCAGAGGTGTATACAATCATTGTGTTCTCCAGCAAACCCTCCTTCTCGAGGTAGTCGAGCACGATGCCTATATTGCGGTCTACAGAGGTGATGACACGCAGATAGTCGCGCATGTATTGCTGGAATTTCCATTCGGCCAACTCTTTGCCCGAGAGGTTACGGGCCTTGAAGTCGGCAATCACGGGATCGTAGTGGCGGTCCCAAGCGGCTTGCACCTCGGGGCGCATGCGCTGGCGGTACATCTCGCGTCCCCAGCCTTCGTAAGCGCTGTGGAGCTCGTTCTCGCGGTCGGCCATCTTGAGGTCATATACGATGCTCATGTCCTTGGCGATGCTCATCTGCTGTTGCTGGGCAGCGGTGCGGCCTTCGTAGTTGTCGTAGAAGGTCTCGGGTACGGGGAAGTTGCTGTCGCTGAAGAGGTGGAGGTCACAGGTGTCGGGCATCCAGGTACGGTGCGGCGCCTTATGGTGCAGCAGCAGACAGAAGGGCTTTTCGGGGTTGCGCAGGCTGTCGAGCCAGTTGATGGCTACGTCGGTCGTGATATTGGTGGCATAACCCTCGCGCTGGATGCGCTCGCCGTTGCGAATAAAGTAGGGGTCGTAGTATTCTCCTTGTCCGATGAGGATGTCCCAGTAGTCGAAGCCCGTGGGGTTCGAGGCCAAGTGCCATTTGCCCACAACTGCAGTTTGATACCCGGCTTGTTGCAGCAGTTTGGGAAAGGTGAGCTGCGAACCGTCGAAGCGGGTGCTGTTGTTGATGAAGCCATTGGCATGGCTATGCTTGCCCGTGAGCATGCAGGCGCGGCTCGGGCCACTGATGGAGTTGGCTACGAAGCTGTTGGTGAAGCGTACGCCCTCATTGGCTATGCGGTCAATGTTGGGCGTTTCAATGTAACGCTGGTCGTAGGCACTGATGGTTTGGTACGAGTGGTCGTCGCACATGATGAAGAGGATGTTCATCGGCTTCTCGGGTGCGGTAGCCTCGGCCTTCTTGTCGGCTCCGGCACAGGCGGTGAGGCTGGCGAGAGCCAGTGTTCCCAGTGCGGGCAGATTTCTGTTGCTTGTGTTGTTTTTCATCTTGTTTTTTCCAAGTGTTAGATTATCGGTGACAAAATTAGTGCAAGGCGAGCGAAAATGCAAGTTTACATGCAATTTTCCGAGCCGCAGCCTAATTTCTTCTTTGCCTGCAAAGATAAAATTAGTGCAAGGCGAGCGAAAATGCAAGTTTACATGCAATTTTCCGAGCCGCAGCCTAATTTCTTCTTTGCCTGCAAAGATAAAATTAGTGCAAGGCGAGCGAAAATGCAAGTTTACATGCAAT
>SUXS01000002.1:0-39871 GCA_015060865.1 Bacteroidales bacterium | reverse complement strand
AAAATTAGTGCAAGGCGAGCGAAAATGCAAGTTTACATGCAATTTTCCGAGCCGCAGCCTAATTTCTTCTTTGCCTGCAAAGATAAAATTAGTGCAAGGCGAGCGAAAATGCAAGTTTACATGCAATTTTCCGAGCCGCAGCCTTTACTCTTTATACAACGCATTCACGGGATTCTCCCTCGCTGCCTTCCACGAGCGGGCCAGTACGATGGCGCTGGTGACAGCGAGCACGATGAGGAAGGCAAGGGCGAAGACCCACCAGTAGAGCGGGATGTGGTAGGCATACCCTTCGAGCCAGCGCGACATGATGAGGTAGCTTACGGGCACGGCAAAGAGGAAGGCCACGCCCACCATACGGGCATATTGCATCACGAACATACGCAGTATCTCGCTTATCTGCGCTCCGTGTACACGGCGCAGGGCAATCTCGCGACGGCGATACTGGGTCTCGAAGAACACGAGGCCGAAGACTCCCATCAGGGAGATACAGATGGAGATAAGAGCAAAGATGGTAATCAAGCGGTTCAGCTCGCGCTCCTTCTTGTATTGGCGACCCAGCTCTTCATCGAAGAACTCGATGGTAATCTTGTCCGCATTATCACCCATCTTAGTGACACAATCCTTGATATGCTTCTCCACGGCTTCAATGTCTGCATTTGCTGCAGTACGCACATAGCAATGCTTCATATACCCTGTATGCTCTCTTACGCAGAAGGCAAAGGCCGAACTTTCATATTGCAGGGAACGGAACTTGAAGTCCTTGCAGAAGCCGATGGCAGTGGCTCCGTTCAAATCTTCATTGACCTTCAGGCCAAATTCCTTCTGTGCCGTTTCGTTAAAGATATAGAGTTGCTTGTCGTCTTGTTGCTCGTCTTCAGGCATATAGTCGCGTCCCTCAATCAGTTCGATTCCCATAACTCGAAGGAAGTTATATGACACGGAATAGGCTTGGAAGAAGATGTTTTCACCCTTCTCCGTCAATCTGTTATGCGTTGAGCGGGTGTCAGCGATAAAGTTTTCCGAGCCAAAGGCTGCATCTACAATCATCGGATTGGTCTTCAGCTCATTGGTGAACTGCTGTCGTGCATTGAAGTCCCACCGTGATTTACTGGCACTGCCGAGATTGACCCCAAGCACGTTCTCTTTGTTGAAGCCCATATCGTAACGCATCATATAGGTGTGCTGCAAGCGGATAAACAACGTGCAGGTGATGAGGGCGATGGAGATGGCAAACTGTATGCCCAAGAGTACGTAACGCATACGACGGCCCGATGCAGTGTTGCCGAACGTGCCTTTCAGAGCAAAGGCAGGTGGCACGGAGGTGATATAGTAGGCAGGATAGATGCTGCTGACCACGGCAAGCAGAAGGCCAGCACCAACAATAGACAAGGCTATCATCGGATTGTCTCTTAGCAAAGCCGATGTAGAAATCATCCCAGTCAACTCTGGCGCTACCATAAAGACGATGTAGGCAGCCAATAGAAGACCGAGCGCTACCAGCCCTACAGCCTCGAGCACGAAGCCTATGCGCAGGCGACGTGTAGAGCAGCCAAACACCTTCTCCGTATTCACACGTCGTATGCGCCGAGGCACCATCGCCATAAAGAAGTTCACGAAGTTGATGAATGCGATGGCCAATATCAGCACCGCAATGCTCAGCAATGTGTAGGTGGTAGATCTGTTGCCAATATCGTGACCAATGATTCCCTCCACATCATTGGCAAAGTAGATGTCATAAACAGACGTCAGTCGCATATATTCTTTCCCCAGTTTCAGCCATTGCTCTTGGCTGGCGCCTTCTGAAGCCTTCCGCAAATCCTCGTATGCTTCGCCATACTTCGGCGCTATCAGACGGAGACCATTGGCAAGCACCATATCGTTCTGCCCAGCATCGTGCACCTTATAATAATAGGAGTAACAAAACTCATCCTTGCCTGGCATTATCTCCTTGTCGGTCAACTGCAAGACTACGGTGTTTGCGAATTCACAGTTGTCGGGAAAGTCTGGATAGATACCCCGTATCGTTTGCACATTCATATTGGGTGCTTTCTCGTTTCCCGTCATCACGGCATCGCCCACCTTGAGGTTGTGCGTTTGGGCAAACGACTCGCTTATCACGATAGAGTTGGGATGCACCAATTCCTTGTAACTGCCGTCGAGGAGCGGTATGTTGAACAATTGGGGCAGATTGTATGAGCAGATGCGAGCTTCTGCTTGAAAATACTCTTTTATCTCTTCCTGAGGAAGAATTATAAAAATGTTTTGCTGAGGATAAGGGAATGCCCAAGCATACTCCTCCACATTGGCATTGTTGTCGCCCACAGCCTCACCCACATAATGAGACACGTGTGGCATCTTCTTGCCCTCGTCGCCCATTACGGACTTGAACTCCAAGCGATATATCCTCTCCGCATCCTTGAAGCAACGGTTGTAGGTGAGGTCAAAGTTTACTTGCACCAAGATGATGTAAGCCGCCGCGAAGGCGATGCCGAGGCCCAAGATGTTGAGCGTAGACGACACTTTGTAGCGTCCGAGATTTTTGAAGAATTCTTTCATAATAGTATAGTGTTTTTAGTTATACATTCCTATTTCCATCATACCTTATTATGCAGAAAAGGGGGCGCACTCTCTTGCTGCATATAAATCTATAGGCAAAATTATTGAAACTGCCAAACGCCACCATGACTTTTTTGCGAAAAATGATTTTTTCGACGAAAAGTGTCAAATTTTTTGACACTTTTGCCGAGCAGGACAATTCTTTTTTTTCGTTTTCCATACTTTTCCTTCCTATTTTTCGGTTCTTCCCTTCCATTTTTTCAGTTCCGCTTACCGAAAAGTTTGCGTATCCATGGACATTTCATTAAATATCCGCGGATATTTCATCACGTATTCATGGATATTTCATTACGTATCCACGGTTACGCGAGTTTTTTGCTTTGTACTCGCGGTTTATTGGCTGTACGCTTTCGTTTTTTCTCATATGGATTGGCATAAATTCTTTTGTTCCGATTTGCTTAGCGAAGTTACTCACACGGGCAAGCACTATCGCAAGAAAAAATCGGGAAAACGCTTTTTTGAACGAAAATTGTAAAGTTTCTTTACACTTTTCTCGGTACATCTTGGAAAAAACGCATAAAAAGCGGCATTTTGTACCCTATGTGTTGTGATTGTATAGATGAAAAAGAGGCGCATCCTTTGTGGGTGCGCCTCTGCTATATCAATGTTAATAATAAGTCGAAGGAAACGTGGTGTCTTGCTTTGCTGGCTACTCATCCTTGGCCGACTGAACTACCTTGCGGAAGGTGGCAGGCACGGGAGCCTCGAAGTGCATCAGTTCGCGTGTCACGGGATGCACGAGCGAGAGACGGTGGTTGTGCAGCATGAGCCGGCCTATGGGATTGGTGTTACCGCCATACTTGCGGTCGCCGGCTACGGGGTGTCCTATGTCGGCAAGCTGTACGCGTATCTGGTTCTTGCGTCCGGTGAATATCTGCAGGTCGAGCAGCGAGTGATGCCCGTTGCTCTGCACCACACGGTAGCGTGTCACGGCCAAGCGTCCCTCGTCGGGCTTGCGGGCGATGTATACCATCATATTGTTGTTGTTCTCCACGAGGTAGT
Source organism: Bacteroidales bacterium (assembly GCA_015060865.1). Lineage (GTDB taxonomy): Bacteria > Bacteroidota > Bacteroidia > Bacteroidales > Bacteroidaceae > UBA1189. Next base: position 36,253 of record SUXS01000002.1, on the reverse strand, counting down.
GGCGTAGCTCCTGATGTTCCTCTTCGGGGCAGCCCTCCACGACGGCCGTGTAGCAACGCTCACGGATGTAGCTATCCCAGCCGAAGCGTAGTTCGCGCTGCGTGTCGGGGTCTTTGGCAAAGATGAGGATGCCCGAGGTGTATTGGTCGAGACGGTGGCAGATGTAGGCCATGGCACGCGGGTCCTTCTGCTTCAGGTACTCGGTGAGCAATCCCTGTGCCGTCTTCTTGTTGGTGTCGCGCCCCATGGAGAGCAGTCCGGCAGCCTTCTCTACCACGATGAGGTACTTGTCCTCGTAGATAATCTGCAACTGATTGGCACGCAGCACGGCAAAGGGACGGGTGAAGTTCACCGACACCTTGTCGCGCGGAGTAAGCGGTGTGTCAAACTGCGTCGTTGGGCGTCCGTTCACGGCCACATGGTTGTGGGCCAGCATCGACTTGATGTCGCTCTTGCTCTTGGGCGCCAATATCATATAAAGGAAGGGCAGCAGCGTGGTGTCCTCTACGGCAGAGTAGTGGAATATCTGGCTGGGCCCTCGCTTGCCATATCGTTTGTTGTTCATTGGGTGGAATCAATAAATTTATTTGCGAAGATACGGCAAGAAAGGCATACTTGCAAGTGTCAGACAATCTTTTTTACCAACCCGAACATCTTGTAGGGCATGTAGCGGAAGGGGAGGTCTATCCAGGTGCCGGTGGACACTACGGTGCGGTAGTGTGAGAAGGCGCGGTAGCTCTCCTCGCCGTGGTAGCTGCCCATGCCGGAGTTGCCCACGCCGCCGAAGGGCACGTGCTCGTTGGCGATGTGCATGATGGTGTCGTTGATGCAGGCACCGCCCGATGAGGTGTGGCGGATGATGCTCCACCCGTCGGCCTCGCGGCCGAAGTAGTAGAAGGCCAGCGGCTTCTCGCGGCGGGTGATGTAGCCGGCAACGTCGGCTATATTATTGAAGGTGAGGACGGGCAGTACGGGGCCGAAGATCTCCTCGGTGAGCACCTCGTGGCTGCTGGCCTTGGCATCGGCATCGGCATCGCCGAGGCTGATGTGCATGTCGAGCAGGGTGGGCTCGATGAAGCGCTCGCGCTCGTCGGTGCGCCCGCCATAGAGGATGTCGCCCTGGGCGAGGTAGCCCTTGACACGGGTGAAGGCGCGGTCGCTCACCATGCGCACGTAGTGGCGGTGCTCCTTGATGTCGGTGCCGTGAAGCTCGCGTACGGCCTTGGCAAACTCCTTGACGAAGGCCTCCTTCACCTCCTCGTGGATGAGCAGGTAGTCGGGCGCTATGCAGGTCTGCCCCGAGTTGAGGGTCTTGCCCCACGCTACACGCTTGGCGGCGGTGGAAATGTCGGCCGTGCGGTCTACGATGCAGGGGCTCTTGCCGCCGAGCTCGAGCACCACGGGCGTGAGGTGCCGCGATGCGGCCTCCATCACGATCTTGCCCAGCGAGGGACTGCCGGTGAAGAAGATGAGGTCGAAGCGGTGGGCGAGCAGGGCTTGGTTGACGTCGCGGTTGCCCAGCACGATGGCGATGTATTGCGGGTCGAAGGTGTCCTCAATCATCTCGCGCAGCACGCTCGATACGGTGGGCACGTAGGGCGAGGGTTTCAGTATGGCGGTGCACCCGGCCGAGATGGCGCCCACGAGGGGGTTGAGCAGCAGCTGCACGGGGTAGTTCCACGGGGCCATGATGAGCGTGTTGCCCAGTGGCTCGCTCACGATGTAGCTGCGCGAGGGAAACATCTTGAGGGGCGTACTCTTGCGGCGGCGCTTGCTCCAGCGGCCGAGGTGACGCAGGTGGTTGGTGATCTCGCCACGCACGATGCTGAGCTCGGTGAGGTAGGCCTCTTCGTACGACTTGTGGAGGTCGGCCCACAGCGCATCGGCCAGTGGCTTTTCCCATTTGGCGAGTGCTGCCTGCAGCTTCTGTAGCATCTGGCGGCGGAAGTTGATGTCGAGGGTGGCGCCGCTACGGAAGAAGGCGCGCTGGGAGGTGATGATGGATGATATCATAGGTGTATGACAAATTGCTTAATAAACCCATTGAAGAATAAATCGTAAATTGTAAATCGTCAAATTGTAAATGAGATTTACTTTCTCCCCACAAAGTTATCCATTGTGTGGTAAATACCAAAGACTTTGCCGAAGAAAAAGTCGAAAAGGCGTGTGGGGAGGATGAATTGCCAGAAGCGGATGAAGTGGAAGCCGAAGGGGATGCCCTTGAAGTGCTTGTCGTGCTCGATGGCACGCAGTATCTTGGCGGCTGTCTTCGTGGGGTCGAGGATGGGGATGATGGGCGACTTCACGCCGTCGAACATGCCTGTGTTGATGTAGTAGGGTGCGATGGTGGTGAAGTGTACGCCGGAGTGCTCGTCCTGCAGCTCGATGCGTACCGAGTCGGACCATCCGATGACGGCCCATTTCGATGCGGCGTATACCGACATCTTGGGGTTTGACAGCATGCCGCCCGCCGAGGCGATGTTGCATACGTGTCCTTTGCCACGGCGCTTCATGTCGGGCAATGCCTGCAGGGCCACATACATGGGGGCTATGGTGTTGATGCGCATGGTGCGGTCGATTTCCGACACGTCTACCCGGTCGAAGGTCTTGTTGCTCGTGATGATGCCGGCGCAGTTGATGACGATGTCTACCTCGCCGCAGGCCTCTACGGTGGAGGCATAGGCTGCCTTCACATTGTCGTAGTCCGACACGTCGACGCGCACGCCCTTCACCTGGCCCTTGGCCGAGAGCTCGGCTACGGCGGTATCGATGCCTGCCTGGTTGATGTCCCAGATGATGAGCATGCGTGCACCCTTCTCCAGGGCCATGCGTCCCATAATCTTGCCTATGCCCGACGCTCCGCCGGTGATAAGCACACTGTTGTCCTTAATTTTCATAGTTAATCCTTTTACGTTAAAAAAACAAAATATTATGCTGCAAAGGTATAACAAATCTGGGCGCGAAGGTTTCACGCTCATCCCATAACCTTGGCGTTTGCCCCTATAAGGAATATGTTTGTCACAATCGGATGAAAAGATGTAATAAGTTGCTGGAAAATCGTTTTTTGTGTTAACTTTGTGCATTTTTAAGAAAAATAGAAAAGATTTGAAAAAGAAAGGCTTGTTTTTATTCCTTTTGGGGAGTGTGACTTGGATAACGGAACTTAATGCGCAACAGTTGCCTAACTTCGGCTTTGATAGTTGGAAAGGGGCATGCGCAAGTACCGATGCGTTGAATAAAAATGAAGCGGAAATGCGACAGCGACCAGGTGTGGAACCTGCTGATTGGAATGGCTCAAGCGTCAACCAGAAAGTCTCAGGCGTGACAAAACAAGAGCAACTGATATTTAATGCTGGGGGAGCAGTAAAGATGGTAAACACCTTTGTTGGGATAAAGATTTTGTGGACTTCTGTCGGCTCTGTTGCTCCCGGATTTGTTACTTTAGGTACTCCTTGGGTGTATGCTGTTGCTGATGTTGATCAATGCGATGGAGGAGTGTATGGCGGAGTGGACTTTTCATGCTGCCCTGATGCGGTAACAGGCAGATATAAAAGAAAGGATACAACAGGTGAGAAATCGCATGTTATTGCATATTTATGGAATGGTACATATACCTCAAAAGTGGGCTCGAAGTCTTCTCCTTCATATACGAGAGATGATGTCGCTAGAGCTATTATAGGTAAAACGACTCCTACAAACTCAGGAGCGTTGGTCGCCTCGTGTGATTATACCTTTACCTCAACCAATGGGGAGTGGCAGACAATAACGGTGCCTCTTGAATATGTGGACGGAATGAACTCAAAGCCGACTAAGATGAATGTCATCATCTCAGGAGGAGATTATTGGAGTCGTTCCAATATGAAGGAGGGTACTACGCTCTTGGCTGATGATATTCGTTTTGTGTATTATTCTACGTTAAAGACGTTGTCGTATGATGGAGTGGATTTGCCTATACCTCCAGTAGGGGAGGTGTTGGATTTGTCATCGGTAGAGTACGATGACTCGAAAGACTTGGTATATACGCTTAATGGAAGAACAGCTTCTGCCGTGGTGTCATACGATGAAGCTACGGCAATGTTGGAAATCGTTGTGTCAAATGTTGATAGTGATGTGGATGGCCTTTCCAGTCATACTTATTATATCCAATTTGCCAAGCAACATACACATGGTGCGTTTAATTATATCGCTCATGATAATCGAATAACCGTGTTGTGTGGTGAATGTAATGAGGATTTGGGAACTGTTAGTATGCTTATGCCTGCGGACTTGACGTATGATGGTGCCCCGAAGGAGGTTGTGCTGAATGTGTCTGTTCCTGGAATAGAACCTCCAATAGTAACTTATAGTAGTGGAATGGCACCGGTAAATGTAGGCGTATATACGGCAAGTATTGCTATGGGTGATGCTGTGGCTACAATGAATATTGTCATCGAACCAAGGGAAATCTCTGGAGCATCCGTGGGCGAGTTTTTACCTATGACTTATAATGGGATGGCTCAAGTTCCTCAAGCTGTGGTCCTGCTTGAGGGATATGGTGAGGTGACTGGTACATGGAGCGAGGTGATTAATGTGTGTGATACAACTTACTTTACGGCTACAGGTAACTATGTGGGAGTGATAAGTCTTAATCCGGGGATGACTCCCATGAAGATTGAGAACCTGAATATAGATGGACTCGCTAGATCCTATGAGTATACAGGTGAGGCTATAGAACCGAGTTTTGAGGTGAAAAATGGGGAAGTGCTTCTAATTGAAAATGTCGATTATACCATTAGTTATATGGATAATGTGGATGTGGGTACTGCTACGTTGACGTTGGCTTTGATGGGTAATTATTGTGGAACGATTGTCGTTACATTTGATATCTTGGAAACTTCAAAAGTTGATGTCGTAGTGAGTGATGGAACGAATGTTGCCTTTTATGGTTTGGAAGGGTGTCGTGTTTTCGAACCAGTGAAGGGTGCTGTGTACATTATAAATGGAAAGAAGGTGCTATGGTAATTTCTGAATAAGGGAAGAAGATGATAGCTTGTGAAGGAATGAAAGGCGCGTTTTGGATGGGTTAAAAAAAGGTGGTTGGAAACTTGGCTTTTGACGGGTAGTTGTGTATCTTTGTAGGCAATAATGATAAAATCTTATGTAAAATGATTCATCCCGAAAACGAAGATATATACAAAGGCCTGACAGTAAATGCAGGCGTAGAGCAGCCCTCGATGGTAAATCCCTATATGAAGCCCAAGAAGCGCAAGCGCCTGTTCACCCCTGCCGAATATGTGGAGGGCATCGTGAAAGGTGACATTACTATGCTGTCGCGTGCCGTGACACTTGTGGAGAGTCTGCTTCCCGAGCATCAGGCCATAGCCCAGGAGGTTATCGAGAAGTGCTTGCCCTATACCGGCAACTCGGTGCGCATCGGTATCAGCGGTGTGCCGGGAGCAGGCAAGAGCACCTCTATTGATGCTTTCGGCTTGCATGTGTTGGAGCGCTACGGAGGTAAGCTCGCCGTACTGGCCATTGACCCCAGTAGCGAAAAGACTAAGGGCAGTATCTTGGGCGACAAGACCCGTATGGAAAAACTCTCAGTGCATCCCGAAGCCTTCATACGCCCTAGTCCCTCGGCAGGTTCGCTCGGTGGTGTGGCACGCAAGACGCGTGAGACCATCGTGCTGTGTGAGGCTGCAGGGTACGACAAGATTTTTGTGGAGACCGTCGGTGTAGGGCAGAGCGAGACGGCCGTGCACTCGATGGTGGACTTCTTCCTCCTCATCCAGCTGGCAGGCACGGGCGATGAACTGCAGGGCATCAAGCGTGGTATCATGGAGATGGCCGACGGCATCATCATCAACAAGGCCGACGGGGCCAACGTGGAGAAGGCCGAACTGGCCGCTTCGCACTTCCGCAATGCGCTGCACCTATTTCCTGCGCCAGAGAGCGGGTGGACTCCCAAGGTACTCACCTACTCGGGCTTCTATGGGCTGCGCATCGATGAGGTGTGGACAATGGTATTCGACTATATCGACTTCGTGAAGAAAAACGGCTATTTTGACCATCGCCGCAACGAGCAGGCCAAATACTGGATGTACGAGAGCATCAACGAAGCCCTCCGCGACAACTTCTATAACAACCCCACCATCGCTTCGCTGCTTTCCTTGAAGGAGAACCAGGTGCTCAATGGCGAGGTGACCTCCTTCGAGGCGGCACGGCAATTACTGGAGCTATACTTCAAATAATGGCGAGAAATTAAAAAAAGTTTGTGAAAATGGTATACATATCCCAAAAAAACATATCTTTGCAAATGACTAACTGAAAATGAATATCTATGATAAATGATTTTCTTGCTTTAGAACTCCCTATGCAAATATTTTGGGGACTGGCAATCATCACTAGCGTTTTCTTTGTGATACAAACAGTGATGGCATTCCTCGGCCTGGATGCCGATACAAATGATGGTGCGGGGTTTGAGGATGTGGAGATGGAAGGCTTGTCTGGGTACTTCTCGTTCCGTAATTTGGTGAACTTTCTCCTTGGTTATGGTTGGGGTGGTGTGCTGTTGCAGAATGTGATACCCAATCTGATGTGGCTTGAAGTGGTCGCGGTGGGAGTAGGTGTGCTTTTTGTCGTCGTGTTTGTACTGATATTACGGCAGGTGATGAGGCTCTCTACGGACAATACTTTTCGTTTGGAAAATGCTGTAGGCTTGATAGCCGATACTTATCTGCGTATCCCAGCAGAGAAGAAGGGGACGGGTAAGGTGATGGTGGCCGTGCAAGGATCGGTGCATGAGGTTGATGCTATGACTGAGGGCGAAGCGATACCTACTGGTACTAAGGTGCGTGTGACTAGGGTTATTGGTGCAGAGCTTTTAGAGGTAGAGCGTGTGTAATGTATTTTTTAATTATAAACAGAACTAAGTTATGAGTACAGGAATTGGAAGTATCGGCCTTTTGGCCGTAATCCTTGTGGTTGTGATCTTCGCAACCTTCTCGTTTGTGATTCGTCGTTACAGACGTTGTCCTTCAGACAAGATTTTGGTGATTTATGGAAGTACGGGCAGTGGCTCTGCCAAGTGTATTCATGGTGGCGGAAGGTTCGTGTGGCCTATTATTCAGGATTATGCTTACCTGAACTTGACCCCTATCTCCATTGATGCCAATTTGACGAATGCTTTGTCGCGCCAGAATATCCGTGTAGATGTGCCTTGCCGTTTTACCGTAGGTATCTCTACCGAGGCTGATTCTATGAACAATGCAGCAGAGCGTTTGCTCGGTCTTACTTCTAATGAAATTCAAGAACTCGCTCGTGATATCCTTTTCGGCCAGCTTCGTTTGGTTATCGCCACGATGTCTATTGAGGAGATTAATAGCGACCGTGATAAATTTCTTGAGAATATTTCCAAGAACGTGGAAGTGGAGTTGAAGAAGATTGGTTTGCGCCTCATCAACGTGAACGTAACCGACATCAAGGATGAGTCTGGCTATATCGAGGCTCTCGGTAAGGAGGCTGCTGCCAAGGCTATCAATGAGGCTAAGGTTAGCGTGGCTGAGCAGGATAAGTATGGTGAAATCGGTAAGGCTGAGGCTGTGCGTGATACCCGTATAAAGACCTCTGAGGCTAATGCTATTGCCGTAAAAGGTGAGAATAATGCTCAGATTGAGATTGCGAACTCCAATGCTTTCCGTCGTGAGAAGGAGGCTGAGGCCAACCGCTTGGCTATTGCAGCGGAGAAGGTACAGCAGGCTAAGGCGTTGCAAGAGGCGTATGCGGCTGAGAAAGAGGCTGAGCTTGCCCGTGCTGAACGCGAACGTTCTACACAGCAGGCTAATATCATCGTACCCGAAGAGATTGAGAAACAACGCCGTATTATCGAGGCTGAGGCTGAGGCAGAGAAGGCCCGTGTGAACGCCAAAGGTGATGCCGATGCGATTTTTGCCAAGATGGAGGCTGAGGCTAAGGGTCTCTATGAGATTCTTACTAAGCAGGCTGCAGGTTATGACAAAATGGTACAAGCTGCTGGTGGTGATGCTAACAAGGCTTATATGCTCCTCTTGCTTGAAAAGTTACCAGAACTAGTCAAGACACAAGTAGAGGCTGTCAAAGGCGTAAACATTGACCATGTTACCGTATGGGATTCTGGTAATAATGCCGACGGCAAGGGTTCTACGGCTAATTTTGTGTCTGGTTTGATGAAATCTGTTCCTCCGCTAAATGACCTCTTCGATTTGGCAGGCATGAATCTTCCCGAGTATCTTGGTAAAGCAAAAAATATAGCCGAGGCAGAAGAGGTGGCAGAGAAGTAACAATACCTTTATTATATAATAGATAAAAACACAAGTATGAAACCTACATTATTTGTTTTGGCTGCCGGTATGGGTAGTCGCTATGGAGGCCTTAAGCAACTTGACGGCCTCGGTCCCAACGGGGAAACCATTATGGATTATTCAATCTTTGATGCTATTCGTGCTGGTTTTGGGAAAATTGTATTTGTAATTCGTCGAGATTTTGAGCAAGACTTCCGTGATAAGGTGCTGAGTAAATATGAAGGACATATTCCTACGGAACTCGTGTTTCAGGCTATTGATGATCTACCTGAAGGATTTGTTTGTCCTGCAGATCGAGTGAAGCCTTGGGGTACCAACCATGCAGTGCTGATGGGCAAAAATGTGATTAACGAACCATTCTGTGTGATTAATGCTGACGACTTTTATGGCCGTGATGCGTTTGCTGTGATGGGCAAGTGGCTTAGTGAACTTCCTGAAGGAGCGAAGAATGATTATTCTATGGTTGGTTTCCGTGTGTGCAATACATTGAGCGAGAACGGCTCTGTTGCACGCGGTGTATGTGGAAAGGATGAACAAGGAAATCTTACTACAGTGGTGGAACGTACTGAAATCATGCGTATTGATGGTGTGGTAAGCTATAAGGACGAAGAAGCTAACTGGGTAGGCATAGAAGAAAATACCCCTGTATCGATGAATATGTGGGGATTCACTCCTGATTACTTCGCTTATTCGGAAGACTTCTTCAAGGAGTTCCTTAAGAATAATATTGATAAGCCTAAGGCTGAATTCTTCATCCCGTTGATGGTGGATAAACTTATTTCTGAAGGTACGGCAACTGTAAAGGTGCTGGATACTAACGCCAAATGGTTTGGTGTGACTTATGCCGCAGACCGTCAGGCTACAGTCGATAAGATTCAAGAATTGGTCAATGCTGGAGATTATCCCAATAAGCTCTTCTAAGATGAGATAGGAATAGTTTCCTTGAATCAGAGCGTAAAACGTTTGTAATGCGTTTTACGCTTTTTTTTGTTAAATAAAATTAAAATCATTGTTTTTCTTATTTCTTGAGGAATGTTTCTGTGTCCTAAAATCTCCTATAAATATTTGGTTAAAATGTTTGGCTGGTATTAAATTATGGTGTAACTTTGCAGAGTTTTTTAGGTGGAAAATGCTTGCGAAAGATGTTTAACAACATATAAATGGCTTAAATAGAGTAAAATAAATAGAAATGGAGCATATATATTCCTGTTTGGAAAAATTAGGGAAAATTAGGCTGCTGACACTCTTGTGGGTGTTGTGTCTTTGTTTTCCATCTGTTGTATATGGCGGTGAGGATGATGTTGATTCATTACCGTTTAAGGATCGTATAGCTATTAAAACCAATGTGGTGGATTGGTTGCTGGTAGCGCCTAATATAGCGTTTGATTATGATTTGGTGAATACTCCCTATGATAAGAAATCGATAGGAGTGGGAGTTAAGTATAACTGGAATACGACGCATACCTATATTCCCAAACGTGTGTACAACTTCTTTGATTTACGCTTTGATTACCGTTTTCATTGGCGCCCTCAGCCGTACGATGATCGCGAGGAGACTTCGGACTGGGAACGTACCTGGCTGAAAACTTCTAAGGGTTTTGATAAATTGAAAGCTAGAATGAATTGTTTCCGTGGAGCGGAAAATCCGAAATCTCATATCTCGATATTTGTAGGACCGTATGCCTCTTTTAGCACATTCTCAATTAAACTTGGTGCTGATGATAAGTCGCTTGGGCGTCAAGGATTAGCTGCGGGTGCTGGTCTTACGGCGGGTGTAGCTCTTCCTCTTTATGGTTATGAGGATGGTACGGCGGTCGATCTTGAGTTTGGTGGAAGTTTGGGATGGCATTTCGCTGCTTATGATCTTTATACGGCTGATGTGGACAATAATTGCTATTTGGAGCAAGGGCATGAGAATAAGTTTGTCTATTATCCTTTTGTGTCTGATTTGCGCGTTTCTCTAGTGTATCGCTTTAGATCTATAAGAAAACAGCATACAGAGGTTGACTATGACTTGCTTGATCGCCGTTTTGTGAATTATCAGATGATGTTGGATAGAGATGAAACAGAAAAATATAATGCAACAATAAAGTCTGATAAGTATGCTCTTGATGGCAAGAATCGGGCAATTAGGGATTATAAGATGACGGAGGAAGTTGTTGCAGGATTTGATTCAACCTTTTGCCTGGAGTATCTACAGCCCTATGTGCTGATGCAAGATGCTCCGAAGGGCTTTACTCGTTACAATAAGGATACGGTAGCTAAAGTACATATTGATTCTATCGGGCAGATAACAGATCCTTTATTGCTTGATTTGAGGGCTTATATAGATTCTATCCCTGGTATAAAGGGAAGTGATATTGATTATCTTTTCGTTAAGAAATATAATGAGTTGAGTGATGATGACTCTAAAGAAAAGGTGAATCGTACAGCTTTGATAAGGAATATATATAGTGAGTTGAATGAGTATTATATCAAGCCAAGTAATGCTAAGCTCGTTGCTGGACATACGGTGATGAAGGAGTATAGCGAGAAAGTACAGAAGCATAATTCGAAGACACAACGTCGTGAAATTACAGATATCGTTTATGTGGATTCTGTTCGTGAGGCTGTGATGACTGATAATGAGAGGATTGAATGGATGAATGCGTTCAAAAAGAAAGCATGGGAAGCAAAGAAGCAGCGTATGGCAGGTAACTATATCGGGCGCCGTAGCTTGCCTGCTGCTGATACTTTGGCGGTGCAGATGGATTCTGTCAAGATGGATTCTTTGGCTATTTCACTGGATTCACTTGCTATAGATTCAATGGCTATGGATAGTCTTACTGCAGATTCCTTAAGACGTGTTGTCTTGGATTCGGTTATGGTTGATTCGATGCAGAAATCTATAAGTATGCCGGATTCTATTGCTCAGCCCAAAGATTCCACCAATGCTGCAGTGGATAGTTTGTCTGTGATGTGGAATAGTCCAATAAGGGAGGACTTATATAATAATAGTGTGGCTATGGTAGATCTGATAGCCATGCGTAAAACTAAAATAGTGGGGAGGAAAATAGATGAAGAGTAAAAAACTCCGTATGACAAACCATAAAAAGCTATCTTTTGTTCTGATTGCTTGTGGTGCATTATGCGTGTCCTCTTGCACCAACGTGGATTATTGTGATGGCGGTGTCAATCATGACCATTCCGATAAAGTGACGGTTTCGTATGAGTGGGGAGCTGACATTCCTGTCTCGGTTCGTCCAGATTCTCTATTTTTGTTGGTTGATCGCCCTTTCAATACTCAACGTGTGGGCTATGTGACTAGTGCTATCAATTCTGATGGTGGTCGTTATAGATTTGGTGCTACTGTTGATTCTTTTGCTTTGGCTTTGAAGGAGGGCGAGTATCGTTTTATGGCAATCAATGATGATGTGTGGCATGCTTCTCAAGTGCAGTCAGCTAATAATGATGCATACGATTATCGTTTTGATAATATTGCTGGATACGTGGGTGATAGCTTGGAGATGTCTGTTGGGTTCAGCGATTTGAAGTTCTCTTATACTCTCCGCAAGTGTACAGATGCAAGGATGGGGGATAATGGCCTAGCATGGTCAATGTTAGCCTCGGATGCATACTATATACCGTCAGATGTCGCTCCTGTTTATTTTGCGCAAAATGGTGTAGGTAAAAGCAATCAAGATGTGACTATTAGTATTGAACCGGGTGCTAATACCAAAGTCAATTTGGTAATGGATAAACTTACGCAAGATATCACATTCTCGTTCCCGATAGCTGTAGATGCTTCTGTTACTATCAAAAAAGTGTTAGCCGAAGTGTCAGGTGTTTGTAGTAGTATTACTTTAGCTACGGGAGTTGTGCACGATGACTCTACCTGTAATGTGCTTTTTGAAATGGAGCAGAAAATGTTGAGTGAAACGGTTTGTGAATGTACAGGTACAATATCGGTTTTAGGTTTGCTCGCAAATCCGGCAGGCGCTGCAGTTATTGATGGTGAAGGGATTTTGCGAATTCGTGTTGATGCTGTTCGGGGAGGACAATCCAAAGTGCTGTATGCGGTAGCCAATATTCACAATCTTATAAATGAGGCTAACCTTCTTGTGGCAAATGAGAATAAGGAATTGGTGCGAGGAACTAAAGAGGCAACTTTGCGTCTTGATGGGAGCCGGTTGAGAATCACGAAAGACCTGAATTTGAATGTAGAAGGGAATGCTACTTCTAATGTATGGAACGTGTTGCGTTTAGATTGATAGTAGATAGAATATAATTAAAGGTATATAGATTAAGATGAAGCGTATCTGCTCTTATTTCATATTGTTAATAGCATTGTTTGTACTTGCTCCAGGAAAGGTCGCAGCACAGATGATTGCTATAAGGACTGACATGCTGAAGGATGTATTGATGACCCCGTCTTTAGGTGTGGATTTTGTTGTTGGTGAAAAGCATACGATAGGTGCGGAAGTGGCATTTAATAACCAACCATGGAATATGGATATGAAGTTAGTGAGTGTTACCCCGGAGTTTAGGTATTGGTTTAATGGTCGTCCATTTACAAGACAGTATGTGGGTGTTGTTGGCAATCTATCGGTTTATGATATGACTTTTGATCATGTTTACAATGGTGATGCTTTGGGTTTGGGCTTGTCCTTTGGACATGTATGGACCCTGACTAAACGTCTCAATATTGATTTGTCTGCTGGTATTGGTGTGTTGGGATATAGACAAAAGTATTATTATAAAAATGACCACCCTGCTGATTATGGAGAGCGAGTAAACTCGAAGGGGCATATGTTGATGCCCATTAAGTTGGGAGTTTCCTTGGTGTATGTATTAAGATAAAACATCGGATAAAACTAGTGACGCATAAAATAACAAGATGACTATTATGACTAAAAGACTGCTGATATACCTTTTCCCTTTACTCTTCCCGTTGACGTTGTTGGCTCAAGATAGGAAGTGTACAGGTGAAGTTGTTATTCCCGATGAGGATTTCGCTAAATATGAGAGTCTATATAATCAGATTCGTATCTATAGCTGTACGAGTGTGGAAGATGCTGAAAATTTCTTGAAAGAATTCAATGAGGGAAAACGAGGATATGACATCAGTGCAGCCTATTTTAAGGAAAAGCGGAAGCTCGGGAGTGATTATAAGTTTGAGATTATGGCCCGTGGAGATGGGGGGGGGGCTGTTTTAATGCTTTGTGGAGATAAGATGTATAAATCTGAATACTATAAAGTTACCAAAAATACCTCTCGTATTAGATTTACTTTGAAGAAGATTTCTGGTGGTAATACTAAAGGGGCTGATGGATACTCTGATTGGGAAAAGAAAGGTCTTGAGATAGAGAACGTAGATGTAACGGCTAAGGCTAAACAGGGTCCTAAGGTGAAAGCACGTTCGTTGGATATTGATGGATATTTGCAAATTTCACTTGATGCATCAGAGTTCCCCTTAGATTATCGTGAGAACTCTCGAATTCTTGTTCAGCCTTATTGGCTTGATGGTCCTGATATGGGTGATAACAAGGTGTTTGCTTATGCCAAGCCTGTAGTCCTTGATATGTTTGAATATGATCGGACGCAAATCCGTCGTATGAATTTTGATAAGGAAGTGTATGATTCATTGAGTGGTTATTTTGTCAATGATACAACAGAATCACAGATCATAGCTCGCCATGACACGATTATTGTGACATTGAAGGACACCTTGTCTGGATATAATCCGGATGAATCATATCCCTATCCTGCCCGTGTCATCATCTGTGCTGATGATTACAATGAACGCTATTATATTGATACAATTCATCTTGATGAAGGCGAACGAACTAATTATATGAGATTCCTTGATTTCAAGTATGACAAGGATTTTGATGTAGATATTTATGAATTTAAGGAGGAACAACAAGTTTCTCGTATGCCTTCACCTCCTATTGAGAAGCAATTGAACTTTAATGTAGGTCAGGCTACTATCAACTATAGCGATACCATGAATACGCGTCTGTTGAGAGAGTTGGAATATGCATTTCTGCACCTTTGTGATGCAGAAGGTACTATTCTCAAGCAAATGCAGGTTACAGGTTTCGCTTCTCCTGAAGGAAACCTGGAATCAAATAAGGATTTGGCACGCCGAAGAGCCGAATTCGCATTAGGTTTGGTGCGTAACAATCTTCCTTCTCGTTTTAGAAACAATATTTACCCTCCGAAGTCAGAGGTGAGAGGATGGGAAGAAGTTGAAAAGATGATGCGCAGAGATAGTTTGTATGCACAGGCCGACATAGTAAAAAACATCATCGAAGCAAATCCAGGTGATATAACAAAACAATATAATGCTATCAGAAGCAGTGGCGTATATGAGTTGATAAGAGAGCGTAAGTATTTGGATAGACTGCGTAGTGTGCGTTTCGATTATGTCCTATTGCAAGATAGAACGAAGAGCCCTGAAGAAATTCGTGCTGAGTTTGAACTGGGATTGGATGAGACCTTCAATAGAGCTCAGTATTGGGAGTTGCTTCATGGGATAATTAATCTGCCCGATACGGTATCTGATAAGTTGGCTATGCTGGAGCGTGCCAGTGTGAGAGCGTTGAAGAATACCCGTTATACTAAAGATGATAACTCCATCTGGGGGTATAAAGATACATTGTATCATGAAGGTTATTGGCCACTTGCTGCTAATATTTATGCATCCTGTTTGATAGCGCGTGAGGAAAGTGATATCAACGTTTTGGCTCCGTTTATCAATACAGACAAGCAAGGAGATACCATTTTTGTTGAGAACCTGAATATTATAGCTCGTGAGGAAGTTGAGGCTGGTGAAACACCTCGTATCTATAAGTTTACAAATAATGAAAGCATGATTGCTAATCAGATAATCATGTTTATCTCAAAGAGCAGCCGTAAGTATAGGACGGTGTTAGGTGATTTGGTCAATTTGCTTACACAAGGTCGTGATTTGATGGCTTTGCCTGAGAAATATCAGAAATTGATTGCTCTAACTAATTGCTCTCGTGGCCGTTGGATGGAGGGAGCTGACTGCTCAGCAGAAGAGGCTGCTCAGGTTCGTAATATTGTAGCCAGCATATCTACAACCAATAGTGTAATCATCAATATAGCTATGGCTGATTATAAGCAAGACGAGATTGCCCTTAATGGTGCGTTGAGTATGATGGATGATCTGCCCGAAAATAGCGCAGTTTCTAGCTATTTGAAAGCAATTTTGGAACTGATGCGTAAGCCTGTAGCAAATAAAACGAAGAGTGCTGAGTACTTGGCTGATGCCTTTATGCTTGATTTGACCAAGATGCCCATTGCAAACAACGATGCCCAGTTGATAGCACCTGATCAGACAAAGGTGATAAATGCAGCTTTTGAAGAGTGGAAAAAGCGGACTGAGAATATTGCAACCGTATCTGTTATGCGTCCGTTGTCTGCACAGGATTCGCTTGATATTGACGGATTCAAAGCTTCGGGTATTTGGGATGAAAGTATGCTTTCTGACTATATGATAAATACTCCCGATGAGTCGCATCCTTATACTTGGTATAAGAGAGCTACAAAACATGTTGCTGGTAAGCAGTCGGTAGAAGATATTCATGCAGACAGCTTGACACTTTGCTTGAACAAGTGTATTGAGTATAATCCAGAATATTTGTCTGTGATTCGTGTGGCTCAATATGTAGACAATGACGTAAAGAACTCACAAGGCCGTATGCTGTTTGAGGAGTTTTATTTGAATGAATCGCGAAAAAGAAAATGAGAGATAAAGTTATGCAAAAACAAAGGGGAGGTATATTGAAGTTTCTGATACTTTGTATATGCCTGTTCGTCTTTCCGTTTAAGGCTGCATCTCAGCGCAATATAACGGAAGATGATGTCAAAACAACAGATTTCAAACCTGGTAATTTTGGCTTTAATGCAGTCAACATTCGCCAAGGCCGATTCTTGTATGGTGATAGTGTACAGTATCGTAATGAAAGTTTGTTTGACCACATGTCATTTGGCGCATTGTGGCGTTATGACAAGATTCTAGGTCGGGGAATAGATAATTATCGTCCAGGATCTAATTATGGCTTGTATATCGGCAAGGAGTTGAGTAAGAATCATGCATTGCGTTTGCAACTTCATGCTGGTTCGTATTATACCCCTAACCCTGCCATTCGTTTGAATAAGTATCAGGCAGAGTTACTGTACTCATTCAATTGGACGCGTTTCTTTGGTGGATACAATCCCTATCGTAATGTGGAAGCTGTTACGAATCTTGGCTTGGGTGGTTTTCTAAGTAATCGTCTGGATAATCATGAATATGGTCCTCTCTTCCTTTTTGGCGCAGGTTTACGTTTCAAATTAACCCCTTTATTTGCATTGAACGTAGATCCTTTTGTAGCCCTTACTGGTGATGGTATAGACCACTCTGGTGCATATAACTTCCATGGCTATGATGTGTTGTATGGTACAGACTTTTCTCTCTCATATTTGTTTGACAATGAATTGTCAAAGGAACAATTGGATAAGATTGAGCATAGGACCTTTTTGGATTTTGCTATAGGATCTCAATTTGATCTTAAGGCTAATATCCCTTTCTTGCAGACCTCAGATCCTAAGCTGAGATTAGGTATGACTCGTCGTTATAATAGTGGGTTGGCCATGCGTTTTGCTGCTAATCTCTCATCCAGTAGCTGGCTTAATAATCAAGAGGGCCTGTATGATATTCATCAGAAGAATGTTTTTATGGGCGGAAGTCTTGACTTTATGTTAAGCCCTTACCGCATGTTCACAGGACGTAATGATAATCGTTTTGATATTAGTGCACTTGCAGGCTGGGAGTATGGCTTAATGTATAAGACGGGTTATCGTAACAATCAGTTGATGTCACCGCTATATGATGCTTTCTCTTTAGGTTTGCAACTCCGTTATATTTATGATGACTATACAGCATTCTACTTAGAACCTCGTTTCTCATTTGCCAATTATGACATATCTCATGAGGCTCCTTATGAGATTTATGTAGACCATATCAACGACAACCTTTTCTCTGTAACGGCTGGTATGGAGTATTCTACCAATGAATATCGTTTCTTGAATAAGAAGGAGCAACCTGCAACATTTGCCCCTCATCTATCCATGTCTTTGATGGGTGGACAGAATTTCTTGTATTTGGCAAAGGAATTTGTTGATGTCAATCATTTTGATTTTTCTGCAGGTGTGGCAGGCGAGATGCAACTCACTCCCTATTCTGCCGCTCGTTTGATGGCAGATTATAGTCGTTTGACTCATAGAGGTGTTTACAAAATGACTCAGCATCATGATGTATTGGGTGAGGATGTTAGTTCTTATGGTTTGGCCACTGCAAAATATGGCTATCTGAATCTTTCTGCTGACTATTTGTTTAATATCAGCACCTTGCTTCAAGGATATACTTATGACCGGAAGTTCGATATAGCTTTAGCTATGGGTCCGGTAATGACTATTCGTCTGAATGAGCAAGGTGATATGAATGAAGCAGAGGGACTGCTTGACTTCGAAGGTGATGATAAGGTGGCTTCTACTCCACAAATCGATTATAGCAGTGTTGCAAACCACGCCTTTGGATTCCAAGTCGGAATTCCAGTTGCCTATCGATTGAATTCTAATTTAGATTTCTTCTTTGAGCCACGTGCACGTTTTTATGCTTCTGATTTTATTGATAATTATCGTGTCGGTGGATTAACTAAGATATTGAATACTCAAGTCGGTGTTAAGTATGCGTTTAATGACCGCTTTAATCGTCCGGAACATGCTGATTCTGTTAAGAAGTCAGGGAAGTTCTTTGTTGATTTAGGTTTAGGTTCGCAATTCCAGCAGACACTTTCAGATATGGGTCCCCGTGTCAATGCTGGTTTAGGTTACTGGTTTAGTCCAGGAGTAGCTGTTCGTGCCTCTTTAGGAATGAATGCACATAATTGGCATGCAGCGCAACAATCGTTACATCTCTCAGGTGGGGATAATGAATATGCGAATGTGTATCAACGCAATATGTCTGCTTATGGCCGTTTTGACTTGATGCTTAGCCCCCATGGCTATTTGAAGAATCGTTATGACAATCTGTTTGATTTGAACATTCTGGCAGGTTGGGAGTATGGTATGGCTATTAGAGGACATGAGCATACCGTTGCTACTCTCGAAGGCCACAATGCAGTTTCTGCAGGCTTGCAGCTTCGTTACAATTATGATGATTTCCATGCTTTATATTTGGAGCCTCGTTATAGTTATAACCTTTCCACGGAGTATTCTCTTTTGTCTTTAACAGCGGGTATGGAGCTTGGTGTGAACGACTACGCATTCTTGTCCAAGTCTCGTCAGCCTGGAATGTTTACTCCCTCTTGGTCGTTGTCCCTTTTGGGGGGTGTAGGTTATTCTTATGCTCGTTCTGCCTACGAAGGTGCTCCTCTCTCTATTTGGAACAGAGGCATTGCTGCTGAGTATCGTTTCAGCCCCTATTCTGGTGTGCGCTTTACTGCAGACAACTCAAACCACGCTCGACGTGAGTTGTACTCTTCAAAGGATGAGCAGGGCAATACTATAGATTGGGTTAATGACTATAGATTAGGCTATTGGAATCTGGGTTTTGATTATGTGTTTGATTTGACGACATTGCTTCAAGGATATACTACCGACCGTAAGTTCGATGTTTCATTGGCAATGGGTCCGGTTTATAGCGCGCGCGTTCGTAGTTCGGAACCCGCTGTGGAACAGGGATATGCACCATCGTATGTTGATGGTTCTAAGGCTGGTGCATGGGGCGCGCAGATTTCTATTCCTGTATCCTATCGTTTGAATGATAGCTGGGCGCTTTCTTTAGAACCTCGTGGTACAGCTTTCAAGCCTAATTATATCGCTCATACAGCTAATCATTATCCTTTTATGCAGTTAAACACTCAGATGGGTGTGAAGTATACCTTTAATCAAGAGGCTCCATCCATGGATGAGGATGCAGAAGGTGCTGAAGAAAGCAGAATCTTTGGTGATGCTAATGTTGGCCTTCAAATGGCTCAGCCTGGACTGGGTGTTGGCCCGCAAGCTGGTGTTGGCTTGGGATATCGTATCAATCCGGCCTTTGCAGCACGATTCTCTTTGAATTTTGGCGCTCATAATTGGTTGACATATCCCTCTTTATATGCCGATGTTTATAAGAAGAGTATAGCCTCTTCTTTACGTGCTGATTTGTTGTTTAATCCGTTAAACTATTTCGCTGGTAGTGCTTATCGTGTTTTTGACTTGAATCTCTTGGCAGGTTGGGAGCATGGCGTGTCAACATTGGCTCATGATGGTTTTGTTACGTTGAATGAAGCAGAAGGTTTCTCGGGTGGTGTACAGTTGCGCTACAATCAGAGCAATGACTATACCTTCTATTTGGAGCCTCGATACACCTATTTCTTGAAGAACAACTATACAGAAGGTCTATTCTCATTGGCTGCAGGTATGGAATTTGCAGGTACAGAATATCGTTTCCGTACCAAAGCTAATCAGCCTGAGACATTCTCTCCATCATTCTCTTTGTTAGCCTTAGGAGGTGTTGATGGTCATATTAAGCCACATGTGTATGGAAAAGAATCATCTTTTAACCTTACTGTAGGTGTCGCAGGAGAATATCGATTTAGTCCATATTCGAGTGTACGATTGATGTTCGACCATACAGCTGTATCAGGTAGTGATATTTTTGGTTCGCGTTTGGCGCCATATAAACTGAATTACTTAAATGTAGGTGCAGAGTATCAGTTCGACTTTACGACCTTATTGCAGGGATATACTCCTGATCGTAAGTGGACGGTAGGTCTTGGCTTGGGACCTGTCTATAGCTATCATACCAGTTTTGATAACTCGGGCGATTATGTCTTTTTCTCTACTCCCAAACACTCCTTGGGTGCTCAGTTGGCTCTACCTGTGACTTATGCTATTGACGAACAGTGGGGCGTATCATTCGAGCCGCGTGCACGTATGTTCGCAGGAGATTATATTGCCACAGACCGTGCAGGACGTTACCCTTCGTTATTGATGAATTCACAGTTGGGTGTTAAGTATACTATTGATGGCGATCGTGATACTCGTGTTGAAGATGCTGCAGACAGTCGTGATTTCATGAGTTTTGCTATGGGTGCTCAGTTCTCTCCGTATAGCGATATCGCTTTTGCTTCAACAGCTGCTCCTCAAATTGGTTTGGGATTTGGCCGTTGGATTAATCCAGTCTTTGGAGTTCGTGCGATGGCCGGTATTGGAGCTAACCAGCATGATACTTTTAACTATAAGTCTTCTGGATTTACTTATAATCAGTTGCTCTCTTCTGCACGTTTCAGTGGTAAGATAGATCTTCTTTTCAATCCTTTTGCAATGTTTGGCATTGGTGAGAACGCTCGTTTCGCTGCAAATTTGGTTGCAGGTACAGAAGCTGGTGTTAAGTTGGATGTGATTGGAAGTCGATATGTTGATTACGCTTCTTATAGCGCATTGGGAGCAGGTATGCAATTCCGATATATGACCGATGAGAATCACGCGTTGTATATTGAGCCCCGCTATACTTTGGGTGAACAGGTCTTCTCTGTGACAGGAGGTCTTGAATACTCTATGAACGAGTATCGATTCCTTTCTCGTAAGAATCAGCCTGAGAAGTTCTCTCCCTATTTTGCTCTGTCTTTCTATGGTGGTGCTGATTATCTTTACAGAACAAGAACCTATGAAGGAACCAACCAATTGGGTCTATTGTTAGGTGTCGCTGGAGAATATCGTTTCACACCATACTCAGGCGCACGTTTGTCTGCAGACTATTTTAGTTTGTCTTATCCGTATCTATCTAAGGGAGCCTTGGTACAGCCTACTTTAGGGTATGCTAATATTGCTGCAGATTATGTATTCGATTTGGGTACTCTTCTGGCTGGGTATACAAAATCACGTCGTATGGATGTTGCTTTGGCATTAGGTCCAGTGCTTTCTACTCGTGTAATGGGTAATGAGGACTTTATGGGATCTGGTAAAACGGCTCTTGGCGCTCAGGTAGGAATTCCTGTACAATGGGATCTTAATGAATTCTGGGGTCTCATGCTTGAACCTCGTGCCCGCTTCTTTGGTAAGGATTACTTGTCTGGTTGGGCAAGTAGTGGCAGTAACATGTCGAAACTACTAGATGTAAAGGTTGGGCTGAAGTATTCTTTCAAGGATTACGACCCTGTCCGTATGGCTGATGAGAATCATTTTGACGGTAAGCTATTTATGGACGCCAATTTGGGTGTGCAGATGCAAGAATCTCCCTCTTATTCGGGTTCACGCTATGCTTTGGGCTTGGGATATCGATTCACTCCAGGGTGGACGGCTCGTGCTTCAGTGAACTTCTCTTCTCATGACTGGCTCAATTATGCTTATCGTGGTGAGACGGTCTATAAGAAAGATGTTGCAGCTGCTTTCCGTGCCGATGTCCTGTTCAATCCTTTGAATGCTTTTGCCGGTGAGGATAATCGCATGTTCGATTTCAATGTGCTGGCAGGTTGGGAAATCGGTGAATCCCTTTTGGGGCATGAGACTGGCATGCCGGCTACTTTGAATGCTTTTACTGGCATCTCTGGAGGTTTGCAGTTACGTTACAATGTGGATAGTGAACACTCCCTCTATGTAGAGCCTCGTTATACGTATCGGATGGGTGAGTTTACGGGAAGTCTTTATTCACTGACTGCTGGTGTTGAGTTCATGGCTTCCAAGACACGTTTCAACCATAAAATTACTAAGATAAACGAGTTTAAGCCCTCTTTCTCGTTGGCATACCTTGGTGGTGTGGATAACATGATTGATTTCTTTGAGTACGGTAGCTCTGCTCCTGCAGATTTCACAACAGCACTTGTCGGCGAGTACCGTTTTAGCCGTTATTCAGGAGCTCGTATGATGTTCAATCATGGAACTATCTCAGGACGTGAGGTATGTAAGAATACTCGTAAAGTCGGTGATTTTAGCTCAAGCTACCTAAGTGCAGCTGTCGAGTATTTGTTCGATGTGTCAACACTTGTTCAAGGCTATTCTTTGGATCGGAAGTGGACTATTGGCTTAGGTATGGGACCTGTGTATAGTACCTATCTTGCTGCAGACAACTCTTATAGGAAAAGTTATAATCCTGTTAAAAGAAATGCGTGGGGTGTTCAGTTGAGTGTCCCTGTGACATATGCAATAGACAATCAGTGGGGTGTATCTTTGGAACCTCGTGGTCGTATGTTCGCTCCTGATTATATAGCAAAGCATGTGGCTGGTCGCTTCCCCGCATTGTTTACATCTACTCAGTTGGGTGTTAAGTATACATTTGGTAATAGGCAACGTAATGTAGCGGAGGAAGAGAAGTCTGGGTATGATTTCATCAACCTAGGCATGGGATTGCAATATGCTGCAGGAACCAATATGGCATTTGGAAAAACGGGTGACGTTTTGTTGGGTGCTGGTTTGGGCCGTTGGTTCAATTCTTCTGTCGGTCTCCGTCTATCAGGTGAGTTAGGTGCATATAACTATGATATGGTTTCCTATAGCAAGGTAGATACTCCGTATGATATCGCCTACAAGTCTGTTTCCTTGGGCGGAAGGATGGATGTACTCTTCAATCCTTTTGCATTGGACGATACCAACTACTACTCTCGTTTTGCAGTCAACTTGATCGCAGGTATTGAGACTGGCATTAACTTGAATGTGATGCGTGATATGGTTGATGTTGATAAGAATACTTACAGTGATATGGTTGCTGGTGCACAGTTCCGCTATCATACTGATGAGCATCATTCATTGTATGTAGAACCTCGTTATGCTTTTGGTGAGCAGCTCTTCTCTGTAACTGCTGGTATGGAGTTTGCTTTGAGCGAACATCGCTTCTTGTCAAAGCGTAATCAACCGGAAGAGTTTAAGCCTTATAAAGCTTTGGCTCTCCATGGTGGCTTGAATTATTTGTTCCAAGCTCGTACAATTGGTGATAAGGCCTTGTTTGATCTCAGTGCAGGGATTTCTGGTGAGTACCATTTCTCACCCTATTCAGGAGCACGCCTGTCAGCAGAGTATGCAAAGTTGTCCAACACAACTGTTTCTAATCGTCTTCCTATGGAGTATGAGTTTGGATATGTTAATGTCTCTGCAGACTATATGTTCGATTTAAGTACTCTCTTGGCAGGTTATACCTCATCTCGTCGTTTGGATGTAGCTTTGGCTATGGGCCCAGTCTTCAGTACGCGTATCTCTGATACCAATACACTGATGGCTGCTCAGCTAAAGAAATCGGCATTGGGTGCACAGGTGTCTATCCCGGTACAAATGAAGTTAACAGAAAATCTGGGTATTTCTCTTGAACCTCGTGCTCGATTCTTTGGGAAGAATTATGCGGCTCAAGGAGTGGTTATCGCAGGTGAGTTGACTAAGATGCTTGATGCACAGTTGGGAATTAAGTATACATTTTAATAAAACGTAGATAGATTTATATATACGATGGATAGTTTTAGAAAAGGTCTTTTTAGTTTGTGCATATTCCTGTTGATGCCTATGGCAGACGGTATGGCGCAAAACGAAGATGTGCTGAATGATACTTTACGTGCTGCAGCAAATCTTTCAGATAGTATCTCTACAGATTCTGCTAAGGTAGAACAAGCATTTGCAGCTCCTGTTGCAGTTTCTGCTACTACTAGTTTGACGGACTCATTGCCACCCGTTGACAGTTTGGCCCAGGATACGTTAGTATATTATCTTATTCCCGAATCAGAATTGCCTGATTCCTTGATTTATGCAATTGCTATGTATGAGGAGCTGTGGCGTGACTCAAACTTTGTATTGGCTTACTATCCTTGGAAGATGGTGTTTGATAGTCATGCGGTCCATCGCGTTGATGTATATGATAAAGGTATTAGTATTCTCAATGGTTTGGTGGAGAATACCGAAGATTCTATTCAGCAGGAAATCTATCTGGATGAGTTGATGGATCTATATGATGTATGGTATGAACTCACTGATATCATTAATGCTCGTAATGATAGTCCTTATTCCAGGACCTTAATTAAGAGTGAGAAGGCTAGGCGTTATAATCAATTGTTGCCGGAAGTATATAAGATTAGTGTGGGTGGTGATTCTGTATATGTAAAGGCAAATGGAGATACTATAGCCATAGATCAGATTAATAGAGAAACGGTAATGCGCCCGGAGATTGTACGCGCATATGAGATAATGCGTGATGCTCTATATGAGCAGGAAAATAAGGTTGACCTTCATTATGAAATACCTTATGTGTATTTCATGATGTCCAACTCGCGATTGGCTCATGATCATAAGGGACATGCGGAACAGTATCAAATAGACTTTGATTCTGTAGACTTGCGAGAGGCCTTTATGCTGGAACAGGATTTGAGCCAAGGCGTTATTGGTAATATACAAATACATTATGATCAGATTACTGATGTATTTGAAGAGAACTCTACAAGTTTGATGGCAAGTACAGGTGATTGTGATGCTATGGAGATAGCATTTAATAAGCAGTTGGCTGATAAATTGGATTTATGGGATTTTGGTGTTGAACCTATCGACGACAAGCTCTTGAAGCGTATAATTCGTAATATGGCGAGATGTAAGGATTCCGAATCCTATCTGACGGCTCTAGAGTACTATATGAGGTTGCCTGTAACAGAGGAAACTTTTGCCGATGTCATGGCGAAACGAAAAATGCTCGCTGATGAGTATATGAGGCGAGAACGTTTTGATGAGGCTTTACTGTCATATCGACAACTTGCAGCAGATGAACAGGATCCGTTGAAGAAGTCAGAGTTGTATTATCGTGTGGGATTGATTTATGCAACCGTGAAGAATAGTAATAATAATGCTTTGGGACAATTTAAGCGTGCCTTTGCTGCTAATAGTGAATATGGTGACGCTTGTTATCGTTTGGCAGAATGCTATGCCTCGGTTAAGATGAGTAAGGATCCTGTAATTGATCGCATTAAGTATCTATTGGTGATTGATAAGATGGAGCAGGCAATTGCTATCATTGAGCGGAACAAGGCTAATCCTGCTATGAGAAAGTTTAACACGACTTCCGTGGAGAATATTCGTAAATGTATTGGTCAATTGATTCCTGTATGTCCTGACCAATCAGAACTTGTTATGTACGATAAGAAATATTCTACACCAGGTAGCAAAATACAGTTTGACGGAAATACAATTACTATCCGTTTCTATTGATAATGTATAAAAGAGGGTGTGTCAATGCGACACCCCCTCTTTTTTTGTTATATGAATGGATAGCCCGTCGTTTTGTGATTTTTACTATTTGGCGATTTAGTTATGGATTGGCAACCCAGTCATCTATGAGCATGCGCGCCATACTGAGCTTTTCTGGTATGTTAGGCAGATTGTCGGGAGTAAAGAACTTTGCATCACATAGCTCGTTGTCGGCAAGGCATAGATTCCCTCCTGCATAGTCTGCATGAAATCCGATCATGAGCCCGATAGGGTAGGGCCATGGTTGACTGCCATAATAACGTATATGCGAGATTTCTAATCCCGTTTCTTCTCGTACTTCACGGCGCACACATTCCTCTAGGGACTCTCCTGTTTCGACAAATCCTGCGACAAGACCATAGAAGTCACGTTTGAAGTTACGTGATTTGACTAATAGTGCCTCTTTCCCCTTGTGTATGAGAACGATTATGGCCGTGTTTAGTTGGGGCCATAGTTCTTCTCCACAGTTTGTACAATGTTTGCTGATGGGCGAGTGCCATGACATAGCTCCCCCGCATATTCCGCAATATTGGTGATGGAGGTCAAAATATAATATTTCAGCAGCCTTCCCTGCCTCTTGATAAGCTGAGTGGGTCACTAAGGAATAGCTTTTGCGTAGTTCGGTCCACTCATACCCCTCTAATGGTATATCTGATGTCGCTTGTGCTGTTATATATTGTATGTCGTCACTCTCTCTGAACATGTGCGTATGGCATATATTCACCACGGGTGGTTCTTCTCCTATAGGTATTTGATAAAGCTTGAAACGCTTTTTTAGCAGAATCCTTCCTTCATGAAATATATACCAATGTGTTGTTTTCATCCTATATTACCATTTGCTCTTTGTGGCAAAGGTAATATAATATTCTGAGATTTCCGCGAGTGCTTGTGCTCATATACCCGTATTTTTTAGCTCGTTTATCAACTCACGCTGCCGTGTAGTCAGTGAGGTGGGCAGCTGTATATTGAAGGTGATGATTAAATCGCCAAATTCACCCTCTTTCTTGTATATCGGAAACCCTTTGCCTTTAAGTCGCAGCTTGGTTGCAGGTTGCGTGCATGGCTTTATCGTTAATCGTACATCTCCATAGAGGGTGGATAGGGTTATCTCTCCCCCAAGTAGGGCAGTGGTGAAAGGGATAGTGATGACGGTGTGCAGATTGTCTCCTTGTCGGGTAAATGTCTTGTCTGCTTCTATACGGAAGGTAATATAGAGATCCCCTCGCGTACCTCCTTGTGGTGCCTCCCCACCATGTCCGCGTAGTTTGAGACGTTGTCCATCGGCAATACCGGCAGGGATGGTGACTCGTACCGACTTGCCGTTGTTGAGGGTTATTATCTGTTTGTGCGTCACAGCCGCATCACGTAGTGGAAGGTGCAATTCTGCCTCGAGGTCTTGCCCTTGCATGGGTGAATGCCTAGTATTCCTTTCTCTGGTCCCTCCAAACAACTGTTCAAAAAAGTCGCTGAACCCTCCCGTATTTCCTTCCGAACGGCTGAAATCACCAAAGCCACTAAAGTCAAAACCGCCGAAACCACTTCCGGCATATCTGCCGTATGCTTGATTCTGGCTGTTGCTATATTGTTGCTTGTATTGTTGCCGTTGTGCCTCATACTCTTCTGCGTGCATCCAATGCTCACCGTATTCGTCATATCTCCTGCGCTTTTCAGGATCGCTTAACACTTCGTTTGCCTCATTGATCTCTTGGAAGCGCTCTTGAGCTTTCGGATCATCTTTGTTGATGTCAGGATGATACTTTTTGGCTAATTTGCGGAAAGCTTTTCGGATTTCCTTTTCATCTGCGTTGCGGTCTATCCCCAACACCTTATAATAGTCTATGAAAGCCATTTTTTTATGGATTATTGATGGAGAAGAAACATAAAACCCTGTAGGAAAGTTGTGTCGTAGCGATAAAAATCTTTATATTTGCACAATATTAGTTATGTTATAATTATGCAGAGAATACTTCGTCTATTTTGTTTGCCCATTTGGTGCATGCTGGTGCTTGTTGGGTGCAATGAGTCCCAAACGAAAAAGCTGAAAATCGTATGTTCTACTGACGTACATGGAAATTTTTTTCCTTACGATTTCTGTTCAGATAGCTCTTCTACTGGGAGTTTAGCTCGTGTGAGCAGTTATCTCAACGGAGAACGTGAGGTTTATGGCGATAATCTGCTGTTTATTGATGCAGGTGATATTCTTCAAGGCCAGCCAACCTCTTATTACTACAATACGCAAGCGATTGAAGAACCTCATCTCGCTGCAGAGGTGCTTAACTATCTTAAGTGTGATGCTGCTACGTTGGGAAATCACGACATAGAGCCTGGTGGGGCCACTTATCAGCGTTACATTGGCGATTGCCATTTCCCGGTGGTGTGTGGCAACATCTATTTCGAGGATTCCGAAACTCCATTTTTGCCTCCTTATACAATTAAAGAGTGTGATGGTGTCAAGGTGGCCATTTTAGGGCTCATTACTCCTGCTGTCCCCAATTGGCTGCCGCGCAATCTATGGCGTGGCTTGGAGTTCATTGATATGGAGTTAGCTGCCAGAAGGTGGATGGATTATTTACATCGATATGAGCAGCCTGATGTCGTTGTAGGCTTGTTCCATTCCGGCTATGAGGGAGGGATAGTGACGGATTCCTATGCCGAAAATGCAGCCCGTAGCGTGGCTGAGCAGGTCCCTGGATTTGATGTGGTCTTTTACGGACACGATCATACTGAGCGTAATACGCAGGTTGTCAATGTGGTGGGCGATACTGTGCTGTTGCTTAATCCGGCCAATAACGCTAATTCGGTGGCAACAGTAGAGATTACCTATAGTAAGCAGGGGAATGACAAAGTTCAGTTGGCCCTTTCTCCCGCTATTGTCAATGTGGATGATTTAGAGCCTGATGCCCGATTCCTCGAAAAATTCTCCTCGCAGATGGAAAAGGTGAAAGCCTATGTTTCCCGTCGTGTAGGAACCTTTACCCAGGCAATGGATGCCCGTAAGGCATATTTGGGTCCTTCTGAGTATGTTGATTTTATCCATCGAATGCAGTTGGATATCACAAGTGCTCAGATATCTTTTGCCGCTCCATTGTCATATGATGCTCTAATACCGGCCGGTGATATCCATGTACGTGATTTGTTTAAAATATACCGTTATGAGAATCAGTTATACCTGATGCGACTGTCAGGGCGTGAAATACGAGATTATCTGGAGATGTCGTATAGCCTCTGGATCAATGGTATGAGCTCATCAGAAGACCCATTGTTGCTGTTCTCTGATGTGAGGACTTCGAAGCCGACCTTGAAGAATGCTTATTACAATTTTGATTCGGCTGCAGGTATTATTTATGATGTTGATGTAACGAAACCTTCAGGTCAGCGGGTAATCATAAAAAGCTTGGCTGATGGCAAGCCCTTTGAACTGGATAAAATCTATTATGTAGCTGTAAACTCGTATCGCGGAAATGGTGGAGGAGAACTTCTGACCAAGGGTGCTGGTATCCCCAAGGAAGAACTCGAAGGCCGTATTGAGTATGCCACCGATGCGGATTTACGTTTTTACCTGTATCATTATATTGAGGGACGTGGGATGGTAACACCCCAATCTTTAGGACAATGGCGTTTTGTGCCCGAAGGATGGGTCAAGCAAGCAGCTTTACGTGATTCCCAACGGCTTTTCGGAAGATTTTAACTTGGAAAGTGTAAACTTTACACTTTTTCTGTTCGGAAAGTTGGCAGATAAGAAAAAAAATCGTACCTTTGCATCGTGTTTTTCATGGTATTAGATTTTTAAAGTTGGAAGATTGGTCGTCGGGATGACGACCTTCTTTTTTTATGGTAAGGACTATCCTCCATTGATAACTATTCCCGAAAGTTAAGAACTGCTTTTTTGCCAAGCGCCGGTGCTATACTTGACCGGCGTGGCTTAGATTCCTGGTCCCTTTCTTTTTATTCAGTTCCTCTACTACTGGCATCCCTATTAAGTAAAATAAAAAAGAATATACTAAAATTTGGTTCTTCTATTTCAAATTTCTATATTTGTACGATATTCATGGTCGGATTGGATAAAAATATACTGCTGTGAATATGAGCGTTTTTCAAAAGAATAGGGGTAATTGGTTGAATTTCAATTTTATAAACTGAAATTCGGGAACTAGGATTATGCCCGTTTGTGTATAATCCTAAAATGTAACACTTTTTTATTATGTCTGTATTTTATTATATTTTTATACCATTTGTGGTATCTTTGTTGGCTGCGATATGGATTTTTCCGAAAATCTTGCGTATTGCCCTCTTGAAGAATATTGTAGATAACCCTGATGCCCGTAAGCTGCAACGCCGGCCTATTCCTGTCTTGGGGGGTGTTGCCGTCATGTTTGGTATTTTGGTGTCACTGAGCATCAGTGGCTTGTTCTTTGATTGTAGTAGCTTGTTTACGATTGTGCTGGCAATGCTTATTATGCTGTATTTAGGCACAATAGATGATATAGTGGAACTTTCTCCGCGTATGCGTTTCATGATAGAGATTCTGGTAGCTTTGATGATAATGTATACGTGCGGTTATAGCCTTAATGACCTGCATCATCTATGGGGGGTTACTTCCTTACCGAACTATGTCAGTATTCCCTTATCTGTCGTAACTATTGTAGGTATTACCAATGCCATCAATCTTATTGATGGAGTTGATGGCTATAGTAGCGGCTATTGTATAATGACATGCTGTATCTTTGGCTTGTTTTTCTATTTGTCGGGTGACATGCCTATGGTGATGCTTGCGGTTGTTTGTGTGGCTTCGTTGATACCATTCTTCTTTCATAATGTGTTCGGGCGTACTACAAAGATGTTTATAGGCGATGGGGGTACGTTAGTGATGGGCGTTGTGATGTCCACTTTTGTACTTAATGTCTTGAAGTCCGATACAATGTGTCTACACTATTCGGATTGGGGCATAGGATTGGTGCCATTCACCTTGTCAGTGTTAAGTATACCAGTGTTTGATACCGTGCGTGTGATGAGTATGCGTATGTTGCGTGGAACCTCTCCTTTTAATCCGGACAAGACACATCTGCACCACCTTTTTATAGAAATGGGCTTTTCTCATATTGGCACTACGATTTCTATTTTGACACTCAACTGCTTGGTTATATTGGGGTGGTATGTGAGCTATAAACTGGGATGCAGTATTGATTGTCAGCTCTATATCGTTATAGCATTAGCTATGTTAGTGACGGTAGTGCTCTACTATGGTATGCACTATTGTGCACGTCATAATTGGGCTGTATATCGTTTGATGAAGTGGTTGGGTGAGGCATCTCATATCGAGCGAAAGGGTGTCTTCCTTTGGTTGCAGCGGATGATGGATGATCATGAAAAGGTATAATAAATTTAATGTGACGAGAATATGAAGGGTATCGTATTAGCTGGTGGAAGCGGAACTCGCTTGTATCCGATTACTAAGGGCGTAAGCAAGCAGTTACTTCCCATTTATGATAAGCCGATGGTGTATTATCCCATATCGGTACTGATGCTTGCAGGCATCCGTGATATACTTATTATATCTACTCCCCAGGATTTACCTGGTTTTCAACGCCTTTTAGGAGATGGAAGTGATTATGGAGTGCATTTTGAATATGCAGAGCAACCTAGTCCTGATGGCTTGGCACAAGCGTTCATTATAGGAGAGCAGTTCATAGGTACGGATAGTGTATGCTTGGTGCTGGGCGATAATATATTTCATGGTGCAGGTTTCAGTGCTATGCTTCGCGAGAGTGTTCGCAATGCCGAAGAAGACGGTAAGGCTACCGTGTTCGGCTATTGGGTTAGCGACCCGGAGCGTTATGGTGTGGCTGAGTTTGACGAATCTGGCAATTGCTTGAGTATTGAGGAGAAGCCGCAACACCCGAAGAGCAACTATGCTGTTGTGGGATTATACTTCTATCCGAATAAGGTGGTAGAGGTGGCAAAGAATATCAAGCCTTCAGCCCGCGGTGAATTGGAAATTACTACGGTGAATCAGCACTTCCTCCACGATGGAGAGTTGAAAGTACAGACATTGGGCCGAGGTTTTGCATGGTTGGATACAGGTACTCATGATTCATTGAGTGAGGCTTCTACTTTTGTGGAGGTCATTGAGAAACGTCAAGGCCTTAAGGTCGCCTGCTTGGAGGGTATTGCCTATCGCAAAGGGTGGATTGACGAGGAGCGTATGCGTCAATTGGCTCAGCCAATGATAAAAAATCAGTATGGGCAATATTTGCTTAAGGTTATTGCCGAGCATAAAAGATGATATTTCCCTCTAAAGAGATTATAAAATATTAATACAATTACATATTCAACTTTCTCATGTAAAAATTATGGAGATACAGGAGTTTAACGGAGATATATGGAGGTAAATACCAAATATTTTTACGTATGAAAATGCTCTCGCCTATATCTGCCAAGGTGCGAAGTGATAACTCCATCAAGCTGCTGACTACCTGAAAGTTGAACTTCCGAAACTTAAATTATATATAGTATATGAAAACAGCATTGATTACCGGTGTGACTGGTCAGGACGGATCTTTTCTGTCCGAGTTCTTGTTGAGTAAGGGATATGACGTACACGGTACCATTCGTCGTTCGTCAGTAGACTATCGTGAGCGTATCGCTCATCTGGAGGGTAACCCGAACTTTCACCTTCACTATGCCGACTTGGGCGACTCAATGAGCCTTATTCAGGTCGTGAGCAAGGTGCGTCCCGACGAGATATACAACTTGGCAGCCCAGAGCCATGTACAGGTTAGCTTCGATGCTCCAGAGTTTACTGCCAATGTGGATGCTACAGGTGTGCTTCGCATCCTCGAGGCAGTGCGCCTCTGCGGTCTGGCCGAGACATGCCACATATATCAGGCTTCTACATCGGAGCTTTATGGTAAGGTGGAGGAGGTACCTCAGAATGAGAATACTCCGTTCCATCCCTATAGCCCCTATGCCGTGGCCAAGCTCTATGGCCACTGGATTGTGAAGGAGTATCGCGAGGCATATGGCATGTTCTGCTGCTCGGGCATCCTCTTCAACCATGAGAGCGAGCGCCGTGGAGAGACCTTCGTGACCCGTAAGATAACCCTTGCTGCTGCCCGCATTGCACAGGGCAAGCAGAGTAAGCTATACCTCGGCAACCTCTCCTCGCTGCGCGACTGGGGCTATGCCAAGGACTATGTGGAGTGTATGTGGCTGATGTTGCAGAACGATAAACCCGAAGACTTCGTCATCGCAACGGGTGTGCAACATTCTGTACGTGACTTCTGCTACTATGCCTTCAAGCATGTGGGTATCGAACTGGAATTTGTAGGCGAGGATGCTGAGGAAAAGGGTATCATCAAGAGCATCGACCCGCAGCTGGTGATTGTCAACCCCGGATTGTCGGTTGGTGATGTGGTGATCGAAGTATCGCCCGACTTCTTCCGTCCCACCGATGTGGTGAACCTTTGGGGAGACCCCACGAAAGCCCGTGCTAAGCTCGGCTGGGATCCAGGCAAGACCTCTTTCGAACAGTTGGTGAAGATTATGGTCGAGGCCGATATGGCCAAGGTGGCTATCGAACGTGCCGGTGACCGTGTGCGCACTAACTTGGTGGAGTATCTGGAGAAGGGAATAGTGAAGTAATTGATAATTGACAATTCACAATTGACAATTAAGCAATGGATATAAACTCAAAAATCTACGTTGCTGGCCATCGCGGCATGGTAGGCTCTGCCATCATCCGTGAACTGGAGCGTCAGGGATATACCCATATTATAACCCGCACCCATGCCGAGCTCGACCTCTGCCGTCAGGATCAGGTAGAGAAGTTCTTTGCAGAGGAACGCCCAGAGTATGTGTTCTTGGCTGCTGCCAAGGTGGGTGGTATCATTGCCAACCAGAGTGCACTGGCCGACTTCATGTATGAGAATATGATGCTCGAGATGAATGTCATCCATGCCGCATGGAAGAATGGTTGCAAGAAACTGGAATTCCTCGGCTCTTCGTGTATCTATCCTCGTTTGGCTCCTCAGCCGATGCCAGAGAGTTGCTTGCTCACTTCTGCTTTGGAACCCACCAATGAGGCCTATGCCCTGGCCAAGATTTCGGGACTGAAGTATTGCGAGTACCTCAACCGTCAGTATGGTACAGACTATATCAGTGTGATGCCTACCAATCTGTATGGTCCTAACGACAATTACCATCCTACACACAGCCATGTGCTTCCTGCTCTCATACGCCGCTTTCATGAAGCCAAGGAGGCTGGGCTCAAGGAGGTCACCTGCTGGGGTGATGGTACACCTTTGCGTGAGTTCCTCTATGTGGACGACCTTGCCAACCTATGCGTGTTCCTGATGAACAACTATAGCGGCAATGAGACCGTCAATGCCGGTACGGGCAAGGAGGTGACCATCAAGGCGCTTACAGAGCTGGTGGCCAAGGTCGTAGGCTACGAAGGGAAGATCCTGTGGGATACCTCAAAGCCTAATGGTACTCCACGCAAGCTCCTCGATGTCTCCAAAGCCAAATCCTTGGGATGGGAAGCAAGGGTAAGCCTCGAAGAAGGCATCCGTCTCTCCTACGAGGACTTCCTCAACAATCCCATGCGCGCAGAAAGGTAGGTATGCCATTCGTAATTCGAACTTCGCACTTCGTAATTCGACCTTCGCACTTAGTTAACGTTATTGCTCAGCCTCTGAACAGGTGTAGAGTATATGAAAGAATCAGAAATCAGAAATCATAATTCAGAATTGACAAAAAAGCCTCGCGTTTTTGTATCTGGCTGTTACGACCTCTTGCATAGCGGTCATGTGGAATTTTTCCAGCAAGCCTCCCAGTTTGGCGACCTCTATGTAGGCATAGGTTCCGATGCTACCTATCTCGAATATAAGCACCGCAAACCCATGTTTCCTCAGGAGGAACGCCTGTTCATGGTGCGCAACATCAAGGCGGTGAAGGAGGCCTATATCAATGCGGGGAATGGAGTCATCGACTTTATTCCTACGCTCGATATCGTTCAGCCCGACATCTTCGTCGTCAATGCCGAAGGTGGTAGCGCCGCTAAGCGCCAGCTCTGCGAGGAGCGCGGCATCCAATATATAGAGTTGGAGCGCACCCCTCACGAAGGCTTGCAAGCTCGTAGTTCCAGTAGCCTCAAAGCCGCATTAAAGCAAGGAGCGGAATCAGAGGTCTCTCCCTCTAAGGGAGACGGAAGAGGGTCCGGAATCCCTACAAGGTTGGATATAGCCGGTACATGGATTGACCAACCTTACGTGAGCATGCATCATCCAGGTTGGGCCATCACCATCTCTCTGGAGCCAACGTTTGAGGTGCGCGACCGCTGTGGCTTGAGCACCAGCACCCGTAAGATGATTCAGAAGATATGGCCTATGAAGCTTCCCAAGATGGATCCCGAGATGCTGGCCCGTCTTGTCTTCTGCTTCGAGAATAGCCCCGAGCGTGAAGACGGGCATATTTCTGGTGCTCAGGATGCCATTGGCATATGTGTCCCCGGTTTGTGCCGGCACTACTACGACAAGAACTTCTGGCCCCAGAAACTTGAAAGTACCACGGACGAGATGACCCTTCGCTTTTTGGAAGAACACCTCGTGATGCTTCCCATGGAGCCTCGTAAACCCGGATGTTCCGTAGTTGAGGATAAGGACATCACGCCGTCCAAGGTAAAAGCCCTTGCGGATGCTGCAGAAGCTTGCTGGACAGCCATCCTTGCTCATGATCTTGCTGCCTTTGCTTCTGCCTACAAGGCCTCCTTCGAAGCCCAAGTCGCTATGTTCCCAGGCATGGTTTCGCCTACTTATATTGAACATCCCGAAGAAGACGGTACCTATATTGCCAATGCTATTGCGCATTATAGTGCCATGGATGACGTCCTTGCTTGGAAGATGCCTGGTGCCGGTGGTGGTGGTTACCTCGCTCTGGTCGTGAAGGATGCCAAGTCATTTACAGAGAGTCACCCTGAGGCATTTGAGATAAAGATAAGAAGAGAGTAGGGCCTCTTTAATTAGGAATTAGGAGTTAGGAATTAGGAGTATCGTAGCATTATAATTAGGAGTTGGCTTTACCCTTGCTTTTCCCTTGACTTCAGTCCTTCAGGCGTTCAAGCGCAAGCATTGTGAGAGCGTGAGATAAGTAACCTAAATTCGTGTTTATCCGTGTCATTCGTGGGCGATAAGAACCAACCTAGGAGCAGACGCGTGTGAAATATTGTTTCCCTATTTTATTCAAGGAGTCGGTGTTCGCCCGTAAATGCCATATAAAGAGTGTGTTATCGACCGACACCCCCGTTGCGGGGTATCGGTGGCAGGCATACGGAAATCAGATGGCTTTAATAATTCTGCCGGAGCCTTTCAATAGAAAAATCAGACAAAGAGATTATTTCTGTCAGACGCCTCTGATAGATGTAAGGAAGTGCTGCAACTCTCTAAACCCTAAACAGCAGCAATATTTCCATGTGAGACCGATACCCCGCATCCCAGGTGTCGGTCGGTAATAAGGTGAGATACAGTGTGATACGCCCAATTACCGATACCTACGCCCAAAACGGTGTCTTGTCCTAGAAAAAGTTGACACAAAAAAGTCAACAAATGAACAAGAAAAGCACTTTAAGTCACTTCACGTGGCAGCCAGTCAATCGGCATCGCCTTGCCGGTTATGACGAAGCGATCCGTCTT
>SUXS01000031.1 GCA_015060865.1 Bacteroidales bacterium | reverse complement strand
ATTGAATTTACATCCATCCATTGCCATTACCCTTGCGAACCGTGATGGCGATGGTCTGCTTCGCTTCTCCAGCCTCTATCGTAGCTGTTGTAGTGCCTTCGGCAAGGCCTCTAACGACGAGTATGGTGCCCTGCAGGGCGGCAGTGGCAATATTCTCGTCCACACCTGTCACGTTGTATTGGAGGTTTTCGCCATTCACGAAGTAGCGGGCAAGGTCAATCGTATAGTTTGCCTCGGGAGCGACAGTGATATTGGGCACACGCATCTCGCTACCGGCTCCATCGCCAATGGCACGGAGCAAGGCACCTGCATCAATGAGGCGGCCCATCTTGCCACGGTAGTCGTTGAGGTTCATCTGCACGGTAGAGTAGCCTGGTGTGGAGTGGTTATAGTGATACACCTTCGTCTGGTCCACATAATAGGGGTCGAGCTCTCGGGCTGTCGACTTCATCAGTTCGATAAACTCCTCTGCCTTGAAGTGACGACGCATCTTCACTGCATAAGAAAGGCCCAGTGCAGCCACTCCCGACACGTGGGGACAGCTCATCGAGGTACCCTCATAGTAGCCATAGGCGGGCTGACCATTGAGGACAAGGGTAGAGAGGATGCTGCCGTTGGGGTTCTCCCAGTCGGTACCGTCGTTGTTCTCGCCAATGGCACCATAATACTCGGTATCACCGCCCGGAGCCGAGAAGTCCACCTCCGCACCATAGTCGGTATACCCTGCGGGAGTGTAGTCGGCCGCGATGGCTGCCACGCTCAGGCACTTGGAATAGGCCGAGGGGAATGCCGGCATAGCCGAATACTCATTGCCCGAGGCAAAGATGGCGATACCGCCTTCGATAACGCCGTTGGGCGAGCCGGCATTGTGTATGAAGTAGTCTATAGCCTCCTTCTCCAGCGGATACAGGCCTGCCCACTCCTCTTCACTGCCAGGACCGGGCGTGTAGCCCATCATAATGTTGGCCAATGCGCTGTTGTATCCCCAGCTGCACTGTAGGATGACAGCACCGTTGTCGGCAGCATACTTGATGGCGCGGGCCTCCTGAGCAAGGCTCACCGAATAGCTGCCATCAATAACCTGGCACGACATAATCTTCACGCCACCCTGTCCGTCGCGTCCACCAGCTACGCCACATACGCCTTCGCCATTGCCGTTCACTGCAGCAATCGTTCCAGCCACGTGTGTGCCGTGACCAGTGTCGTGGGCATCGGACCACGATATGATGGGTGAGTTCTTCACGAAGTTGAATCCATAGCGGTCACCAGCATAGCCGTTACCATCGGCATCCTCCTTGGAGCCCAGCACCTCGGCCTCGTTCACCCAGATGTTGGCACTCAGGTCGGGATGGCTCCACATGACGCCCTCATCGAGCACAGCCACGATGATTGAGGGGTCGCCCGTGCACAGTTCCCATGCCTCTTCGCAATTGACATCTGAGCCTGCCACGGTAGGTGCCCATTCCTGCGCAAAGTCATAGCCACCCCTGTTGATGTAGCCCCACTGGTGATACAGTCCCGGGTCGCTGAAGGGGGCATTGGCCAAGCGGGGAGCGCCTTTCAGGCGATCGCTGCTGATGGCTACAGGTTTGCGGCCTTCGTTGTCGACGCGCTTGAGTGTCGTGTTGCACTGGATCTTCGATACCTCGCCCAGTAAGCGCAGGTTGCTGATAGCCACCTTGAGGTCGGCCTCAGGGTTGAAACGCACGATATACCAGAGATGCAATCCTGCCTCGCGGGCACGCTCCTCATTGCGTGGGTCTACGGGGAACACACGTTCCAACTGGTAGGCACCGAGGATACGCAGCACCTCATCGGTAGAGGGTATTCCGCTACGTGTCATCGCAGGAGCCTCGGCAGCCACCTGGTCAAGGATTTCGGTCATCTCGGGAACAAACTTAACGAGCAGTTCGCCCTCTGCAGCATCTTCAGGGATGAAGATGTCGGCCGATTCGGTCTCCAGACCACCCGGTGTGGTGAGGTCTGCATCGTTACAAGCTGTGATAATCAGCCCTAAGAACAGGGCATATAGGATGTTTCTTTTCATATTCATTTAGTCTTAATAAAGAGCATTTTTGCAAATTTCCGCAAAATTACAAATATAATTCCGTATATTCACTTTTTCCCAGCGATTTAACATGCATATTTGCGAAATATGCATATTGTGGGATTACCATCGGGTGGTTATTGGGGTGCCTTATCCGCTTCTGTGTGATTAGGGATTTACAGATAGCCATTCCGACGGTCGGCAGGGATGGTCGCTGTTGTGGTTGTTTTTTTTTTGCTGTGTCGGAATAAATGCTTACCTTCGCAACCATGAAATTCCGCACCGTGATATATAGCTTGCTGCTCGCCACCCTCTGCATGGGGTGTGGCGGTCGCCTCAGTATGCGCCAGCTCGAGCAATTGGAGGCGCGTGTGAACGACGCGCCCGACTCCGTACTCACTGTGCTCACCGCTACCGACATGCCGCGATGGGGCGAGCGGCGTGCGCTCTACGCGCTGCTTACTGTGCAGGCACAGGACAAGAGTGGCCTTGATGTGGCGGACGACTCGCTCATCAGTGTGGCTACGCATTACTTCGCCACCTCGCGCGATGCACGTCACAAGATGCTTGCATATTACTATCGCGCGCGCGTACAATATAATATTGGAGCCTATGCACAAAGCATTGTCTCTGCCTCGCGTGCAGAGGAGGCAGCTATCACCATAGGCGATGATTACTACCTTGGTCTTATCTATCGCTGCATATCGGACTGTTACAATATGACCTACAATGCAGCAGAGGAATTGCGTTATATTCGTATGGCCCATGATTGTTTCGAGCGGGTAGAGAGCGTTGCTCATGAGCGATATGCGCGACTACGAATGGGTAGAGCATATATGAACTGTGGCAAATTAGAAGAAGCCATACAAATCTGTGAAGCACTCTTGACAGATTCCGTAGTAATACAAGATTCGATATTGTTGTCCAATGTTTTATCTTTATATGGTAAAGCTGCGACCTTGTCCTGCGACTTTCCTGCTGCTAAAGAAGCTTTACTTCGATTATGTGAAATTCCTCAATACAAATGGAAAGTTTCAGATTATTGTTATCTTGCGCGAATCTATAATAACGAGCAATTAGCAGATAGTGCATTGTTCTGTTTAGACAAGGCAAAATGCTTGGTAAGAAAAGATGCAGATTCGGTATACATCTATCGCGCCTTATATGAAATGGCACTCGCCAATGAAGATGCGGAGACAGCATTGGACAATTATCGGAAAATAATCGCTTTGAATGATTCCGTGACTAAGGCAACACTTCATCAGTCTGTGGCTGTTGCTCACCGTGACCATTATCGTAACGAAGCTTTATTGACATCCGAGCGTGCTATGCGCGACAAACGCTTCTTCCTTGTTTGTCTCATCAGCATATTGAGTGTATCCGCTTTTGGTATTCTCTATTACCGTGAGGGCAAAAAACGAAAAGAAGCAGAGTTGGCCCGTACATTAGAAGCTGCGTATGAAGTGACGCTTACCGTGAAGCGTCAGCGCGAAGACCTTACCGCTATGCAGCAGCGTATTGACCGACTTTTCGGTGAACAGTTCACCACGCTCGAAATACTTATCAACACCTATCTCGACCATGAGGGAACCGATAAAAACTCCATACTTATACTTCATAAGGTCGAGGCATTGATTGAAGAGCTCCGTAATCCGAAGAAACTGAGAAATCTTGAAAACATTATCAACGAAAGCAGACACAATATTGTAGCTCGCCTTCGCGAACAGATACCTTCTATCAAGGAGACCGATGTGCAGCTTTTCATCTACCTTTGTGCAGGTTTTTCACTCCGTGCTATCAAATTGTTTATGAGAGAGAAGCTGGAGAATATCTACAACAAAAAATCTCGTCTCAAGAGCAAAATCCAACGCTCCAACGCAGTCGATGCTGAAGATTTTCTTGAATATCTGTCGTAAGCGACTGATATTCAGCCACCTATCACCCCCTAAAAATTCGCTTTAATTCGCTGATTTTCAGCGCGTTTTCTCAGTGATAGATTTTTCTAATCTATCACTGTTTTTATTACTCATTATCAGCGCGTTACAAATCGCGTTGATAGGATTCTGTGGTATTGTTTCCTTGGTGGCACTTTCAAAATGGTCTATCTTTGCACCATGTTAAGCCTCAAAAAACAATGCAATATGAAAACAAAGTTTTTTACGACCGCTTTATTATTATTTGGTCTCAACACTTCAATGGTACAGGCTACTGAGGTAGAACCAGATGTACCGCAGACGATAGAGATTGTAACTACAGGAATTCCCGAAGGAGAACCACGTCATATCGTATTCTCCCCCATTGAGTGCTACTATTATAGTGGAGTACTCTATTTTATGTTTAGTAGCGATATTGGCGATGTGGAAGTCTCAGTAACTTCAGAGACGAGCACTTGGATGAAAACAATAGAAACATCCGATGGAATGGGCGAAATTTGCATTACAAGTGGTGGTGCTGGTAGCTATACGGTGCAGATAATTACGGAGTATGGTGAATGCTTTACGGGAACGTTTCATCTTTAATAACAGGTAAACGCATTCGGGAATCACAAACCTTTGTGATATGGGTAAACGAATTTTGGTTACAGGTGGGCTTGGCTTTATAGGTAGTCATCTATGTAAGCGTTTATTGAAGGAGGGGCATCAGGTCGTCTGCTTGGATAACCTGTTGACAGGCCAGATAGATTTACTCGGTGAGCTGTCTTCGGACTTGAACTTTAGGTTTATGAATTGGGATGTTGTCAATCCGATTCCTATTGAGGAAGCTCTTGATGAAATCTATAATCTAGCTTGTCCTGCTTCTCCCGTACATTATCAGAGAGATCCTGTAAAGACGACCCAAACATCGGTGCTGGGTATGCTCAATGTGTTGAACCTTGCAAGGAAAAATCGATGCCGAATATTGCAGGCGTCAACAAGCGAGGTATATGGAAACCCTATGGAGCATCCTCAACGTGAGAGTTACTGCGGACATGTCAACATCATCGGTATCCGTTCGTGCTATGATGAGGGGAAGCGATGTGCTGAAAGTCTGTGTATGGATTATCATAGACAGTATGGGACGAAGGTAAAGATTGTACGTATATTCAATACGTATGGTCCCAATATGTCTAAGGATGACGGGCGTGTGATTTCCAATTTCATCGTTCAGGCATTACGCAATGAAGACATCACGATTTATGGTATAGGAGAACAGACCCGTTCGTTCCAATATGTTGACGATTTGATTGAGGGCATGCTGCGCATGATGCAGACGGCCGATGACTTTACGGGTCCGGTAAACTTAGGGAATCCTCATGAGATAACTATCCGCCAATTGGCACAGGAAATTACGCGTTTGACCTCTTCACAATCATCATTGTACTATTGCGCATTGCCCTCTGATGATCCCTGTCGCAGATGTCCTGATATTACGTTGGCCAGGAAAGAACTTGACAATTGGTGTCCTAAGGTGGAATTAAATGAAGGATTGCAACATACAATTGCTTACTTCAAACAAATACTCTGCGATGAAACGGTATGATTATCTGTTGGTAGGTGCGGGGCTATATAATGCGGTCTTCGCATATATGGCAAGAGAGCAAGGCAAGCGTTGCCTTGTTATAGACCGTCGTCCTCATTTAGGGGGTAATGTGTATTGTGAATGTATAGAGGGTATTCATGTGCATAAGTATGGACCCCATATCTTCCATACCAACAACAAGGCGGTATGGGATTTTGTAAATCGGATTGTACCTTTCAACCGGTTTACTTTGCAGACAGTAGCCAACTATAAGGGGCATCTTTACAATCTACCGTTCAACATGAATACGTTTTATCGTATGTGGGGCGTTGGTACACCCGTTGAGGCCATGCGTATGATAAAGAGCCAGTGTGGTAGCATCGATGGCTTCCCTACCAATCTTGAAGAGCAAGCCATCAGCCTTGTGGGGTATGATATTTACAACACATTGATAAAGGAATATACCGAAAAACAATGGGGGCGGGCATGTCACGAGCTTCCTGCATTTATTATCCGTCGGCTTCCTGTACGCTATACCTACGACAACAACTATTTCAACGACCTCTATCAGGGGGTTCCCGAGGGGGGATATAACCGATTGATTAATGGCTTGCTGCAAGGCGTAGAGTGCTTGACCTCGTGCGATTACTTTGAGAAAAAGCCCTACTGGGATAGCATTGCCGACAAGATTGTCTATTCAGGTGCTATTGATGAGTACTTCGGTTATGTACACGGTCATTTGGAATATCGTAGCCTGCGTTTTGTGCATAACATCCATCAGACCGGGAATGTACAGGGATGTGCCATTATGAACTATACGGATAATGCTACACCTTATACACGTACTGTAGAGCACAAGCATTTTGACATCAATAACCGACCAGTACAGGAAAGTCCAGTGACAGTAGTTACCACTGAGTACCCTGTGCAATGGATAAAAGGACAAGAACCTTATTATCCCATTAATGATGACAGAAACAATCGCCTATATGAAACCTATCGTGCAATGGCGGTACGGGAACAGCGTGTCCTGTTTGGTGGGCGACTGGCAGAGTACAAGTATTATGATATGACCGATGTC
Organism: Bacteroidales bacterium; assembly: GCA_015060865.1. GTDB lineage: Bacteria > Bacteroidota > Bacteroidia > Bacteroidales > Bacteroidaceae > UBA1189. The sequence goes on along the minus strand of SUXS01000031.1, from coordinate 8,929 downwards.
GTGGAGCAGAGCATGAAGCGATTTGAGAATGAAATATAAATCTAAAAACACACAGACATGAAATCCAGCAAATTCAACTACTTCATTCCCCATAAAGGGAAATATATTTTCTTTAATGGTATGAGCAGGCGTTTCTTCTTCGTGTCGGAGAAGAATTACGCAACTTTCTTGGATGTGGTTTCACATCCTGATACTAATAGCTATGCGCAGAGATATGCTCCTTTTCTCGAACGGATGAAACGTGAAGGGTTCGTACTTGATAAGGATACTGATGAGACGGAACTATTGCGGAAGAAATTTGAAGCTCAGCGGAATGAGGATTTGTATATGCTCATGATACTTCCTACCTATCGTTGTAATTTATCGTGTTGGTATTGTATCCAGGAACATCAGAATGTGAATCTGACAGATGAAATGGTGGTACGTATCAAAAGGCATATAAAGAAGTATCTGACTGAAAGTGGAGTGAAAAGGTTTCGTTTATCCTGGTTTGGTGGAGAACCGCTTATTGCTTATAAACATTTGGTGGACATTACCTCCTATGCACAATCTTTCTGCAAGAAACATCACATAACATATTTTAGTGATGTAACTACCAATAGTTTGCTGTTAACTCCTGACCGTATTGTGGAATTGGGACATATTGGCGTACGTATGTTTCAGATAACGATTGACGGGTGTCGGGAAAAGCACAATCAGGTAAAGCGTAACAAGGACAATACGGCCTTTGACAAGGCATTAAGTAATATATTGGAGATTGTAAAAAACATTCCCAATGTACGTTGTGTATTGCGCATCAATTACTCGGCAGAGACATTGGAGCCTGAAAAGATTGTCAATGATATAAATGAATTGATACCGGCAGAGTATCGACAGCGCATAGAAATTTCTCCTCATCGTATTTGGCAGTTGGACGAAGCCTCTATTTCAAATAATGAGATTGACAAGTTGGATTCTATGGTCCAAAATGAGAGTTATAGCCTTGGAGCATTGGATAGGGGACTTTGCTATGTTGACTACAAACATTTCAACTGTATCTTTCCTAACGGTAATGTTGATAAATGTGAGAATGAGAGCCTGGAAATCCTTAAAGGTGTATTGACAGAAACTGGTGATATAGTATGGAACGGAGTGCATCCTTTCGAGAGTTATCAAACACTTTCAGATAAGAGCGAATGTGCACAATGCAAGCATGTCGCATTCTGTATGGGGCCATGTCCTAAAAGAAGAAACGAAATGGCTCAAAATTCAGGGAAAATCACATGTATGTATCCGGACAAAGATAGGATAATACAAGATGTAATAGTTCGCTACTGTGAGAATATGTCAAAATGTCAATTATAAAATTCTATAGAGATGAAACGATATTCCTTATTATGTTTTATTTTATTGTTCCCTCTTCTTAGCATAGGACGGGATCGGGTTCTTCCCAATGATAGCACACGTGTGCAATTGGGTGCAGACAGTACGCTGGTGGCGTTGACCCATGCACTGGACTCTGTGGTGGTGACGGGTGACCATATCACCCACTATGCCGACCGTGATGTGGTGCGCATAACCCGCGAGATGCGTAAGGGAGCACGCAATACGGCACAGATGTTGGGTAATATCCCTGGCATAGATTGTGACTACTCAAATAATGAGCTGAAGTACTATGGCTCACAAAACATCCTCATTCTGGTTGATAGCATTGAAAGGTCTGCCGACTATGTCAAGGAGCTGCATCATTTGCGTTACGACAAGGTAGACATTATACCTAATCCGTTGGGTAAGTATGAGGAGTATGATGTCGTTATCAATCTGCATACAAAGGAGAACTATGAAGGATATGAGGGCAATCTGTCCAATTCGTTGGATTATCTTCCTACCGATGGAAATGGCAAGGACAAACAACTTAAAGGGGATAATGCTGCAGGCTCCTTTACCTATACCCGCAACAAGTGGAATTTCGTGGGAAGATATAACTTCAACTTCCATCAGCATGAAAAATACATGGAAACAACCAGCATCAACTACGTGAACCGATTGCAAGAAGATGAGGTGGGGAAGGGGAAATATGTGAATGATTTGCTGGGGCATAATCTATATACTGCAATAGACTATCAGGTGAACAAGCACCATTCGCTGTCGGCCTCCTACAACTATTCCAACACGTCTACAGATAATGACACACATCGGTTTATAGAACGCTTGTGGCTTGACACCGAAGCTAAAGATACGGTGGAAGTCACCAACAAGACTTTGCAGCATAATGACAGGCATACGCTCGGCCTCCATTACCGAGGAAATACGGGGGAATGGAACTATTATTATGATTTTAATTATATTAATGAGCAGTGGACATACGACCGTATGTATCGGCAAAGTTCAGGCTATTCAGCCGATAATAACCACGATAATCGTATGGACTATATTTGGATGGCTTTAGGTTCGGATAGCAGATTCTTTGACCAGCGCCTTGCTCTTGGTGTTGAGTATGACTATACTTGGAAGGGCTATGAACAGAAGGATCAAAACGGTGGCGCTTTGCTGAGTGCCAATGATTATGTCCGTAATAATCTACATATGTGGATGTCATATCGGATAGCCCGCAATACTAATGTTAGCTTCAATGCCTCTGCTCAGCATATCCATAATCGAAGTTTGAGCTATACCGACAATAATATGGTGTATCGAATGGGTGGAGTGTTTTATCATCGTTGGAACGACCAGATATGGATGCGCGTCAACTATTGGAACAATGTTAGCTACCCTTCGCTGAATCTTGTGAGTGAGTATGGCTATTTTACCGATTCCTTGACATGGAGCGGCGGAAATCCTGCCTTGAAGACCAATGTAAACCATTCGGGTAGAGTGTGGGTAGACTTCTTCAACCTTTTCAATGTACAAATGGGATATGTATATTCGCCCAATCAGTTTTCTACGATGACGGATATAGGGGAAGGCATCTTGCCTTCGGGCGAATATGGGCAATACATCGTCAAGATGCCGCAGAACACCGCCTATCAAGAGGGATGGGCCTCTTTCTCGATATTCAAGAGGGTAAAGGCTTTTACATTCAGCGCATATCTGAGGTATCGCTATCTGGAGGCCTCGTACAAGGAGCGTAAACAAGCCAACCAAGGATTCAATGGAAATATCATAGGACGATATTACAATGAGAAGCACCGGTTGACCGTCACGCTGGGCTACTATCTAAATAATGGGTATGTTGTTGTTCCTGAGGGGTGGAAGGATACGGAATTGCATTTCTTCAATTTCTTCTGTAGCAAGGACTTCTTTAACCAGCGATTGAATGCGAGTGTCAAATATGTGTTGCCATTCTTGCCGAAAGATTATACAGAGAGTGAGAGCAAATCGTTGATACACTATAATCATCAATATCTCGACACAAGAGCCTTTGATGCTCATGCATTACTGTTCACTTTGGCCTATCGTTTCCATGGAGGAAAAAGCGTGCGCCAATATAATCGAAGCATGCAAAACGAGAAATAATCGAGAAGCGCGCTAATCAAGTAATTTATTGTTTAATTTAATTCTTTCTTTTTATGACGACATTAAGAAAATTTAATCAGATGCAGGAAGAATATAGTGTTCTTTCTGAAATGGAGATGCTGCAAGTATTTGGTGGCGGTGGTGTAGCACGTGCTACCGGAACAGGCTGTGAAGGAGCAGGATCTAACTGTGTTGATGCAGGTGATAAATGTGCAAATGTAGGAAACAGTTGCACTAATGTAGGAACTAATTGTGGTGATAATGCTTCCAATAGTGGTACAGGTAGTACTGGTACAGGTAGTACTGGTACAGGTGGTACTGGCACAGGAGGAACTGGCGCTGGAGACAATTCTGGAAGTAATTCTGGAGGAGGTGACGTATACATTGAAAACAATTATGGCGATGTGAATCCATATTGTTAATAATAACTCTCTAAGAAGTGGCTAAAAAGTCATTTTATCTTCTGGAGAATCGACTATTTGAAATCATTCTCAGAATAGGGGTACAAATAAAATCGACCTCAGAAGCTAAAGACTTGACTTTTTAGTCACTTTCTTTCCCTAAGATGCCATGAATTTTTCTTTCCCTCACTACCGCCAATTGGATTCCCGCGACTGCGGTGCCACCTGTCTGCGAATGATAGCCAAATATTACGGCAAAGAGTATCGGCTGAGCACTTTGCGTGAGTATGCTTTCCTATCGCGCGAAGGTTCATCGCTGATGGGAGTGAGTGATGCTGCCGAGAAAATAGGATTTCGCACTACGGGAGTGAAGACGGGATTGCAGTATTTACAGAAACAGGCCCCTCTCCCCTGTATACTACATTGGAATCAAGACCACTATGTAGTATTGTACCGTATAAGCAAACGACGTGGCGACACGTGCTACTATATAGCCGACCCGGCATCGGCACTGCTCACATATAGCGAGGAGGAATTTAAGACACACTGGATAAGTACAAAACAGAATGGCGATGCACGCGGCATCGCCCTGTTGCTGCAGCCTGATACTGACTTCTATAATCATCCCGATGAGAGGGCAAAGGTGAAGGAGCATGGCATAAGGCATTTTTTTCGTTATCTTTCACCCTATAGGTGGCAATTAGGGCAGTTGGTCACCTGTATGGTGATGTTTATGGTGTTGGGACTGATATTCCCGTTCCTCACCCAGTCGATGGTAGATGTCGGTATCCGTAACAGCAACCTAAACTTTGTTGTACTGATATTGGTGGCACAATGTATACTCTCCTTTACGGATATGGGCATACGGTTCTTGCAGAACTGGATAGCCTTACACGTAAACACGCGGATAGACCTGGCGCTAATCTCGGACTTTTGGCGCAAACTGATGAATCTGCCTATCCGCTTCTTTGACACCAGAATGACGGGTGACCTCATGCAACGCATAGGCGATCATGGGCGCATCAGAGCTTTTCTGATGAACGATTCTATCAATATCGTCTTCTCTGCGGTAAGTTTCGTGATTTACAGTTGTCTGTTGGGGTATTACAACGGACTTCTCTTGCTTATCTTTCTCGTAGGTCTCGGACTGAATGTGCTGTGGGTAGTTTCGTTTCTTCGCTATCGGCGTGAGTTGGACTACAAGGCTTTTGAATTGCAGTCGCTCAACCGCAGTTGTGTGATACAACTGATACAGGGAATGCAAGAGATAAAGCTCAACAATGACGAGAAACACCGCCGATGGGAATGGGAAGAGCTACAGGCACGCTTTTTCCACAACAATATGCGCGGACTGAAGATTGACCAGATAAAGCAAAGCGGTTCACAGTTGATAAACCGTACAACAAGCTTGATTGTATCATTCATGGTGGCCAAGCAGGTTATCGATGGTGAGATGACGCTGGGTATGATGATGGCGCTCTCGTATATTATGGGACAAGTGAGTGGCCCTATAGGGAGCCTTTTGGGCTTTATCCATTCCTACCAGAACGCGAAGATAAGTTTAGAAAGGCTTAATGAGATTCATTGCCAGGACGAAGAAGACGGCACGCAGTTGGAGTTGCGTACCGAGTTGCCCGAGGAGAGGGACTTGACGCTGAAGAATGTATCGTTCAGTTACAGCGGTTCACCACGTGAATATGTACTCAAAGATGTTAATTTACATATACCTGCCAACAAGACCACGGCTATTGTAGGCATGAGCGGCAGCGGTAAGACTACTATAATGAAACTGCTGCAAGGATTCTATGACCCACAGGAGGGCGATGTGAAAATCGGTGAGGTATCATTGCGCCGAGTCAACCCTCATCTGTGGCGCGATAAGGTAGGAGCTGTGATGCAAGATGGATTTCTGTTTTCTGACACCATTGCCCGCAATATTGCCGTGGGTGAGGGGGAAATTGATAAGAGACGCCTGCAGGAGGCAGCACGCATAGCCAATATAGAGGAGTTTATCGACAAGTTGCCTTTGGGCTACAATACCAAAATAGGTATGGAGGGCAATGGGGTGAGCCAAGGCCAGCGACAGCGCATACTGATAGCGCGTGCCATATATAAGAATCCTGAATACCTGTTTTTCGATGAACCCACCAATGCGCTCGATACCCGAAACGAGAAGGCCATCATGCAGAACCTAATGGAGTACTACAAGGACAGGACGGTAGTCATGTGTGCTCATAGACTCAGCACGATACGCTACGCTCATCAGATAGTAGTGCTGAAAGAGGGCAAAGTGGCAGAGGTTGGCAATCATGACGAACTGATGGAGCGTAAGGGTGAGTATTACAAGCTGGTGGAAAACCAATTGGAACTGGTGGAGGAGTAATAAAGAAAGGATGTCGGTATGAGACAGGATATAGAATTGTATGAAGACGGACAGGAACATGAGATTATCGGATATATACCTACAAGCTTGCAAAAATGGGGAATATATGTAATAGCTCTCTTCCTCTCGGTATTACTCATAGGAAGCTGTTTTTTCAGTTATCCGGAAACATTGCGTGGAACTGCTGTCATCTATTGTCCCGGCGATTCAGCTGAGACAAAAGGGTTACTGAAACTTGCACCATACAATGTGGGAGAGATTGTGCCTGGTGCTCGGGTAATGGTATTTACCGATGTTTATCCCGAAGCGGAATATGGTTTCTTGGAGGGAAAAGTGAAGTGTATTCATGGTGTGCCCGATATGTCAGGCTATTACGACATAGATATTGAGTTTCCTGATGGTTTGGTTACGAGCCGAGGAATAAGACTGTCCGGCAAGCTACAATTGAACGGACAAGGTGAGGTCGTGCTGCGTGAGCAACGGTTGATAGAGGTGCTGATAGAACCTATACGAATGATATCCAACTTAAAATAATAAGTAAAAATGAAACAGGCTATTTTGATTATGGCCCATAAGAACAGGGCGCAGATAGAGAAACTTGTACGCTACTTTGATGGGCAGTGTGATATATTTATTCATATCGACAAGAAGTCTAAAGCACTGACGGCCGAGGATGAAAAGGTTTTGGCATCCTTGCCCGGTGTTGTTCAGGTGAGCCGCAAGATTGCAGTACATTGGGGAGGCTTTAGCCTGTTGCGCTGCCAACTGTATCTGCTTGAGCAGGCCATGAAGCATTCCGACTGTCGTTATATTCATTTGTTGAGTGCACAGGACTATCCTTTGCAGCCATTGGAGAAATTCTTGCGCTTCTTCGATATGGCCGACAAGGAATATATTGGCGGGACACATCTTCCTGCGCCCAACTGGGACAACAATACTTACAAGCGATTTCAATACTACTTCTTTACAGATTGGTTCAAGTTCTCCACTCCCAAGCAGGTAAAATGGATGTGGGACTTTGCCGACAAGCAAAAGAAATGGGGTATCAAACGTCGGTTGCCCAAGCAGGTCGATCATCTATATGGAGGTTCGGCATGGTTTTCATTGACTCGTACTTGTACGGAAGCTTTGTTGGATTACACAAAGAAGCATCCTGCATTGCTGCGTAGATACAAGTATACTTTTGTGCCCGATGAAATGTATATCCATACGGTCGTTTGGAACATCGATTTCCCACACAAGAAGATGGGATATACCAATTATCGTTATATTCATTGGGCAAAACAAGGTGATAGTCACCCTGTGAACTTTGATGAATCGTATCTGCACGAGTTGTCCTCTACGGAAGCTTTCTTTGCACGCAAATACGAATATCCCACCTGTGAACGATTGGTAGAACTGACCGATAAGTATATGCTTACCTCTGAGGAACTAACATCTATGGAAACAGGAGCATGGACTACTCATACCTTTGTGAAGCACTTTTACGATGGTGGTCTGGCTCAGGGTATCATAAAGCTGTGCCAAATCTGTGAGGTGAAGGATGTGATAGATCTTGGGTGCGGTCCAGGATGGTATGTCACAGCCCTTAGGAAGAAGCATATCCCTACAGTTGGCTATGATGGAAATCCTAATACCACAGAACTTTCTCAATTGCTGGCCGAGCAAGCTGAATTCCCTTGCGAGCAGGCCGACCTTACCGATGAACTGATGCCGGAAGAGCCGTATGATATGGTGCTGTGCCTGTCTGTGGGAGAGTATATCCCTGAACAGTACGAAGAACAGGTATGGAAAAATCTTAGCAATGCCACAGGGAAATATTTAGTGCTTAGTTGGGGGAGCCCTAAATACCCTGCCGAGGGTACAATTAACCTACGTCCCGAGGAATATATTATCGAAAGAGCTGCAATGCATGGTCTGAAAGTCGATAAGTTGGCAACACAAACATTACGTGACCATTCGTGGCTGCAGCGATATAAGGATACGGTATTGGTATTTCGTAAATGAACAGTCTTTTCTGTTTTGGACTAATGATATAAGAAACAGCTTCAGCATATCGAAGTATTCAACCATAAACTCGCACGCATACTGCGCTGTTTGCTACTGCTCCAGACAGCTCAAATCAGTCGTGCATCGGGAAGATTCATATAACTATGTTGAATGAATAGACCAAGTATGGAAAAATAACACGAAGCCATCCTTGTGTGTATATCCGCACAGAGGGGATGGGGAGCCTTGTTTGTCATCGACAGCGAAAGGGGAACAGCGGTTTGTGTATGGTGACATTATAGATATACAATAATACGAAATATATTATGGAACAACAAATTCAACAACTGATGAAACGCATAGCTGTATTGGAATATACAGTAGCGCAACTTAGCGTTCGATTGGCGAGGTTAGAAAAAAAATGAAAGAGGGATGGCCTCACCCCATCCCTCTCCAAGAGGAGAGGGGGTTGCAGACATCGCGGAGGCCCTAAGTAAGCTATTGCAATACCGCACGCCCGACGGGCGTTACTTAGTCACGCGCAAGGTGCACTGGCAGGCGATATTCCGCATATTGGTAGACCGTGGTATCTATCCCGATGGGACAGACTACCGCGGTTTCTGCTGTTATATGGAGGAGGTGTTTCCCACAGAGGAATGTC
>SUXS01000030.1 GCA_015060865.1 Bacteroidales bacterium | reverse complement strand
AATTGCTACTTAGAATGTTCGCTGTCATCAAGCGCGGGACGCCATTTGTAAGGAAACCTGATTTTATTTATCAATAAACATAAAAATACTGCAAATTTATTTGGTGGTATCCTATATTTCTGCGTGAGGCAAAAGATTGATTATCTGCGAGAAATAAACTAAATTCATAATGCGTATTCCCTGTTGTAACAAACAGGGACTGACAAGCAAAAGATGGAGGAAAAGACCTTGCCGTAAAGCTACTCCCGATATCATTTCTTACGGATTATGGCTGACACTGAAAATCGTACGCAGTATCCGCCACTACCGCTCAAAGAGACAGGCGATTAGACTGCATTGGCGGACACTGGCAGATGGAAATCGGAAAAGTCATTTATGAATTCTTGAACGCTTGTCCCACAAGCCTCGGGATAAAAAATAAATAGATTTAGAATCTGTTTTTAAATTATCGCTAATATGTTTTAGAATCTGCTTTTCGGTTTATCTGAGCTTCTTTTTGGCATCTTTGCACTCTCAATTCTTGCAAATAGACCACTATTTGCTGCGCCTTGACAGCGCAAATCTACACAAAAACACCTCTCAGCTAAACTCGAAATAATTTTAAAACAGATTCTTATTTTGTTCTCCGTTCGGCTTGCACTACCTTTAGCCCTGCTGCGCAGGTCAGAAATTAGGCGGCGCCTCAGGAAATTACAAATAAATTTAACTTTGTTGAATTTCGGCCTCGCTCAGCAATAGAAAAGTAAACTTTTCCATTACATTCGCTCGTTGAAATTTGTATTTCCGTTCGCCTTGCACTATATTTATGGCTACGCCAAGAAGATACTCACGCTCTCTGCAAATAAATCAAACAACTGCTGTTACTTGTTTATTCGCTCGCTTATTCGTATCTTTGTCCCATTATGAAGATACTGATTCTCGGAGCCGGCAAGATGGGCTCCTTCTTTACCGACCTGCTCAGTTTCCAGCACGAAACGGCAGTATATGACATCGACCCACGGCGCTTGCGCTTTGTGTATAACACGTGTCGCTTCACCACACTGGACGAGATACGCGAGTTTCGCCCCGAGCTCGTCATCAATGCCGCCACGGTGAAGTACACCATCGAAGCCTTCAAGCAGGTGATACCCGCTCTCCCGCAAGACTGCATACTGAGCGATATCGCCTCCATCAAGACGCAGCTGCCCGAGTTTTACCGCGAGAGCGGCTTCCGCTTCGTGAGCACACACCCGATGTTTGGCCCCACCTTCGCCAGCCTCAGCAACCTGAGCAATGAGAATGCCATCATCATCAGCGAGAGCGACCACCTGGGCAAGGTGTTCTTCAAGGACCTGTACCAGAGCCTTGGCCTCAACATCTTCGAATATACCTTCGACGAGCACGATGAGACCATGGCCTACTCGCTCTCCATCCCCTTCGTGAGTACCTTCGTATTTGCTGCCATCATGAAGAAGCAGGAGGCACCGGGCACCACCTTCAAGAAGCATATGGCCATCGCCAAGGGACTGCTCAGCGAGGACGACTACCTGCTGCAGGAGATTCTCTTCAACCCCCGCACACCGGGTCAGGTGGAGAACATTCGCCGCGAGCTCAAGGAGCTGCTGCAAATCATCGACGAGCACGATGCCGAGGGCATGAAGGCATACCTCACCAAGATACGGGCAAAGATAGAATAGAATGGACACGGATGATACTTGTAGCTGTGAAAGTCAGTGGAAACAAAATGCAATCGTACTTATAACACTGGCGAGCACTGATTAATCTTGTTCCCATGACATCCAAAGAATCAACAAGGTCGGGCGAAATATAGAACCAAAGTACCATTTCATAATCATCAACACCCACGAAGCGCACTAATGAGTTTCAAAAAAAATGAAGCCTCCATTTTGGGGGCTTCATTTTCTAATAGGGTTTTAATAAACAATCATCTGTGACGACATTATTCGTCCCCTTTATACCAGAGATTTCCCCAACGGCCACGACGTTGCTGGATTAGCTGAACGCCATCTTCCGAGGTATCCACCTCTTCATCTTCAACCAGACTTAGCGCCAACATCTCCACCGTGTCGATAGCAAGTATTTCCACTTCAGGTTTGATATATTCTATTTTATTCATATCGTGATTTTTTAGTTTCTGAGTTACTGTTCGTCCATTTCTCTGGTTCAGCGAATTACCTTCTTCCCATTTACGATATAGATGCCTTTCTCCATCTTTTCGACACGACGGCCCATTATATCGTAGATAACGAGGGGAACTTGAGCGTCTGAAGTAGAAGTTTCTATGGATGTCGTTCCTCTACCAAAGCGGAAGCCAACACTCTGTTGGGCACTGGGCAGATGCAGATATGCTTTATGACTGGCGTTGTAGAACTCGGTTTTTGTATCTCCATTGATAGGATTATACATACCAGCAACACCTTCCTTTACTGCAAGGATATAGTAGGCATCACCCTCAACTTTTGTCACCAGTGTTCTTTCCACTGTGCCTGCCAAGGCATTATCCAAATCAGCCAGATCCTCATCGATGATTGTCAACTCATAGGAACCTCCCTCACCTTGAAGAATCACGCCATTCTCTGCAGGCACCTCTGTAACAGCCTCAGAGAGTTCTGCAACATTGCCATTTACCGTCACCGTATGTGCTGTAACCCCATCAGGTAACTTCACACCTACAGGAGCATAGAATGTAGCATAACCAACTGCGGTGACTGTGACAGGAAGAGTGGTCACCTCCTCGACAGTGAAGTTATGCTCAGGAGCATGAGGTGAGCTACAATGGTCAACGAAATAGATTGCCTCATCTCCACTACCAGAGATATTGGCATGCAAAGAGTGGCCTACTGTAATATATAGCTTTCCAGCCACAGAACCTGCGGTAAAACTTGCAGCACCAGCAGTCGCCCCTACCGTCTGAAGGCCTCTGTCGCCACCTTCATCGCGTACATACCGACCTGCAGAGTATGAGAGCAGTTTACTGCCATCATAATAGAAGATTGAAGCGGCTCCCTGTTCGTCAGTCATAAGCATGGAGTTCTCTTTGTTTTTTACGCCAGAGGCTACAGCTTGCACATACTTCACACCAGCATCACCATAATCATAGCTGAAGCGATAATACTTACCTGGAACCGGCAAGATTACTTCAAGGCCATCAATAGCCTCCTGCAGAGCAATAGTAGCTTCAACAATTGCACTCAATCCACTTGATTCCGTAATAGCTTCGGCTGCTTCCAATTTTTCATTGAACGTGGTTACTGTAGCTTCTGTGTAGTAGCCCAAGCCACCGGTTTCCACATTCATAGACCGAGCTGCAGTTATCAGATCGGTGAGTTCCTTATAGTCATTACGCTCCACTACCTGGAGGTCTGAGCCTGTATCTCTATTATTCCAGTAGCATACTACATTCATACTCTGATAGGTTTGGCGATTTAGGGCCCATGCTGCAGCATCTGGATGTTGCACATAGAATGCTCCAGCCTTAGCACCGTCATGTGTAGGTGTTACGAAATCCCAAACTTTATTTCCTGTAGCACCTTCAGCTACCACCATACGTGCCAATTGACCTGCGTCTTGATTCTTGCTAGGTGTATTAGGAGCAGACAGCACCATTGACGCGCCAGCTTTATAGTTCACGATGCTGAAGCCGTCAATCGGATTACCCACAAACGCCCAAGTATAAGCATCCTTCTCATCCGCAGGAACACTATGCTCTGTAGCTTTGATATACTCTACAGAGGGGTCGTAGTAAAGATACGTAGGATCAGCATCACGGATATTCAGATAATACCACTTGGTAATACTATTATAGTCCGCCGCATATTCAAAAGGCAGATTAAGCTCACAAATCATCTCAATAGTCTCATCCTCAGCCTTCTTTGTTCCTTCTGGAGCAAAAGCCACAAAGCCAAAAGGAAGCGCAACTGTTGGTTCGGGATAAGAGAATCCTTCCCAAACATTCTCATGAGATTCTCGTCCTATCTCAGTATCATTATACTTATAGACATACGTTACCGAACTCATTGTCATCGGCTCCAGCTCCCAAGCTATATTTTGATTTGCGAGGTCATGGTTAGAGTAAAGCGGAGAGTCTTCGGCCGACGCCCCATTGTTGGGGCCTGCATATCCTCTCCATGTATGGAGACGATATTTACCTTCACCTACATATTCCAAGCCATGCGCCGTCTCTTGTGCCTTATCTGATTGAGATGCCTTATAATCCCAAGCATTAAAAGCAGTCATGAAATATCCTTCAGTAGACTTTATCTGGAATACGTTCAAGGAGTCTGTCTTCAAGAAATAGAATGCCTGACCAACCGCTGCATCCATCTTATCCTTTATCTTAATACCTGCAGCCACATCTTTGTCTACAATAGTCATATAACGCCCCGAGGCAGTGTTCTTCAAGCGGAACAGCTGAGTGGCCGAAGCAGTTTCCAACAAATAGGCATTATTGAAAGCTGTAGCATACAAGATAAAATCAGCAGAGGTGATGCTGGTTGCCTTGAATTCTCTATATGGCTCAACAAGGAAACTCATAGCCGGAAGCAGATAGAACTCTGAAAGAGTAAAGAACTTGGTATCATTATTCGTACTGTTCACCTCGAAACGAAGATATTGATATGGGGTATTGCATTCAATCTTTGCAGACAGATAGTCTTCCGTTTCAGCCAATGTGGTTTCTACGTCTGCAATCTTCTCAAAGCTACCATCAGGTGTATCACATCCATATACCGTGATAGAGACAGGACGATTGGCATCATTTTGAAGACGTTTCTTCATATAGAAGTAGAAACCACTTACAGGTGCTTCCAACTCTGCTTGTATATAATGTGCTGCAGCCGTATCTGCTTTGGCTTCGTTGGTATAAGCACTGTGGAAATAGGTGGTATAATCACCATCCAGGAGAGCCTCAAACGAGCCTTCCTGCTCAGATTTCCAATTTGAGGTATATTTAGCGGCCTCCTTCACCAACCCATATTGTCCCAGTAGGGCATACAAATAGGTAGGAGCTAAAGAAGCCACCTCGGCAAACCTGTCGTACTCCTTACGAGTAACTACAATCGGGTCAATAGGAGTTACCTCCCAGAGCGATGCAGGATCAGTCAGACTATAATAATTAATAGCCTTAAAATTAGTATGATTTGCTATATGCAGCATCTTATCCTCACCTATGGCAAGAGCCATTGTGTTGTTTGCGGTTACTTTAATCTCAAAAGCAGCCGCTTCAGCCTCCGACACTAAAGCTGTAGGGTCACCAGGTACCCCAAGGTACTTGTCATGCACCCAATTATAAAGTTTCACCGTACCATCATCGTTCGCCTTTAGAGTCCAAATCACATCATCGCCACTAGAAAGTACTGCAGCGACGCGACCATTAGCCACATCATATCCCAAGAACTTACCTACACGAACATCCGTAGCCTTTAACTTAAGTTTCACATTCTGCCCATCGATGCTTTTCTTTACATTCAAGACGATTTCTTCAATACCAGCTCTATTATTACATATACGCGCCTGCTCTATCGCGGCAGTTGCTTTTTCGGTATAGATTGACAACTTTGCCAACTCATTCAATTCAGCAACCGCATCATCCAAGGCCGAACTGATGATATACATGGCAGAACCCGTATCCGAAGATGGACTATCATTCCATAATCCCATTGTATTAGTTACACCACCATTATTGCTCAATCGATTCTCCTTGCCTTCAGTCTGCAGACCATAAGGAGCATTGCCATTGGTCGTTTCAAATATCCAGATATTATTCGTTCCTTCAGTGCCAAGTGCAACAGCCTTTATATCGCCTCGTTGATTTGCAGTACTGGTATAACTGATAGCCTTACCCTCTCCAAGATAGGGATAGAGTTGAAGTCCATGACCATTTTTGTCAGAGGCCACCTCTTTGAAATACCACATCTGGGTATCATCTCCCGTATAAGTATTCGACAAGGCAATCTCATATTGATCATCCCCTTCTGCTGTCACATAAGTATACCACCACTCCTTGTTATTATCGGTGCGTCCGCTCTTGATTGCATAAAGTTCAGGGTTAGCATCATCGATTGTTGGAGTAAACGGATAAATAGGTTTGGCAAAGAGATACATGGCAGAACCAGTATCAGACGAAGGGCTAGCATTCCACATTCCCATCTTATTGCCTACACCTCCATTATTGCTGAGGCGGGTCTCCTTACCTTCAGTCTGCAAGCCATAAGGTGCTACACCATTTGTTGTTTCCCATTGCCAAAGTGTGTTATAGCTAGCATCGGCCGCCTGCTTTGATTCAACAACAACAGAAGCAGCGGCATTACCTGTACTAGTATAACTCATAGCCTGACCTTCGCCTACAAAGGGATAGAGTTGCAAATAAAGATTATCATTCTTCACCACTTCCTTAAAATACCAATACTGATTGTCAGCAGCAGTAAAAGAAGACAATGCTATTTTCCCGTCACTATCATCAAAAGTATACCACCAGCCTTTTCCGTCATTTGTACGGCCGCTCTTTATGGCATAGAGTGCAGGATTATTGTCATCCGTGGTTAGTACAAACGGATAAGTTCTTACGGCCCTTTCTAACCATGTGGCCAATTCAGACTTCGAAGTATTGGTAGCCTCGGGGTCATTAGGAACTATCATCTCCTGTAGCGACTTGGCGCTTTCTGCAGAGAAATTCAAGGCTCGATATATAGACACCCTACCAGCATATGCTTCATCTATAGCCACCGCATGAAGCCCAAATTCGGCCATGTGGAAATATTTACGGTTAGTTCCTGTCGTCACCACAAAACGCAGATAAATGTATGAGGAATCACTCACCACAAGCGGAGATGTATAGCTCTGCCCTCCCGTTTGTGGCAATCCATTCACCGTAGTAAGAGGAATGTACTCAATGCCATCGGTACTACCCAGGATTTCCACAGACTTAGGATAGTCATTTGATGCGCCCGAACGAGACAACTCAGTAAAATAGAACAGTGATACTCCGTTCCCTTCGCCAAGATATACGTCCAAGTAGTCGTTTGTTGCTGAGACATCATGATAATTAGAGTGAATATATGTGCCAGGTTTCCCGTCTATCAACCACTCCATGTTGTTCCCCTCTGATGTATCCAGATTACTACAAGAAACATAACCAGCAGCTGTTGGCTCACCTACCTGTAACGCAATAGGAGTGTCAGAGAAAGAGGCTGTTACAAGTGCCTCGTTTGCATCTTCCAACACAGCAGCCAATGCATCCTTGGCAGTCTTACATTCTTGTTCATATGCGTCATCAACCTCTTCCAGCACCCAAGTGGTACTACCATTCAATGCATTCTGATTGTTATACACATAAGCACCATCTGTAAGATTTCCATTTATGTTTCCCGCATATCCTTTATACGCTGCCGTTGATTGATACAAGCTATACACCACGTCGGACTCTCCTGCCACTATAGCTACCGCAAATGGAGTAGTAGATTCAGTTCCCGCATAGAAATTCCAGCTTGCCGCATTTACATAGTAGGTAGTAGCCTCCTTGACAGAAGACAAATTGTACTGGCCATCAACATACCCATCTCCCTTACCAAAGGCGAACAGCTGACCTGCATGCAAAGCCTTGTTCTTCAACTGCAAAGCACCTTCACCACTCGTCTGTGCGAAGTCCGCAATTTCCAGATACAATCCGCTGTTTTTGCTTTTAAGGCGATATGTTTTGTCTGTATCAATATTCCAACTAGCCACCGTAATTGTACCATTTGAAGAGTTGTTCTCAGGACCAAATACCACCCAATAGCGCATGGTATAAATACCAGCCTCTGCCGCATACATGGTATAAACATTGTTCACCTTATTACCACCCGAAAAGCCAAAATGATAATCGCTATAGGCCACTTCACCCTCGGCATTCAGCAAGTCCACACCAACAATGTCAAGACGATTAGCTCCACCACTATACTTAAACCCTACGGAAAAATTCCCTTCAGGTATCTTTATCACTTGAGAATACCCCTGAACAGCTTCAGACGTCAATGCAGCATAACTATCATTTCCACCCGATTGAGCAGCAGCGACAACAGCATCTGGAACGTCTGAAAGAGTAGTCCAAGTACTTGTAGTCCAAGAATCCAAGAAAGCGCTATTCACCTCTGATATGACAATATCTGCCAATTTCTTTATCGTATACACATTGTGCATGGTAAATGCACCCGGACCAGAATTGTAAACCGGAGTCCCATTTTTCTCCTTACAATTTATCCACGTCGTAGTATTATCTGCCCGAACAAAACGGACTAAGTTTTCCGAATCTGCAGACGCTTCAGGAGCATCTTGTGGATAAGCATATACAGCCGTGAATTTCTGAGCAGTAGCTTTAGCCCCTATAGTGATCGGTTGATTAATTTGATCCGTTGGTTGCAGATACCCCTCACCTTGCCCATTAGCAGGGTATTTCTTTCTCAAATAATGGGTAGTACCATCTCCAGTAGGCTCCCAAACAAACCAAGCCGCACTATTGGAATCAAAACTCTCCACATTTTTATTACCGCAGAAATAATAGCGGTTTGTTGTTGAGATGTTTTGAATGACAATGTCCGTAGCCTCAGTCAAGGCATTCATCTGGTCGGCTGACATGATGGAGACCTTCTCCATAGTTTCCGTTTGCGCCCACATTGTCCCTACACCCAGGAGCAACGAAGCTAAAAATAAAGTAAATCTTTTTCTCATATCATTAAATTTGTTTTTCACTTCCTATCAACACCCGTATATACACTACACGGAAATTTATAAATCGTTGCAAAAATACACAATTATCTTGATATGAGAAATAAAGCACACGAGATTTTTTCTGCCAAATCCTCAGATATTTAGTCACCTTCATCCTGTCTTCGCCATACAGCAAAGCATACACTACAGAAATACGAGCCGGGCATACCTCAAGTAGACCCAGCTCGCAAAAGCCATTCCCAACCAGTGGGACTATACTATTTAATGATTACCAACAAGGCTCCAAAGCCATATTCGCGGAACGAGGCATCTTGACTGAGGCAGGAGCCGTACTTGCTCTTCAGTTCCTTGAGTAGTGCATTGCGTAGTACGCCTTCGCCCTTTCCGTGAATGAATACCAGGCGCTGGTTCTTCTTGCCACGGTACTCGTCCATCGTCTTGCGGAACACATCGAGCTGATAGTTGAGCATATCGCCACTCGTCATGCCATTGGTGTTGTCGAGCAGTTCGTGGATATGGAGGTCCACCTCTACGGTATTGTCGGCCTTCTGCTTGCGGGCAGGCTGGGGCGTATGACGGGGGCGGCTATCCTCCTTCTTTTTCTGCAGCAAAGCCTCTTTCAAGTCATCAGCCTCAACATACACTTGGCGTACGGGGCGGTCGTCGCGCACGATATCGTACACCAAAGCCGGCTCGTCAAAGAAGGGGCTATCGGTATTGAAGGTATGCAGTTTGTAGAACTTCACCGTATCGATGCGTAGCTCTACATCTACCGCAGGCTTCTTCATATAGTTCTTCTCCTCCTTGAAGGCGATGAACTGAAGGTTTACGCGCTCCAACTCATTAAGTTGCTCACGGCCAAACTCCTCGATGAAGAGCTTGGTGTTGGGCTCTATGATGCCTTGTGCACGCAACTTCATTCCCCCAGCCGTGGGCGAAGCATAGAGATACGAGAGGTAGTAGTTGCTATCGTTCACCAAGTATGCCTCAAAGATGGTGGTACTTATCTGCTTGATGTCGACGGGCACAAAGGCAAGGGCGACGTTGAGTTTCTCACCTTCGCGACGCTCCATAGGGCGATAGGTCACTTCTGGTTCAAAGTCATCATCTTCATCCCGAAGCGGTGTTACCGTTGTTTTAGCAGGCTTCTTAGGCTCTTCTTTTTTGGGAGCTACCGTCTTCTTCTCGAAGTTATACTCATTGGTATCAATCACTACGCACTCGCGGATGAGCATAGGGATGCTGAACCCGTTTTCGTCCTCTACGAGTACGATATCTTTACCTTGAAATCCTTTTACGATGCCGCCTCCGGTTTCGAAGAGGAAGCGCACTTTGTCTCCTATTTGCATATATTCTTCTTTAATTCAACCACAGATTACGCGGATTGCTCGGATTATTTTATATATTCCTCATTACACACTGGCTAAAATCAGTGAAATCAGTGTAACCCGTGGTTTAATTCAATCCATTATTCTCAAAAATTCCTGTTCAAAGTTGGGTGTGAGCACGCCCTTGCCTATGGCATCACGTATCTCACCGAGTGTCCAGAAGCGTCCACCGTCGAGCTCTGCGCTGGGGCGAATATCGCCTTCATATACCGTTTTATATACGTGTACCAATTCCCGTTCACGCTCCGACTCAAAGACGTAGCGCAGCAGAAACTCGGGTATGAAGTCCTCGATGCCCAATTCTTCGCGCACTTCGCGGCGCAGTGCATCGGCAATTTCCTCGCCGTAATCCACGTGACCACCTACGGCCGTATCCCACTTGCCGGGCTGGATATCCTTCCATAGGGGGCGCTGCTGAAGGTAGAGACGTCCCTCGGCGTCAAACACATGCAGATGTACCACGGGATGCAGCGGCTTGCTGCCGTCGTGGCACTCGCCTCGGGTGGCCTTGCCGATTACGCGGCCTTCCTCGTCGACGAGGGGGAAGAGTTCTTGGTTATTGTCTTGCATTGCTTACTGTTTTCTTTGAGCAGACGGCGTCTGCTCTTACTAAAATTAAGGGACGAGCAATGAACTGTCGCCATAGCTCAGGAAACGGAAGTCATGAGCAAGGGCGTAGTCGTAAATCTTGCGCCAATCGCCCTTTACAAAAGCCGATACGAGCAGCAGCAGCGTGCTCTTGGGCTGATGGAAGTTGGTGACGATACGCCGCACGATGTGGAATGTGTAGCCTGGCGCAATCATGATCTGCGTATTGGTGTGCAGGGCAGGCAGTTCGTGATGGTCGAGATAGTCGAGGATGTGCTGCAGTGCCTCCAGGGTGGTAAGGCGGTTGTTGTCCTCCTCATAGGGCATCCACTGGGTAACGCGCAGTTGCTCCTCCGAGGCATCGGGGCAGCGGCTGATGAGTACTCCTATATAATATAGGCTCTCGAGTGTGCGCACCGAGGTGGTGCCCACGGCAATGGCCTCGCCATGGTGTGCTATGAGCTTCTCTATCGTGCTGCGCTCCACCACGATATACTCCGAGTGCATCTCGTGGTCGCCAATCTCGGCACTTTTCACAGGCTTGAAGGTGCCTGCTCCTACGTGCAGCGTCACCTCTTCGCGCTCTATGCCCTTGGCATCGATAGCCTGTAGCACCCGCTCGGTAAAGTGGAGACCTGCGGTAGGTGCCGCCACCGAACCTTTTATCTTCGAGTACACCGTCTGATAGGTTTGCTTGTCGCTCTCTTCAGTCTTTCTGTTCAGATAGGGAGGAATGGGCAGTTCGCCCACGGCCTCGAGCACTTCGGCAAAGGTCACCGTAGCATCGTCCCAGGCAAAGGTGATGCGATGTCCCGTGCCCACGGCCTCGCCACGTGTGGCGGTGAGCGTCAGTGTGTGGTCGCGCACCGTGATATCGCGGCTCAGTGTGCCCTCTTTCCATTTCTTGAGGTTGCCCACGAGGCAGAGCCAGCTGCAACGCTCGGTTTGTGCAAACATCTGCACATACTCGTTCGGTGCCAAGGGCTCAAGGCAGAAGACCTCGATGAGCGCTCCCGTCTCCTTGCGGAAATGGAGGCGTGCCTGTATCACTCGGGTGTTGTTGAATACCATCAGGGCACCCGATGGCAGTTGTTCGGGAAGCGAAGAGAAGGTGTCTTCGCTCACCTCGCCGCCCCGATAGAGCAGCAACTTGGAGCTATCGCGCTCGGCAAGCGGAAATTTGGCTATGCGCTCATCGGGCAGCGGATAGTCAAACTCATCAATGGCGATATGTCGTGTCTGTTCGTTCATACTGCAAAATTAGCGCAAACCGAGCGTTGAAGAAAAAAAATTACAAAAATTTTCATCTTCTTGCAACTTTTCGCACCTTTGTTACGTCTAATGGATAGAACAACGAACAAAACTTAATAATAAAACACTATGAAACTACTGAAAACCGCACTCTGCGCACTGGTCCTGACGGCTGGCATAGGCGCTACAGCGCAAGTAAAGCAAACAGATGAGACACGTATCGGCGAATGGCTCATCATCGAAGAATATGAAATCAAGGACGACGATGCCACCGTGTCGCGACAAACCAAGGTGCAGGTGGGCGACAAGAAGTTCTCCACTCCCCGTCGCCGCATGCGAGCCCACTACCCCACCTACTACATGGGATTCAGTCGCCTGAGCAATGACCCATTCAGTATGGATTATGCCAATGGCATCAGCCAGAATCAAAGTAAATGCTGGGATTGGGGCGTGTACCTCTGCGAGCACAGCATTGCCTTCAACAAGCGCGGCACCATCGGCCTTAGCTATGCCTTCGGATTCGGGCGCAGCAGCTATAAGTTCAACGATGGCCAGTACTTTTACAACGACAATGGCCTCATCAACTATGGCATTAACCCTGCAAACACGAGCCAATACGATGAGACTTGGTTCCGCTACTGGGGCTTCCGCCTACCCATCAATCTGGAACTTCAGCACTACGTGAACGGCAAGCCCTTCTTCCTCACCTTCGGCCCCGAGATCGAGTACCGCTTTGCCCCCAAGTCACTGGGACGAATCGATGGTGGCAAGCAGCGCAACATCAGCAAGAACTATGACCTTAACCCACTCAACGTGAACCTTATGGCTCAGGTGGGCTACAACAATATCGGCTTCATGGCTAAGCTATCGCTTATCGACATGTTCCAAAATCCCGCACGTCCCGAGCAATTGATCGGTGGTGAAGGCCTTACACCTGTCAATTGCGAAGTATATCCGCTCACTATCGGGTTCTCCATCTTCTATTAAGCAGCATCCACCCAAACAACAGAGGGGCACGCCATGCGTACCCCTCTTATTATTTGCCACTAACAAATTGCGCATTATACTAGACCACCCACAACAGCAAGCATTACCTAATCACGAGAAACGACCTATCACAAAAACAAAAGGCAGCACATGTGCTGCCTTTTGCTTTATCATCTTTTGTGCAAGATTATTCTGCGAGCTTGTTGTCAGAGCCCAATACATTCACAATCTTGTGCATGTAGAGCTTCTTCATGTTGTCGCGAGCGGGGCCGAGGTACTTGCGGGGGTCAAACTCAGCGGGCTTCTCAACGAATACCTTGCGGATAGCGGCAGTCATGGCAAGACGGCTGTCAGAGTCGATGTTGATCTTGCAAACAGCAGACTTAGAAGCCTTGCGCAACTCCTCCTCGGGGATACCGATAGCATCCTTCAATGCACCACCGAAGGTATTGATGGTCTTCACCTCATCCTGGGGTACTGAAGAAGAGCCGTGGAGCACGATGGGGAAACCGGGGAGCTCCTTCTCTACGCCTTCGAGTACGTCGAATGCCAATGGAGGAGGAACGAGGATACCCTCTTCATTTACAGTGCACTGCTCGGGCTTGAACTTGTTGGCACCGTGTGATGTACCGATTGAGATAGCCAAACTGTCGCAACCTGTGCGGGTAACGAAGTCAACAACCTCCTCGGGACGAGTGTATGTGTGGTGCTCAGCTACTACGTCGTCTTCAACGCCCGCCAATACACCGAGCTCACCCTCAACGGTTACGTCAAACTGGTGTGCATACTCAACAACCTTCTTGGTGAGAGCTACGTTCTCCTCGTAGGGGAGGTGTGAACCGTCGATCATCACTGAAGAGAAGCCCATGTCGATGCAAGACTTGCAAGTCTCGAAGCTGTCACCGTGGTCGAGGTGAAGCACGATCTCGGGATGCTCGCAACCGAGTTCCTTAGCATACTCTACAGCACCCTCAGCCATGTAGCGGAGAAGAGTCTGGTTGGCATATGCACGAGCGCCCTTAGATACCTGAAGGATAACCGGAGACTTGGTCTCAACAGCAGCCTGAACGATAGCCTGAAGCTGCTCCATGTTGTTGAAGTTGAAAGCGGGGATAGCATAACCACCCTTGATAGCTCTTGCAAACATGTCGCGTGTGTTCACAAGGCCCAAATCTTTGTAGTTAATCATTTTGCTTTGATTTTATAAGTGTTACACAATAATTTTCCGCTGCAAATTTATAACTTATTTTTCTAACTACCTAAAATTCCTTTTTAATTTTATGCCCACACAACAAAACGGAGAGCAAATTTGCTTATCTAACAAAAAAAAACTTATTTTGTAGCCTACAAATATCACTCGGCTCATGATGAGAAGTACACACCCATACATATACCTTATACTCTCCTTAACGATGATGGCTGCCTGCACAGGTCCTGTCATCATTGAGGGTGAAGAAGACACCAATGGCACCGGCAACGGGAACAATCCCCCGACGAGAGACTCCGTAGCCATTCTGCACGAAGGTAGCTATGAATCGCCCTACTCCATCGGCGAAGCGCAGACCTTAAGACGTGGTAAACACGTATGGATAGAAGGCTATATCGTAGGATGCGTAAAGGGATCAATGGAGAACGGATGCAACTACACGACAGAGGCAAACACATCATCAAACATCCTTTTAGCCGACACCTTCCCTACAGGCAAGGAGTATGACTATCTATATTGTTTGCCCATTGAACTACCCAACAACTCCATTGAGCGGGACGAACTTAACCTATATGACAACCCTGACAACTATCACCGCAAACTGTGCATACTAGGCGACCTTACACTATATTTTTCCGTGGTAGGCCTTAAGAACATTGAAGGGTACACGCTTACAGGCAACGACAACAACGATGAAGAAATCGAGGAGCCCGAGAATCCCGAAGAACCGGACAAACCGAACGAGCCCGATGACCCCAACAGTACCCGTGGAGATACCTTAAGCATCGCAGAAGGCATTAAGCTACAGGGTTCCGGAGAACAGGTATATATTAAAGGATACATTATCGGATATACAACAACAAACAAGAAAATATACTACGACCTCGAAAACATAATGGTCACCGCCCAAACCAATGTCATACTTGCCGACAGCATTGAAGAGCGGAACAACGCCCGGGTGATTGCTGTAGAGTTGTCTAAAGGCTCATACATACAGAAAGCTATCAACCTCCACGACAACCCCCAGAATCTGCATCGGCAGCTCACCGTGAAAGGAACAATGAAGGAGTACCGAAGCCTCAACGGTTGTATAAA
This sequence comes from Bacteroidales bacterium, assembly GCA_015060865.1. GTDB lineage: Bacteria > Bacteroidota > Bacteroidia > Bacteroidales > Bacteroidaceae > UBA1189. The sequence goes on along the minus strand of SUXS01000030.1, from coordinate 568 downwards.
CATCCCCAATGGCCTGCTGCAAATAGACGGAAGCACTGATGAGGATTACTACTTTAGGCTTGAATGACAATCATCCATGTGGCTTTATTAAAATTATAAAATATTGATCCATTATTTGCTTGTATGTTCGTATATTTGATGTAGTTTGATTAAGATTCTTTGAGTATCAAACCATTAAGAAGAACTTGCATGAGAATGGGCAATGGATAAGAAATTGCTAACTTGTTTTGTTACACTATATTCCTCATGCTTTTCAAACAACTCTTTTCTAAGTGCAAAGATACGATTTTTTCTCCAATTATAAGAATCCGTACCCTAAAAACTATCTATGCGATAAAGAAAATGACATAACAGATTCGTAGCCGAGTTCACCAAACCACAGGCAAAGGTAACTCGTGTTCTTTTCGTCCAAGCAAGGTCAAGCCCTGCGGGTGTCGTGGAAAAATCATCCTCGCCCCGTGGGGCTTGCGGTATTTTTCCACACAACCTTGCCTGACGAGAACACGACCTTTTAGAGCCTGTAGTTTGGGAACTCCGGCCCCGAATAGCCGGACTAACAAGAAATATA
>SUXS01000018.1 GCA_015060865.1 Bacteroidales bacterium | reverse complement strand
CGAAGCAGTCATGGATATTTGAGCCACTCTTAGCCGTATGGTTGGGCACGAAGAGGAATGTCTCGAACCCGCCGAACACAGAACGGAAAGCCTGGAACTTACCGCCTTTCTCGAAGTTCGGCTTAATTTTATCTACTAATTGTCTTAATCCCATAGCTTATTCCATTTCAGAGCGGAGCTTCATCAGTCCTTCGCGGACGATGCGCTGCAACTCAAGTTTCGACGAATCTACAAATTCACACAATGCAAAGTCCTCGGGAGCCACCTCGTAGATACCTGCAGCCTCCATCTTCTCGATGTCGCCGGCAATGATTGCCTTGATGAGGTATTCGGGGAAGATGTCCATGGGGAACACCTTGTCATACTCGTTGGAGTTGATCATGTGGCGCTCCTCACCCTTGAGGCGAGCGTCGAGCACATATTCTCTATTGGGGCAGAGGAAGCTGAAGTAAGCACGGCTCACGCTGAACTCCTTGAAACGGGGCATAGCCCAACCGAGCAGCTCATGCTTGTCGCTACCGTCGGGAATCACAGTCACCATGTTGGCGAATGCGCCGAGATAGCTCTCCTCTGTTGCTACGGGACCGGTGAGCACGTTACCGTTGATGATACGGTTGACACAACCACCCTTGATGCGGCCACCTACGATGTCGCCAATCTGTGCACCGAGGATTACCTTGCTGTAGGCAGGATTCTCCACCTGTGAGCCAGCAACGGCGATGGTGCGGGTAAGGTCAACGACACCCTTGTTGAACAGGCGACCCACGAAGATTACCTCCTCGGCACCGATGGTCCATACCACCTCACCCTTGTTGATGGGCTTCACATGGTTGATCTGAACACCCACGTTACCGGCGGGGTGCTTGCCCTTAAACACGGTAATCTCCACATTCTTGGCATCAGCAATAGCAGGCACAGACTGCTTGCTGCTAACACCGAGGAACGTAGGAGCCAACTTGGCCAACGCACTGAGACCAGCCTGGAAGTCCACCTCATTGCCCTTGATTACATACTCGAAATCGGGAGCGAGGGGCTTGCTGTCGAAAGCCGACACGAAAACAGCCTTGGGACGGCTCTCGGGGTTGGCCACCACGTCGTAGGGACGTTGGCGGAGGAAAGCGAACAAACCGCTCTCCAACAATGCATGCTTCACCTGCTCACCATTGAGTGAGTGAACACTCTTCACACCGAAATCCACATACTCCTGCTTGTCACTGGCAGTAACGACAACGCTCATCACCTTACGGCGGGCACCGCGGTTAACAGCTGCTACTGTGCCGGAAACGGGGCTGACGAATTTCACTTCGGGATGCTTCTTGTCTACAAAGAGAGCTTCCCCGGCCTTAACACTCTGACCTTCAGCAACAACAACTTTAGGAGTCACTCCTATAAAATCATCAGGTACGAGAGCGTACTGCTTCGATGCTTTTACAGAAACCAACTCCTTAGCGGCTGTTCCCTTAAGTTTAATGTCCAAGCCTTTTCGTAACTTAATTACTTCTGGCATAACATTTATAATGGTTAATTAACTTTTGGATATACAAAAATCGCACAAAGTTAATAATTATTTATGGATGGCGAAAAAATATACTGAATTATTTATAACCTCAGCTACCCCCCCCCTCCCCGAAACGAGAAAACTGACTGCAATAAGGGAAAACATAACAAGTGAATTTTTTCTTGCGCATTTGAGCTAGTTTTCTTTCGCTTGACCATGCAAATATATTTGTATTGTTTTCGCATAATCGAAATTTTACATTAATTTTGCAAAGAAGAAGTGAAAATAAAGAAAAGACGATATGTACAAATTGTGCTGGCGGTGATTTCACTACTTATTGTCAGTGCAACAATACTGCTCAATTCCCCGGAGATTCAGCGGCGTGTATCTGTAGTCCTTGCTACGGAACTGGAAAATAAGATAGGTACTCGTGTGGATTTGGGTGGGGTGAGATGGCATTTCCCCAACGATATCGTCATTGATAGCCTGGATTTGTATGATCAGGAAGGAGAATGTATGCTTTCGGTGCCTCATGTGGCAGCCAATGTGGAGTGGAAACCATTGCTCGATGGATGTTTCTCGGTGCGTAATGTTAGGATGTTTGGTCCTACCGTGAACATATACAAGGAGCAAGCTGGACAACCTGTCAACTTTCAGTACCTCATTGACGCTTTCAAAACGAAAGAAAAGCGGGAAAAGTCAAAGCTGAGTATGCGGGTTAATTCGGTCATCGTGCGTCGTGCGAATGTGAACTTTGATGTACTTTCAGAAGAGGATACTCCTCATGAGCTAAACTTCAATCACTTGGCAATTAGTGATCTTTGTACGCAGCTATCGCTAAGATATCTTGCGGACGATTCGATAAGCCTGGCAATGAATCAGTTGCGATTTAGCGAGCAGTCGGGGCTAACGGTCAAGGATCTATACTTCTATCTTGTAGGAAATCAGACGGGAGCAACATTGGCGGGACTTCATCTCAAAATGCCCAGAACAACCTTGTATGCAGACTCCATCTGGTGTAGCTATAATGCCGGAGACCTGAAAAACTCATGGGTGGTGAAAGGACATGTCGATCAGACGTCCGTTACTCCTGGGGACTTTGCCGCCTTGTTGCCCTCGCTGAGAACTTTCACGTCGCCGATATCTGTCGATGCCGATTTTATTGGCGATCGCTCGCGGGTCAACTTGAAAGCGTTGGAATGTCATACGAAGGAGCGTGAATTTATGCTGGTTGCGGATGGTGCATTAGACTTTAGCGCTGATGGTAATTATTATCGAGTCAACTTGGATACGGCAACAATCAATGGCGATGGATGGAAAATGCTAGAGCAACAGTTACCAGAAGTGTATGCCATGATTCCTCAAGAACTGGTGAGAATGGATTGTATCAATGTGTCGGGCGATGCTCTCCTGTCAGCAAGTGAGACAAGGCTGAACCTCTCGGCTCATTGTGGAGCAGGGACGTTGACGGCTGTGTTGGATAAGAATTCGGAAGGTAAATATATCGCTCGGTTGAGCGGTAAGTTCCAGGAACTGGATAGAGTGATACCGCAGACGGGAGTCAAGGCTGCTTTGGTGGAACTGTCTGCTGAGGGAAATAGGCTGGATAAGAATCCTTTGTCGAAGGAGAACCTGAAGGGAGAACAGCTTGATGTATGGAAGAATATGGCTTTGGAGGGAAAGCTGGAAGGTACAGTATCTTCGCTAAATTACAATGGATACGTATATGACCAGCTGGCGATATCATGTGACTATGATACGGCAAGGGTGTGCGCTAATGTGGTTTTGGATGACCGATATGGGACGGTGGATATGGATGTGGACCTTGAACTTACTGAAGACTGGCAACGTATAGCCTTGGTGATGAGTGCAGATAGCGTAAACTTGCACGCCATGAAACTGATAGCTACTCATCCGAATACCTACTTCAGTACAGCCCTGACGGGAAATGTAGGAGGTAATGCTTGGAGTAACCTAGTAGGTAAGCTCGTGGTCGACTCTTTGCACCTGGAGACGATGGGGCATGAGTATACCATGCCTGCTTTAGGTGTCTATCTGTCGAACGATAAGAACAAAACACTCTCTGTTAGTTCGGACTTTATTGATGGATCCATATACGGGGACTACAACTATACCTCTCTTGTGCAGAGTCTCGCAAGAAAACTGCAACCTCATTTGCCGTCGCTCGCCAGAATGTTCGCAAAGGAGGAGAGCGAAGTGGATAACTTGTGTACGGCCAACTTCAGAATAACAGACACAAAGGTGTTGAATGAATTGTTTGGCATACCACTATATGTAGACAAATCAGTGAATATGACCGCTACATTGCATGACAAGACGCAGGTGTTTATGGCCAATGTCGTGGCACCGCAATTGAGCTATGGCGATCTGCAGCTCTCTGACATTGATATCAGTTGTGAATGTACGGCTGACAAGATGCAACTGCTTGTGGACGGGAAAGGACTTGTCGATGATGGGGTAGAGGTAGTCGCAAACGTGAAGGCCCATGCGCTGGACGATGTCTTGGATATAGCAGCGCAGTGGAGTAGTGGTCAAGACTCGTTGTTTGCGGGAGGAATCTTTACGGAGGCGGTCTTTGATTTTGATGACAACAAGCACCTCTCCTTCTGTTTCCATACCGATTCGTCGTCAATGGTACTGAACAATGCTCTGTGGCAGCTACCTCCATTCCATGTGGATGTGAACGACAAGGGCGTGCATGTGGAGGATTTCCTCTTCTATCATGATGATCAGTTTATTGAGATTGACGGTGCGGTGAGAAAAACCGACAAGGAATCATTGAATATAGAACTTAGCCATATCGACTTGGACTATCTGCTTAGTCTGGTCAAACTGAAAGGCATTGATTTTGGCGGATCGGTCTCAGGAGAACTTTCGGTTTCCAAGCTATATACTTCATCGCCGGACGTTAATGGTAAACTGCTCGCTGACAATTTCAGTTTCTGTGAACAGGTGTTGGGCGATGCTGATGTGACATGCTGGTGGAATGACAAGAACCAATCTCTGGAGTTTGAAGCATTTGTGGACGAGAATCACAGGAAGGTGGCGCTGGTGGATGGCTTATACTCTCCTATAACAAGCCAGTTGGTGCTTGATATAATGGCAGATAGCTTGAATTTGGGATTTTTGAATTATTTGCTGGATGACTTTATGGGCAATGTGGGTGGAAGGGCTTATGGAAACCTGAAACTAGGCGGACCGCTCAGCAACTTGGATATGGTGGGGGCATTGTTAGCCGATGCGGATTTTTTGGTAAAACCTACGAATGTTTACTATGGATTCTGTGACTCCATACGCCTGACTCCAGGCAAGATTGGATTTGATAATATTCGGGCAAAGGATAGGGGGGCGGGCGAAGCCACAATAAATGGTTGGGTTAAGCATCAAGGTATAAATGATTTTTCCTATTCGTTGGATATTGCTGCTAGCAACCTGTTAGGAATTGACATTCCGAGAGACGATTATTCGTCTTTTTATACCACTGTATATGCTACAGGAAAGGTGGCTATAAACGGTTCGCCAGAGTCTCCTCTTGCAATTGATGTTAATGCGCGGCCAGAGAAAGGCTCTTTGTTTGCGCTTAACATCTCGAATAATACAGTGACGGAAAGTGAGGCGTTCGTGACTTTTGTTGATAGGAGTGCTACACGCAATAATATTACAGATCCGAGATTGCTGTTGGAGAATCGGCCTGTGCAACGGCGTACCGGAAGGGTTGATGATGGCGGGAAGGCTAATCTGGTACTCAACATTTCTGCTGCTTTGAACCCCGATATGGCATTGAAATTGGTAATGAATCCGGCAACCGATGACCACATAAGTGCAGTTGGAAGTGGCGATTTGCAGATAGGTATCATCGATGACGTCATATCGCTTTATGGTAACTATATCGTCGACCACGGCTCGTACCGACTTAGTCTGCAGGATGTGATACACAAGAATTTTGACTTGATACAGGGAAGCAGCGTCGTGTTTGATGGAGATGCTATGAATGCTCATTTGGACATTACGGCCTCGCATACGGTCAATCAGGTGCCTCTTAAAGATCTCGCAGCCGAGGCAGTTTCGATGGGGAATGAGAGGGTCAACTGCTTGCTCAAAATAGGAGGTACCTTGAATGCTCCCACTTTAGGTTTTGATTTGGAACTACCACAAGGTACGGAAGAACAGAAGAATTTGGTACGTAGCAATACCAGTACCGAAGAGCAGATGAATATGCAGTTTGTATATCTTCTGGGCTTGGGACGCTTCTATACCTATGATGCGACTCAGACAACCGAAGGCACGCAAGGAGGCTCATCCAGCATGGAGTCGTTTATCAACAATACCATTTCAGGGCAGATTAGTTCTCTTCTGTCTGCAATCATTGATAATGATAATTGGAATATATTAGGAAACGTGCATACGGAAAACCGGATGGGAGAAGTTGCCGCTACTGAAGGTGGCACATGGGACAACATGGAGATAGAGGGGATATTGGAAGGAAGGCTTCTGGATAATAGGCTGCTTGTCAATGGGAATTTTGGCTATCGTAATAATCCGATGTATGCCTCGAACTTTATTGGAGACTTTGACTTACGTTATCTCCTTTCTGCTGATGGAGATTGGAGTGTGAAGGGGTATAATAAGACCAACGACCGCTATTTCTCCAAGACATCACTTACGACTCAAGGGGTGGGATTGATGTTCCAGAAAGAATTTGATTCCCTTTTTAGACATAAGCGCAAAACGGACAGTATAGAGCCTTTATATGTCCCCGATTCTCTAACGGTAGACAGATAGTAATCATAGGTGATAAAAAATAAGAGGAATAAGCTATTGCTCATGCTTATCCCTCAAAACTTATGAACTTATGAAAAACTAGTTTGGTGTTATGCTCTTATAATTTAGGCGGTTTGTTTCTACGAATTCATGCTTAGCAGGAACTCGTCGTTGGTCTTGGTGTTCTCCAAACGACCTTTGACGAAGTCCATGGCTTCGATGGGGTTCATGTCGGAGAGGAACTTGCGGAGTATCCACATGCGGTCGAGTGTCTGCTTGTCGTGGAGCAGGTCGTCGCGACGGGTGCTTGATGCCACGATGTTCACCGCGGGGAAGATACGCTTGTTTGAGAGGTTGCGGTCGAGCTGGAGCTCCATGTTACCTGTTCCCTTGAACTCCTCGAAGATAACCTCGTCCATTTTCGAACCGGTTTCGGTGAGGGCGGTGGCAATGATGGTGAGCGAGCCGCCATTCTCGATGTTGCGTGCGGCACCGAAGAAGCGCTTGGGCTTGTGCAGGGCATTGGCATCGACACCGCCAGAGAGCACCTTGCCTGAAGCGGGTGATACGGTGTTGTAGGCACGGGCGAGGCGGGTGATGGAGTCGAGGAAGATGACTACGTCGTGTCCGCACTCTACCATGCGCTTGGCCTTTTCGAGTACGATACCGGCAATCTTCACGTGGCGCTCGGCAGGCTCGTCGAAGGTAGAGGCGATAACCTCGGCATTGACGCTACGCGCCATATCGGTCACCTCCTCGGGGCGTTCGTCGATGAGCAGCATAATCATATATACCTCGGGGTGGTTGGCGGCGATGGCATTGGCAATGTCCTTCAAGAGGATAGTCTTACCGGTCTTTGGCTGTGCCACGATAAGACCACGCTGTCCCTTGCCGATGGGGGAGAAGAGGTCCACTACGCGGGCTGAGAGGTTGTCGTAGTTGCCAGTGCAGAGGGTGAACTTCTCGTCGGGGAAGAGTGGGGTGAGATGCTCGAAGGGCACGCGGTCGCGCACTACGCTGGGGACAAGTCCGTTGATTCGGTTTATCTTCACCAGAGGGAAGTATTTCTCGCCTTCGCGAGCGGGGCGTATGGTGCCTTCCACTACGTCGCCGGTCTTGAGACCGTGGAGGCGTATTTGGTGCTGGGCCACGTAGATGTCGTCGGGTGAGGCCAGATAGTTGTAGTCGGCCGAACGGAGGAAGCCGTAGTTGTCGGGCATAATCTCGAGTACACCGCTCACCTCAATGATGTCTTCGAAGTCGTAGAGGCGCTCGGGCTCGGGCTTGCGTTGCTGCGCTTGCTCTTGTTCCAGTTCTTTGCCCTCGGGTTGCTGCTTGCCTTGTGCGGACTCTAGGTAAGCCTCTGCGTAGCCGCCCTTCTTGTGCTTGAACTTTTGGGGCTCCTCTTGTGTGGGCTGTTCGTCAAGCTTGGTTGCCTCGAACTTGCCGAGAAGCTCGGTGGGGAGCTCGGTTGTTTCGGTGGGCAGGTCTTCGATGGGGATGAAGTCCTCGGTGCCAGTAGTTACAGGGGTATCGCTCGGTGTCGATTCGGCCTGTGCCTCCTGCTTGTTCGCTGCTTCGGCAGCCTTCTGCGCTTTGGTCTTGCGTCCGCGCTTCTTGGTCTGGGCGGGGGCAGCGGTAGATGGTTCAGAAGTAGCCTCCTTCTGCTCCGTAGCGGCAGGGACAGTCTCTTCTGTTACTGCTGTAGCCGTTGCGCTCTCTTTGGTCTCCTCCTTGACTACTGCCTCGCCCTCTTTTTGCGCTTTGGTCTTGCGTCCGCGCTTCTTTGGCTGGACGGGAGTATCTGCTGACTGCTCAGGTGCAGTCTCCTGCATCGTTGCAGTGGGGGCACTCTTTTTTGTTGCTACGTCCTCTTTCTTCTCTTCTATGGGGCTGGCTACTATTTTCGGTGTGTCGTTGATTTTCTCTGCTTTGTCCTTGTCGGCCGAGTACACCTTGTTGGCTACCTCTTTCTTATTGATGCGTGTACGCTGGCGGCGTTCGCTCTTCCCCTCTTCGGCAGCAACTTTCTTATGTGCACCGGCAATAGCCTGTTCGTCAAGGATACGGTAGATAAGGTCTTGGCGTTCGAGCGACTTGGCTCCTTTTATACCCATCTCATTGGCGATTTCTTGCAGTTCGCCTACTTCTTTGTTGTTTAGCTGGATGATGTTATACATAGATATAATAATGTGAATTCAGTAATGCTCGCACTCACCTCTTGTGCAATCCTCGCCTTAAGCTAAAAGGGCGGATGCTCATTTTTTTAGAAAATTTTGTTAGGAAAATTCTGTGTGAGTCGATTTTGACGGTGCAAAAATAGATATTTTATTTATAATGGCAATAAAGTTGGGGTATTTTTTTTAATTTTGTGCCAATAATTCTTTTTTGGTAACAATTGACGTATGAAAAAGTTTATAGCTCCCGATTCGTGGTTTGCATTTTCGTATCCTGATACGTGGTTTGAGTTTGGCGAAGAGCCCGACTGCTTCCTTTTCTATAACCCTGAAAAGTGGGAAGGCAACTTCCGTATCTCGGCCTATCGCGACACGTCCGCCTCGTTTGGCGACAAAATGATGCGTGATGCATTGAAAGCCCCTGGGGCGAGATTGCAGAAGGTTGGCCTATGGGAGACGGTATATACCGCAGAGACCTTTACCGAGCAGCTCGTGGAGTATGTCACACACCGCTGGACTATCGGCTATGGGCAGACCAGTGTGGAGTGCTCGTATACGGCTCAGCATGGCGAGCATGTAGGGACTGCAAATGCGATTATTGCCTCTCTGGAGATCCTGCAGCCTCGCGATACTTTCCATAATCAATATATCCCTGTACGTGTGGCCGAGGTGGATTTGATTGAGTCGTGCTATGCCACCGTGGAGGAGTTGGGGATGAAACTCTTCAAGGAGCGTTTCCGCGACCTTGAGTATAATATCTGCTTGCTGCAGAAACTGGCTCCGCGGGCCGAGCTTACCAAGCAGCTGGGCAGCGATGCAGGTGCCGTGATGGGTATCACGCTATGTACCTTGCTGGCCGAGAGCATCGAGGGGCTGGAGTGGAATACCTACGTCAATGGTAAGGTGGAGGCTCCCGTGCTGATGTATGGCGATACGTGCGTGGCACGTCCCATGCTTCTTTTTGGCAAGCATGGCGAATTGTTGGCCGAGGCTGACATGGCGAAGACAGTGGAGGATATACGTACGCGAATAGCTGAAGCCGCATGCTGATTCCCTATCTACAGGTCGATGGCCTGACAAAGTCGTTTGGCGACCTGGTGCTCTTCGAGGGCATCTCCTTTGGCGTGGCCCAGGGACAGCGCGTGGGCCTCATTGCCCGCAATGGTGCTGGCAAGAGTACGCTGCTCGATGTGCTGGCAGGCATAGAGGGGCACGACAGTGGCTCTGTCGTATATAAGAATGACTTGCGCGTAGGCTACCTTCGTCAACGCCCGGTCTATCCGGCTGGGCTCACCGTGCTGGAGGCTTGCTTTCACGAGACCAACGATACGCTGCAGCTCATCCGCGAATATGAGCAATGCTTGGAGACGCCTGGCAATCCAGGACTTGATGCCCTGCTCGACCGTATGGAGCATGCCGATGCATGGAACTACGAGCAGCGAGCCAAGCAGATACTCACCTCGCTCCATATCACCGACTATGACCAACGGGTGGAGACGCTCTCGGGCGGACAACTCAAGCGCGTGGCCCTGGCCAATGTGCTCATCGGTAATCCCGATATGCTCATCCTCGACGAGCCTACCAACCACCTTGACCTGCCGCTCATCGAGTGGCTTGAGGACTACCTCACACGTAGCACAGCTACGCTGCTCATGGTGACACACGACCGCTACTTCCTCGACAACGTGTGCAATGAGATTATCGAGATTGACGACCGCACCGTCTACTCCTACAAGGGCAATTACAGCTACTACTTGGAGAAGCGTGAGGAGCGCATCGAAGCACGCAACACAGAGATTATCCGTGCCAACAACCTCTACCGCACCGAACTGGAATGGATGCGCCGCATGCCCCAAGCCCGCGGACACAAGGCACGCTATCGCGAGGAGGCATTCTACGAATTGGAGAAGGTGGCCAAGCAGCGTATCAGCAACGACCGCGTGCAGCTTAATGTGAAATCCTCTTATATAGGGAGCAAAATCTTCGAGGCCGACGAGCTGTCGCTTCGTTTTGGCGACCGCTGCATCCTCGACAAGTTCTCCTATATCTTCTCCCGCTACGAGAAACTGGGCATCGTGGGCGACAACGGTACGGGCAAGAGTACCTTCCTCAAGGTGCTGCTGGGCCAGCAAGCCCTTGATAGTGGCAAGCTCGATATCGGCGAGACCGTACGCTTTGGCTACTACTCGCAGGAGGGACTGCAGTTTGACACGCAGATGAAGGTCATCGATGTGGCCCGCGAGATAGCCGAGGTAGTGCCCATGGCAGGAGGCAAGCAACTCACCGCATCGCAATTCCTCCAGCACTTCCTCTTCCCGCCCGAGAAGCAGCATAGCTATGTCTACAAGCTCAGTGGCGGCGAGTGCCGCAGACTCTACCTGTGCACCGTGCTCATGCGCAACCCCAACTTCCTCATTCTCGACGAGCCTACCAACGACCTCGACATTCTCACCCTACAGGTGCTCGAGGAGTACCTGCGCGACTTTGCCGGATGTGTCATCGTGGTGAGCCACGACCGCTACTTCATGGACAAGATTGTAGACCACCTGCTCGTCTTCAATGGTCAGGGCGACATACGCGACTTTCCCGGCAACTATACGCAGTATCGTGAGTGGAAGGCAACAGTCGATAGCCAGAAGGCGATAGATGGTAAGCACCAAACAGCAGACCGCCGTTCGGAGGGTCGGTCTGAAACGGTAGACCGTAGACCGTCGACTGTAGATAATAAAAGTAGGAAGAAATCCTTCAAGGAGCGTCGCGAGTTTGCCGAGGTGGAGCAATGCATTGCCTCCTTGGAAGAAGAAAAGGCAACCATTGAGGCTGCCCTATGCACGGGAACTCTTGCTGCCGATGAACTCACAGAAAAGTCCATTCGCCTCTCGGCCATCAATGATGAGCTGGACGAGAAGATGATGCGCTGGCTCGAACTCAGCGAGATACCTGATTGAAAAAGGCTTAGGAGACATCCCTTATGTGCCGCTCCTCTTTGTCTTTAGATTTCTACCATTGGAGGATTCATTGATATTACATAAAGGGACAGGTCCAGTCTGTTGAAATAGTCATTCTTTTTTCATAATCAACCTTGCAGGGTGTTATGGGTCAGTTTTTTGACATGGAATTGCCAATGGAATATATTCCGGAGAGATGCATATTGAAAATTAGGACCGAATGGGCAGGTATGCTTGTCTGTTTACTGCTTCCGTAAGCCAAATTAGCTGGTATGTATACTTTCCAAGTATCGCCTTGACTCATTTGCTGCAGAGCGGTACTCCAACCTACAATAACCCCTCCTACGCTAAATTTGGTGGGGACAATGGTAGCGGAATTGAATTCCCCTTTATAGGATTGATCGAAGATTTTACCTTCGGGGTAGCTAGCTGTGGGGATGAGGCGCCCGCGGTAGTCGACAAATACGGTGTCTGTAAACAATGGATGTTCGATGCCGGCACCTTTCTCTTTAATATAGCAATATATATAGTTTTCGTTACTATATGCCGCGGTATTGCCATTGATGTCAGTCTCGTTGAGCTTGAAAGAAAGTAAACGTAGCCACTTCCCTGTAGTGTCGTTTGCCGCCACCTTAGCGATGGAGTCGATAAACTCGACGTTGCGCGCCTTCCAGTTGGCATATTCATCAACCACGTCGGTCTCTTCACATGAGGTGAGGCACAGACCACCCATCATCACCCCCAATAGGGGGATGATGGAGAGTGCCTTATATAACAATTCCTTTATATTCATATATACAAATTCTATTTTCAGCGATGTCCGCAAAGCCCCCTTCTTGAGAGGGGGTGGGGGAGGCTCCTTACAAAGTTTTCAGTATGCCAGTGATGCTCACTTTGTCGGCAAGGAGACCTACGAGGCTATCGATGCTCACGCGCTCCTGCTGCATGGTGTCGCGGTTACGCAGTGTCACGCAGTTGTCCTTGAGGGTGTCGTGGTCGATAGTGATACAGTAAGGAGTACCGATGGCATCCTGACGGCGGTAGCGCTTGCCGATAGAGTCCTTCTCGTCGTACTGGCAGTTGAAGTGGAACTTCAGCATATCCTGAATCTCGCGAGCCTTCTCGGGCAGACCATCCTTCTTCACCAAAGGCATGATGGCCAGCTTCACGGGAGCCAAGGCGGCAGGCAGGCGCAATACTACGCGGGCGTCGCCACCCTCGAGCTTCTCCTCCTCATAAGAGGCGCAGAGCACGCTGAGGAACATACGGTCAACACCGATAGAGGTCTCGATAACGTAGGGCACGTAGCTCTCGTTGAGTTCGGGGTCAAAGTACTTGATGCTCTTGCCTGAGTACTTCTCATGCTGCGAGAGGTCAAAGTTGGTGCGGCTGTGGATACCCTCTACCTCCTTGAAACCGAAGGGCATGAGGAACTCGATGTCGGTAGCGGCGTTGGCATAGTGGGCCAGCTTGTCGTGGTCGTGGTAGCGGTAGTGGTCGTCGCCGAAGCCGAGGGCCTTGTGCCACTTCAGACGGGTCTCCTTCCACTTGGCAAACCAGTCGAGCTCGGTGCCAGGGCGTACGAAGAACTGCATCTCCATCTGCTCAAACTCACGCATACGGAAGATGAACTGGCGGGCTACAATTTCGTTACGGAAAGCCTTACCTATCTGAGCGATACCGAAAGGAATCTTCATGCGACCGGTCTTCTGCACGTTGAGGTAGTTGACAAAAATACCCTGTGCCGTCTCGGGACGCAGGTAAATCTTCATGGCGCCGTCGGCAGTAGAACCCATCTCGGTGGAGAACATGAGGTTGAACTGACGCACCTCGGTCCAGTTGCGTGTGCCTGAGATAGGACATACAATCTCCTCGTCGATGATGATCTGGCGCAGTTCGTTCAGGTCATTGGCATTGAGCGCAGCAGAGAAACGCTCGTGCAGAGCGTCGCGCTTGGCCTGGATGTCGAGCACGCGACCATTGGTGGCGCGGAACTGAGCCTCGTCGAAAGCCTCACCAAAGCGCTTGGCAGCCTTGGCAATCTCCTTGTTGATCTTCTCGTCGTACTTGGCCAACTGGTCCTCGATGAGTACGTCGGCACGATAGCGCTTCTTAGAGTCCTTATTGTCGATGAGGGGGTCGTTGAATGCATCCACGTGGCCCGAAGCCTTCCAGATGGTGGGGTGCATGAAGATAGCTGAGTCGATGCCCACGATATTGTCATGGAGCAGTACCATAGACTGCCACCAGTATTGCTTGATATTGTTTTTCAGTTCCACACCCATCTGACCATAGTCATACACGGCGCCCAGGCCGTCGTAGATTTCTGATGAGGGGAACACGAAGCCGTATTCCTTACAGTGTGATACGATTTTTTTGAAGGTTTCTTCTTGTTGTGCCATATCTATTTGTTTGGTGTTATAATCGAAATGCTTGATTGAGTTGCAAAAATAGTGCAAAAAAATGGTTAAATACAAACAATGTAGATTTTATTTTTTCTGTTTAACAAATATTCTTACTCTGATATTTTGAAGAATTCGTATTGAGAAGTAGGCTGGAAATAGAATTTGTACTCTACGCAAGGATATTTTGAGAACTTTCTCTGATATGCAGTGATAGGCGTTTGTTTCTCCGATAGATATGTTTCTGGTGTCTTGTCGTTTTTTTACTTTTGAGATTTTTCTCTGAGTGGACTTGAAACTACAGGAAATTTTTGGTGACAGTGCAATTATTCCTTCAAATGACTTCCTATTTTGAACATTATTGTGTACTTTTGCCGATAATTAAACTTACATATCATCTATTATAATGAATACGAACACTCCTTTTATGGTTTTCTCGGGTACAAAGTCGAGATACCTTGCTGAACAGATTTGTGAAGAATTGGGTTGTAAATTGGGAAACATGCTCATAACGCACTTTGCCGATGGCGAATTTTCAGTTTCTTACGAAGAGTCTATACGAGGTGCTGACGTTTTTTTGATACAGTCGACATTTCCTAATGCAGATAATCTTATGGAGCTGCTGCTGATGATTGATGCAGCTAAACGTGCTTCGGCTCATAGTATTATAGCTGTAATGCCTTATTTCGGTTGGGCTCGCCAGGATCGTAAGGATAAGCCCCGAGTGTCCATTGGGGCTAAACTCGTAGCGGATCTTTTGAGTGTTGTGGGCGTGAACCGTATTATTACAATGGATCTTCATGCTGATCAGATACAGGGTTTCTTTGATGTGCCTGTAGATCATTTATATGCATCTGCTGTGTTTGCCCCATATATCCAATCGTTAAACCTTGATGATTTGGTAATTGCTACTCCTGATGTAGGTGGTAGTAAGCGTGCTAGCAGTTATTCGAAATATCTACATGTGCCTTTGGTACTCTGTCATAAGACACGTGCTAAAGCAAATCAAGTGGAGTCAATTCAGATTATTGGTGATGTAAAGAATAAGAATGTTGTCCTTGTAGATGATATTGTTGATACGGCTGGTACTATCTGTAAAGCTGCCGATGTGATGTTTGAGGCAGGGGCCAAATCTGTACGTGCCATTGCTTCGCATTGTGTGATGTCGGGACCAGCTCCTGGTAGAGTAGACCAGTCTAAACTCGAAGAAATTGTATTTACGAATAGTATCCCGTTTGAGGCATCGTGCCGTAAACTGAAACAGTTGTCCATCGCTCCAATTTTTGCAGAAACTATTCGTCGAGTGATGTCCAATGAGTCTATTAGCTCGCAATACATTATTTAACTAAAGTGTGGAATTCTTAGAGAATATGAAGAAGATAATATTTGTGTTTATGGCGGCCTTGATGATAGTCGCCTGTCAGAATAAACAGCAATATAAAATTGTCGGAACTGCTGAAGGTTTTGCAGAAGGAGATTCCGTAGAGTTGCAAATTTTGGAAGGTCGTAAAGTTTCAAAGGTGACCAAGCATGCCATTATAAATGGAAAGTTTGAAATTACAGGTGTGTCTGATAGTGTACAAGTCGCTTTGTTAGGATTGCCTGGTACAGTATGTCAGGTATTCCTTGAACCTGGTGTTATTACGGCTAAACTTGTAGCTGGCCAGTCAGCTGCTTGTATAGGTACTTCCAACAATAATGCTTATGAAGCTTTGGTTGAGTCGCTCAAGGCTATAGATGAAGAGTATTCTGCTATAGTGGAAAAAGCGGAGTCTGCCAAAGGTGATGAAGCTGATGCTTTGAAGAAAGAGATAGCAGAGGTACAAGATAAATATTATCAGACAATAAGGAATAGCGTTTCAGAGAACACAAACAATGAGTTTGGCCTACATATGCTTGTCAATAATTATTACTCTTATGAACCCGAGGAGTTGGCGGCTTTGTTAGAGGCCTTTATGGGTAATTTCCCAGGTAATGCACGCTTGTCTTCCATAAAGGTTAAAAATGATTTGGCAATGGAAACTGCTGTGGGGAAACAATATAAGGATTTTGAAATGTCGGACATGGAAGGGAATGCTCGTAAACTCTCGGAGTTTGTAGCCTCTAATAAAGTTACTCTTGTGGATTTCTGGGCAAGTTGGTGTGGCCCCTGCCGTAAAGAAATGCCTTCGGTAAAGGCGGCGTACAATATTTATAAAGACAAGGGCTTTGGTATCGTCGGCGTGTCGTTGGATGACAACAAAGATGCTTGGATGCAGGCTGTTGTTGGTATGGAAATAGAATGGACTCAACTTTCAGATCTTAAGGGATGGAACTGTGCTGCGTCTAATTTGTATGGGGTGAATTCAATTCCTGCAACCATCCTCATAGCACAAGATGGAACCATTCTGGCGAAGAATCTTCGTGGTAAGGCTATTCAGGAAAAACTGGCGGAAGTGTTGAAATGACTATGTGAAAATAAAGTAGAGAGATAGATTAGTATATGAGGAAACTTCTTTTGTTGGTATGTCTGTGTGCTGGAGTCCTGTCGGGAAAAGCACAGGTTGAAGAGAAGTATGGTTTAGGCAAGGTGCCTGTGGTTAATGGTAGGGTCATGTTTCAAGATACGATAATTGTTGCGCTTGATGATAATCTTATCTATGAGAAGATGTCTGTCTGGGCCAAAAAACGTTTTAATAAACCAAATGTGATAGTGTCGAGGTTTGTTTCTGAGGATGTGGTAAACTATCAACTGGGGGTTACAGCTGAAGAGTGGATAGATTTTAAGAAGAAGTTTTTTGTTTGGGATCGTACACGCATTAATTACTGGGTTGAATTTCAGTGCCATAATCATCTTTGTGTTGTTCGTCTTACTCGTATTAATTATTGGTATGAAGAGGAACGTGATGGAGGCCTTAAGTTTAGCGCTGAGGAATGGATTACTGATGCAAATGCCTTTAATTCCCATCAGACAAAACTATTGAAAGAGCCAGGGAAATTCAGAAAGAAAACTATAGACTTCTTTGAGCAAATAGTTCAACAGTTATCACAAACCTTACAGTAATGTAGCTATGGATAAAAAGCAGTTATGTCAGTTGTTAAATACTTTGTTCCTTATAGGTTTTGTGGTGACGTTAATCCTATATATGTCTTTGCAGGATCGTACGGCATTTCTAATCGTAGGCTTAACCTCTCTTTTTATAAAACTTTTGGAGTATTTTATACGTTTTTTTCGTTAGAGGAAGGTGTATAATTGTCATGTGTGGTGATTTTGAGTATTGATAGCCTGCGATGTTTCAAGGTACAAAACGTTTTCTGTTCCTTATATTGAGTGCATGTGTATCTTTAGTATTAGTGGAAATGTATGCACAAGTACAAGAACTCCGACAATTGGATGGTTTAGGACGGGCTTCTGGTGGTGGAACAACTTTTAACGAACGTGGAGAGTTTGGAGATAAAGGTAATGCTTCGTTAAAAGATTCTACTGTTATTTCTCGTGAAGTACCTCGATCGGTGGAAATGTTCCGTGTCAGTGGAACATTGGGGGATATTATTCCTATACCTACAGATACGGCTGTGCATAATTTCCAGAACATGCATTTAGCTGATGGAATGAATGGTGAGTATAATTTCTTGGGAAATATGGGTTCGCCTCGCCAATCTCGTATCTTTTTCAATCGTCGAACCGAGCAATTTGTGTTTGTTGATGCTTTGGACTTTTTCGTGTTTCGCCCTAGCCAGTTTAACTTTACCAATACAAAATCGCCCTATTCAAATGTTACGTATTATAGGGCAGGTAGCAAAATCAATGGCGAGGAACGCTTCAAGGGATATTTTGCAGTGAATGCCAACAAGCATGCGGGATTTGGTTTCAATATAGACTACTTGTATGGGCGTGGAAGATATGACAACCAGGCTACTTCTTTTTTTGATGGGGCATTATATGGATATCATCATGGTGATCGATATCAAATGAACGCATTGGTATGTTATGATAAATTAAAGATGGGGGAGAATGGTGGTATTGTCGATGACCGTTATGTAACTAAGCCTGAAGCTATGGCTGAGGGGAAAAAACAATATTCGCCTGCTGATATGCCTGTAAACTTAGAGTCTGCGTGGAATGAAAATGTACTGCAACGTGCTTTCTTAACGCAGAACTATAGCTTTGGATATTACAAGACGCGTACAGATTCGTTGCCTGATACCGTGATAGTGAATCATGCTTATCTTCCAGTCACTAAGGTGTTCCATACGATGCATCTCGGACGTTATGGACATCGTTTTATAGATTATGGTAATCCTAAGGACTATTATGTGCACAACTATAATTTACCATATGACGGGATTGATAGCACTGGCTATGCAGTGGTTCGTAATACTTTAGGGATGAGTTTGCTGGAGGGGGTAAATAAATGGGTCCCTTTTGGAGCATCTGCATATTTTACTCATGAGTTTCGGCAATTTTCTCTTCCTGATTCTATATCTGGTGGAGGAGAGTATATACATAGGTATCGGGAAAGTTCTCTTATGTTGGGTGGAAATCTTCGCCGTACAATAGGTAATCTGCTACACTTTAATGTATTAGCAGAAACGGTCTTGTTGGGTAGTGACTTGGGTACTTTCAATATTGAAGGCAAGGGAGTCCTGAACTTTAAATTATTGAGCGATACCGTGCGATTCAACTTTAGTGGCTATATGCGTAATTCGAATCCTTCATTTTATTATAGGCACTATCACTCGCAGCATTATTGGTGGGACAATAATTTAGCTAAAGAGTTTCGTACGCGTTTGCAGGGTAGTATAGCTTTCGATAGATGGTGTACTTGTATGTCGGTCGGTGCCGAGAATATAAGGAATTATACATACTTGGCTGGTACAGAGTTTCATCAAGCAGAAGACGGACATCAATCTACACTCAGTATGGCTCAGGCGTATCAGTATTCTGGTAATGTGCAGGTACTTACTGCGGGGTTGAATCAAGAACTAAAATGGGGTATATTACACTGGGATAATG
The DNA here is from genome assembly GCA_015060865.1 of Bacteroidales bacterium. Lineage (GTDB taxonomy): Bacteria > Bacteroidota > Bacteroidia > Bacteroidales > Bacteroidaceae > UBA1189. Next base: position 61,841 of record SUXS01000018.1, on the reverse strand, counting down.
AATTCACCTTGCAACATTCTTCTCGTTTGGATATTTTGCCGCTTCCTCTTCTCAATGTGTATAGTAATTTATACCTTAAGTTTTCCTATGCCAAGGTGTTAAAGATTGAACTAGGGACAGATATCCGCTATTTTAGTCGTTATGTAGCACCGGCTTATGCTCCGGCCCTAGGACAGTTTGTTGTGCAAAAACAAGATCGGCCTGTCAAGGTGGGGGGATATCCGTTTGTCAATGCTTATGCTAATTTCCATCTGAAGCAGGTAAGGTTCTATCTGATGTGTTATCATGTTACACAAGGAGTATTTGATGCCGCAGACTCATTCCTTGTTCCTCACTATCCTATCAATCCACGCATGTTTAAGTTAGGACTCTCGTGGAACTTTTGGGATTAAATAATTGTAACTTTTGGCATGTACTTCAAATCAATATGAGTTCAATATGATACGCTGGGGAGTAATCGGGTGTGGCGAGGCTACAGAAAAGAAAAGTGGACCTGCATTCTCAAATATTGAAGGTTCGAAGATTGAGGCTGTGATGAGCCGTAATGAAGAACGTGCACGTTCGTATGCAGAACGGCATGGCATCAAGAAGTGGTATGCCAACGCACTGGATCTTATAGATGATCCTAATGTCAATGCTGTATATATAGCAACACCGCCTTCGTCACACGCTACTTTTGCTATTATGGCTATGAAGGCTGGTAAGCCTGTGTACATCGAGAAACCTATGGCGGCAAGTTATGAGGATTGTATACGTATTAATAAGGTCAGTGAGGAGATGCATGTGCCTTGCTTTGTGGCTTACTATCGTAGATATCTTCCCTATTTTCGCAAAGTGGAAGAGTTGATACCTTGTGTAGGCAAAGTCATTAATGTGCAGATACGATTGGCTCAACCGCCGCGAGAGTTTGATGGGAGTACGGGAAGTAATATGCCATGGCGTGTACAGTCTAATATCGCAGGTGGTGGCTATTTCTATGATCTTGCTCCTCATCAGCTCGATTTGTTGCAGTATTATTTTGGATGTATTATTGAAGCTAAGGGATATACGGCCAACCGAGGAGGCTTGTATGATGCGGAAGACACTATTAGTGCCTGTTTTCGTTTTGATAATGGCTTGGTGGGTAGTGGTTCTTGGTGCTTTGTCGCTGACGAAAGCGCACGTGATGATCGTATAGAAATTGTAGGCGATAAGGGAATGGTATGTTTCTCGGTATTCACGTATCAACCTATAGCTCTCGATGATGCCACAGGGCACCATGAGTTTGTGATTCCCAATCCTGATTATGTGCAGCAACCGCTCATTGAAAATATTGTGCATCATTTACAGAAGAAGGATATTTGCACATGTAATGGTATTAGTGCTACTCCCACCAATTGGGTTATGGATCGTATATTAGAGAAAATTTGATCACAGACTAAAACTGTTAATAGCTTTTATTACTTGTTGCACCTCTTTGTCGCTCATTACAGGACTGATGGGGATTGATAATTCAGTACGTGCCAACTCCTCTGTGACAGGCATTGATAAATGATTGAACTCACTATAGCATGCTTGAAGGTGGGGTGGAATGGGATAGTGTATAAGGGTTTCTATACCACACTTGTTAAGATGAAGTTGTAGGCTGTCACGTTTACTGCAGAATATGGGGAATACGTGATACACGTTCTCTTTCATATGTCGAGGAAGACGTACGTGTATATTATTAATGCTATCATAATATAGTTGGGCAATGGCAATACGCCGATTGTTGTCTTCATCGAGGTGTGGCAGTTTTGCATTGAGTATAAGCGCTTGCCATTCATCAATTCGGCTGTTTATGCCAAGATACTTACAATAGTATTTCTGCCCCATGCCATAATTGGCAATTGAACGTATGACCTCGGCGAGCTTCTTGTCGTTTGTGGTTACACATCCTGCGTCACCTAGCGCTCCCAGATTCTTGCCTGGGTAAAAACTATGTCCAGCAGCATGTCCTATGGAACCAGTTTTTTTGAGAACGATCCCAGACTTTATCTGCTGAAAGTTATTCTCATGATTTATTCTTGGCAGATTGTAGCTCCTTTTACCGTCTATAACTGGTGCCTGATTAAATATGGGCAGTGAATAGGATGACGTCTGTGTTATACATCCATGAGCTTGGGCGTTGTCTTCTATGAGTAGTATTTGATGCCTTTTGCATAAATCGCCAATAGCATCAGAGTATGCACATCTTCCATATAAATGTACTATCATAATAGCGCGTGTGCGTGCAGTGATAAGGCTCTCTATTTGTGCCGCATCAGGAAGTAGGTTTTGTGAATCTACATCGCAGAACACGGGGCTCAGGTTATTGTCGGTAATTGCAAGTATTGATGCAATAAAAGTGTTGGCAGGAACTATAACTTCATCACCCTCCCGTAGTATACCTAAGGTAATGTAACCCCGCAATATAAGGCGAAGTGCATCAAGTCCACTGGCACAACCTATGGCGTACCGATGTCCTATGTACTGTGCATAGTTGTGCTCGAATTCTTCGGTGGCTTTCCCTTTTAGATACCATCCGGAATTTAGGAGTTGGTTGGTGTCTTCTCTGATGACCTCTTTGTAGCGGAGGTTTATCTGGTGTAAATCGAGAAACTTTACCATAGGAAGTATTTCAGCTAAATTATAAAAGGCTACTATCCTTATAGCAGCCTTTTTTCTTGTGTGGAGCATGCGAGACTCGAACTCGCCACCTCTTGACTGCCAGTCAAACGCTCTAGCCAGATGAGCTAATGCCCCTTATCATTATTTATAGTGCAAAGGTAATGATAATATTGGAATAAATAGTATCTTTGTACGACTTTTTTGCTAAAAATGTTATATCCTGTTACAGAAAAGATAATTCTAGGTATTGACCCTGGTACTAATATCATGGGTTATGGGGTCATTAAGGTGGTTGGTACAAAAGCTAGCATGCTGGCTATGGGGGTTATCGACTTACGTAAGTATGGGGATTCGTATCTTAAGTTAGGACGTATATTTGAACGTGTTCGTGGTATCATAGATTCGTATCTTCCCGATGAACTGGCTATTGAAGCCCCATTCTTTGGAAAGAATGTGCAGACCACTCTTAAATTGGGACGAGCGCAGGGTGTGGCTATGGCTGCTGCTATTAGTCGAGATATCCCTATCACCGAGTATGCCCCTACCAAAATAAAGATGGCTATAACGGGTAATGGATCGGCTGGCAAGGAGCAGGTGGCTGATATGTTACGCAGAATGTTAGGTATAGATAAGGATGAAATGCCGCATTTTTTGGATGCGACAGATGCCCTTGGGGCCGCTTATTGTCACTATCTTCAGATGGGGCGTCCTAATATGGGTAAGGGGGCTGCTAATTGGAAAGATTTCATTAGTAAGAATCCTGGACGGGTATCACAAAGAAAAAAGATTTAGTGTTGTCCTCGTTGAATCTAAATGCCTCTTAAAACTTGCCGTAGTTGTGGGATTCTTCGTTTGCTTCGCCAATTGTAATTGGTGGTCAATAGTATATTGATTGTCTGGTAGTTCTTAAGATTGTTCTATAATAAAGCGAGGAGATTTTTTTTCTCCTTTTTGATGAATTGTTCGTGATTATTTTTATAGATACGTTTTTTGTATTATTTTTGTCTTTATCATAGAATTAAACACAGTCGAATATGAGAAGATTTCTTTGTTTATTGGCATTGCAGAGTGCCATTATGGTTAATGCACAACGACAGTCTACCATAGTACTGCATCCAGAAGATGCAACAACGGTGATTAGTCGGCACATTTATGGGCAGTTTGCCGAACATTTAGGAACATGTATTTATGGAGGGCTTTGGGTCGGTGAAGACTCTATGGTTCCTAATACTAACGGTTATCGTAACGATGTTCTTGGCGCGCTCAAGGAACTTGATATCCCGAATTTGCGTTGGCCTGGCGGCTGTTTTGCCGATGAATATCATTGGATGGATGGTATCGGTCCACGTGAGAAACGGCCTCGTATGGTAAATAATAATTGGGGTGGGACTGTTGAGGATAATAGTTTTGGTACGCATGAGTTTCTCAACCTTTGTGAACTTTTGGACTGTGAACCCTATGTTTCGATGAATGTTGGTAGTGGTTCGGTGGAGGAGACTGCTAAATGGGTTGAGTATATGACTGCTAAGGATGGGCCTATGGCCAAATTGCGTAAAGAAAATGGTCGTGAAGAGCCTTGGAAGGTGAAGTATATTGGTGTCGGAAATGAGAGTTGGGGATGTGGAGGTAACATGCGTCCAGAGTATTATGCAGACCTTTATAGACGTTATCAGACTTATTGTCGCGAATATAATGGTAACCGCCTTTTTAAGATAGCAAGCGGTGCCAGTGATTATGACTATAACTGGACGGAAGTACTTATGCGCAATGCTGCTGGTCATATGCGTGGTCTTTCGCTTCACTATTACACAGTGCTGACATGGAGCGGAAGTAAAGGGTCTGCGCTCAACTTTACCGATGAGGACTATTATTGGTGTCTAGGGAAATGCCTCGGAATAGAGCCTGTACTCAAAAGACACATGGAAATTATGGATCGCTATGATAGCCGGAAGCGTGTAGGACTCATGGTTGATGAATGGGGTACTTGGTGGGATGAGGAACCTGGAACCGTGCGTGGTCATCTTTTCCAGCAAAATACTATGCGCGATGCCTTTGTTGCAGCTCTTTCATTCAATGTTTTCCATAAGTATACTGGCAGAATAAAAATGTGTAATATAGCTCAGATTGCCAATGTGCTGCAGTCAATGATTCTCACGCAGGATGATAAGATGGTGCTTACACCAACTTATTATGTCTTTAAGATGTACAAGCCACATCAGGATGCAACTTTTATACCTATGGATATCGCATGTGATGAGATGCAGGTGAAGAATGAGCGTTACCGTCCTGACCGTAGTGGGGAGGAGCCTACCCGAACACTTCCCATGCTTAGTGCAACCGCCTCAAGAAATGCTGAGGGCGTCATTCATATCTCATTAGCTAATATTGATCTCAAACAGAAACAGGAGGTGACTATTAATCTTGCCGACATAAAGGGAAAGAAAGTGAAAGGTGAGATTCTTACTTCTAAAAATATGGGTGATCATAATTCTTTTGATAACCCGGAAGTGGTAAGATCCATCGAATTTAAAGCCGCTAAAATTATCAAAGAAGGAATAAAGGTGGTACTGCCTCCAATGAGTATTGTGACACTTGAAGTGCTATGATAAGCCTTGAGATACCATCCCTTATATGATATATTTGTTGCTTGCTGTTTTTTTCGGATCGTCAATAGCTGTTTTTTTAAAGTACCTTCGAAGATGTGGTGTTGGTATAGGCGAAACCATTTGTGTTAATTATATCGTAGCAACCCTTGTTGGGATTGTTGTTAATGCAGCTCGATATGATTTGCATATCAATCCGTTAGGTGAGTTCTGGTGTTGGATGGCATTTGTGCGTGGAAGTTTCATGGTAGGGGCTTTAATGATGATTGCTGTTGCTACGGAATCATATGGTGTCGTAATGTCTACTGTCGCGTCAAAGGTCTCATTTGTGGTTCCAGTTATTGGAAGTTGGCTCCTTTTGGGTGATCGGGAGCCGTTGTGGTTGGCTGTGTTGGGGATGCTAATAGCTTTGTTGCTATTGTGTATGGATGGAAAACCTATGCGGTGGAAAGGAAAGATACGTATGGGCATATGGCATCTGCCGATTGTATTCTTGTGTTATGGCTTGTCTAACTTTCTGCTTCGGGTTGCGCAGAATGACATTACGTCGAGGTATGGGGATGACACTGTATTGATAGATGCTCAGTTCAATGCTTTTGCCTCTGCTTCATTCTTGTTTGCTTTGATATGTGGAACCTTATTGTTGGTTGTACGGAATTTATGGAAAGGAACAGCTGATTCTATTAAGAAAACGGGAGTAGGGTGGCATTCCTTGTGGTCTGGCTTGAGTCTTGGTGTGGTTAATATGGCATGTACCTATTGTATGATGCGCGCCTTGGAGGAGACTCCTACTACTTTATTTTATCCTATATACAATGTTGGTGTGGTCTCTATTACTGCATTTTGTGGTTGGCTGTTCTTCCGGGAACGGCTTACAAAGTATCAGGTCGGAGGACTCCTTTTGTCATTGCTAACATTGATGTCTTTTACTTGAGTGTTTTTATTTATATATATTTGTATGAGGACATTACTTGTGGCTATAGGGAAAACCGATAATCAGTATCTAACACAGGCTGTAGCTGACTATCTAGCTAGGGCTAGTTATTATATGCCGATAGAGTTAAGAATTATTCCAGACATTAAGGGTGTGAAAAATCTCTCTCGAGAACAGCAGAAGGAACGTGAAGGTAAATTAATCGCTAAAATAGTGATGCCAGGTGATTATGTTGTGCTGCTTGATGAAGGTGGAAAGGAGTTCTCATCAGTAGATTTTGCCAACTGGTTACAACAACGTATGAATACGGTAAGTCATCGTTTGGTATTCATTATTGGAGGGCCTTACGGGTTCTCGGACGAAATATATGGAATAGCGCAAGGTAAAGTTTCGCTTTCGCGTATGACTTTTTCCCATCAAATGGTACGCTTGGTCTTTGCAGAGCAGTATTATAGGGCATTGTCTATACTTAATAATCTACCTTATCATCATCAATAAGAGGTTTTTAAGCTTTTTTTCTAATAGCTTGGAGTGTATTGGTAACAGCCTGCATCTACTGGATTGTTTTCGGTGAGTTTGTTTCCATCCTTATCAGAAGGTAGTATAGTGATATAACTATCGTCTCCAATTCCTCGAGCTATAGATTGCGAATCCAAGTGAAAATCGTAAATGAAATCTTCGTGGTTGATGGACTTGAAATTGCTACTCCCGTAGGTTGTGCTGTCTCGGTGCTCCCACACAATGTTAGTGAAGTGTAAGGTGTCAGGTTCTCGAGCTTCATTCTTGGAGTTTATGAGTGAATGTGTAAAAGAATATGCAGCATATTCCGAGAGGTCTGTAGTGTCGGTTTTCTCTAGTATATATCCCATTAGCTCGTCATCCTTAGAGCCGGTAATGATGCTATTGATGAAGTTTACGCCATATAGTGGGTATATGGTTTCTTCTTCTTTCACAAAATTAGATATGTTTACTGCCACACCTCGATTGCTATTCCAAGGGAAGAAGTTTGCCATGGTGCAGTGTAGAAAAGTTATTTGACCTCCAAGTATGTTTACGCAGTGCCCTCCTGCATTAGTAAATAGGCTATTGGTAAACACTCCGGAACATGTTGTGAGGCTCAAAGCATCTTCGTTAACATTGTGTATCTGGCTGTTTTGCATTGTTAGCGTATATTGATCCAAGTCGGCACTTTTAGCGCGTATGCCGTATGTTCCGCTATGTATATCGCAATATACGAATTGGTTGTTGTGGCTGTTGTCGTATATGGAGATTCCACCCCATTGCCCCGCGACGCGGTCGTAGGGCAGATTACTGAACATGCGGTCAGTGCGCGCTCCTCGGAATATGATAGGAGCTTCCAGTGTACCTATGGCTTCTATGCGACCATGAATATGCATTTCTACCTTATCGTAGAAATATAAACGCGTGCCGGCTTCCAATCGTAGAAGGGCGCCTTCTTCAACACGTAGACTATCGTAAATGAGGTAGGGGCGCTGAGATTTGAGTAGGGTGTCGGTTGTTATTGTCCATCCACGAATGACGTTGGCATCTTGTCCATAGGCACAAAGTTGAACTTGTTGTATCATTCCACTTTCTAGTGTGAATAGTATGGAATCGCGTGCTTCAAATGGTTTATCGCATCCACGAGGGTCAATGGTTACTTCTACGAATATGAATAAACTATCTCTTCCCCTTAGTATTGTTTCATTGAACGAGGCTCCTGCCATGCCATCAACGTTTATACGAAAAGGAGAATCTTCTCCTCCTGATAAACCGATATGCGTAATGCGCAAGTTTGTCTCGTTGGTATTGTATACTAAAAAAGAATAAGTGGCAGAACTGACTTCCGTGAACAATGTGTCAAATGTGATGGTGTCTGACGAAAACGTTAGCCGTTGTGTCGGGCTTGTGGAAAAGCTCAACTTCTCGTTACAACTGATCAAGCATATGCTGAAGATCGTTATAAGTAATGTTATAAATCGTTTGTTCAGGTACATTTCTATATGGGGCTCGTTATTATCATAACGAGTGAAAGTACGATATATTGTCTTCTGTGTTGAAAGCCATAAGTACTATTGTTGGGTTATTAATGAAAAATATGATAATAATACAAGTAAACTAGTTTTGTCTTCGCTAAATCGATTTTTTACACTAATTTTGTATCGTTTTTAGAAATGACAAATATATGTTAGTTGTAGAAACTGTAGGCAAATTACAGACATTTCTTGCTGAAGCTCGTGCTAGTGGCAAGAGTATAGGCTTGGTGCCTACGATGGGAGCATTACATCGTGGGCATGCGTCTCTTGTAGAACAAAGCGTAAAGGATAATGATATTACTGTAGTAAGTGTTTTCGTCAATCCGACTCAATTTAATGATAAAGGTGACCTGGAATGTTATCCACGTACCTTGGATGCAGACTGTCGTTTACTGGAATCTTTGGACGCTGATTGTGTGTTTGCGCCTTCAGTAGAGGAGGTTTATCCAGAACCTGATACTCGCGTCTTTGAATTTCCTCCCCTCGACAAGGTAATGGAGGGGATTTATCGCCCTGGACACTTTAATGGTGTAGCGCAGATAGTGAGTAAGCTATTTATGTATATTGAACCTACTCGGGCTTATTTTGGTGAAAAGGATTTCCAGCAATTAGCTATTATTCGTGAGATGGTACGCCAACTGGATTTGAATCTTGAAATCGTTGGCTGTCCTATTGTACGTGAAACTGATGGCTTGGCGCTTAGCAGCCGCAATGCTTTGCTTACTCCAAGGCAGCGTAATGTATCGTTGGTAATTTCAAAGGTCCTTTTTACCAGTGTAGACTATTCAAAGTCACATTCTCTTGCCGATACGAAACGAATGGTTGAGCAGGCTATTGACTCTACCAAGGGGCTGAAGCTAGAGTACTATGAAATAGTAGACGGAGCTACATTGCAAAGGGTCGAATCATGGGATGAGACTGATTATATTATGGGATGTATTACTGTATACTGCGGGAAGGTACGTTTAATTGACAATATTAGATATAAGTAAATATGTGGTTGACTGTATTGAAATCAAAGATACATTGTGCTCGAGTTACTGAGGCTAATCTTAACTATATGGGTAGTATCACCATTGATGAGGATTTGATGGATGCGGCAGGACTTTTAGAAGGGGAGCAAGTGCATATTGTGAATAATAATAATGGTGAACGCTTCGTGACCTATGTGATAAAGGGTGAGCGTGGCTCGGGGCAAATCTGTCTTAATGGGGCTGCAGCTCGTCTCGTACAACCGGATGATGTAATCATTATTATGGCCTATGCCCAGATGTTGCCTGATGAAGCACGTACATTTAAACCTACAGTGATATTTCCTAAAATTGGAAATAGGTTGTAGATGTGTAGCTGTTGTGTGGAATTTGTATCTTAGAGAGCTTATATAGGTACAGGCAAGTTTGTTCCTGAATTTGTTACCTAAACAAGTGAGATAATCGATTCTTTTATGGACGATATTTAAGTGTATAATTGATAATTATACTGAGTAATTGTAAAGAAACCTTGTTCTAAAACAAGGTTTCTTTTATGTTGCTTACTTAGCTTAGTCCCTCAATCTGTCCGTTTACAATATCGATGTGCAGGGCGGCTGGCTCTTTGGGCAGGCCAGGCATGCGCATGATGTCACCGGCAATTACTACCAGCATTTCGGCACCGGCATTGATGACGATATCCTGTACGGTGAAGCTGAAGCCTTCGGGCGCACCATATTTCTTAGCATCGGTAGAGAAGGAGTATTGGGTCTTGGCAATACAGATGGGGAAGTGTGTGTAGCCGAGCTCGGCTATCATCGCAAGCTTCTTCTTGGCAGCAGCACTCAGCGTCACAGTAGCTGCTCCGTAGAGGTTACGGGCTACCTTGCCGATTTTCTCCTCTACGCTGTCGGTGTCCTCATAAGCAAAATGCAGCGCTGATGAAGGCTTCTGCTCTATGGTGTCTACCACGAGGCGAGCCAAGTCGGCAGCACCTTCACCGCCCAGAGCATACGCATTGTTGACCTCAAAGCCCACACCAAGCTCAGCACAGTGCTGACGAACGTAATTGATTTCCTCATCGGTATCACCATTGTAGCGGTTGAAAGCAACGACTACGGTCTGCCCGAACGACTGCAGGTTGCGCAAGTGCTTGTCGAGGTTCACGATACCGGCCTTGAGTGCTTCGAGGTTAGGCTCTGAAACCTGGTCCTGAGGTACTCCACCATGCATCTTCAGCGCACGGGCAGTAGCTACGAGTACGGTGAGTTTGGGCGTAAGACCAGCCTTGCGGCACTTGATGTCGTAGAACTTCTCTGCGCCAAGGTCAGCACCGAAACCTGCCTCTGTGATGACATAGTCGGCATAGGTCATAGCCAACTTGGTAGCCAGCACCGAGTTGCATCCGTGGGCGATGTTGGCAAATGGTCCGCCATGTACGAGGGCAGGGGTGTTCTCTGTGGTCTGTACGAGGTTGGGGGAGATGGCATCCTTGAGGAGTACGGTGATAGCACCTGCTACGCCGAGGTCCTTGACCGTGAAAGGCTTACCCTCGTAGGTGAAGCCGAGCAGAATGTTCTCGATGCGGCGGCGCAGGTCGTCCTCATCCTTGGCAAGGCAGAGGATGGCCATGATTTCCGAGGCGGGAGTGATGTCGAAGCCTGCTTCCTGTGCAAAGCCGTTGGTCTTGGGGCCAAGGCCTGTGACGATATAGCGCAGTGAGCGGTCGTTGACATCGAGTACGCGACGCCAGAGCACCTCCTTGAGGCCGATGCCCTTGTCGCGGTTTTGGTACATGTAGTTGTCGAGCAGTGCGGCAATCATGTTGTTGGCCGAGGTGATAGCGTGGAAGTCGCCCGTGAAGTGGAGGTTGATCTTGTCCATGGGCAACACCTGAGTGTAGCCACCGCCGGCAGCACCGCCCTTCATACCGAAGCAGGGGCCTAATGAAGGCTCGCGCAGGGCCACGATGGTCTTCTTGCCTATCTTGTTCAGTCCGAGGGCAAGGCCGATGGATACGGTAGTCTTGCCGATGCCCGCCTTGGTGGGGGTGATGGCTGTGACAAGGATGAGGTTGCTCTGCTTCACCTTCTCGTCATCGATAAGGTGCTCGTCAACCTTGGCCATGTAGTGGCCATAGGGGTTTGTACTCTCGGCAGGTATGCCTACTTGTGCGGCAATCTCTCCGATGGGTCGCAACGGGGTGTTGCGTGCGATTTCAATGTCTGTCTTCATATAATATGTGTATTATTCTATTCTAATTTTCAGAGTTTCCGTATTTCCGTTCGAGTCGCTCACAGCTACGATATAGGTGCCAGCAGGCAATGTGCTGATCTCGATGCAGGCATATCCGTCAGCCAGTTCGGTCAATACCTTCACGCATTGCTGTCCTGCAGGTGTATAGACGGTAGCTGTGGTACTGACTGCTTCTGCACTGTAGATGTAGAGCTTGCTGTCGGTGATGAGTACCTTCAGCGTTTCTGCTGCTACATCGTCGATGCCCTCTCCATTCTCGGGTATCTCGGGCTGCTCAAGCCATGCAGCATAGCTGTTGATGATGTTAGCCTTGGCAATGGTAGGTATGGTCATCACATATACATCGCTGCTACCGTCGGGGTAGAGACCTACCGACTCGATACCGAGATGCGGCCCGTAGTAGATGGTATCGCCCCAAGAGAAGTCGGCAGCCGTGAAGGTTACGTATCCTCCCTCAGCTGCGAGTTTGAAGGGTGCATGCAGCTGGGTGAAGGTCATCAGCTTATCGGCCCAGATGATGAGGTAGCTGTGGGGCTCTATAACAGTGTTTACACCACCTTCAATCTGGTACTTTGTAGGCTCGTCCAGATTGTCGCTCAGGTACATACCTGCAACGTCAATCGGCTCGTCCGTGGTGTTGAACAGCTCTATCCAATCGTTCTTCTTGTAGTATTCGTTGACGTAGATGCTGTTGTCGGCACTGAGCTCATTGATGCGTACGGGGCGCATCGCATTCTCTGCCATCTCCTCCTCGGTAAGCGGTTCGTAGAGGGCTACGAGTGTGTGGTTTCCCAGTGGCAATGCATATTCCATATCCTCACATACGATATTTTCAGCGCTGCTTGAGGTGGTCGCTTGGGTGAGTTCTCCGCTGAAGTAGATATCCGACGATGTGCCATTATTGTTGTGTACCTCTACGGCAATGACGTTCGTTCCTCTCTTGAACAGACTGGCATCGAGTGTCAGTACGCCTTGGTCAGGATTGTTGTTGGCATAGGTCGATGCATAGGTGTCGTAGGTAATGGTGCCATCAGGCATCAGGTAGCGTGCGGCTTCCTTGCCGTTGACATAGATGACCATACCGTCGTCTACCGTATACTGGAACTGGAATACATCGCTCTCTGTAGGTGCTTTGGACAAGGTGAACTTGGTACGGAAATAGTAGGTGGGGCGCTTACTGCTGGCATCGGTGCCATAATCGAGCGTGGTGTTGTACCCGCGGTTGTTGTTGCTGTCGCCGGTGTAGTAGCCGAGGGGGGCCTTTCCGCTTCCCCATGTAGAGGTAGCGTAGGTAGTAGCTGTCCAGTTCTTGCCGTCGAGTGAGCCTTGGTCGTAGTAGTTCCATGCGGCGTCAGAGCCAACCAATGTTGCCGTTGTAGTGGTGCTCTCGCTACTCCATCCTACGAAGCGATAACCCGCCTTGGGCTCGGCCTTCAAGGTTATGGGAGCAAAGAGCGTACCGCTGAACTTATTGGTAGGAATCTCCATTTCGTTTACGCGGAGCGATACGTCATCCACATTGGCCGAGATAGATACAGCTTGCTGCATGTCGTTGCTGAGCCCCATACGCCAGTAGTCGATGAGTGCCTGTATCATACTGCCTTGGCGGTTGGCAAGTGCGCTCTTCAGCTGGTTGGCTGTGCCATAGGGGGAACGCCCGTCAAAGGCCAGTGCAGGAGCAATGCGTGCGGCCATCTCATCAATGATGGCATTGCAACGCTCGGGCTCGAACACGCTGCCAGCCACAAGGCAGTAGGTGTCGATAAACTGCTTGCGGAACGAGTCGTTATTGAGCATGTTGAGGAAGATGGTCACTAGCTCAATCTCCTCGGTGAGGCGACCTCCAAGGTCGTAGATGTAGTCGAAGGTGTAGGTCTGCTTGCCTTCGAAGGTGTAGAAGGGACTGGTAGTCGCAAGGGTACCGTCGAGGTCGAACATCACGAAGCGGAAGCGACCGTCTTCGGTGCGTGGGCGGAACCCCTTGATGTTGTTCTGTGGCCAGTCGTTACCGCCGAGGTAGAACTCCACGGCCATGTAGTTGATGTATTCGTCGATGTCCACCAGGTTGCGTATCTCTTCATAGGTGGTCTCGTCGGCAGCATTGGTCGAGAGGGCATACCATTCGAGGAAAGCCTCTCTGTCGCCCTCCATCTGCACGTAGCCCGAATCGGGGCTCATCTCAAACTGGTCCATCTCGTCGGTGTCGATGCCGTAGTTAGCATAGGCAAAGTGCTTGTTGTTGGGCTCACGCATGTTGAGCATACTCACATACTGGCCATTGATGAAGTGCACGACGGGCTGGGTCGACTGTCCGTCAACGTCGAGTCCCGAGCGGTGTACAATCTCCTGCAAGGCAGCATCCTTGATGCGGCAATCGGTATCGTTGCCGCCATTGCGTATCTGCAGGGTCTTATGCTTCAGGTAGGGCTTGTTGGCAAAGAAGGGATAGTCGATGGAGTTGTTGCCCTCGTATATTTTGCTCGCTTTGAGCTTGAAGGAGTGGGGTGCCCATGCACGGCTCCATCCGCCACACATAGCGAAGTCCACCTCTTGGTTTACCACCATGCCGCCATCGGGTGTGATGTACTCGAAGTTTACGGGGCGGTCCCAGTCCATATTCCAGTTGCAGGGTGTGCTCTGTCCGTTACCCGTACGTCCATTGACACCCTTTACATATACACCGAGACTGTCGTCGTAGAGGTTGATGGGGTCGGTGACAACGGAAATGATAGGCAGTGTGTAGTCTCTGTCTTTATATAGGTATGAACGTGTGATGACCTGACTGGGCAGCTTGCCTTCCTGAAACAGGCAGAAGCGGTAGGTAGTGGTGCTATTGACGGTGAATTTGCCGTCGCTGCTGGTGCTTCCGTTGGTGAGGGTAGGGGTGGTGCCGTCGGTGGTGTAGCGCAGGGTGGCGCCCGATGGTATCTGTACGTTCACCGTGAAGGGGTCGGTAAACAGGCAGGCATCCCTGTCTACTACAGGAGCTTCGAGACGCTCTGCAGTAAAGGTGCTTGTGGTATTGCTCTTGCCGGGCGTAGGCTCGGTGGTGCGTTCCCATTCGCCTGTGCCGTCGGTGGTGCGGGCATACGAGGTGCGTGGCACCGCCATGGGGAAGTCCTGGCTGGCTATCACCTCGCCGTCGGAGGTGCTGATATAGATGGTGCCTCCGTCGTAGTCGAGCTTGAAGTCGATTTGTGTGGGGGCGTAGATGTGACTATAGTGGTCGAACCACAGCACATGGTATCCTTTGGCTGGCAGTGTGCCTACATTCCCGAGCTTATGTTTGGTGAGGTTTGTAGCATCATCACTGATGTATAGTCCGTTGAGGCTCACTGCCTTGCTGGTGGGGTTGTAGAGTTCTACCCATGCGCCGTAGTTGAACGAGGGGTCTACATACATGTCGATGTTGGCAGATTGTATCTCGTTGATTATGAGTGACTCCGATGTGGGGATGGAGCGTCGGACTACCACTCTGCACTTGGCCGATATGCCACTATCGTCTGTGGCATGGGCATAAATGACGGTGGTCCCCTCCTTGATAGCTGTCACCTTTCCGGTAGCATCTACAGTCGCAATCTGCTCATTGTCTGATGTCCAGTTGAGTTTGTTATAGGTGGCATTGTCTGGTGTGATCGTTGCGGTGAGTTGTACGCTTTCTCCCTCGATCATCGTCTGTATGGAGCGTGAGAGAGTGATGCTCTCCACGGGGACCATCTGGCCGTAGTACTCCAGCTTGAAGTTGTCCATCATGCACCAGTTGCTGTTCTGGTAGGTGTGGTTGGCTATGCCTATGGTGAGTGTACCGTCGGTAACCTCTACGTCGATGCTGTTGTTGTACATGCCTTGTTCAAAGCAGTAGGCTCCGCTCACCATGCCGTTGGGGAAGTAGTGATAGGTCCACCCATCTACTCGTGTGCTCCAGCAGCTACCACAGTCTTCGGTAAGGTACTCAGAGTATACACTCACGATGGGTACCTGCTCCTCATTGGCATAGAGGTAGGCGGTGAGCTCTTCGGTGCCGTTGGCATAGTTGCTGTAGGCCCAGTCGTTGTCGGTGGTGCGGTAGTAGCTCTGTACCGACAAGCGGTATTTGCCGTTAGGTACCGATAGGGTCTGGTGGATGTCGAATGTGCCGTTCCAGAACTCCCATCCCTCATATTCGGCTCTTTGGCTCGATGCATCGCTAATATAAGTCCAGCCATTGCTTGAGTTTCCATCAAATGTGGGATTACTGATATAAGCTTCAGTGACGTCAATCCACTGCTGTGCATACAGGGCTACCGGCAGCATGAAAAGTATGCTTAAGAAATTTCTCATAGTTTCAATTGCTTTGTCTTAAAAATATGACAAATATACTACCTAATTGTGAATTTTTTATTTTTTTGACAGAAAAGATATAGCATGTCCCCCAAAAAACGAGTGCGAAAGATGCTTTTGTTGGTAAATATCCGTCATTTCTTCTTGGAAAACAAAGCGAATTGTGATACGAAGATGGTACGAAGCGAAACAGGTTGTAATACAAAAGAAGATTCTATCTTTCACTTTTTGTGGGTGCTGTAATGGATTTTCGTTTTTTTTGATTAACTTCGCCTCTTAATTGAAAAATATGAATATCTATGAAAAAGATATCAGCAAAAAGTTTCTTGTTGTTCCTCTTATTGGCTTGTGCGATATCGGCTTCTGCCAAGGATGTATGGCCTGATGGTACAGGAATGTCCGATTGGTTCAAACGTACAAAAAAGGTGAAAGCTGCATCACTTTACGATATCACAGAGTACGGCGTGGTGCGTGACAGCACATTGCTTCAGACCAAACAGATACAAGCTGTCATTGATAAGGTTGCAGCTAATGGGGGGGGGACCATTGTGATACCAGAAGGAACCTTCTTAAGTGGTTCGCTCTTTTTTAAGCCAGGTACACATCTCCATCTTAATTCAGGTGCAGTACTCAAGGGGAGCGACTTTATTGGTGACTTTGAACTCATAGATACCCGTATGGAGGGCCAGAATTTGAAATACTTTGCAGCACTTGTCAATGCCATCAACTGCGACGGCTTTACCCTGTCTGGCGAAGGCACAATCAATGGCAACGGTCTGCGCTACTGGAAACAGTTCTGGATACGTCGTCAGTACAACCGCCAATGTACCAACCTCGAGGAGATGCGTCCTCGTTTGGTGTTCATCCAAAATAGCGACGATGTACAGCTTGAGGGTGTACGCCTCATCAATTCACCCTTCTGGACCACCCATCTGTACCAGTGCAAGCGCGTGAAGCTCATCGGACTCTATATCTTTGCACCGGCAGCTCCCGTGAAGGCTCCCAGCAGCGATGCTATCGATATTGATGTATGTACCGATGTGCATGTCAAGGATTGCTACTTCTCGGTCAACGACGATGCTATCGCTCTCAAGGGGGGAAAGGGCCCATGGGCACATCAGGATATGGTAAACAATGGTCCCAACCGCAATATCCTCATCGAGGACTGCACATACGGTTTCTGCCACAGTATGCTCACCTGCGGTAGCGAATCGCTGCACAACCACAACATCGTGCTCCGCAACTGTGAGGTAAAGGACGCTACCCGTATGCTGTGGCTCAAGATGCGCCCCGATACTGAGCAGAACTACGAGTATATCACAGTGGAGGGCATCAGAGGCAATGTGAAGAGCATGCTCTTCGTGAAACCTTGGACCCAGTTCTTTGATCTTAAGGACCGCGAAGATGTGCCTTATTCTTATTCTTCGAATGTTACGCTGCGCGATATCAAGCTCGACTGCCAGGTCGTGTTTGATGTGATGAGCAATATCAAACGGTATAACCTCAAAGACTTCAGATTTGAAGATATAGAGGTCAACGCCTCAGATAAGCCGGAGATCCGTACGGACTATGTTGAGAACTTTGAACTTTCTAATGTCGTTGTAAACGGGGTGAAAGTGCAGTAGTGTTTTGTTAAATATGCAGTTTTATGTCGGTAAATAGTATTCCAGTATCTTGGCTCGTTGGCGTAGGAGCACTGTTAGCCTTGCTCATTATAGCCATTGTGCTTTATGTCTTGAAATTTATTGAGGCACGATTGCTGAGAAATGAGTTGACGGAGCTTCGTGAAACGATATTGATGATTCGCCAAGATGAGGCCAATCTTTCCAAGCTAGTGCATGCAGTAGGTGAACAGGTGGACCCAAAGGAGTTGGATGCGCTGATTTCAACGGAGATAGATGAAGGAGAAAATTCATGCTCGCAAGATGAAGAGAATACGTCATCGCCTTTGATTGCCCTCTCGGAAGGGATGGCTGGAGATATAAACAGCGTGGATGATGCTTCCGTCGTTGTGGAACAGGAGGTGGGGATTGAAGAAGTGCCAGAGTCTTCTATGGTTTCAGGGGGGCCTTTGGTTGAAGCTGAACCAAATGACATGTCTGCTTCTCTATATACTGTCGTTGCTTCTCAAGAGGGGCAGGATGGACAGCCTGAATATAACCCGTCAGGAATAAATTCAAAAAAGTCTGGCGCAGTTCGTCCTGTCTCTCAAGACCTATTTGCGGATTGGTTTATGGAGATGGAGAATAGTTCTGTTGGGTTTGACAAAAATCAGATGTCTGAAAATATGTTCAATGATGCTCGTACCGAGGTGTTGAAAGATGATAGTGCAACAGAGCAGTCGCAGAATCATGTAGATGGTGGGGTGGACTTCCCTATGAATGTGTCTGTCGATTGTATTTCTGCTGGATCTTCTGAGGTAATCACTATCGGAGAGGAAAATGCCCAAGAAGTGTTATCTTTTCCACTGGAGGATAAGGAGGATGAGCGTTTTCGTCGTAAGTTGGAACGTCTAGTGCAGACTCGTATGAGAAATCCCAATTTGAATGTCGATATTATAGCAGCCCTGTTGGGCGAGGGGCGTACCAATTTCTATCGTAAGGTGCGCAGGCTTACGGGTATGTCTCCCAATGATTATCTGCGTAAGTGTAGGATGGAACGTGCGGGAGAGTTACTTCGTACTACCCAACATTCGGTATTGGAAATCTCTACTTCCGTGGGGATGCCCGATGCGCAATATTTTAGTCGTGTATTCAAGACCTTTTATGGGGTTACTCCGTCGGTGTATCGAAATGAATCGTTGCCTGATCATTTGGCTGGGGATATATAAGTGGGTAGCTTATGAAGAATAAAAAAGGCCTCCGCGGAGGCCTTTTCATGTTTGCATGATTCCTTTAGATCACACCTTGAGCCATCATGGCGTTGGCCACTTTGATGAAGCCGGCAACGTTGGCGCCCTTCACGTAGTCGATGTAGCCGTCGGGGCGTGTGCCATACTTCACGCACGATGCGTGGATGTTCTGCATGATGCTCTTGAGCTTCTTGTCTACCTTCTCGGCGCTCCAGCCCAGCTTGTAGCTGTTTTGTGTCATCTCAAGGCCTGATACTGATACACCACCGGCGTTCGATGCCTTACCGGGTGCATACAGCAACTTGGCCTCCTGGAAGGTCTCCACGGCCTCGGGCGTAGAGGGCATGTTGGCGCCCTCAGAAACGGCGATGCAACCATTGGCAACGAGTGCGCGTGCGTGCTCGCCATTGAGCTCGTTCTGTGTAGCGCAGGGGAGTGCGATGTCGCCCTTCTCATACCAGGGAGCCGCACCGGCTACATACTTGCAGCCATACTTGTCGGCATACTCCTTGATACGTCCGCGACGTACGTTCTTCAACTCCATGATGAAGGCGAGCTTCTCTTCGTCGATGCCTGCGGGATCGTAGATGTAGCCGTTTGAGTCGCTCATGGTCACAGGCTTGGCACCCAGTTGGATGCACTTCTGTACTGTGTACTGAGCTACGTTACCCGAACCGCTGACGAGGCACACCTTGCCCTTGATGTCGATGCCGCGTGTCTTGAGCATCTCCTGCAGGAAGTAGATATTGCCATATCCGGTAGCCTCGGGGCGAATGAGCGAACCTCCGAAGTCGAGCCCCTTACCAGTGAGCACACCCTCGAAGTTGCGAGTGAGCTTCTTGTACATACCAAATAGGTAACCTACCTCACGGGCGCCCACACCGATATCACCGGCGGGTACGTCCATCTCGGCACCGATATTGTGCCACAACTCGGTCATGAAGGCCTGGCAGAAGTGCATCACCTCATTGTCGCTCTTGCCCTTGGGGTCGAAGTCCGAACCTCCCTTGGCACCACCCATAGGAAGTGTGGTGAGTGCGTTCTTGAAGGTCTGCTCAAATGCGAGGAACTTCAGTGTACTGAGGTTTACTGAGGGGTGGAAACGGAGACCGCCCTTGTACGGACCGATGGCATTGGAGTGCTGCACGCGGTAGCCCATATTGGTTTGCACCTTACCCTTGTCATCAACCCATGTGACACGGAAGGTCACGATACGGTCGGGCACGCAAAGACGCTCAACCAAGTTGGCGGCCTCAAACTCGGGGTGCTTGTTATACTCATCTTCAATGGTGGCCAGCACTTCTGCAACGGCCTGAAAATAGAGCTCTTCACCGGGGAAGTGCTCTCTAAGTACGGCTAATGTCTCTTGTACTTTCATACTAATACCTAAATTAAAACTCTATATTGGCTGCAAAGATATATAATTTTTGCGAAACATGAAAAGATGGATATGAAAAGCTTTGGGAAAACGATAAATTGTTAGCTTTTGTTTGTGTATAGATACAAAATGTTAACAGGGTGGCCTGCTTTGATGACTTTTTGTTTGGTTCGTGTGGCTGTCGCTGTGTTTGAGTAATGCCGTTTGTAGGTAATATATAATATGAAAGAAAATGAGGGTACGCATTCTATGTTTTTAAAGAAAATTTCTTTAGAGATATTGTTTTCTGTTCATCTGCCATTTTGAGTGATGAATTGTTTAGACTGCGTTTGTCACTCGAAATCTTGGATGAATTATAAATAATTATCCTTTATTTTCGTGGAATGATTTTTTTACACTAATTTTGTAGCGACATCATGGGGTTGACTGGATTTGACAGCGGGCCGAGATGGTGTGTAAGCATGCAGTGCATTGCTAGGTTGGCACTAAAATCTTAATCTTGCAAAGAATTAATTGGCGAAAATAATTACGCTCTCGCTGCTTAATCGAAGTGAAGTAGATTAGCTTTATCTCTGTACGAGGTATGGAGACGAGACATCACCCGAACGCTGTTTTTCCGAAGCTCGTCGATATGGTGGTGCTGCAATTTCGGAGATAGCCGTTGACGGCCTCGCGTCATAGGCGAATTTTTAGAGGATAAGGTGCAGGTTGGTGGCTTTGGTCTTGCCTGTACACGAAAACCGAAGTCAAAGATAAGCATGTAGAAAGCGCATGATTTCCTCGTTTGGACGAGGGTTCGATTCCCTCCAGCTCCACGAAACAATAACTTGCCACAGCAAGTTATTGTTATTTCAGTCTTTATTGTTATTTTGTTTGTTATATGTCGTATGAGTCGGTATAACCTTGTTACAGTATTGGGCCCCACAGCTTGTGGAAAAACCTCTTTAGCGGTAGCATTGGCCGGTGAATTGCATACAGGGATTATTAGTGCAGATAGCCGTCAAGTGTATCGAACTATGGATATAGGTACGGGGAAGGATTTGTGTGAGTATACTTATCGTGGGAAGCAAATCCCTTATTACTTGATAGATATTGTAGATGCAGGATATAAGTATAATGTGTTTGAGTATCAGCGCGATTTTCTTAATGTTTATGCTTCTTTTTGTGAGTCGGGGAAGTTGCCTATCCTTTGTGGGGGGACAGGTCTGTATCTTGAATCGTTGCTACGTGGATATCGTTTGGTGGAAGTCCCTGAAAATAAAGACTTGCGTAATAGATTGGCGGACAGAACTCTGAGTGAACTCACATCTCTGTTGCAAACTTACAAAAAACTGCATAATACGACAGACATTGATACTTGTAAACGAGCTATTCGTGCTATTGAAATAGAAGAGTATTATCGCACTCATGAGGTGGATTCACGCGAGTTTCCTGCAATACGTAGTTTAACTATCGGCCTTGATGTCTCTCGTGAATTGAGACGAGAACGCATCAGTCATCGTCTTCGTGAACGTTTAGAACAGGGGATGGTTGATGAAGTTCGTGGCTTGTTAGCCTCAGGGATCAATCCTGAAGATCTTATTTACTATGGACTTGAATATAAATATTTAACAATGTATGTTGTTGGTCAGTTGGAGTATGCTGAGATGGTCCGTCAGTTGGAAATAGCTATTCATCAGTTTGCGAAGAGACAGATGACCTATTTTCGCGGAATGGAGCGTCGTGGTATACCTATCTATTGGATTGATGCGGAGTTGTCTATGGAAGATAAGGTCGCTGCCGTTTTGCAACAACTAAAAAAAGAAAACGAATTATGAATAATACGAAAGGAAGTGTCTCTCTATCTCGTTGGGGGATAGTTTATGTGCCGATGGCAGGTGTGCGCAAGAAACATCGTCGGTGGCATCAGATAAAAGAGTATCTTGAATTGAAAAAAGTTCAATACGATTATATTCAATCTGAGGATTACGGAGCCGTAGAGCGTCTAGCACGAATGTATGTAGAGAATGGCTACAAGACTATAGTCGTTGTAGGTGGTGATATGGCCATAAATGATGCACTTAATGGTATCATGGCCTCTTCGTTGGAATCTCTTGATGATATTTCGTTTGGTATTATTCCTAACGGAATAGGCAATGATTTTGCCTCCTTTTGGGGATTGGAAGTAGATGAATATAAGAAGTCTATAGATTATCTCATAAAAGGGGTACGTCGTAGGATTGATATTGGCTATTGTGCTTTTGGGGATGGGGATGTCCTTCAGAAACGTTATTTCCTTATGGCGGTGAATATTGGCTTGGGGGCAAAAGCTATAGAAATATCTGACGAGTGTAAGCACTTTTGGGGGAAGAGGAACCCTACCTATATCATAAGCCTTTTTCGCCTATTCTTAGAACGTAAACAATATAAAATGCACTTGAAGGTCAATGATGAGATTCTTAATGACCGTCTCATGACTGTCTGTGTAGGAAATTCGCGTGGGTATGGGCTTACTCCTAGTGCTGTGCCCTATAATGGGTGGCTTGACGTGTCTGTTGTATATCGTCCCGAATTGCGTCAATTGATTCAAGGATTGTGGATGATGCTGCGAGGTCATATATTGAATCATAAAATGGTGAAACCTTATAGGACGAAGAAAGTTGTATTATATAGTGCGGAGAATGCTAGTGTGTGCGTTGACGGACGTACGTTGGTCTATAGTTGTCCGTTGGAAATATCTCTAATGCCAGAGTTCCTTAATTTTATTGTTCCTAATTGATAGTGCTTTTTCCATTGTAAACATAATGGAATAGTATGTTTGTCTTCTGGGGGGGATGGCACTTTGTGATATGTGCTGTAATCTTTCCAGTTAATCTTTTTGGAATGTATTTAAAGAAAAAAACTTTTTTTCTTTGTGTATTCAAATTAAAGTTGTATCTTTGCACCGCTTTCGATGGATGGCGGTTATATGGTGACTATAGTTCAGTCGGTTAGAGCGTCAGATTGTGGTTCTGAATGTCGTGGGTTCGAATCCCACTAGTCACCCTGAGTAAAAGAGAGTTTCATAGAAGAAATTCTCTTTTTTTGTTGCTACTCCACTCTCATATAGTATTGTGGTCTCTTGTCATCTTGTATTGCTATCGTATTTTTTGTCTTTTTCTAGGGTAGGACGTTGATTCGTTTGTTATTTGCATGTTTTTGTGTTTGATGAAACTTTTTTGCCAAAATATTTGGAAATATCAGAATTTAAATTGAATCTTTGTGATATCAAAATGATATTACATGTTAAACCTCTAAATAATTAAGAAAATGGAAACAAACGAGAGAGATTACAAAGGTTTTGTAGTGAATGGCTTCTTGGGATTGCTGATTAATTTGCTGATATTGGCAGCAGCACCCTTGTGCATTGTGGGTGCGATAAATGGCTATATCCCCGAGGTGCTGGGTATTGTGTGTGGTATCGTGCTTTTCATTGTTTGGTTTATCCACCTCATCGGCTTCATGACACTTGAGCCCAACGAGGCACGCGTAATGGTGTTCTTCGGTAAGTACAAGGGTACCTTCCGCCGTGCAGGTTTCTATTGGGTGAATCCCTTCCTGGACAAGAAGAAGGTGTCGCTCCGCGCACGTAACCTGAATGCCGACCCCATCAAGGTGAACGACCTGACGGGTAACCCCATCATGATTGGTCTCGTATTGGTGTGGAAATTGAAGGATACCTACAAGGCGCTGTTTGAGATTGACTCACAGACGATGGCTATGGCCGGTGCTGCCACAACAGCCGGTGCGGTGGCAGGACGTATGAAGGCGTTTGAGAACTTCGTGAAGGTGCAGAGCGATGCTGCTCTCCGTCAGGTAGCTGGCCGCTACGCTTACGATGACACCGACACGTCGACAGGCGAACAGCTCACCCTGCGCTCCAATGCCGATGAAATCAACCTGCAACTGGTGCAGCAGCTCAACGAGCGCCTCTCGATGGCAGGCATCGAGGTGGTGGAAGCGCGTATCAACTATCTTGCCTATGCTCCCGAGATTGCAGCTATCATGCTCAAGCGTCAGCAGGCAAGCGCCATTATCACTGCTCGTGAGAAGATTGTGGAGGGTGCCGTTTCGATGGTGAAGCTCGCGCTCGACAAACTCTCTTCAGAGGCTATCGTAGACCTCGACGAGGAGAAGAAGGCGGCCATGGTGAGCAATCTGCTGGTAGTGCTCTGCGCCGACGAGCCTGCGCAGCCAGTGATTAATTCGGGTACGTTGAATCATTGATATAAGATGGAGGTAAGTGGAGTAAAAAGGAGTTAAATGGAGATAAAGGCCAATAGCTCTATACGCGTGATAGTACATTTTACTTCGTTGATACCGCGATAGTTCGGCATAGCTTACAAGCAATCTTTACTCTCGCATAATTGCAGTATTGGCATTTAACTTCTTCACGTAGCGAAGCGGAGTGATATCTCCCTTTAACTCCTTTAACTCCATGAAATGTTATGGCCGAAAAAGACAATAAAACCAAGAGTTTCGTTCTGCGCGTAGACGCCGAGACGATGGCTGCCATTGAAAAGTGGGCAGCCGATGAGTTCCGCTCTACCAATGGGCAGCTGCAATGGATTATTGCTGAGGCATTGAAGAAGAGCGGGCGGATGAAAAAGAAGAAAGGAGAAGCCTTATGATTTACCGATTTCGGAGAGACTGGCTGGTTGTTCTTTTGACATTAGTAGTGGTAGCAATTACTATTTACGTAATGTTTGACGTGTATTTTATGAAAGATGATATGGTTGACCGCATCGTGGCGCCTATTGTCTTCGCGGTGATATATATTCTCGCATTGCGCACGCCCCGCTACTTCTTTATTGAGAAAGACCTTATCATCGTGAAGTTCTTCCTCGGGAGTAAGGTGCTGGAGGATGTCAGCGCTGTACGTCCCATTCTTAAGGGTGAACTGAAGGGAATCATCAAATCTTGGGGTAATGGAGGGTTGATGGGCTATACAGGGTATTTTGAGAGCATGTATATTGGCAAGTTTCAGATGTATGCCGTCAATAAGAAAGAACTGGCTTTGGTGACTCTAGCCAATGGTAAGCAGTATGTGATAAACTATCCGCAAGAACTCCTTGAGAACAAACAAGGGAATAAAGAGCTTGCATAGCTTTGTCTGATTTTCTACCCGCGAGCAGAAATCTTTCTGGCCGCGAATAGAATGTATTATGCTCGCGGTTAGAAAACATTCTACTCGCGGTTAGAAATAAAGATGGAAAAAGAGATTTTGAAATGAGATTGACAACTAATGCTTTAAATGATATTTGCTATGGGAACAACGGACAATAGACAACGCTATTACTTTATTGACAATTTGCGCTGGGTGACCGTGGTGCTGGTGCTCATCTACCACGTGTTCTATAACTTCAATGCGCTGGGAGTCTTTGGCGGCATCGGTGGCTTTGCCGAGCATCAGTGGCAGGATGTGGTGGGTACGGTGCTCTATCCGTGGTTCATGACCTTGATGTTCCTGCTTGCAGGCATGTCGAGCCGCTATGCTTTGCAGCATCGTACGGCACGGGAGTTTCGTCGTGAGCGTACACGTAAGTTGCTCGTGCCCTCCACGCTCGGCCTGCTCGTCTTTGGTTGGATGTTGGGCTTCGTCAACATGAAAGCAGGCGGTGGAGTGCTGCCCGAGGAGGTGCCTGGCGTGGTGAAGTTCCTAATAGGCGTGATAAGCGGTACGGGTCCCTTGTGGTTTATCCAAGACCTCTATGTGTTCTCGCTATTGCTGCTTGTAGTGCGTAAGGTGCTGGATGTCGATAGGGTAGAGGCGTGGCTGGTGCGGCTTTCCGAGGAGGGGTTGTCACTGCTGCTCATGTGCTTCTATCTGCTGCTATGGGCATTGGCGCAGACGCAGGTTGACAATGCCGGTGCATTCAGCGGACTGCTCAATCTCTATCGCCCTGTCTACTACTTTGTGGTGTTCCTCGTGGGGTACTATGTGTTTGCTTTGGAGAGGATACACGCATACCTTGCCCGTTATAGCACAGCGCTCTGTATAGCTGCTATGGCTACGGGCATCGTCTTCTGTGTGAAGTTTTACGGTGCGGACTATACCGCTCCTGCCGTGTTGCAGAGCGTGTGGTGTAGCCTCTACTGCTGGGCAGCGGTGCTGGCCCTCATCGGACTCTTCAAACACCGCTACGACTGCACCACACCCTTCTCGCAGTACATGACGCGCAGCAGCTTCGGACTCTACATCGTGCATATGACCGTGTGTACCTCTGCTTGTCTGTGGCTCAAGTCCACCGCACTGCCTGTGTGGAGCATCTACTGCCTTGCCCTCATCGCCACTTTTGCCGGCTCGGTACTGTTGTGGGAGGTGCTGCGCAGGATACCACTTATACGGTGGTGTGTGTTTGGGATAAGGAGAGAGGGGCCTCACCCTAACCCTCTCCCAAGGAGAGGGAACTCAGGTATCTCGGCTAGTAAATAGTAAATTGTCAAATTGTAAATATCTATTATGACACAATCAACCAACAAACAGGAGTTTCGCCGCATTTGGCTCTTTCTCCTCATCACCTTCACGATGACTTTTGCCTGGACTATCGGGCTTATCTGGCCCCGTGTGCTTGGGCGCGATGCCGCTACACTGTCGCAAGAGGAGACACTCATCAATACCGCACTCACTGCCGTGCTGATGTTCTTCCCCGCCATCGGTGTGCTCATCACCCGACTGATTACTCGCGAGGGATTCAAGAACTCTATGTTGCGCCTCAACTTGAAGGGCAACGTGCGCTACTACCTCATCGGCTGGTTCGGCCCCTTCGTACTGACCGTCGTCGGGGCTGTGCTCTACTACCTTATCTTCCCGTCAGAGTTTACGCTCTCGTCCTATTATGCTCAGATGGCAACATTGCCCGTTTCTGTGAAAACATTTTGGATAGTGCAGCTGCTGATGATGATGGTGGCTCCGCTGCTCAACCTCGTCACATGCTTTGGCGAAGAGTGGGGTTGGCGTGGATACCTGTTGCCCAAGGTGGCCAGTCGCATGAAGTTTCTGCCTACGGTACTTGTTACGGGACTTATCTGGGGCGTATGGCATGCACCCATCATTGCCGCGGGACACAACTATGGTATGGACTATCCCGGCTATCCGTTTGTGGGAATCGTGGCCATGTGTTTGTTGTGTGTCGTGTTAGGAACACTCTTCTCCTATATCACCCTGAAGACCCAGAGCTGCTGGCCTGCCGTGTTTGCCCATGGCATGATGAATGGCACCGCCTCTATCGGCGTCATCTTCCTTGCCGACCCTATGGTCTACGACCGCTTCGTAGGGCCTGTGCCTACAGGCATCATCGGTGCTGCAGCCTATATCGTGGTGGCGGTATGGATCGTGTGGATGATGCGGCGTGAGGAATTGTAGTACCTATGTAGTTTTTTTATAGGTTTGGATGAAAAGTCCCGTTAGGAACAGAACATAACTAAAAAGCAGGATGCCAGCATCCTGCTTTTGCTAAGGCAGACACTTCCGCCCTGTCTTGGCCTGCTTTCTCAAGCAAGTGACGACTTCATGAAAATCTATTTACTATGAAAAACACGTAAAGTGAACAATATTGATGTTTGTTTGGTTCGGTATAGAACAGAAATTTTATACGTTCTTTCTTCCGCATAGCGCGGTAAACTTGCAGTATTTACAGGCCTCTTTATAGGGAGCTGCCATATAGGGGAGGTTGCTATTAAATATCTCATCGATAGTTTGGTAGAGCAATCGGGAA
The DNA here is from genome assembly GCA_015060865.1 of Bacteroidales bacterium. Classification (GTDB taxonomy): domain Bacteria; phylum Bacteroidota; class Bacteroidia; order Bacteroidales; family Bacteroidaceae; genus UBA1189. The sequence continues at coordinate 34,131 of SUXS01000018.1, read as the reverse complement.
AACTCTTCGTTGTAAAAGCGGAAGTCTGTCACAGGGTGACGGTCTATGATGATGTTTGGCTCGAATTCTTTGTTGAAACTGTTGCGTATGAAAAGTAACGAAGGGACTATCTTCTCATATTCCTCACAGAGTAGATGTGAGTAGTAGAAGGCTTGGAATACATAGCCGTCGCGTGGTTTGTCGCGTTGGAAAAGCTCACTGATACTCTTAATACTCTTTTGTTTACCTCCTGTTTTGTAATCAATAATGCGGGTGGTGCCGTCCTTTTGGTCTATACGGTCTATGGTGCCTCCGAGGAGGATGGGTAGGCTGATGCCGTGGCTTTTGATTTTTACTGTTCGGTGTACGCGTTTTTCACTTTCTATGTAGGTGAACTTCTCGCGTGTGGCATCCATGCTCAGTAACTGGCGTAGATAATTGCAGATGACATGTCGCACGATGAGTTGTGTGCCATTGTAGGTGAGTGGCTCGTCGTTTTCTATATGGAAAAATTCTGATCGGAAAGCTTTGTCTACCATGTCCTGTATAGCGGGTTCGTCGTCGATGAGTGCTTTTAGCTCAAAGTCATGAATGGTGTTGCCTCTCTCGGTAAGTTTGTTGTAGGCTAGTTCGGCACTTTTGTGAAAGATGGTTCCGAAGGTAGATACGCTAATGTCAATGTTTTCCTCTTCGGGTGGTGTGAGCTCCTCTATGTGCTTGAGGTAAAAACGTAGGCTACATTCTAAATAGTCATTGAGGGCTGAAGGAGAGAGACGGTAATTGTGCTTACGGGTATGGTCGTATCGAAAATGTTCTTGTAGTTTACGGCGCGTATCTGCGGTCTGCGCTATACTAACGAGATTACGTGAACCAGGAATACTTTTTGCCTGTAAACTCTGTGGAATGAGTCGGCCGGGAAATTCTACTTGCAGTTGCATGAGCAAGCGTGATGGCTCTTGCTTGTTGAGTCCGTCGGTACCATCATTGTATATGATAGTGACGTGTTGTGCACGTTGTATCATACGATAAAAATAGTAGGCATATACAGCGTTGCGTCGTTGTATTGTGGTCATACCGAAGGCCTCGCGCAGATTGTAAGGTATGAATGAACTATCATTGCCTCCTTTAGGGAGCTTGCCTTCATTGGCTGACAGAATGACGAGATGACGGAAGTCAAGATTGCGTGTCTCCAATACACCCATGATTTGGAGGCCCATGATGGGCTCTCCGTGAAAGGGTATGGATGATTGTGCCATGATTCTGTCGAGTAAACGTACAAGGGTGCATTCTTTGATGTTCAAGATTCCGTTGGAAATAATGGACTTGAAATTCTCGACCATCAGATGGATGCGGAAGATGGCTTCTTCGTTTAGTTGAGTGAAATAGTCGTCTGCCTTATCACTTTTTTTGTATAGGATGCTTACTTGGTTTATTAATTCTTCGACTAAGGTTAACAATGCATAGTTGTCGGGAGGTGTGTCGAAAAGTATACCTAGGCCTTCATGTTGTTTCAACTGCATAGCTGGAATATAAATCCGGTTAGTTTTCCTTAGTTTCTCGTGCAAGGATTGAGATTCAGGGTATAGTTGAATAATATAGGGGTGTGTGAGGATAGCGCATACGTGGTCGAGCATATAGCATGCTTGTTTGGAGTCGTAGCCTTGGGTGTGAAGTTTTAGGTATATAACGACTAAATTGTATATGGCTGTTTGGGTAAGTCGGAATCCCATGGTAATGTTGACATTATTGATTTCTGCAGGTAACGAATGTAGTACAGGCTGTATAATATCTTCGTTGCACAGAACAATGGCGGTATCTTGCTCGTGTTGGGTGATATGTTCACTTACCCACGTGTGTAAGTAGCGGGCTTGGGCGTTGTCGGTAGAGGCACTTATATAGGTTATCTCTGGAAGGTTGCGAAGGTTGTCAAACAATGATGTGTCGGAAAGAGCACTTCCGAATTCAGCAATGTTTTCACGGATAAATAGGCCGGCCTCATGATTAGGGTTGTCGTAATAGTAGAGGTCGTAGTCCCAATAGAAGAGTGCTTTCCCGCTTTCTTGCAAATGGTGAAACAATTGCCGCTCTACTTTGTTGAGAACATTGAATCCAACAATGATATAATGGTCATAGGTGAGCCTTGAGGAATCGAAATGCTCTATAACATGACGATGTTGCATACCTTCATAGGACATTCCTTGTATGTATAGTTGTTGGTGAAGGTCTTGATATATATTCCCCATTACTTTCCATAGCTCGATAAAGCGCTCTTTAAGGCGTGATTGTTGTCCTTCGTTGTGTAAATTGCCGAAGAACCTAGTAAGCACTTCTTTCTGCTCGTCGGTAAGATACTCGAAGCGAGCATTGATAGCTTTTATGTCGGCAAGATTGACAAAAAGGTTTTTGGCATCCACCATGTTTTTGTCTACATCGTCAAAATCGCTCAGCATGAGTTCGCCCCAATGGAAGAAGTCGTCGAGTTCTTCTGTACTGTGGGTGTGATGGCAATATATACTATGTAATAGGCATAACTGGCGTAAGGGAAGCTCTATGGAAAGGGGAGAGAGACTGTCGAACAATTCGCTGATGGTAAAGAATACAGGAGACCATACCGGATGCCCGGCACAATCCGCAAGATGTTGATTGAAGAATAAACCGGCTCGTTTGCCCGGGAAAATGATTGCTGTGCGAGAGAGGTTGTCTCCAAAACGAAGATGTATGTCTTTTGCTACAGCTTGCAGAAAGGTTGAACGATGGGGAAGGGGAGTGTTAGTGGTCATGCTGCTTGTCTTTTTTGAGGGAGTAAAAGCGTATTGATATAATGTTGGTTAGAGGAAATTTATGGGTACGATGTGATTTGTATAGACATACCATACATATCCCTCTATCTGAGTGTGACCCATTTGGCGGAATAAGTCCATGTAGTCAAGTACTTGCTGTTTGTGGTCTGAATGTGGATGAGCGAACTTGAAGTCTACTACGATGAGGCGTTCGCCTTTACGCATTACACGATCAGGACGAAGAGTCTTGGCTACTCCATTATTGTCATTGTATACGATGTTGCATTCATTGTACAATTCGTATTGGCCGCTAAACCAATCTTTGGTCTGTGGATGTTGCAGAGCATGCCTTATGATACGCTCAAGTTGTATGCTTTGCTTGTCATCGGCAATAAGTCCTTTACGCATCATGGTGCGGAGAGCCTCTGTTACATCTGTTTCGGTGCGTATCATGGAGAATAATTCGTGCAGCAGTAATCCTTGCTCAATATAATTATGATTTTCGTTGTCGCCGTGGATATATCTTCGTGATAGGGTTGATTGCTTAAATCTGGCTCTCAAAGCTTCTGATCGCATACTTATGCTCTTTGCCTGTGGTATGGCTTCTATTCGGTTGGTTGTGGTGGCCTCTTCTTTGTGTAGTACGGAGAGTGTGCCATATTCGCATGTGTCTTCGGGGGCACAGCCTAAGGCCATAGTAAGGAGTTGTGCCACATTGTTCATGGTATTTCCTTCCTTGATGCAGCATTTAGCGGCATCTCTCATGATGATGAGATTGTTCCTGGGACGTGTCAGTGCCACATAAAGCAAATTGTAGCTGTCTACAATCTGTTGTAGATATTCTTTTCGGTAATTGTCCGAAAAGATTGATTCCTCCATTTTACTGCAATACTCAATTGGGACGATAGCTAATCCGTTACATAATGGGTCGTCTGTGTTAACCCATAATGTTGTGCTGTGTTTGTTTAGCTCCCACTCGCAGAAAGGGATAATTACGGTGTGGAATTCTAGTCCCTTAGACTTGTGTATGGTCATAGCCTCAATGCCTTTGGTGGATCCCGCGGGAATAGCAGTAGCATGCATATCATCGTCCCAGTAGCGTAGGAAGTTGGTGATGTCGGCTGACTCCTTGCTGCAGAAAGAAAGTAGACAATCGAAGAAGGTTAGCAGATAGCCGTCTTCGCCTTCGATTTTTTCTAATAGTAGAAGACGATATAACTCTTCGGTGAGTTCGTAAAGTGGTGTTTGTAATAGCTGTTCTCTGCGTTGGGTGAATTGCTCTGGTAATCCGTAACTGGATGGGTTAAGGGAAAGTATATCTGACATGTCTAACCCATCGTTGAGGATATGCTGGTGGTAGTCATTGGCTAATTGTACCAGTGAGAATCGCTGAAGCGGATTGGCTATCCAACGAAGTGCGGCTATCAGCATGTTTGCGGCGATGGAGGATTCCAGTCGATAAGCTTCAGCTGACAATATGTGTATATCGGGGTTGTGAATGCTCATATAGTCTACTAGATGTGCTATATGTGTGTTTTCTCGTGTCAGAATAGTAATCTCGTTGTTGTGTACGCCTGCGTTGTGTAGCTCTTCTATCATGGAGGCCACTTCTCTACACATAGCACTGATATTACTTTCTCCTTCCTCTCTTTCTATACCTATAACTCGTACGTATCCACCATTGTTATCTGGTTTATGCTGCTGGTTGACATCGTGGTATGCGCGTGTTAGGGTGGTGGCATCTTTTTCGCCGAGTAATTTAGTGAGCAGAGCATTTGATTGGGCGAACAGCATATTGTTGAAATCGACAATTTCTCTCAAACTTCTTCGATTGGTATCCAACTTGTGGGGTGTAGGAGAGGTAAAGGAGGCAAGGCTTGTTGTGACCTCATCGTTCAATATGCGCCAATCACTGCCTCTCCAACGATAGATGGCTTGCTTTACATCGCCCACAAGCATGCTTTCCTTGCCATGGGACAGTCCTTCGAGTAGTATGGGGAGGAAGTTATTCCACTGCATGCGCGATGTGTCTTGGAACTCGTCGATCATAATGTGCTGTATGTAATAACCTAGTTTCTCGAATACGAATGCAGAATCGCCTGCCCGCATACGGCTTAACATCTGGCAAGTATCAGCTAGCAAGAATCGATTTTCTTCCCTGTTAAGTAGGAGTACGCGGTCGTGTATAGTGTTGATGAGCTGCAATTGGTATAAATGGCGCATAATGAGATCGCATGAGTTTATGATGAATACGCTCTCTCTTCTTATACGCTCGGTCTCATGCATGTGGGGTATCAGTGTGCTTGTTGCCAATGCCTCGATTTCTATACGTCGCTTGGAGGTTTTTGATACCCATCCACTAGGTGTTTGTGAGGCTGTGAGCAGACGTCCTTTCAGTTCTGTATGGAAATATTCCTTTTGCAACTTTAAGTAATAGCTGCATGCACCTGTCGAACCATAACTGAAATCGTTGATGGTTAGATTGTGCTGCTTCAAGATGTTGAAGAATGATGTTGCTTGTTGGGTTATACGTGCGCTCGCCTTACTACGCTCACTTTTAAGTCTATCACGTAGTCCTTTGATAAATTGTTGATCGGTCAGTTGCTTTCGTAGGGTATCGGCACTTTGTAGGTAATCCTCTCTGTGGATGTTCCATGCAAATTTTTTCAACTCATCTGTGATATTCCAACTTTTTCCGTCATCTATCTCTTTGCTGATGTATTTTTCGATCCATGATAGGGTAGCATCGTTGACTTTTAATTCTCTCAACAATAAATCTACCGATTCGCTTATTACTTTTTTTGTGTCTAACTCGATGGTCATGCCTATGCCGAGGTCAAGTTCGTGAGCTAAACCGCGCAGAACTGACTGAAAGAAACTGTCGATGGTTTCTACCCTAAAATGGCTGTAGTTGTGTATGAGTGAACTTAGTGCTTCACGGGCACGGTCTCGTATGCAGGTGTCGTCCATACCTGTTACGCGTTTTACTTCTTCAAGATATGGACGTGCATCTTCCAGCTCGTTTGCTATACCGTAAAGTTTCCCTAGGATGCGTTGCTTCATCTCCGCCGTAGCCTTGTTGGTAAAGGTTACGGCAAGTATGTGACGATAGGCCTCGGGATGTTGTATTAACAAACGGATATAATTAACGGCCAGTGTAAAGGTCTTCCCACTTCCGGCAGATGCTTTATATATATGTAAATAGTGCTTTCCCATAAAAAAGAATTTGGATGGTGAAAGTAATAATAAAAAAACACTTGCACAAGCAAGTGTGAAGATATTTTTTTAGAATGTATGGAGAAAGCTTTAGAACTTATTCGGTGGATGTCAGAATGCGAATGACAATTGGTGGCAATGTACGTCACGCAAAGAGATTATCTCTCGTTGGAAGTTGCGTACGAGTAACTCTGATAGTTTTTCGCGTTTTTCGGGCTTAGCTATAATGGCATTCTTTGACCATATTCGCTCTACATTATAGTTGTTGTAGAGTTGTTCCATGAAAGTGTCGTCAGGGTCGAAGCTCTTACCATCGCTATTGGTGAGCATCCATTGGAAATGGCGGTATGACAATAAATCGCAGAACTTCTTTAGGCGTATCTGTTCCCTATCGTCGAATTCTGTACTAGTATGTCTTCTGCCTGTGGGGCGATAGGGGGGGTCAAGGAAGAAGAAAGTGTTCCCACAAGCTTCGCTGTACGTCTTCTCGTAATCTCCACAAATAATGGTGACACGCTGAAGAAGCTTGCTGTCGGCTAAGATGGTACGCTCATCACAGATGACAGGGTTGAGTAGGTGGTTATACGCTCCGTTGTATCGACCGCCTGCGTTTGTGCGATAATTGGCATTGGAGGTTTTGTTCAGAAAGATAAAGAGGGCAGCATGCCTGACTCCGCTTGATTGGCGTGCGTTGTATTCGTCGCGCCGTTTGTTGAAATACTCGTGGCGTTCCTCCTCTTCAAGAGTAAGGAATTCTCGTTGTATCTTTTTTAATTCTGTAATCAGCTCTTTGGCTCGATCGCGTACAGTGTTGTATGTACGTATGAGATCTTCGTTGTTGTCATTGATGATGGCGCGTGTGATGTTGGGATAGGTTTGCAACATGTGAAAGAGTAATGCGCCTCCTCCTACGAAAGGTTCTATATAAGTAACGTTAGGAATTTCAGTAAAATTGGCAGGTAAGGCTTGCGTCAGTATATGTATATGCTGACTTTTAGACCCAGGCCATTTGACAAAGGGTTGCCCTCCGATGTTTAATCTTGTCATTCCTATCGCTCTTCCTATAAAACTCTTTCAGCTACAAAGTTAATAGCTATTGATAATTTAAACAAGAAAAACTACGGAAAACTTTATAAAAAATAATAAAAAAGAGAACTTTTTAGTTGCAAGTTGAAGAAAAGTTGTCTGAAAGTGGTGAATTGGACTATATGTTATTGTGTCAAAAGTGCTCAGATGTGGATGTCTTAATTTGCTAAAAAATGATGTGAAAAGTATGTTTATAGATACTTTTTGAACTTTTCACCAGGTGTAACTGTTTGATTAGGATGAATGACTGCGCATGTGGTGTTGGCTGGCTTGATGATAATTCAATTTACTTGGTCTGCTTATTGTCGCAATAGTAAGTTGAAGTATACAACGAGGCCCTTCGTAAGGCCTCGTTGTTAGTCCATTCTTTTTTTTATTAGGCTATTTGATATTTCTTTTGTTGAGTGCTTGTTGGTAGCGTCGTGCGTTGGCATTATGTTGAGCCAATGTAGTAGCGAAGTTGTGATATCCCGAAAAGTCTTCTTTTGCACACATATAGATATATGTATGCTTTGTAGGATTCAGTACACTCTCAATGGCTGCGATGCTTGGTATGCGGATGGGACCTGGGGGAAGGCCTGCATACTTATAGGTGTTGTAGGGTGAATCTATTGTTAGGTGAGTAAGAAGTATGCGGCGTAATTCGAATTTCTTGTGGGCGAACTTAACCGTTGGGTCAGCTTGTAGTAGCATGCCTCGGTGTAGGCGATTGAGGTAAAGGCCAGCGATAATGGGCTTTTCGTCGTTCTTATTGGTTTCCTCGTCTACAATGGAGGCTAGAGTGATGACTTCTGTGATACTGAGTCCCTGCGTTTCTGCTTTCCTTTTACGGTCGGGATTCCAGAATTTGTCATGTTCTTTTTTCATACGGGTGACGAGTTGTTCTGGTGACATGGTCCAGTATACCTCATAGGTGTTTGGTAAAAATAGGGCAGGGAAAGTTTCTACTGTATAACCAAGGCTATCGATGACTCGTTGATTGGTAAGGAATGACGCTATTGCGGCAGAGTCGGTCATTAGTTGTCTGCCCACAGCACCGGCTAATCTGTCTAGTGTGCGCACCGAGGGGATAACGAGTCGTATAGGGGACTGATTACCGGATAGTAATCGGAGGCAGATGTCTCGCATGGAGTCACCCGGACGTATGGCATAGTTGCCGGGTTTTACTCGCTCGTTATATTTGTAATACTTCATTAGAGGAACGAACCCGGCCATCTCCTTTATTTTGGCGTTTGCCACTAATAAATCCTTTACTTTTTGAATATTGTCTTCTGGATATACTTGTATATATACGGTTTGTTCATCTTTTACAACTGGTGCCAACAAGGCAGAATAAGCAATGTATCCTACAAGGGTAACTATAATAAGCAGTAGTGTAGCTGTTGTATATATGAACTTCTTCATGATGACGTGTTTGAAATGCAAATATAGTATAAACAAAGGATATAACCTATAAAATAATTCATTTTTGTCTTGCTTTACTGGGGCACAGAGCTGAATCGTTACTGGTTCTTATGGATGGCTATTGTGCTAAACCTTTTATGGAGTCGCTTGTTTAGTAGGAAAAAAATATGAAAAATAATGGTATTCAGTTGGCCCTTCATATGTCGGCATTTGTCCTTTCGTTGTTATTGGTCATCAGCATATCGTTGGACACTTTTAGAGGCGTAGCTTTTTATGAGGATACTAATTATCTAGACATGCAGTTTTGGATATGTGTATTACTGCTTGTGCTGTTCGTCTTGGAAGTGCTCAATGCCGATAGGCCTTTGCATTATCTGAAGCGGAATTTTTTATTCTTATTGCTGATTATACCCTATTTGACGTTGTTTGATTGGATGAATATCCCTCTTGCCCCAGAAACTGAGTTCGTTTTTCGTTTTATTCCTTTAATTCGTGGATATATAGCCTTTACGGTCATTGCTTATTGGCTGATGAAAGATTTGGCAGCAGGGCTTTTGATTACGTATGTTGTTGTTCTGTTTTCATTCATTTATTATTGCAGCTTGATATTTTATGTGTTGGAAGGTCAGGTGAATCCTCTTGTGCATGATTTCTGGGATTGTATATGGTTCTCATGTATGACAGCTACTACAGTTGGGACTAATATTACTGCTGTAACGACCGTGGGACGTGTTATATCGGTGGCTTTGGCTGCTGCGGGTATGATGTTGCTCCCTGTTTTTACGGTTTATCTAACAGACCTGATACGTAATGGGCGAATAGGGGAACATGATAAGGATAATGACTCTGTATCGTGACGTGCATGCACGCCACGATACAGATGATGTGTGCTATAGGATGAACTTGTAAATCACACCGGAGTATCCGGGGAGATTGAGCATTGCAGGAATCTCTGGCGATAGTGTAAATGAAGTGGTCGTATCCGTGAGAAGGTCGGTGCCCTCTACATCATTGAACTCGGGTAACTTGAAGTAGTCGAACGCATGAGAAGGGATGTTGAGTCTTACCTGTGTATCACTCTCGTCGAAGTTGGCAGCAATAAGCAATAGTTCATTCTCGTATTTGCGTAAGAAAGCATACTGACGGTGAGGATTGAACCATTCGGTATGTGGATTGGCATACATGAGGTCGAAGAAGTCGCCCTCGCTGATGGCGCGCTCGTCGCGGGCTATGTGGAGCAGGCGGGCATACTGGCTACGCAGGTCGCGCTCGCCGTCGTTGAGCTCACGCCCCGAGAAGCTACCCCCGTCGCGCCAGCGGCAGATGGTATCGACACTCCAATAGTCGAAGATCGTGGTGCGTCCGTCGCGGCCACTGAAGCCCTCGGCATCCATGCCACGCTCGCCCAGCTCCTGGCCGAAGTAGACCATCATGGGGCAGGTGTCGATGGTGGCGCTCACGAGCATGGCAGGCAGGGCAGGACGGCCGTGGCCGGCGATGAAGTCGGAGGCGAGGCGCTGCTCGTCGTGATTCTCCATGAAGTGGAGCATGCGTTGGCGCAACTCGCCCAGGTTCTGCCACATACGGGTAATCTCGGTGGCCGACTGCTGACGGCGGATGATGCCGATGAGCGTGTCGTAGAGGCCTACCTTGTCGTACAGGTAGTCAAACTTGCCGTGTTTGACGTAGTTGTAGTATTCCCACGTGTTGTACACCTCGGCAATGAAGATGATGTGGGGGTACCGCTCCTTGATGATAGGTATCACCCAACCCCAGAACTGGAAGGGCACCATCTCGGCCATGTCGCAACGGAAACCGTCGACGCCCTTCTTGGCCCAGAAGAGCAGGATGTCGCGCATCTTGAGCCAGGTGGAGGGGAAGGGGTAGAAGTTGGTGCGACCACCCTCGAGGTAGTTGACACCGTAGTTGAGCTTTACCGTCTCGTACCAGTCGTTACGTGTGGGGTAGGCATCGAAGCGGTCGTTGCCGGTGGCGCGGGCCGGGCTCTCCGTGTAGTCCTGCCAGTCGACCTCTCCGCCCAGCGTGGTGCCGGGCAGGTAGTAGAAGTTGTTCCTGGGGGAGAAGAACTGTGTGGTGTCGTCCTTCTCGCCGAGGTCTACCACACTCTTGGGCTTGGCATCGGAGTGGTAGCAGCGTGCCACGTGGTTGGGAACGAAGTCGATAATCATCTTCAATCCTGCAGCGTGGGTTCGCTTCACCAGCTGGGTGAACTCCTTCATGCGGTTGGGCACGGAGGTCGCCAGGTCGGGGTCCACATCGTAATAGTCCTTGATGGCATAGGGCGAACCGGCCTGCCCCTTGACCGTAGCCTTGTGGTCGGGGCGGATGCCGAAGTGACTGTAGTCGGTCTGCGTGGCATGCTCGATAAGGCCGGTGTACCATACGTGGGTGGTGCCCAGCTGCTTGATGGCAGCAAGAGCCTCGGGGGTGAAGGCGGCTAGCTTGCCACAACCGTTCTCCTCGATGCTGCCACCAGGTAGGCGGGTGGTGTTGTCGTTGCCAAAAAGGCGGGTGAAGATTTGGTAGATGATTGGTTTCATAATTCTTTTTTAGTCAACGGTCAACAGTTACCGGTCAATGGTCAATAGTTAACTGTCAACGGGTGTTTGGTTGTTATTTGATAAATATACTACATTTTATATATGCCGCTTGAGAGGCCATAAACCTCTTTACTTAGTTTATCATTCGGATGGCCGTCTGTAGACCGTTGACATTTAAGCTACGCTTTTTTTATTTTTCTTATCAGTCCTGTGAGTACGTTGCCGGGACCGCACTCGGTGAAGGTCTCGGCTCCATCGGCTCGCATGTTGAGCACGCTCTGGGTCCAGCGGACGGGAGAGGTGAGCTGGGCGATGAGGTTGGCCTTAATCTCTTCGGGGTCGGTGTGGGGTAGGGCGTCCACGTTTTGGTATACGGGGCATTTGGGCGTGTGGAACTCGGTGGCTTGGATGGCTGCCTCGAGTTCTACCTTGGCGGGATCCATCAGTGGAGAGTGGAACGCACCGCCTACGCTCAATGGCAGGGCACGCTTAGCACCGGCCTCGGTGAGCTTCTCACAGGCGAGCTTGATGCCTTCCATGCTACCTGAGATAACCACCTGTCCGGGACAGTTGTAGTTAGCCGCTACTACGGTGTGGCCTGACTCGCTGACCTCGCGGCATACGGCTTCGATGGTCTCGTCGGGTAGGGCGATGATGGCAGCCATCGTGGAGGGTTGTAGCTCGCACGCTTTCTGCATGGCCATGGCACGGGCATACACCAGTTTCAGGCCATCCTCAAAAGAGAGGGCACCACTGGCCACCATCGCCGAGAACTCGCCGAGCGAGTGACCGGCCACCATGTCGGGGCAGAAGCCGTCGCCCAAGCAGAGAGCACTGATGACAGAGTGGAGAAATACGGCGGGTTGGGTGACCTTGGTCTGACGAAGCTCCTCGTCGGTACCTTCAAACATGATATCTGTGATGCGATAGCCAAGGATGTCGTTGGCTTTTTCGAACAACTTCTTAGCTAACGGTGAAGTTTCATACAGGTCTTTGCCCATTCCTGAGAACTGGGCTCCCTGACCAGGGAAAACAAATGCTTTCATAATTTGGTTTCTTTTAGTTTGTTATTGGGTCAAACGAGCAAAGTTTTGGTTTTTGCAGCGCAAAGATACAAATAAATGGGGAAATATAAAGTCTGTTCTGATATTTCCCTATTGTTACGTCGCGTTCATCTTAGTGTCTCTTTCAGGGGTGATAGAATGGAAATATGGTCTATTCGTTTGAAAGCGATGGGCAACCGAATGTCTGCCACTTGTATTATAACTGTAAAGAATACACTCTTTTTTATTGCTGTAAACTGAAAATGTCATATCTTTGCAAGATAAATATGGGGATTGAGCAATAAACCCAATATTTGTGCGTTCCTACTTATATAAGTATAGTATTCAAGATATGAAAGATATAGAGATAAAGGCGGATTTGGAAGTGGCGGATTATAAAGATGCCATGTCGGGCATTGAAAGATTCTTAAAGCGCTTGATAGATTTTCTGGCGGCATTTTTTGGTATATTGATCTTATCGCCAATATTATTGCTGGTGTTCCTTCTTATATGGCTGGCTGGTGGAGATGCTATATACAAGCAAGAACGGATTGGATATAAAGGCCGAACTTTTACTATTTACAAATTTCGTACCATGAGGAAAGATGCTGAAAAGAATGGTATTCCTCGTACGGCGGAGGAACGTAGTGAGCAAATGACCAAGATAGGACGATTCTTGCGTGATCATCATTTGGATGAACTTCCTCAGTTGTTTAATGTACTCAATGGTGACATGTCGCTTGTGGGACCGCGGCCAGAGCGTCAGGTGTTCATTGACAAAATCATGGAGGTTAATCCCAATTATGTGCATATATATAAAATGCGCCCGGGGTTGACATCGCAGGCTACTTTGTATAATGGGTATACTGATACGATGGAGAAAATGCTTACTCGTCTTGATATGGATTTGGAATATTTGACTACTCGTTCACTTTGGGGCGACTGTATGATTATATTCAAAACAGCTTTCTCGATAATCAGCGGGAAGAAATTCTAATTACGTAAACAGCTATATGTATATGAGAAAACTATTGATATTCGTATCGCTACTCTTTTGTGTGCAGCTGATATCGGCACAGAAGATGACTGACGACCAAGTCATTGAATATGCAATGGAGGCGCAGGGAAGGGGTTATAGTCAGCAGCAGATTGCCAAAGACCTCGTGCGCAGGGGGGTTACCATGGAGCAGGTAAACCGCATCAAACGCAAGATGGAGAATCAGAAGACTTCTGGTGTAGGTGCTTCGATGACCGAGAAGAAACGCACCCGCACCGCACCCAAGAAGAATGGTGCCATCGAACTGCTGAGTGACAAGGAGAGTAAGAGCAAGCTCAATGCTGCGGAACGCGAGGAAATGATGATGGGAGAGATGGAATTTCTCTTCCCGGACTCTACCATGATGTACATGATGGAGGAGCAGGGCAAGAAGGAAATTTTTGGACATCGCCTGTTTCAGAACAAGAACGTAGCCTTCGAAGCCAGCTACAACCTGCCCACGCCGGCCAACTATCGACTTGGCCCTGGCGATGAAGTGGCCATTGATATCTGGGGAGCTTCACAGTCGAACATTCAGGAGACCATCTCGCCCGACGGCAATATCTATGTGGAGAACCTCGGACCCATACACCTCAGTGGACTCACCGTGACGCAGGCCAACAAATACCTCAAGGAGCAGTTCGGCCAGATTTACTCGGGCATCAACAGCGATGAACCCAACTCAAACATACGCCTCTCATTGGCACAGAACCGCACGATACAGGTACATGTGATGGGCGAGGTGGAGAACCCTGGCACCTACACGATGTCGTCGTTTGCAACTATATTCAATGCATTGTACCAGGCTGGAGGTGTCAACGAGGTGGGAACTCTGCGTGAAGTCAAAGTGTATCGCAATGATAAGCTCGTGGCTACGTATGACGTGTATGATTTCATCCTCAACGGAAATTCCGACAAGGGCATACGCCTCGAAGATAATGATGTGGTCACGGTAGACGCCTATAAGAATCTGGTTAGCGTAACGGGTAATGTGAAGCGGCCCATGTATTATGAGATGCTTGATGACGAGTCGGTGGCCCAGCTGTTGAAATACGCGGGGGGTCTCTCGGGCAACGCTTATAAAGAAGATGTACGCCTTATTCGTAACGGAAAGCGTGAACGTGAGATCTATACGCTTGATGTAGCCGAACAACAAAATTTTATTCTGGTCGATGGCGACTCGGTATCTGTAGACTCTATCATGCCGACCTTTGCCAACATGGTGGAGGTGAAGGGAGCGGTATATCGTCCTGGAATGTTCCAGATGGACGGACGTATCAATACCGTGAAGCAACTGGTACAGAATGCTGGCGGACTGAAGGATGAGGCTTTCCTCGGACGTGCAATACTGAACCGCCGTAAGCCGAACAATACAATGGAGAATCTGGCCATCAACCTGGAACAGCTCATGAGCGGGGCTATTGCCGATGTGCCACTGCGCAAGAACGACGTGTTGCTGGTGCCCAGCATCTTTGACATGCAGGAGGTGCAGACGGTGACCATCTTCGGTGAGGTGGCATTCCCTGGTACGTATGAATATGTGGAGAACATGTCGATAGAGGACTTCATCATCAAGGCGGGCGGACTCACCGAGGCGGCATCGACAGCCCGTGTGGATGTGGCCCGACGCATGAAGGACTCAAGGGCCACATCGGCAAGCGATACCATATCGTACAGATACTCATTCTCGATAAGCGATGGACTGGTAGTGGAGGGCAACCCGGACTTCACGCTCATACCCTTCGATGAGGTGTATGTGCGCAAGAGCCCCGGCTACTTCGAACAGGAGAATGTGAGCGTAGAGGGAGAGGTGCTCTTTGGAGGTACCTATGCGCTCACCAAGAAAAACCAGAGACTGAGCGAACTGGTACTCAATGCGGGAGGACTGACACCCCAGGCCAATATCAAGGGTGCTCGACTGGAACGTACGATGACCGAAGATGAGAAGCTGCGCCTGGAGTCGAGCATTGAAGCTGCCATCCAGATGGCCGAGAACAAGAAGGACTCGGTGGCTATACGCCGTGGCATGATGAGCCAGACAACCTATCCTGTGGGTATCGAGCTGGATAAGGCGCTGGAAAAACCGGGTACGGACGCAGATATCACACTGCGTGATGGTGATAGGCTGATCATACCGCAGGCCTCAAACACGGTGAAGGTAAGCGGAGAGGTGATGTATTCCAATACGGTGGCCTACAACAATAAGAAACGACTGAACTACTATGTGAACCAGGCAGGTGGATACAATGAGAAGGCTAAGAAATCGGGCGTGTATATCGTATATATGAACGGTACGGTGTCAAAGGCCAACCGATGGAGCCGCAAGGTGGTGGAACCGGGATGTGAGATTATAGTGCCAGTCAAAGAGCAACGTGAGAAGATGTCTGCAGGTGAGGTTCTTAGCTTGAGCTCTACGGCAGCCTCATTGGCTACCGTGGTATTAGCTTTGATTAATGTGTTCAGATAATAAATATATAGGTGGTATGGAAGAGCAGAATGTAAAGAAACCGCTACTGAAAGAAGCCGATTTGTTGCAGTTGGTAGGCAAGGTCTTGGCAAAGTGGAAGTTTATACTTAAGGTAACCATATGCTCTATGCTTCTCGGACTAGTTATGGCTCTAACCATGATAAAGGGGTATACCGCTCAGGTTGTCGTGGCTCCAGAGTCGTCAAACTCTTCTATGATGAGTGGCGGACTAGGATCTTTGGCTTCTATGGTGGGCTTTGACCTAGGAAGTGTGGGGGGGGACGATGCTATTTATCCGTTACTCTATCCTGATATAGTGCAGTCGTTGCCTTTCCTGTCATCCTTGTTTGATGTGAATGTGAAGTCTCAGGATGGAATGGTAGATACTACCTATTTCTATTATATAGATAAATTGCAAAAGAAGAATTGGGTAGGTGTACTGAAGAATGCTCCAAAGAAAGCAGTGAAAGGATTAATGCGCCTTTTCTCTTCAAAGAAGATGCAAGGCGATCCTGCCGTATTTAACCCCTATAACCTGTCTGAAAGGCAGATGCGTATGATCGAAAATCTTAATGGGGCAATTTCTATTTTTGTTGATAAGAAAACGAATGTGATAACACTTTCGTTTACAGATCAAGATCCTCTTATCGCGGCAATAATGGTAGATACCATCATGTGTCGTCTTCAGGATCAAATCACGGCATACCGAACCAAGAAGGTGGTGGACGACTGTGCATATATAGAAAAACTCTATCAGAAGTCGAAGGCTGATTATGAGAAGGCACAAGAGACGTATGCGTCGTATGTAGATCGTAACAGGAATGTGACACAAGAGCGTTTCTTGGTGGAAAAAGAACGTTTGGAGGCCGACAAAGACCTAAAGAATATGCTGTACACCCAATGGGCGCAGCAACTGATGTTGGCTCAGGCCAAGGTGCAGGAGTATACACCTGTGTTTGTAACCTTGAAGCCGGCTGCAGTGCCTGCACTACCTTCGACGATGCGGAGGTCGATGGTCTTGATATTGTATACATTCTTTGGTGGTGTGCTGGCTGTAGCATACGTATTGTTGAAGGAGCCTTTTGTCAATGTTTATCGGAAACTATTTAAGTCGAAGAAGTGATATACTTTGTCGTATTTATACTGCTGCTGATACCGGTTGTTAAATACGATTGGATGGCCAAAATCGGTGGCGAAAGTAAGTGGTACTACTTTAATCTGGTAGTGTTAATCTTGCTTGCAGGGCTACGCTATCGGGTAGGGGGAGATACACTGATGTATATGTCGGTGTTTGAAGAATGCCCCACATTGGATGAATTGAAATATTTTGACTTTGACACTGCACAATACAATCCCCTTTGGTATATCTTCAATGCGGTGTCAAAATCAATTTATGATGATTTCTTCTTTTTCCAACTGATACATGCTTGCATTGTAAATCCTATCTTCTTTTCGTTCTTCAGGAAGTATTGTCCTAACTACTATTTTTCAGTCATACTGCTTTATTATGTGGGCTACTTCTGCTATTTCAATATGGAGGTGCTACGTGAGTCTCTCTGTATCTGTGTACTGTTACTGGTTACGAGATTCCTGCTGGAAAAGCGCTGGCTTCCCTATTATGTGATGTGTGTGCTTGCGCTGTTTATGCACTATTCGGCATTGGTGATGTTTTTGTTCCCATTGTTGTTTGTATTCTTTAAAAGGCCATCATGGGTTTATCAAGTAATATTACTTGTCGGAATATTTGTCTTTACAGCAGTCGTTAATGTCCCGATGTTGCTGTTGTCTGCCTTGTCTGTTGACGAGCAGTTGATGGTGCTTGCGGAGAAATATCTTGATAAAGAGCGTAATCTCATGGGCATGCTCTCTTTGTTACTCCAATATCTGCCTCTTTTGGGTATGATCTTTTTACGCGAGAGATATAATATCCGCCAAAAGATTGACTTTACTCCTATTGTGATGGGAGTAGTGGTGATATATGCCTTTTCTTTGAACCTCACTGGTTTGAATCGTTTGGTCAATTATTTTATACCATTCATCTTGATTTATACGGTGAACACAATATATTATGTGGTGAGTAGAGTTGAGGTTAAATTCTCATTGGGATATACAGCGTTGGCGGCTTCATTGTCTTTGCTTTGTTTCAATTACTATTATTACTATGCAAAGGATGTGTCTGATGCTTATCCCAATACGAGATTCTATACTATTTTTTATCCTTACCATTCCGTGTTTTCTCCTGAGCAGGATGAACATCGTGAGCGGTTTATAGAGAATTATCGTGATGTGGTAATTCAGTTCTAAATTGCGTAATCTATGGTAGCTATAATACTAGTCAATTGGAATGGTGCGGATGATACGATTGCTTGTTTGGAATCGTTGAGTCGAGTAGAAGAATCCCATTTTGTGGTGATTGCCGACAATGCATCTACGGATGACTCAGTGGAGAGGATTCAGATTTGGCTTGACCAGCATTCGGATAATACAAATGTGAGGCAGTATCAGTTGCTTCCGCTGGATGCCAACTATGGCTTTGCTGTGGGCAACAACAAGGCTTTGGCTGTGGCTATGCAGCGTAATCCGGACTATTGTATGTTGCTCAATAATGATACGGAGGTAGAACCGGATTTCTTGTCTCGTCTGTTGAATTTTGCTGACGGGAACCCTCACTGTAAGGTGCTGTCGCCTTGTATCCGTTACTATGCCGATAAGAATAGGGTGTGGTTCTGTGGAGGACAGTTGACTTATGTCTCCCGTAAAGGACTGTATACAAATGCAGAGGTGGGGAGTGTCCCTAAGGAACCATTCCCGGTCTCTTACCTGTCGGGCTGTGCCCTGTTCTTTCATCCGTCTGTGTTGAATGAATGTAAGGAACTGCTATATAATGGCTTCTTCTTTGGAGAAGAGGATTACGAGTTTGCTTTGCGTATGAAGAAGCAGGGCGTGGAGATGATGTGTATACCTCAATCCATAGTATATCATAAAGTGGGGGCATCGCAAAAGAAGACAAACGACAGCCGTGGCTTGGGACGCAGCTATATGTACTATCACAATCGTCTCATCTGTGTACGCTTGCATTGCTCGTCATTCAAGTTCCATCTCATACGCTTGTTGACCTGTGCCAATTGCTTGCGTTACTTTAAGGCATATACGGGTTCGTGGCAGGTGTCGTGGAAACTGATACATCAGCTGGTAAAGGATACGACTATAAAGGACGGATTCGGTTATGCTGATTTTAAGTCGCTGATGTTTGACGGAGATTATTTCTTCTTTGATACAGTAAAATAGATTGGCATGAAGCATTTGTCGAAACATAATATTCAAGTCATCTATCTCTATGCCTCGACGCTTTTGGGGTCGTTGTTAGGCTTTGCCACATCTATAGTCAATACCCATTTCCTGTCAGAATCAGACTATGGCGATGTGCGGTATGTGCAGAATTTGATAACGTTGCTGGCATCACTGCTCTTGTTTGGCTATTTCCTGAGTGGCTGTCGTTTGCTGGCTCTCTCCAAGGAGGAGGCGCGTAGTCGTCGTATACGTGGAGCAATGGTGCTGATACTGCTGTCTTGTGCAGCTTTGTTGGTGATGGGTACCTGGGTGACCGGATTGTGTCACCATAATCTTACGGTGCGTCATCTGTTTTTCGTGTCATTGCCCGTGTGCTTCTATCCTCTGCTGACCAACTATATCAACACGACGGCTCAGGGTGATAATCATATCGGTAGGTTGGCTATCACACGAGTGCTTCCTGCGTTGTTGTATGTGCCTATAGCTTATGTCGTGTATTCTCATTGGGGGGCAACGTCGGTGTTGATGACTTTGTTGCAATGGGGAGTCTATTGTATTGTTCTTATTATGGTGGTCGTGTCGACTCGGCCTACATTCCGCAATCTGAGGCCCGTGTTCGCAGATTTGCGTTCCGAGAACCGCTCGTATGGTATACATCTTTATTATGGCTCTTTGGCGATGGTGGCTACCAATTATCTGGCCGGTGTGACGTTGGGCATCTTTAATGACGATAATGTGAATGTAGGTTTTTATACATTGGCTCTGACGCTCACTACCCCGCTCTCGTATCTTCCGGGTATTATTGGTACGGCTTATTTTAAGCGTTTTGTCAGTGAGCCACGTATCCCATCCAAGGTGTTTAAGGCCACGCTGCTTATTACGGTAGCCTCTTGCATTTGCTTTATCGTGTTTATCCGCATGGTTGTAAACTGGTTGTATCCTGAGCCCTATGCTGTAGTTGGCATTTATGCTTCATGGATGGCTGTGGGATTTTCTGTTCACGGTTTGGGAGATATGGTCAACCGCTTCCTTGGCTCGCATGGCGAAGGGCGTTCTATCCGCAACAGCAGTTATGCTTGTGGAGTCTTCAAGATATTGGGGTTTGTGGTTCTGGTGTGGCTTTGGAATATTGAGGGTGCGCTGGTGACCAATGTGGTCAGTTCGTGTGTGTATTGCGCTGCATTGTTCTATTATTATCACAAGCACGTGAGTAGTAACACTTGATATACTTAAATGTAGGATATGAAGATATTGTATTTCGGAAATAAGCTGTCGAAGCATGGCTATAGTCCAACTGTGCTGGAGAGTCTGAGCCGTTTATTGCAGAGCAACCAGATGGATGTGTATACTTCTTCTGACAAGAAGAACAAGCTGATGCGCCTCTTGGATATGCTGGTGTTCTTCTTCAAGGAACGGAGAGGGACAGATGTTATCTTGATAGACACCTACAGCACGCTGAACTTTTGGTATGCGGTAATGATTGGGCGGTTGTCGTCATTGTATGGAATTAAGTACATCCCCATTCTTCATGGTGGTAAGCTTCCCAATCGTCTGGATCGTTCAGCGGCTATTTCGCGTAAACTTTTCATGCAAAGTGTTGTCAATGTGGCGCCTTCGGGCTATTTGTATGATGAATTTTACAAAAGAGGGTATCATAATACTGTAGTCATTCCCAATTTTATTGACGAGGATAACTACCAACCACAGCAGAGGGCTTGTATTGGTGTTCCCAAATTGTTGTGGGTACGCTCGTTCTCAGAGGTCTATAATCCGCAGATGGCAATAAAGGTGCTGTCTGAGGTACGGAAGACCTATCCTACAGCCTCTTTGTTGATGATTGGCGGTAGTGTCGGGGGAGAAGAATGTTTCAGTCAAACGCAACAGTTGGCCGAATCGATGGGCCTATCCGGGGCTGTGGAGTTTACGGGAAAACTCACCAAGAACGAGTGGATAGCCCGTTCGGTCGGGTGTAATATATTTATCAATACGACTAATGCAGATAACACGCCTGTCAGCGTAATCGAGGCTATGGCGCTTGGCCTGCCCGTCGTGTCTACGAATGTGGGTGGTATTCCATATGTCATAGCAGATGGAGACAATGGCTTGCTTGTCGAGGCAGGTAGCGTTGAGGCTATGGCGAAGAGTATTGTGCGTATTGCGGAAGATAATGCATTGTGTGCGGGATTGTCGAAAGCTGCCATCAATGCTTCACGCAAATATTTTTCTACTGCCGTTAAGGGGAGTTGGACAACCTTGCTGCAGCAGATGGTAGAATGTAAATGAAGATTAGGTTATGAGTATAAAGAATGCAATAAGGGAAAAGGCTAAGAAGAGTTTCTTGATCCGTAGATGTTTCAATAAATATTGCGCCTATCGGTTCAAACGCAATCCGATGGCTTTGGCCAATAGTGACTATCGTCGTGTGATGGGAAAGAATATTGATTGGTCTTCTCCTAAGAATCTGATTGAGAAGATTTATTGGATGTTGTTCAATACCGACACTTCTCTCTGGAGCTTGTGCGCTGATAAATACAATGTGCGTAGATACGTTGAGGAGCGGGGTTGTGGTGATATGCTCAACCAACTTTATGGCTGTTGGTCGCGAGTTGAGGATATTGATTATGCGTCTCTGCCTGAGTCTTTTGTGCTGAAAACTTCTAACTCGAGCGGACAAGTGATTATTGTAAAGGATAAGTGCCAACTGAATGTGGGTGAAGCGAATAAGAAGTTGAACCGTTGGCTTCACTTTGTGTACGGACTTACCAATGCTCAGCTTCACTATATGCGTATAGAACCGTGTGTGATAGCTGAAAAATTGCTGGTTAATACAGCCTCTCCAGACGAGTCATTGGTGGATTATAAAATCTGGTGTTTCGATGGAGTCCCCGAATCGGTGTTGGTGGTATACGGAAGAAAGGGTGAAGACTACAAATTGTCAGTCTTTGATTTGCAGTGGAATAACATTTCGGATAAAACATTGAAGAGGACGTCACCGCATTTTGGTGGAGATTGTATTGCGAAGCCTGGCTCTTTTGACAAAATGGTCGAAGCTGCAAAGAGACTATCTGTGGGATTCCCCGAAGTGCGTGTTGACTTCTATGACATCAATGGTAAGCCCATATTTGGGGAGCTGACCTTCTCCACGGGGTATAGTTATTTTACAAATGAATATTATGACTACTTGGGCAGCAAGGTCAATATTACCAATGTGAAGACGGTTCCGACCGAGAAGATATTATCAGAACTTAGTATCTGATGCAATGACGATTTCTTAATCATGCCAAGGAGTATATACGATCTTGGGCATGAATTTTTATATAATCCTTGTGGTCTAAATGCCAGTGCACTCCTCTTACTGGAAGAGGAGATTATACGTCAAAAAGCATTGCTCCGTATGCGCAAAGACAATGAGGAATCTATGATAGAATAACGAGACTTGACAAAAGATTATAAAAATTGGGTATTTGGCATGAAAATTAGTGCCAAGCGAGAGAAAACAAGTTCCAAGGGCAATCGATGTGCTAAGGCTGTCCTTGTTTTCCTATAATTCACAGCAGACAACAAGCTATGGTGCCTCAGAGTATTACACTCGCTTGGGCAACGAACCTTTTGGCGGAGAGTCTGGAATGGCATTTTGTCATCGTATGTATGCCAAGAACGATTCGGCCATCTATCGCGACATCTATCTGGCTGCATTACTGTTCGAAAAGAATCTGCCAACCTTCGTGGCAGAATCCGCCGTGAAGAACGCTGTAGGCAGCGCATTGCCTACCCATTATCAGGAGGCACTCGTCTTGTACAACGACCTTCATCCGAGCACCCCTGTAGCGTTTACGCCCGATAGTGCCGTTGTTAGTCGTTTTGCCGAGTTCCGTGCTTTGGAGCAAGAGCATGTTGGCAATAGCATCGTAGCCAAGAATCTGGCTAAGCGCAAGTTTGGCGACACTTATTGGTTCTACTACGACTTCTGATATTATTATTTCTCAATTTATCGTGCCGTGCAAGCTGTAATGCTTATTGCGCTGGCAAGCTCGGGAGAGATACTCCGTATACCTCTCTATGCAGCAGCTCGGCAACAGTTGTCAGGGGTGTTTCCTGTGGCAAAGTGCCCATGAGGCGCAGGGGGACTTCCGAGAACTCGGGGGTGTAGGGTGGCTGTATATAGGGGTAATCGTATAGCCTTAGCCCACACCGTTCATAGAAGCTTACGCGGCGTTGGGTGAGTGTATTGGTGGGTGGTTCCACCTCCAAGATGATGGGGAGCGTATTGTGTTGGATGAATGTCTGCAGTGCGATGCTCCCGTAGCCTTGTGATCGTAATGCGGGGTGCAAGGCAAAATGTTCTATATAAATAAAGGTGTCGAACGTCCATGTGGTAAGAATGCCTACAAAGCTGTTGTTTTTGTCGAGGAGTACCATTGCGGTGAATCGTTCCTCTGAGGTCAGGAGCTGGGCAATGTTGTCCGTAGGGCGTTGCTCATCGAGGGGAAACGATGAGGTGTATGTGTCGACGAAACTGCTCCAATGCTGGTCGTCGGTGCTGCGTAGGGTGTGGAAGTGTATCATAATGGATACAAAGGTAGTAGAACTATTTGACACAAGCAATGTCGTACCATAGAAAAACGATGGTAGTTATTGTTTAAGCTTATTCAATCGCAATAAGAGATTCATAGACTTATTGAGTTAACCTTACGATTCTAAATATCCCCCACACGCCACAACGCTATCGTTTCGTAGCTATGAGCATGATTACCGAACGTATGTCGAACTATCCATGAATCTTTCGTGAAATGTGTACTCGGGTTGCCAATTAAATTCTTAGAATGATACACCAAAACTTAAGTTGGGAGCCAGCCAATACTCCGTATCGGAGTGATACTTATTCCAAACCATTTCTTTATCTGACATCTCCCAGCAGATATTCCCATATAGGGATTACCTCGACAGTTATATCCCCTATATGCAATGTCTCACGAGTATCCTTTGTTATCACAATCAAAGTATCGCAAGGCAGATATTTGTTCAATGCCACCAACGCATTGATCTCTCTATCTCTTGTTGTGGCATCATTCATATTGTAGCATACCTGTATCGCCACACGATGTTCAGGAACAACAAAGTCAACCTCTACGTTACGCCGATAGTAGAATACCTTTTCTCCGTATCTCTTGTATAGTTCTACGGCAACCATATTTTCCAACAACTTTGTCTCGGGCTGATACAAGAAAATATTCAGCAATCCATTGTCGTAGAAATACATCTTCTTTGTACTTTCACGCTCGGGTATCGTGTCACTGAAGTTAGCAATAGAAAAGGTCAGATAAGCATCGTGCAGATATTCGAGGTAGGTGCCTGTAGTCTCTCTCGTTACCTTCTGCCCTATGCTTTTCAGTATATCACACAATCGCTTTATGGAGGTAGGTTGCAATACGCTATCGGCTAATTTCTTCACCAAGAGATTTAGCCCCTGTTCGTTGCGTATGCCATTGCGCACCACGATATCAGAGTACAAAACCTTTTGATATAGCGAAGTGAGCCAACTGCGCTTATCATTCACGTCAAAGCACTCGGCTATGCCACCCCAATAGAAGTAGTTTTCAAACAACCTCACCACATCGGCACGTTGAGGACTCAGTTTCCAGTTACGACCAAGCTCCACCTTTCTGTAGTCCAGATATTCGCCAAATGAGAACGGATATACCTCTTTTATCATGAAGCGGCCGCCCAGCGTGGTCGCAATCTCACGGCTCAACATATGCGCATTACTTCCAGTCACAAATACGCGTCGTTTCTCATCGGCTAATCTACGCACAAAATGCTCCCATCCCTTGACGTTTTGTATTTCGTCAAGGAAAATGATAGGTTCATATTCATACATCTCGCGATAAGCGTCAATAATCAAGTGCAACTCCTCTTTCGATATGTCATTGATGCGTTCGTCCTCAAAGTTAACAAAGAGGATTTCCTCCTTCTTCATCCCCCTTGCGAGCAACGATTGGATATATTGATAGAGGAGATACGTCTTTCCTGCTCTACGAAGCCCCACAAAGACGTAGTTGAGCCCATCCTCTATATCGTAGTTTCTCTCTATGAGTTCCACGCTTGCAATCCTTTCTTGTTGCGCAAGGATGATTCCTTTAATTACATTCTTATCCATATCCTATAAAGAGTTTAATATTGACGCAACAAAGATAATAAAAAAACAAACATGTCGGATATGGAAGACATGTTTTTGCTCTTTTTTGTCGGGCATAGACAAAATATAGATTCCTTTTGTTGAGTTAACCTTACGATTCTAAATATCCCCACACGACACAACGCTATCGCCTCGTAGCTATGAGCATGATTACCAAACGTATGTGCGAACTTCCCATAAATTTCCTTGAATACAGTCGATGATCTATACGACCAATTGGATAGAGCGGTTGAATCGGGATTTCAGGCGTGTTACGCGTATGAGGACTGCCATGCCTAATGAAGAGTCTGTACTGACCTTAATGGGGAGTGTTGCAATGGACCACAAGGCTTATGACCGGATATTGCCGAACATTACATGCGACACACAGCTATTCCCCGAATGAATGACTAAAGCCGAATAGAAGAAGAGAATAAATGGAATTTATGAGGATAATTAAATTTATTAACTAACTTTGCAACGATATCCAAAACTTACAGGCTTGGGACTTATAGCCGCAGACACACTAAACGGGACACTACCGCACAGCCAAGCTTCAGTAGAACAAGCAAGACTTCAAACATCCCCGTAATAAGAAAAGAGATTCACCTTCTCTGCTGAGGAGGTGAATCTCTTTTTGGAAAATTTATTATTTGTGTCTCACATAAGATTAATCCTCGTCAATAATGAACTCTCGGTCAGGATTCTTTTGAACCAAGTTCATAATCCAACTCTGGATGAATCCGCTACAGCAGTCCTCGTCCAACTCCCATGCTTTGGGAAGCACATCCAGGAGATTCATTTTCTCCTTGGTGATGTGGAAGTCAGAAGCCGCAACCATAACTAGTCCCCTGAACATCAAATCACGATGTTCTTCTCGTACACTGAACATTACATCATCAATATCATATTCAGATGTTCCCAAACGTTCCATCATAAGGCGTTGCATTACAACTTGACCATCCAAACCATCAATCTTCTGTGCAAGCATCATAATTGTTTGCAATTCATCTTTCTGTACCTCGTTGTCAAGATTGGCAACGTAGTAGGCCAAGATAGCGAATTGTTCGCTGAAAGACAGTTCATCTGCACTATTATTGCAAACTTCTTCAGTTGTCTCTTCTTTTGTGTCCCCCTTATCTTGAAACGTAGACATCTTCCCGTTCTTATGGGCTGTGAAGACAAGGCCACCTCTTTCAGATTCCAACACACCACATTGGTCAAACTTTACAGGTACTACCACTTCGCCTTTAGGATTGAGTACACCAACTTTATCATCAAGGAAGACCTTTATATATCCCCGCGATATATTTTCATAATCATCAAACTTCGGTTTTACAAGCCACTTGCCTTCGAGGCTAACAACACCCCATTTTTCATCTTGTAAAGCAAGATAGTTCACACCTTCATTTGTGCATATTCGGTCAAGACAAGTAGGAATAAGTTCTTTACCATTCTTACCAAAGAATCCCATCATATCACCTTTCATAACAATTGCTGCACCATTGTCAAAACCAATAAGCACATCATCATACTTTAAGGGGATAACTTCCTTACCAGTCTTATCAACAAGTCCCCAAAGCTCATCGCAAGCTACTTTGATGTAATCATCCAAGAACTCAAAGTCTTCATACTTCAAGGGAGTAAGCAACTTACCTGTTTTATCAGCAATACCACCTTTATTATTCTTTTGTACTACATAGAATTCATCTGACGCCTCCATTACTTCATCGTACTCATCTTGCCAATTGTCTGAAGAAGCATTTGAAGTTTTAGCTTCTTTTGACGTCTTCGGTGTCTCAGACTTTATCGAACTATTCAGAAAGTCCACCAATTTAGAACCATGTTGTCGGGTATTCCACCCTGCATCAAAGTTAAAACTTACCATTTCAGACACTTCACGCAAAGCCTTCTTGGCATTGCCGCATTCTTCACCTTGGTAGCTCACAGCTACGCTGTTGTCATCATTGATAGTGATTATGTAATCACCATAAGTTGCTTGCTTTTTCATGTCTTTTTAATTTACATTATTGATACTATTTTACTCCACCGTATACTTCGTAGTATAATACATCGTAGTGGGCACTATAACCTCAACCTCTACCCACAAGTAGTTGGCATAACGCACACGCTCGTTCTCAAAACCGAGGTAGATGGTCTTTGAACCATTAACAGGAATGCGTCCATTGCAAGATTGAGTGCCCAAAGTAGAGTAATCTACATCGTAGTTAAGTTCCGAAGCCATCTTTGTCCCATCCTGAAATTGCTTGGCTAACGATTGGTTGCGGAATACATACATATTGCAATAAGCATCCTCATTACGTATGGGACGATTTTCATCGAGCAATGTATTGAGCAATCCGCTACTATAAGTCTTCTCATAAAGAGGCATACCAAGGAAGCGTACTTTCTTATAGGATGTATTAAGGTTGTCATGGAACTTTCCATCTTCAGAGCGTCCACTTTCACTCGTATCTATACGCATTGAGTACAAGACATCGGTAGCTCCTGCAGGAATTTGCACTGCCACCAATGCTTGAGCGGCACCAGAAAAAGCAGCCTTTAATTGACCACGCAATGTAAACTTGCGTGGTTCCTCGAAAGCCTTGCGCATCGACACACCAGCAACAGCTACGGCACCGTAATCTCCTTTGCGGCATTCCACCTGCTCTATTTTAATAGGAGTAGCAGAGGTCAGTCTACTCATTTCATGGATTTTGTAGTTGATGTCCATATCTATATATTGAATGCCAAGGGGATTGACCTCTATGAGATAGATGGCATCGTGTTCTACGGCAAGCGAGTCCTTTACAACAGATTTTCCTGCGAAAGTTTTAAGCGTAGAACGGCTGTTATAATCGCTCACTTTTACATTCATTGACTTTTGTGCCCTGAATGTCCAACGCAGAGTCTCTCCTCGCTTCAAATATACAGGGAAGACCTCTGTTTTCTCAAAGAGTTTATCGCCCGTTGTCCACGGAGTGATTTTGAAGTTAGGAATTTGCTCTTTCGCCTTACTGGTAATCTCCATTCGCAGTATTCCTACACGCCGCTTCAGTTCTTCACATGCAGTTTTCTGCTCCTCATTCAAGTCCATGGGATTGTAGTCATAATACAACTCGTTTGCAGTATTATAAAGGGCAGCAATCTCTTCGCCTGACAGCACAGCAAAGTCCGTAGTCTGCACTAATTGTTCCAATGTGCCTGCCTTCTCTAACATTCGATTATAATCCTCTATGGTTTGTTTGGCAGTCTCACTGACACAACCACATAGAGAAGGAAATACTACTATAATCAGGCTCAACAAGGCTTGTTTACGCATTATACTCATAATATGATTTTTTAGAAAGACACCTCTAACGATTCTTTTTTGATGTCGACTTCAAGACTGCCCCACCTATCTTTCGTTGTAAACCTTGACGAGTGGTAGGTATACCCGTAGCTTTAGCAATCTTGCTTTTTACTTTCGTTACTCCTACAGCGCGTTTGAGCGAGAAACTTAGTCCTGGAATTTTCATAGTAATAGTATTATAATATTGTATTAGTGATACATGCATCACTAATACAATATTATTGAAAACGAAAAGAACAACATCATTTGGATGGAGCCTTGGCCATAAGCCCTTTTAATTTCTCAATTTCTTTTTGATACCTAACTACAGCAGCTTTATCACCTTTTGCTTTAGCATCAATCATTTTACATTTTACTTCCGCAATTTCCACACGATAGTCCGCCTTTGTGTGAGCAGTAAGTCTACCAAAAAATCCCATAATTATAAATATTTTTAAAAATCGCCTACTCTCTTTAAGGCATTTCGGTTTCCTCCTTATTAAATAATTCACTTCCTGTATTTAGAACGAAGTTCTGTCAAGCGCTTTAAATGTTCTTTTGACACCGTCCTATTCTTGGCTCTATTCAAGGGATAGATACATTGGTTTTGAGAGAGCTCAATTGTTTCAAGTTTTTCTGCCTCTTCCTTGGTGCTTGTGTAGTCCCATTCCAGATAACAGCTCGCATCCATCAGTTCATTGACAGAATTTTGACTAATCGTCATATCCTCATTCAACAATGCACTAATGACCTGGCGAAGAGTCGATAAATATCCACTCTTAACTGCTGATGGTGTGTGCTTTTGATTAATGTGCCATGCAGCCCTTTGCTGCATATTTCCGCTGATTCCAAAGTACAAAGCCCAATAGGAATCGCCATCAATCAAACGTTTCGCTATACAAGCAGTGTTTATGGGAGGCAATTGCTTTAACAATTGCATTGCCGCAGACTCTTTAAACCACCAACAATATACTCCCGCGCGCTTCTCGAACGGTGACTGCTTACACTCTATCATTCGACGCAATATTGCAACCGATTCTATATTCATCATATGCAATTATTATCATTGGTTTGTGTCAAAAAACGAAGTATATATCCAATCCCTTTCAAGTTGTTCTCCTTGTATACCTGATGTCCTTTTTTTATACCATTCTCCCCAAGTATGTATTTGCAATACTTATCTCCTGCAAGAAGCGTAAATTCGTCATTCACCAAATCGTGTCCTTTGGCTTTAAGTTCAGTCAACACCTTTTGTGCCCATTGCTTGCATTCTTCTACTGACATTTTGTTTAAGGTCTTGTCATATTTCTTGACTTTCTTATCCAAAGGTAACAGATGGTGTTCCGCAGACAATATATAAATATAGTCAGGAGACAAAGACTCAGCATATACCAAAGCTTTTCTAAACAAAGTACTAATGTATAAATCCTTTGCAGGGATGAGAACACCATTTGTCTCTTTCTTTTTTGATACACATGAAATAAGAACTATTGTTTTCATAATTCAGCTCAATTAATGCATTGTACATTAGTGTTTATTATCGGGCTTAGGGGGAGGTAACATGCTTGGTCGCTATATTCTTCCACTCTTCTAAGAAAGTCTCAAAGTCACCTTTCCATGCATAAGAGCACAAGCCGCATTCTCTTTCCAGTAAGTGTGCGTCTTTAGGGGAGCATGCTAGTATTATTGTGTATTTACTTCGGTCGATATGTAAATCACCTGCATAAATCTGCTCATTTTTCCATGAGCGAAGCAGTAGATTAGTCACATATACAGGGTCGTCATAGATAGCAGGATCACCATCAGGAACTTCCGTTACATGCTCAATGACCAATATGGGATCTTCACTTGCTTGCGATACTTTAGAAATCCAGCCATAAGCATCGCCCTTGCATAAGTAGCGGCAGTCTATGGAGTAGATTTCGCGTGACCTATGCTCTTTCATCTTGGGCTCTTTGGGCTTCTCTAAAAATTGTTCTATACGACCAACTAAGGAATCGAGTTCGGTAACAAAAACTGAGATACTGCCACGACGAAACATAGATGTAGCCAGCAGTTTATCCATTTCGGCTTTAATTTTTACGGTTTTGTCATTGAGCAAAACCTCTTCGTCATCTAATAAACTCATAACAGTTATTTTTATCACTTAATTTCTTCTAAATATAGATATCAAAATTCTTTAATTCTTTAGTAGACATTCCACTTTATTAGAAGAATATCCAAGCAATAACCTTGTAACACACAAAAAATGATGCCAACAAAGTGATTATAATCAATGTTTTACCAATGAGATTACTCTTTTTCCCCTTTTTCTCTAGGTATTCCTTCCATCTCTGCAGTTTTGTCTCATAAAGAGCAATTAGTGCGTCATCTGGTAGTTTTGACTTCAATGACATCAAGTCCGCCTCAAACGTAAACAAAGTTTTCTTCACGTCATCTTCTTTATAGGCTTTGTCTATATTACTTTCTATATAAGCACCGTTTTTCGATAATGATGCCTTGAGAACTTCAATAGGGTCTTTAGGCTTTTTCTCTGTTGATTTTTTAGAAGACTTAGCCTGTTTCTTCTTTTCGGTTGCTGTTTCTTCTTCCATCAGTTTTTCGGCTATGATTCTCTGTATCATAGCTTGAGGGTCCTCCACATCATCCTCCTCAGTTTTTTCCACATTAGGAGTGTTTGGAGAAGAAAGTGCTTCTTTCTTGATAGAAAACGGGTGCTTGGGTGATTCTGTTTGCTTGCTTGCAGACATTCTGTTACTCTGTATCATAATATAGACCTTCATATGCGCCTATAAGTCTCCCGAAATCAGCAACCAATAAGTGTGTTTGCCATATGTATACAAGAAAAGCGTAGAGACTTGTCATGCTCATTGTGTTACTGGCATCGCCAAACGCCATCGTAGAAATGAACAGAGAAACAAATACCCCACGCTGTCGTATATACCTTGTGAGGTACAGCCTGGGCTGCACACGGTGTATACAAAACAGAATGAGCGTTGCATTGTCCTCATCCCTCTGCTTTGAAATTGGCGATTTCGTTAATCGGGATAAAGCAAGAAACGCATTCTTGACCCAAGGATTTCTCCCCTCAGGTCTTGCAAAGATAGAAATAATATTTCATTCGCAATAGAATTACGTTACTTTTTTGTCCGAAGGCAACAAAAGGACAATACGAACGCTCATGGGGTATTTGTTTCTCGTAATCGGAGTGCTGCCATATTCAACAGCAAAGCTAACGAGGAGGCGATACGCTCATCGCCTCCTCGGCAAATAATCCTCAATCGACTACATCTATTATGGATCCGATATAATCTTCTAGACTTTCCATGACATCTTCGCCATAGACATACTCAGTCTGCTCAACGATGTTCCCTATTTGACCAGCCAGTCTTTCTTTTAGATTATAGTTATCAGCCTTAGCTGCCTGAATATAGTTGTTTATCAGTTTGTCAAGCTTCAATGCAGGCAATATCTCTGACAGTCCATCAGGCACCTTATTTATCAATGACATCAACTTTGCCTCTTCAAGCACTCTTTCTACACTGACTTCAAAGGCTTCCTCTATTTCATCGTATTTCTCATCGTATGTATCCTCATCTATAGTGTCTATTACCTTACCGTTTTTGTCAATGTAATTAAATACGCACTCGCCACCTTCGACACTCACCGTCAGAGCCTTGCCTTCATTAAAACTGTCGGCAGCGGGATATTCAATCGGGAGAGCAACTTCTCCCTTCTCATTGTAGTATCCAAACTTCTGCGCTTTGGTATCACACACGAGAAGGAGACCATCATGATATGCCATGCCTGCCGGTATGATTTTCTGGCCGAACGAATACACCACTTCGCCCTTCTTGTCGATGATCATCATCTTATCAGACTTCATGACCAGGGCAAGACCTCCACTGAATGGCATAGCATCATCATACTTTGCAGCCGTAAGCAGTTCGCCCTTGGCATTGATATAGCCATAGCCATTCTTGGTCTTTACCGCTGCCATTCCTTCGTGGAATTCATTGGCATCAGCATACATCAGGGGGATGACCTCTTCGCCTTTGATGTTGATATATCCATACTTACTATTCCATCCCTCTGTCATGCCTACATAGGCCAAGCCCTCAGTAAATGATTCTGCTGCGATATCATACTTTAGAGGGACGACCTCATTTCCAGCCTTGTCGATATATCCATATTGTGCATCACTATAGTTGCCGACTTTTACTCTTGCCAGGCCCGAGTTATAGCTTTTCATATCATCATACTTGAATGGCACCACAAGTTCGCCTTTGGTATTATAAGCTCCGTACTTGAGTTCATTGTCTTGGGCGACGAGCATGCCTTCGGTCGCGGCATACAAATCGTACAAATTTGTAGGAATGATTTCCTCACCCTTTGTATTGATTGCGCCACGCTCTCTCCACCCTGTACTTACAATACAAATGCCATCAACAAAATCTCCTACATACTCATACTTGTTTACAACCTGAGCATAGACCTCCTTCTTGAGAATTTTCTCTGCGGGTCCAGACTTTGGACCACCGCATGAAACCATTGCAACCAGTGTCACCAATGCCACGGATAAAAGCAACATACCTTTTTTCATAATACAGTTACATATAATATTAAGCCTACTCTTTATAGGATTTTCGGCACTCTCCCTGTTTTTTGTTTGTATTTGTGATGCAAAGGTATGAAACAAGTTGACAGGTTGGAGATGTCTTTTTTTGTCTTTTTAGGCTGCAATATGTCTCGGGGATGGTTTTTAGTGACGTGTAAATAATAAGCTGCTTCAGTTTCAGTTTGTATTTTTGGATGATTTTCTTTTTGCGAAGAAGGAGCATAGCGGGCTATGTGACTGATGAGCAAAGAAAAAAGCGCCAAAAAGACTACTGACATGGATGATAACCATAAGCGAGGTTACTATAAAAATGATGCAGGTTATTTTTTACACGTCACTTAATAGAGACAAATGCCACGCGCAGGGAGAAAAATCGTTATTTCAACCACGCTACTATTGATTTTTCAAAAGAAATATACTACTTTTGCCAACAATAATGCTTTCCGCATAAAGCAAATTTCCCTACATTTTGCTTTTTACACAAAGCATTATTCATGCGGATTTGTTTTTCGCATAAAGCAAATAGACCAAAGACAAATACAACTGCGTATGGAAACATTGTTTGAAAAGCAAGATGCAATGCTTCGCACCACAAGTATGGAGATAGTGCGTAGCTTCATGTCTGACATTAATTGGGGGGCTCCTATGTTATGTATCAGAGGGCCTCGAGGAGTGGGTAAATCTACTCTTCTGCGTCAATATGTCAAACTGAACTATGAGCCGGGAAGTGAAGCAGTATTGTACTGTTCGATGGACTGGGTCTATTTCAGTCAGCATTCCATGTTGGAGGTGGCGGAGAAATTCTACAAGAAAGGTGGCAAACTGCTAATCTTCGATGAAGCACACAAATATAGCAATTGGAGTCGAGAGGTAAAAGAAATTGCAGAAATATACCCCGATATGCAGTTATTCATCAGTGGCTCATCATTGCTAAAGCTCCTTGATGGTGATGCTGATCTCTCGCGCCGATGCCGTGGATACGATATGCCAGGTTTATCTTTCCGAGAGTTCCTACACTTCCTTTAGATTTGCAGAGTAAAAACAAAGGCAGAGAAATAATCCCTACCTTTGTAAGAGTTAACCAAAGGAGAGAGGTGAACTAGTTTGCGGACCAGCCTTACGAGCTATACGCAGAAACAGTCCT
>SUXS01000029.1 GCA_015060865.1 Bacteroidales bacterium | reverse complement strand
ACGAGAGGTTCCTGACTGATGAGGAGTTATCCAAGATACTTAGAGTGAGCCGACGCACATTGCAGGAGTACCGTTCGGCTGGTGCAATACCTTACTACCTTGTTCAGGGCAAGGCTCTTTACAAGGAGTCCGAGATTGAAAAGATTCTCAATGATTCCCATAAACGCTGTGTAGAGGAACAGCGATGGGTATAACCTAAACGATAGCAACGACCCCGAATAGAGGTCGTTGCTATCGTTTTATACGGTTGTTTTCTTCCATTTACGGCAACGCTCGAACTTCAATCCTTCATCGGCCAATTCAATCTTCTTGTCGGCAGTCACTTCCCGTAATCGTCTCATATCCTCATCCACTTTCTTATCTGTAACATGAGCATATATCTGGGTGGTCGTGATGGAGGTATGTCCCATCATCTTGCTTACCGTCTCTATCGGTACACCTAACGATAAAGTCATGTGAGTTCCGAAATTATGACGGGCTTTGTGGAATGTCAGATTAAAACCATACTCTTTACCTAATTCTCCTGTCAATTTAATGAGATACTCACGACAATAGAGGTTGAATACCTTATCACCCTGACGCTCATGCTTGTACTTTTCGATAATGCGTAGTGGTACATCCAACAAGCGGATAGATGACAGCGTATCCGTTTTCTGACGCTTGATATGTATCCACCAGCTGCCATCCTCTGCCTGTGTTATATCATTTATGGACAACCGCTTCAAGTCGGCATATGCCAACCCTGTAAAGGTCGAGAAGATGAACCAGTCGCGAACTCGTTGCAGGTTTGGCTTGTCAATCTGCGTTGACATCAAAGTTTTTAGATCCTCCAACTTCATATGCCGGCTCTTGCGTTTGGGCAACGGTGGGTGCAGTCGGCTGTAAGGATCCCTACGCAAAGTGCCTTGACTGACGGCTCGCATTGTCATCTTCTTCAACCTATACAAGTGTTCGTGTACACTCTTGGGACTTAGACGACAGTCGCTTTGCAGGAATATCTCAAAATCGTCATAGAATACTTTGTCAAGACTTCGTAATGTGACATCTTCCACACCTCGTTTCTCCTGAATAAATGCTGCAAGGTGCTTGTATGAGCGTTGATAGCAGTCGTAGGTCTCCTTGATTCTATCCACACCAACACGCTTCTTGAACTCCTCGTTATGTTCACGGAAGAGGGCAAGTAGTGTTACGGGCTTTTGGCCGATACCTTTAACGGCATTCTTCACAAGTTCAGCCGTAACAAATCCCAAACTCTTCTTCAGGTGATTATAGTGCTCAGTAATCTCCTTGGTAAGTTCGTCAATAGCTCTGTTTACCGTTACTGCATTTTCGCTACGACCATCGGCACGCCCTTTGTCGGGATTCCAGATGGCTGGATTTACCGATACTTTCGTGCCGATTTGTTCCCACTCGGCATCAATGCTTACTTTACACAATAGTTGGCACATACCATCCTTGCGTACTTTTGTGCGGTTGATGTAGAACAGTATGGCAAAGGTGCTGCGACGCTTTGTGTTCTGGTTCTCTGTATTCTTGTTAGCTTTCATATATAGTCGTTTTAATGGTTATCAAATGGCGATTGTAAAGCGTTCACTAATCTTGTTTTCTAGCCTTTTGGTATCAGCATTTATCTTGTCATCGGTTACTTTCGCATAAATCTGAGTGGTGTCAACTCGTGTATGCCCCAGCATTTTACTGACCGTTTCCAATGGTACACCGTGCGAGAGTGTAATCTCCGTAGCGTATGTATGCCTGGCCGCATGAAAGACGATTCTACGGTTGATACCACATTTGGTAGCAATTGTCTTCAGATATTTATTCACATCGGAATTGCAGTACATAGGCAACAGCTTTCCGTTGGGCTCTACATCACGATACTTACTAAGTATATGTAAGGGAACTTCAAGGAGTGGTACCTCATACTCGACCTTTGTCTTTTTACGGGAGGTGCGTATCCACAATGTGCCGTTCTCATCCGTAACCAAGTCATCTTTGGTAAGCAGACACATATCTCCATAAGATATTCCGGTGTAGCAAGAGAAGAGGAACAAGTCACGAATGATATAGAGCCTTGCATTATGCAATGGTGTTGTCATAATCGATTCCAATTCCTCAGCCGTGAGATATTTTTGTTTCCACTGTGGGCGCTCAGGCTCATAACCCCAAAATGGATTGAAGGTAAGAATACCGTCTGCTACAGCTTCGTTGACAATGGTTCTGAAAGAGGTTGTAAGATTGACAATCGAACTGAGAGCCAAATGGCAGTCGGTTCGTAAGTGAAGGTCATACTTCTCGATAAACGAACGATCCAATGCCGTAAAAGGGAGGTCGGTCAGTTTGTACTTCTCATTGAGGAATTTCTCTACATGCATATAGGCGTACTTGTAAGCACGGAGAGAACCTGCGACACGGTTCACACCTACACGCTTCTCGAAGTTCTTGATGAAGGTGCGGAAATAACTCATAACTGTCTGTTGTCCCGAAGCCATACCCAAAAGCAGGCTCTTGACATCATCAGCAGTTACACCTTCTCGTATTGCCGACTGCTCTTGATAGATATGCAGAGCTGATGCTCTTATCTCGTCCAACTGACGGTTGATTTTACGGGCTGCGACACTCTTGCCCGTAGCACGACCAGAGTGCCACATCGTATGTGGTACCGACATTTTCACACTGAATGCCGCCTCGGAGTACTTGCCGACATTCAACCTTGCCATAACGGGACAATTCCCCTTGGCATCTGCTTCGCTCTTTTTGAGGTAGAACGACACCTTTACATCTGCCTGATTCATAACTCTTTCCTTTGGTTGCAAAAATAAATTTTACAGAGTTAATGAACGGCATGTAGAATATAGCGGAACAAGGCAACAAGTACTTGACTATTAATCTCATTCTCGTATTTTTCATCCAACGAGAAAAAATGATTACCTTTGTCAGTGCAATGATAGGTAAAACAAGCGTTCTTTGTGGCTGTTGTAGGGTATGTGCAAGAGATTAAAGATGCTGTTTCTACCAACTTTCCCTTCTATAAAAAGGCAACGGATAGGTAGCAATTCTTTCTCTAATACCCACCATATACGGCTATTTCTGCCAAAATTAGAAATATGGCGGGATAACACAAAAATGGTATAAGTACCAACCACTTATCATATTTTGCCCTCATTCTGCCATTTTTACGCAAGTTCTTTTTATATTTGCAACGTATTTGATTAAGACACTATTTATCATATGAGAAACAAGATCTTTTGGATTTCACTTTTATTGTATTTCACACTTCCCCTACAAGCTGTGACTGGCGATAACGAATTCAGCAAGATAAACTATAGGCTGGAGTCCAGCGTAACGGTATCTTCAGGGCTGCATACTCCTTTTTGGCTAGTCAGCAACAAGCATGGATTGTCATCGCTAACCAACAACAACGCCTACCTCAAAGCTGGCATATTTCGTAACTTCGACTCTAAAAATGGGTTCACATGGGCCTATGGAGCAGAGATAGCCGGCACATGGAACCACGCAGCACCGTTCTACATACAGCAGCTCTATGCCGATGTAAAGTACAACTGTTGGGAACTCAGTTTCGGCAGCAAGGAGCGATGGTCAGAGGGGAAGCATCACACGCTGAGCGGAGGAGGCCTAACCTTTGCCCCCAATGCCCGCCCTATCCCACAGATTCGTTTCGGCATCAACGAGTACACTACCGTACCTTGGCTGTTCAACGAATGGGTACAGGTGAAAGGACATCTCAGCTACGGGAAATACTCAGACAAGGAATTTCAGAGAAGCCACCTGGCGAATGCTCCTGGTGGAACATTCTACACATATGACATATTGTTTCACGAGAAAACGGCATTCCTCAAAATAGGCAATGAAAAAAAAGGCCCACTCTCCGTAGAGATTGGTTTGGAAATGTACTCCCAATTTGGAGGAACATTCATGATAAAACGTAGCAGTAAGAGCGACTCAGTCAGGTATCACATGCCTCACACCTATAAGGAATATCTCAAGGCACTCATCCCGATGAAAGGGGGTAGCGATGCCCCTGCCTCGGACCAGCAGAACGTCAATGGAAACGTACTCGGGAGCTGGCACCTTGCAGCAAACTATCAGCTTGCTGATTGGAGAATAAGACTATATTACGAACATTTCTACGAAGACCACTCAGGTCTATTGGGCTACCATAAATCATCCAGATTACCCAAGACCATATCCTATTTTCCTTGGTACGACGGACTATACGGACTTGAGATTGACCTTCCCAAGAACCGATTTATCCGCAGCTTCGTATATGAATATATCACCTCGCGCATACAGAGTGGGCCTATCGTCAATTACTGGCAAGACCCCTTAGTAGGAAAAGACAACTATTACAACAATAGTATATATCCCTCATGGCAACATTGGGGCATGGCTATATGCAATCCACACCACTTGTCGCCCATATACGTTGAACCGGCCAGCATGAGCATGCCCTATAATCGTATCCGCTCACACCACGTAGGAATGGAGGGGGCTCCGTGTACACAGTTGGGGTATCGTATCCTTGCCTCGTGGACCAAACATTGGGGGTCATGGGACGATCCTTTACCAACTCCCTTAACCCAACTAAGCCTGATGGCTGAACTCAACTACACCCCTACATCATGGCAAGGATGGCAGTTCACTGGCACTTTCGCCCTCGACCGTAGCCAACTGATAGGGAACAACGCTGGACTTATGTTCACAATACGCAAGCAAGGATTATTCAAGGAACAATAACACACACACAACAATGAAAAAACATATACGCCACCTTTCAGCCATCGTCCTAATAATGGTACTGGCTACAGCTTGTGAGAGTTATCTTATCAACGGCCATCTGGATGGCATGTGGCAATTACAAACCGTAGAACGAAACAATCCTGATACCACCATCCGGAATCAAGGGGACCTTTTTTACTCATTCCAACGACATACGGTACTTATAGGGGACTACAACAATCCGGACGAGCTTGTCGGACATCTTAAAAGCGAACAGTATGTTAGCCTGTTCGATTACACTGGCGACTCCATCACTATGGGCGAATTTCACCTCTATTACGGAAGAGAGGACCAGCCCTATGACACTACGCGACTTAAAAGATTCGGCTTGTACAACAAACAAACCACCTTTCATATAGAAGAGCTCACCGCCAGCAGATTAGTACTCCGCTCAGACAGCGCACTCATAACCTTACGCAAATACTGACAAGAAGCACACACAACGGCTCCACTACTCCTTAACGTGAATCACAACCATAAGTTCTTTTTCTGTAGGTAAATAGGGCATATATTTGGAGGCAAATCCATGCCCTGCTGGCAGTCCAAGAAATTCTAGTACTGAGGGGTTCTTGATAAATTCCAATCTGTCTCGCTGATAGACTGAGGTCTGCTGCTTCATCTCTTCCTCAACCTCTGCTCTGGCTTGCGAAGCCAGTAGGCGCTCAATGCCATTCCTAATTATTATGCGCAGCAAACATAATGTTTTTGCTGCATAATTCCCAATATATCATCGACGAATTTGTTTAAACAGCCCAAAGGAATATGTCGTGGATTATCGGCTTCCCAAAAAGAGATTCACCTTCTCTGACAGAGAAGGTGAATCTCTTTTCTTATTACGGGGATGTTGGGAGTCTTGCTTGTTCTACTGAAGCTTGGCTGTGCTCACAGCAAGAGCCTAAATAAACTAACCTCTTGTTCGTTGGCGCAAGCTTTGTCAATTGTCACTTGTCAATTATTCAGTATTTCCATCTGCTGGCGTACTGACTCCTCGTGGATGGCTTCGAAGACCTTCTTCATGAAGTCGCCACTCATATCGCACTGCACGGCTTGTGCGGCACGGCGCTCGAGAATCTCGTTGTAGCGGGTGTTCTGGAATACGGTGACACCGTGCTCCTTCTTGAACTGACCAATCTCGCGGGCTACACGCATGCGCTTGGCGAGCTCCTGTATGATGCTGTCGTCGCACTCGTCGATGAGCTTGCGCAGCTGTCCCAGGTCTTCGGTGCTGTGGGTCTCGGCACGGATGACGAGCATCTCAAGGATGTATTCGAGCGAATCGGGAGTAACCTGTTGTGAGGCGTCGCTCCATGCCTTGTCGGGGCAGCAGTGGCTCTCGATGATGAGACCGTCGAAGTTGAGGTCCATAGCCTGCTGGCAGATCGGAGCGATGAGTTCGCGCTTACCGCCGATATGGCTGGGGTCGCACAGGAGGGGCAGGTCGGGGTAGCGGCGGCGCAGCTCGAGGGGAATGTGCCACTGGGGTAGGTTGCGGTAGATCTTCTTCTCATAGGTGCTGAATCCGCGGTGTATGGCGCCGAGGCGTGTGATACCGGCATTGTTGAGACGCTCCATGCCGCCAATCCACAGTTCGAGGTCGGGGTTCACGGGGTTCTTTACAAATACGGGCACGTCAACTCCCTTCAGTGAGTCGGCAATCTCTTGCATGGCAAAGGGGTTGGCCGAGGTACGGGCGCCTATCCACAGTATATCCACGCCTGCCTTCAAGGCCTCCTCTACATGCTTGGCTGTAGCTACCTCGGTAGTCACGTACATGCCTGTCTCACGCTTCACGCGCTGTAGCCATCCGAGTCCTTCGGTGCCGATGCCCTCGAAGCCACCGGGCTTGGTGCGTGGCTTCCAGATGCCTGCACGGAATATCTTGACACCCTTCTTGGCCAGTTGGGTGGCGGTGTTCATCACTTGTTCTTCGGTCTCGGCACTGCACGGACCTGCTATCACGAGAGGACGTTTGTCCTCAACGCCTGCGAGTTTGATTGGTTTTAGTTCCATATGGTGTAAATTTTGTTATTTGTCATTTGTCAATTGCTGAATTCTTTTCAGCGCTTCTTCCAGTTTGTTGTTTTTGGCACATAGCGAGATGCGTATGTAGCGGCTTCCGTTACTGCCGAAGATGAATCCGGGCACGATGAATACACGGGCTTCGTGCAGTACACGCTCGGTGAGTTCCTCTACATCGGTGTAGTGGTCGGGGATGCGGCCCCAGAGGAACATGCCCACCTGATTCTTGTCGTAGGTGCATCCTAAGGCATCCATGATGGCTCCAGCCGTCTTACGACGTGCACTGTAGTTGGCGTTGTTGCCTTCGTACCAGTCGGCCTCGGCATCGAGTGCTTTCACGGCGGCCAGCTGCATGGCGCGGTACATACCGCTATCGATATTGCTCTTTACCTTGAGTATCCAGCTGATGAAGGTGGGGTTGGCGGCTATCATGCCAATGCGCCATCCGGGCATGTTGTGGCTCTTGCTCATGGAGTTGAACTCGATGCAGCAATCCTTGGCTCCCTCTACAGAGAGGATGCTCAGGGGATGGTCGTTGAGGATGAAGCTGTAGGGGTTGTCGTTGACGATGACGATGCCCTTGCGGCGGGCAAAATCGACCAAGCGCTCATACAGCTCGGGCGTGGCATTGGCACCCGTGGGCATGTTGGGATAGTTGGTCCACATGAGTTTCACACGGCTGAGGTCCATACGCTCCAGTGCATCGAAGTCGGGCATCCAGCCGTTCTCCTCCTTGAGGTCGTAGTGTACCACCTCGGCACCGAGCAAACGGCTCAGCGAGGTGTAGGTGGGGTAGCCAGGATTGGGCACGAGCACCTGTTCGCCTGGGTTCACGAAAGCCAACGTCACGTGCAGTATACCCTCCTTGGAACCGATAAGTGGCTGTATCTCGCTCTTGGCATCGAGCTCCACACCGTACCAACGCTTATAAAATCGTGAAAAAGCCTCGCGCAACTCGGGTATGCCCACATAGGGCTGATAGCCGTGTCCGTCGGGGTTGTGTGCCTCGGTGCAGAGCGTCTCTACGGTCTCTTCCGAGGGTGGCATGTCGGGGCTTCCTACGCCCAGACTTATCACCTGCATGCCGGCTGCGTTCATGGCAGCTACCTCCTTGAGCTTGCGCGAGAAGTAGTACTCGCTCACCGACCCGAGGCGCTGTGCCGGCTGTATCGCGTATGTCTTGCTTGCTTCGTTCA
Source organism: Bacteroidales bacterium (assembly GCA_015060865.1). Taxonomy (GTDB): domain Bacteria; phylum Bacteroidota; class Bacteroidia; order Bacteroidales; family Bacteroidaceae; genus UBA1189. Next base: position 11,154 of record SUXS01000029.1, on the reverse strand, counting down.
TATTCCTTTATTTATATTTAATAAGTAAGTCCCGCCATTGCTGAGCGGGACTTGCGTGTATCTTTTATTATATATCTTACATAACTATTTGTTGCTACATAACCTATCCCGCTCTACTTCGTGCTAAAGTAAAAGTAAAAATAGGTGTAATATGTAAAGCCAAAGTTGTGCATTGCTTACAAAAGTATCTTTGTTGGGTGCAAAGGTAATCGTTTTTTTATAAACTCATACATTTGTATGATATTTTTTTATTAAACAGATTTTTTTTTGCTTTGTTGGCTCTGTACAGATTCGTCGTATCGGTGTTTTTTATCTCTTGTATTAGAAATAAATTCTGTTAGTCAGTGGTGGATTCTTAATTAAGTGTTAACTTTGTCGGCGAATTAAAAAAACAGAAGACTATGGCATATATCAATGATGATCGGCGTAAGGTAACTACGCATCGTTTGTCGGAAATGAAGCGACGTGGAGAAAAAATATCAATGCTTACTTCGTATGATTATACAATGGCCTCTCTTGTGGACCGTGCAGGGGTAGATGTGATACTTGTGGGTGACTCGGCATCGAATGTGATGGCTGGTAATGTAACGACATTGCCTATTACATTAGATCAGATGATATATCATGGGAAGTCTGTAGTCAAGGCTGTGCAGCGTGCCTTGGTTGTCGTGGATATGCCTTTTGGCTCATACCAGGCGAGTGATATAGAGGCTGTTAACAATGCTATCCATATGATGAAGATAACGCATGCCGATGCCTTGAAGTTGGAAGGTGGGGAAGAAATCCTCCCTTCGGTAAAGCGTATCCTGGCGGCGGGAATACCTGTGATGGGGCATCTGGGACTAATGCCGCAATCGATCAATAAATTCGGGACATATGCCGTACGGGCCAAAGAGGATGAGGAGGCTGAGAAGCTGCTCCGTGATGCTCATCTTCTTGAAGAAGCAGGATGCTTTGCTATTGTGTTGGAAAAAATACCGGCAGCATTGGCCGAGCGTGTGGCAAATGAACTGACTATACCGGTTATTGGTATTGGTGCTGGTGGAGGTGTTGATGGTCAGGTGCTTGTGGTGACGGATATGCTGGGGATGACCAATGATTTCAGCCCGAGATTCTTACGTCGCTATGCAGATTTGTTTACCGTAGTGACAGAGGCGGTAGGACACTATGTGGAGGATGTGAAGAATAGGGATTTCCCCAATGAAAAGGAACAGTATTGATCGATAAGAATGTTCTGACAGGATGAACGCAATGTTGTTTGCCGCAGGTCTTGGTACTCGGCTACGTCCGTATACGGACCACTGCCCCAAGGCAATGGTAAAGGTGGATGGAATACCCATGATAGCCCATCAATTATGTAAGTTACGCATGGCGGGCATTACTCATGTGGTAATTAACGTCCATCATTTCGCAGAGCAAATTATCAATTATGTGAATGCAAATAATGGATTTGGGCTGAAGGTCACTTTCTCTGATGAGCGAGGTAAGCTGCTTGATACAGGGGGAGGAATACGTAAAGCGTTGCCGTTGTTTATGCCAAATGAACCTGTGTTGGTACACAATGTGGATATCTTTTCCAATACGGACTTGAATGCTTTATGCCGCGTTCATGAGAAAAGTGAGAATGACGCATCGTTGCTTGTTAGCAGGCGGGATACTTCACGATACCTTGTCTTTGATGCTGATGATAGTCTGGTGGCGTGGAAGAATGTAAAGACAGGCGAGGTGCGTACGGCAAATAGGGAGGCGGCACAGGTGCTGACGGATATAGGAAATGAAGATAACGCAGGATATCGCCTCCGGGCTTTTTCTGGTATCCATGTAATCTCTCCTGCGCTTTTCCCGGTGTTGGAGTGTTGTGATGAGGTGTTCTCAATCATCGATTTTTATTGGCGGCATTCAGTGAAATATCATATCCGCTGTGTGGATGCACCTGCCGATTTTCGTTGGGTGGACGCGGGGAAACCAGAAATGCTACTCTTGGCAGCGGAAGTACTAAAAACTTGAATTAATCAAACAAGACTCTTTTATTATGAACAAGGTATCGGAAAACCCTTTCAAAAACCGAACTATCAGTCCTGTGCCGCTGATGATTGTCACTGCATTGTTTGTGACATTGTATTTGGTCTCGAATATTATGGCCGTCAAAGTGGTTAGCTTTTTCAACTTATTCTATTTTGATGCAGGCACTGTAACATTCCCTTTTGCTTATATGCTGGGCGATGTGCTCACTGAATTGTGGGGGTATCGTACAGCCAAGAAGGTGATATGGTTGACTTTCTTGTGTAATATTGTACTGGTGGTATGTACTCAGATAGGAGTGTGGATGCCTTCGCCAGACTATTTGTCTGATACGGCCGAGGCGTATAACCATGTGTTTACTTATGTTCCTCGCATAGTGGTGGGTTCATTGGCAGGATTCCTCTGTGGAGAATTGTCCAATGCTTGGTTCATGGAGCGCATCAAGATGAAGACGAAGGGCCGGCATCTGTGGTTGCGTACGATAGGAAGTTCCATGATAGGATATTTGTTTGATACGTTGCCGTTTGTGATAATCGCTTTTGCCGGTGTCGTCAGCATGCATGATTTGTTGCTGATGATAGCTTTTCAGTACGTGGCTAAGCTCTCTATAGAAGCCTTCTTTGGTACCCCCATGGCTTATGTGGTGATTCGTTGGGTGAGAGGTAAGGTGGCAAGCTGAGGTATGCAGCGTTATTCCATTATACATACAAAGCTTCCGCGTGAGCTTGTGCTGCTTCAGGGTACAGGATGCCGTTGGAGGAGGTGCATCTTCTGTAATTATCATGAAGATGTTGGATGCAATCCCTTCGAATTGAATAAGAAGGTGCTGGAAATGGTGACAGGAGAGTATGGAGTGCTTGATATCATCAATTCTGGTTCAGCTATGGAACTTGACGAGCAGACGATAGCCCTCATTGGTGATATCGTGTGTAAGAAGAATATACATACATTGTGGTTTGAAGCACACTATATGTATCGTCACCGCTTAAGGGAATTCGCATCGTGTTTTGCTCCTGCTAAGGTTAAGTTTCGCTGTGGAATAGAAACGTTTGATGCAACATTGCGTGATCATTGGAATAAGGGAGTCCCGAATGGGGTGAAGCCTACTGATGTGGCAAATTATTTTCAGGGAGTATGTCTGCTTTGTTGCACTGTAGGGGAAACACGTGAACGTATACTTGCCGATATCGCTATAGCGCGGAAGCATTTTGAATATTTCAGTGTGAATGTGTTTTGCGAGAATGGAACATCCGTCCATCGTGATGATGTTCTCGTAGAATGGTTTGCAGATGAAGTCTATCCTACTTTGTGTGATTGGGAAGGGGTAGAAGTGTTGATTGAGAACACGGATTTGGGCGTAGGGGACTAAGAAAAGGAGTGGTATACGTGGCAGTGCGAAAGGTTATGCGTCATAACGTTTGGGCCTTTAGCAACTGTCAGGTATATCACTCCTTTGAGGAATGCCCGTCAAGTTTATACTTGTGGAGTAGGAGAGGGGGCTGAAGATGGTTGTTGTGGCCGTGACAGCATTTCCATGTTGTCGACATAAATCTCTACGATGGTGCGTCGCACTCCGTTCTGGTCATCGTATGAGCGGCTACGTATGTTGCCTTCAATGTAGAGCTTGTCGCCTTTGTGTACATATTTCTCAACGGTTTGGGCTAATCCGCGCCAGAATACGAGATTGTGCCATTCGGTACGCTCTGGTACTTGGGTTCCATTAGGTAAGGTATAACCACGTTCGGTTGTTGCCAAAGTGACATTGGCTACAGCTTGGTCGCGTTCAAAATAACGAACGTTAGGTTCACGACCGACATTTCCTATAAGGATAACTTTGTTTACTGACATAATTCTTATGAGTTAATAGGTTTTCAATGTTCAAATATACACAATAATATTGTATGTATATATATCGCTATTTACTTTTTTTGATTTTCAAGAAAATTGACAATCAGTTTCGGAAAGGCGTAATCAGCGATTTGTTCAGTAGGAATGATGGTATAACCTTTTGGACATGTGCTGAGTTTGCCTACTTCGAGTTCAATGAATGAGGCTGATATTTTTTGATGGGATAGAATGTGGATGGCGCGGGTTGCAACGCCTTTATAGGTGTATGGGATCAGTGCGGTCCATTTGCCTAATTCTGTAGAGGAGGATAGCTGCTCCCAATCTTTCGGGGTTGAGGATTCTATCAATGGGAATTCGTATAGTCCTTTCCATATGTCATTGCTTGTTCGCTTGCGAATCACCAAAGATGAGTTGTCATGAATATATAAATAGGTAAAGAATCGTTCCGAGACTTTTGTTTTATGTGTTTTTATGGGTAGCTCATGTACACGGTTCTCTGCCAAGGCTTTGCACTTCTCTGCGAGTGGACATGTAAGGCAATTGGGAGCGTGAGGTGTGCATTGTAATGCTCCAAACTCCATGACTGCTTGGTTGTATAAGGCTGCCTTGCCGGTTGGAAGTAGGGTTTGAGCGATTTCTTGTATTGTGCGTTTGCCGAGGTTGCTGTCTATAGGTTCGTTGATACCGAATATGCGGCTCCATACGCGGCATACGTTTCCGTCTACGGCGGCTTTGGGTTCGTTGAACGCGAATGATGCTATGGCTGCAGCTGTGTATTCGCCTACTCCTTTTAGTTTGATGATCTCATCATAGGTGTTGGGAAAAAGACCTCTTGCTACGATGTGTTTTGCAGCTGCATGTAGATTGCGGGCTCTGGAATAATATCCTAAGCCTTGCCAACAGCGAAGTACTTCGTCTTCATGGGCATTAGCCAAGGTCTCTACGGTGGGGAAGTTGCGAATGAAGTTGACATAGTAATCGTATCCTTGTGCCACACGGGTCTGTTGGAGTATGACCTCGGAAATCCAAATATGGTAAGGATTATTCGTATGCCGCCAAGGTAAATCGCGTTTGTTGTGCTCGTACCAATTGAAGAGCCTTGTGCATATATCATCCATGGGTCGTGGAACTTTTATGTGATTGGTCTGTCGGTTTGTATATTTCAACAAAAATACATAAAAAGACGAGCCATGACAAACAAAGTGAGCATTTTATGAAAAAAATATCGAAATATATTTTTCTGAAAACGATAAAAACTCTATATTTGCACTCCGAAAAGAGAATATGGTATTTTAGTACAACAATAAAAAAATAGAAAAATGACAAAATCTGAGGTTGTTAGCGAAATCAGCAAGAAGACAGGAGTAGATAAGGCTGAAGCTTTGAAATGTGTTGAAGCATTTATGGAAGTTGTAAAGGAGTCTTTGGGTAACGAAGAGAATGTTTATCTCCGTGGATTTGGTAGCTTTATTTTGAAGAAGAGAGCTCAGAAGACTGCTCGTAATATATCTAAGAATACAACAATCATCGTTCCTGAGCATAATATTCCAGCATTCAAACCTGCGAAGGTGTTTGCTGCTGAGATAAAGAAGTAATTGAAATAAGTTTAATTTATAAAATTCGTTAAGACTATGCCAAGTGGTAAGAAAAGAAAAAGACATAAAATGTCTACGCACAAGCGTAAAAAAAGACTGAGAAAGAACAGACACAAGAGCAAGTAAGCTCTAAAATGAACAGGACAAGGAACAAACTTCAATACGTATCGACGGGCTTTGGGTTTGTTCTTTGTCGCTTTTATGAAAGAAATAAGGATATTCTGAGATTAGAAAAGAAAAGTGACAATAGAATTATTCATTGATGTACAGCCCAAGGAAATCTCCATAGCGCTTACAGAAGATAAGGTGTTGATGGAGTTCCAGAAAGAGGGACGAGAAGCTTCGTTCTCTGTGGGTAACATGTATCTAGGTCGGGTAAAAAAGATTATGCCTGCCTTGAATGCATGTTTTGTTGATGTAGGTTCTCAAAAAGAAGCTTTTCTTCATTATCAAGATTTAGGTAATCACTTTTTTTCTTATCAAAAATATGTAAAGCAAGTTGTCAGTGATAGAAGAAAACTTGCTCCCTACTCAAAGGTTACTGGTCTGCCGGAACTTCCCAAAGAGGGAAGTATTTCCAATGTATTACAGACAGGGCAGGAGATAATGGTCCAGGTAGTTAAAGAACCTATCTCAACTAAAGGCCCTAGGCTTACGGCTGATTTGTCTTTTGCTGGTAGATTCCTTGTTTTAGTGCCTTTCTCTGACAAAGTATCAGTCTCTTCAAAAATTAAGTCTGCAGAAGAACGGGCGCGTCTCAAACAACTCATTCAGAGCATAAAGCCAAAGAACTTCGGTGTCATAGTACGTACTGTGGCAGAGGGGAAACGGGTAGCGGAGTTGGATGCAGAACTTAAAATACTTGTCAAGCAATGGGATGAGGCTATAGCAAAGGTGCAGAAGGCTGAGAAACCGCCTGTACTGATCTATGAGGAAAATAGTAGGGCGGTAGCTATGCTGCGGGATTTCTTTAATCCTTCCTACGAAGCTATATATGTGAATGATGAGGCTGTCTATGCTGAAATTCGAAATTATGTAGCACTCATTGCGCCCGAACGCGCTCATGTAGTGAAGCATTATACGGGAAACTTACCTATTTTTGATAACTTCGCAGTTACAAAGCAGATTAAATCTTCGTTTGGGCGCGTTGTCCCCTATAAGGGAGGGGCTTATCTGGTGATTGAACACACGGAAGCGCTTCATGTGGTGGATGTCAATAGTGGAAATCGTTCGCATGGAAATACCAATCAGGAGGAAAATGCTATAGATGTTAATTTAGGTGCAGCCGACGAGTTGGCACGGCAGTTTAGATTGCGCGATATGGGCGGTATTATCATAGTGGATTTCATAGATATGGATACCGCAGAGAACCGCCAGAAATTATATGAGCGCATGTGTCAGAACATGCAGCGTGATCGCGCTAAGCATAATATTTTACCGCTGAGTAAGTTCGGGTTGATGCAAATTACCCGTCAGAGGGTTAGGCCAGCGATGGATGTCGCTGTAGAAGAGCAGTGCCCGGTATGCTCTGGACAAGGAACTATCAAATCCTCCATATTATTTACAGATTCCCTGGAAACCAAGATTGATTACTTGATTAATAAATTGAAGATAAGCAGATTTAACCTGCATGTTCATCCTTTTATTGCGGCTTATATAAATAAAGGTGTATTCTCCTTGAAATGGAGATGGAGGCTGAAATATGGTTTCGGTATCCGAATCACTCCCAATCAAAGTGTTCCGCTTTTAGCTTATACATTCTATGATGCCAAAGGCGAGGAAATAGACATGCGTGAAGAATTGCAATGAAAGGTTACTAACCTTGTTGTTAGGGAGGTGTCTCTATCATAGGGTTGAAAGCACAAGTGGGCGGGAATAATCCCGCCCACTTGTGCTTGTGTGGATTATAGCAATTTATTTGAACCAATCCACAATCTTGTCCTTTGCGTAGAAGTAGTATACAGCCAGACCTACCCATGAGGTGCAAAGCACTACAACAGCACAGATAACCTTACCAGCAGTACCGATAGGCATCTTAAGAATCTCAAGCACAGCTTTGATGGCAAGAATAGTACCAACAAGCCAAATCAAAAAACTAAGCATAATAACTTTCTCTTATTGTTTAAGGTTTATAATGTGTTTCAATGATAGCCGGGCACAAAAGCACCCAGCTATCATCAAATTTTCAATTGTCAACTGTCAATTATCAATTGTCAATTTATCAATACTCCATCTTGGTCATGCGCACATAGCTCTGGTAGCGCTTCTTGGCCATCTCTTCACAAGCGGCAAAGAGGTCGGCAGCCTCGGCAGGATACTGCTTCATGACAGAAGCGAAGCGTACCTCGCCCTTCAAGAAGTCCTGGAAGCCCTCCCACTGCGGCTCCTTAGAGTCGAGTGTGAACGGATTCTTACCCTCAGCCTCGAGTGCGGGGTTGTAGCGCCACAGGTGCCAGTAACCACATGCTACGGCAGCTGCCTCCTCGGCCTGAGCCTTGCCCATGCCCTTCTTGAGACCGTGGTTGATACAGGGAGCGTAGGCGATGATGATGGAAGGACCGGGATAAGCCTCAGCCTCACGGATAGCCTTGAGGCACTGGCTTTGGTCGGCACCCATAGCAATCTGTGCTACATATACATAACCGTAGGTAGTAGCAATCATGCCAAGGTCTTTCTTGCGGATGCGCTTACCTGAAGCAGCGAACTTGGCGATAGCACCGAGCGGAGTAGCCTTTGATGACTGGCCACCGGTGTTTGAGTACACCTCAGTGTCGAGCACGAGGATGTTCACATCTTCACCCGAAGCAATCACGTGGTCGAGACCGCCGTAACCGATATCGTATGAAGCACCGTCACCACCGATAATCCACTGTGAACGCTTCACGAGGTAGTGGCTGAGCTCCTTGAGCTGAGCACATGCGGGACAACCGTCGGCAGCACCCTTCTCGATCATCGGGTTGAGCTTAGCAGCAGCAGCCTTAGATGCATCGGCATCGTCCTGACCAGCAATCCACTCCTGAGCTGCCTCCTTGAACTCGGCAGGTGTAGCCTCATCGGCGATAGCACCTTCGAGGATAGCCTGGATGCGTGCCTTCATCTTCTTGTTGGCCAATGCCATACCGAGACCAAACTCGCAGAAGTCCTCGAAGAGTGAGTTGGCCCATGCAGGACCCTGGCCCTTCTCGTTAGTGGTATAGGGTGTTGAGGGGATTGAACCTGAGTAGATTGAAGAACAGCCTGTAGCGTTGGCTACCATCTGACGGTCGCCATAGAGCTGAGAGATGAGCTTCACATAGGGAGTCTCACCGCAACCAGAGCAAGCGCCTGAGAACTCGAAGAGCGGAGTAGCGAACTGTGAGTTCTTGGGGTTCGACTTGATGTCTACGAGGTGCTGCTTGGTCTTCACGTTCTTCACGCAGTAATCCCAGTTGGCAGCCTCATGGAGCTCGCCTTCGAGCGGAACCATCTTGAGGGCGGGGCCACCGAGCTTCGGATTGCCGGGACATACGTCGGCACAGTTGCCACAACCGAGACAGTCCATCACGCCTACCTGGATACGGAACTTCATACCCTTCATAGGAGCGGGAGCCTTCATATCGATCATTGCACCATTTACGCCAGCAGCTTCGGTATCGTCCATCACGAACGGACGGATACAAGCGTGAGGACAAACGAATGCACACTTGTTACACTGGATACACTTCTCAGCATCCCAAACAGGCACGAAGGGAGCTACGCCACGCTTCTCATAAGCGGCTGTTCCCTGAGGCCAGGTACCGTCCTCGTAGCCCTTGAAGGCCGATACGGGGAGCAGGTCGCCATTCTGTGCATTGATGGGGCGTACCACCTCATTGATGAATGCGGGATCATCGTTGGCAACCACCTCATCAGCAGGGAGGCTTGCCCAAGCAGCGTCAACGGGGAGCTCCTTGTACTCGCCACCGCGGTCAACGGCTGCGTAGTTCTTGTTCACGATATCCTCACCCTTCTTGCCATATGACTTCACGATAAACTTCTTCATCTGCTCGATAGCCAAGTCAACGGGGATTACCTCGGTGATGCGGAAGAAGGCGCTCTGAAGAATGGTATTGGTACGGTTGCCGAGACCAATCTCCTGAGCTATCTTGGTAGCGTTGATATAGTAAACCTTGATGTTGTTCTCTGCGAAGTAGCGCTTCACGTTGTTAGGCAGGTTGGCAGCCAGCTCGTCGCCCTCCCAGATAGTGTTAAGGAGGAAGGTACCGTTCTTCTGCAGACCGCGTGTCACGTCGTACATCTTCAGGTAAGCCTGTACGTGGCAAGCCACGAAGTTAGGTGTATTCACCAGGTAGGTAGAGCGAATCTCGCTGTCACCGAAACGGAGGTGAGAGCAGGTGAAGCCGCCCGATTTCTTTGAGTCATACGAGAAGTATGCCTGACAATGCTTGTCGGTGTTGTCACCGATAATCTTCACGGAGTTCTTGTTGGCACCTACCGTACCGTCAGCGCCGAGGCCGTAGAACTTGGCCTGGAACATGCCTTCGCCACCCATAGCGATCTCTTCCTGCTGGGGCAGTGAGGTGAAGGTAACGTCATCGACGATACCCACGGTAAACTGGTTCTTGGGCTCTGCCATAGCGAGGTTCTCGTATACGGCAAGGATCTGAGCCGGTGTGGTATCGTTAGAGCCGAGACCATAGCGTCCGCCCACGATAACGGGAGCGTCGGGCTGGCCATAGTAGCAATCCTTAACGTCGAGATAGAGAGGCTCACCATTGGCACCGGGCTCCTTGGTACGGTCGAGCACAGCAATGCGCTTGGCTGTCTTGGGCACAGCAGCGAGGAAGTGCTTGGCCGAGAAGGGACGATAGAGGTGTACGGCCACGAGACCTACCTTCTCACCCTGTGCGGTGAGGTGGTCAATCACTTCGCGGATAGCCTCAGTCACAGAACCCATAGCAATGATAACGCGCTCAGCATCGGGAGCACCATAGTAATCGAACAAGCCATACTTGCGGCCAGTGATCTCTGAGATCTTCTCCATGTATTCCTCTACTACAGCGGGTACGTTAGCGTAGTAGTTGTTGCAGCTCTCGCGATGAGCGAAGAAGGTGTCGGGGTTCTCGGCCATACCGCGTGCTACGGGATGCTCGGGAGTGAGTGCGCGATTGCGGAACTCGGCGAGTGCCTGCTGGTCGATGAGCGGAGCGAGGTCCTCGTTCTCCAGCATCTCAATCTTCTGAATCTCGTGAGAGGTACGGAAGCCGTCGAAGAAGTTGACGAAGGGTACGCGGCTCTTGATGGTAGCGAGGTGAGCTACACCGGCGAGGTCCATCACCTCCTGCACAGAGCCTTCAGCCAACATGGCGAAGCCTGTCTGGCGGGTTGACATCACGTCCTGATGGTCACCGAAGATACACAAGGCATGAGAAGCCAGTGTACGTGCCGATACGTGGAATACGCAGGGAAGGAACTCACCTGCAATCTTGTACATATTGGGGATCATCAGCAGCAAGCCCTGCGATGCGGTATATGTAGTTGTCAGTGCACCGGCTTGAAGTGAGCCGTGTACGGCACCTGCAGCACCACCTTCAGACTGCATTTCCTGTACGAGTACTGTTTCGCCGAAGATGTTCTTGCGGCCCTGAGCTGCCCACTCGTCGACATACTCAGCCATTGTTGATGACGGTGTGATAGGATAGATAGCTGC
>SUXS01000017.1 GCA_015060865.1 Bacteroidales bacterium | reverse complement strand
TTGGTCTCACACAGATCTCACGAATCTCACGAAAGCATACATCGCTTGCGCTCGTATGTACCATCCGGCTGAGAACACTCGGCGAAGCCGACAAGCGCGGGCGAAGCGACGCGCCATTTGTGAGATTCGTGAGATCTGTGTGAAAAATATTCATAGGACCTGATTTTTGCGTTTTTCGCGAGATTCGCGTGAGATTAGTTAATTTCTTTCGATGTCAGAATAGCTATACTCTAACGGCATATCGTGCTCAAAGTCGTAGCGCGTGAGGCTGCGTAGCGTGTAGTAGAGGCGCCAGTAGGTGGCCAGTGACGATACGTAGCTGCGGTAGGCGCTGTCCTTCTCGCTGATGGCCGAGTTGAGGTCGAGGATGGTGCTCTTGCCCATCACGTAGAGCTGGCGGGCCACATCGTAGCGGTGGGCAGCGGTCTCCATGGTGCGGTGGGCAATGTCTACACGGCGTGCCTGAAGGTTAAACTGCTTCACCACGAGCTGCACGTTCTGCTCGAAGGCTATCATGCGCTGGTCCATCTGCGTGTTCACCAGTTCGAGGTTCGAGCGGGCCACACGCACCTGTCCGCGCCCTTTGCCCCAGTCGAGGATGGGGAGGCTGAGGCTCACGCTCACGTACTGCTCGTCGAGCAGGTCGTTGTAGCTCTTCTGGAAGTCGTCGCCCGTCTGTGCCAAGCCCAGCTGCAAGTAGATGTTGGCCTTGAGGCCCGCGTTGGCCTTGGCGTAGGCGAGGTTGCTCTCGCCCTGTATGCGCTGGCGCTTCATGTACTCTATGTCGGGGTTGTTCTCTATGGCGAGCGCCATGGCCTCGGCCAGCGGCACGTCGAACTGCGGCACACTGTCGTCCGTCACCACCGTCAGCTCCACCTCGTCCTTGATGTTGAGGTAGCTGCGCAGGTTGTCGGCGGCATTGTCTACGGAGATCTGGGCGCTCAGCACGTTGGCCTCCTCGTTGAGCTTGCTCACCTCGAGCTGCAGCAGCTCGTTTTCGGTGATGGTGCCTATGTGGTAGCGGCCCAGGGCAAAGCGGTAGAGCGTGTCGGCAGCAGCCTGATTGGTGAGCGCTATCTCGAGGTTGGTCTGCGCCGAGGCCAGCTCGAAGAAGTAGTTTGAGGCCTGCGCAGCCACCAGCTCCATGGTCTCGGCATACTGCTTGCGGGCCTCGCGGAAGCGCACCGGCTCGATGCGGCGGTCCCACTTCAGCGAGTTGTAGCCGAAGAGGCTCTGCTGGTAGGTGAGGTAGAGCGGCTGCACGTTGTAGGTGGTGCTGCGCGTGCCCAGCAGGTCGAGGCGGCGGGCGGTGCTGCTCACCTGGAACGTACCGCCGGTGAACCATACGTTTTGCGTCACTGCCAGCGAGAGGTCGGTCTTCACGTTGTTCTGTTTCACATACGACACCGAGCCGTCGCCCATGGTCACGTAGTCGGTACTCCTATTTAAATAAGGATTGCTGGCCAGCGACAGGGCGGGCAGGTTGCTGGCGCGGTAGTTGCGGTAGCTCCAGTAGGCCGACTTGTAGGTGTTGCGTGCCGACACGGCATCGGGCGACTCCGTCTGCGCCATGCCGATGACCTCGGCGAGCGTCAGCGTGCGTTCCGACTGCGCCTGTAGTCCGAGGGGCAACAGGGTCAGCGTGGTGATAAGGATTCGTTTACTCAGTTTGTTCATATTTATATTTTGTTTTGTTTTTTTCCTCTGCGAAGTTAAATGTTCGTGCAAGCACACTCGCAAAAAAAATCAACAAAATGCTTTTTTTGATGAAAAGTGTCCAATTTTTTGACACTTTTCGTCTGCGGCCATCGTTTTTTCCCTGTTTTTAGGGGTTATTCTCTGATTTCGGGGTATCTTTGCGACGAGAGTTGGAAACCTATAAACTCAAAAACTAAAGAACTCATAAACTCACCTATGATTGACGCAAAGATTATAGTCATTGACGACAATGCTGCTGTGCTGAAGACCATGGGCATCGTGCTCAAGGGAGCTTTCTCCAAGGTAGTGACCGTGGAGGACCCACAGCTGATACCCGCACTCATTGCTGCAGGTGACGTGGATGCCGTGCTGCTCGACATGAACTTCGGGACGGGACGGCTCGATGGACAGGACGGACTCTTCTGGCTCAACCGTATCAAGCAACGTAGCGGACTGGACAATCCGCCGGCGGTGGTGCTTATCACCGCCTTTGGCGATGTGCCATTGGCCGTGGAGTCGCTCAAGCAGGGAGCCGACGACTTCGTGCAGAAGCCGTGGAACAACGAACGCCTGATACAGACGCTGACTGAGGTGATAGAGAAACGGCACAACACCTTGCCTGATGATATGAGTGTGGTGCGTGCATATATACGTTCGCTCGTCAAGCGCTACTCGTCGACCTACTTCCGGCCCGAGCCTGAGGTTACCGATGATGCGATGGCGTTGCTGGTGAGGATGGCATGTGACGGTGAGTTTGGCCGACTGGAAGAGACCATCGAACGCACCATACTGCTGTGCCCCGATACGCAGTGGACGCGCGACATCATAGTGCCTGTAGAGGGTGGGGGCGAGCGCTCTACACTGACGCTGGAGGAGATGGAACAGCAGTTCATAAGCACTGCATGGGAGGACTCGGGCCGCAACCTCTCGTCCGTGGCACAGAAGCTCGGCGTAAGCCGCCAAACATTATACACTAAACTGAAGAAATATGGAGTCATCCGTTAACCGGCACTATACGTTGCACCTCATAGGCGCACTGCTCAGCCTGCTGCTCTCTTACACGCTGCTGCTATACCTATTTATATATATAGATGACAAGCGGTGGGTGATCACCTCAATATTGGCACTGGGGTTGTCGGTAGCATGGCTATGGCGTGTGCTGCGTTTCCCCCTGCGTCGGATGCACTACTTTCTCGGTGCCATCCGTGGGCACGACCTCACCATGCGCTTCCCCGCCTCCAAGGACCCGATGCTGGGACCTATAGGAGACGACATGAACCATATCCTGCAACAGTACTGCGCCGAAAGTCAAGAACTGGAGTGGCGCAAGAAACACTATGACCGCATGCTGCGTGTGATGACGCACGAACTGCGTAATACCGTGGCACCTATCGTCTCGCTTACGAAGGATGTGCTGAGTCGTCCCGATGAGTACGACCCTGAGCGCATACACGAGTGCTTTAATATCATCAACGAGCAGGCCGAAGGCATCAATACCTTCCTCGCCTCATACCATCAGCTGACCAATGTGCCTGAGCCAGTGTGCCGTCATATCGTTGTCAAGGATCTCTTTGCCAAGCTCGGCCGCTTGCTACGCAATGAGACCGGACCGTGTGAACTGGAGCTCAACGCTCCGGCCGAGATGCAGCTCTATGCCGACCCGCATCTGCTGACACTTACCCTCATCAACCTCGTGCGCAATGCCGCCCAGGCGCTCGAAGGGTGTGGCGAAGCACGTATCGAGGTGCGGGCTACACTGGCCGATGGCGTGCCCTACATTACGGTTACGGACAATGGACCCGGTATCCCTGAGAACCGAATCGAACATGTGTTTGAACCCTTCTATTCCACCAAGAAGAATGGCTCGGGCATAGGCCTTGCCTTGGCTTATCAGATTATGATGGCGCATGGCGGCAGCATCACTGCCGTGTCGCGACCCAATGTTTGCACTACCTTCACGTTGCAGTTTGTAAACAAGCTTCGCTAATTCGAAAAAATGTTGTACCTTTATGCCTTGAATTAAGTAGACATGGCTACTTTAGGTTCATAATTCATAATTAATAATTCATAATTAAGTCAACTTGGATACATACAAGACGATAGTAGCGCCGTGCGAGGGCGTGTTCACCGAGAAGCGTAGCAAGTTCATTGCTATGGCATTCCCCGTGACTACGCTGGAGCAGATCAAGGAGCACCTTGCCGAGTGCCAGAAGAGGTACTTCGATGCGCGGCACGTGTGCTATGCCTATATGCTGGGGCATGAGCGGACGAACTTCCGCGCCAACGACAACGGTGAGCCGTCGGGCACGGCGGGGCGCCCCATCCTGGGTGCCATCAACAGCCGAGAGCTGACGGACATACTCGTCGTTGTGGTGCGCTACTTCGGCGGCATCAAGCTGGGCACGGGCGGACTCATCGTGGCCTACAAGGCGGCAGCAGCCGAGGCGCTCGACGTGGCCGAGGTGGTGGAGAAGACGGTGGACCTGACGCTGGACGTGATGTTTGAGTACCCGATGATGAACGAGGTGATGCGCATCGTGAAGGAGGAGGGGCCCACGGTGGTGGAGCAGGACTTCCAGATGGACTGTCGCATACGCCTGTCGATACGTGCCTCGCGCATGCCTCGCCTGCGCGAACGCTATGAGCAGCTGGCGCTGGAGACGGGACGCATACGATTGGGCGACGACGGGGAGTAGGCCAGCCTGGGTATCTTACAATAGATTATAGGCCGCTCGGCAGGGTGGGGTGGGGGAGCTGTGCTCTCCCCGCTATTTGAGGAAAACGAAAAAGACTGCTGCTATCAGGCAGGCAAAAGCGGCAAAATGGTTCCATTGCAAGCTCTCTCCCTTGAAGAAGACAATGGTGAAGAGGGTGAAGATGGCTATGGAGATGACCTCCTGGATGACCTTGAGCTGCATCAAGGTAAATGCACCGCCATTGCCCACGAAGCCGATGCGGTTGGCAGGTACCTGGCAGGCGTATTCGAAGAGTGCCAAGAACCAGCTGATGAGGATGACGATGTAGAGCGGTGTGTTGTCAGAGATGAGCTTCATCTGCTGCAGCTTGAGATGACCATACCAAGCGAAGGTCATGAAGATGTTGGAGACGATGAGCAGTAAGATGGTTCCTATTCCGTGCATTGTATTTTGGTTTTTAAGTTTTCGGTTTGTTTGTTTGTTAAAAGAAATAGTTGTTCGTCGTTATACGTTGTTCATTAACCACCCGCTTTTAGCCGTGGGGGCAATAGCTCTGTTTGCACATTGGTCATGCTTCCCCAGAGGTTGTAGCGTGCTTCGGGGTTAAGCTGGTCGAGGGTGTGCAACACTTCGGCCATGCGGGAGCGGTTGGAGGTGTGCTCGTGTGGACAGTTTTTCTGTTGCTTGCGGTACTCGTGCAACTCGGCCAATCGGGTGATATCCTTTTCCTCGATGCGGCACAAAGGACGGATGATGGTCATGTCAAACTTGTTCATCTTTAAGGCCGGGGGCATGGTGGAGAAGGCGCCCTGGAAGGTCATGTTCATGAGGAGCGTGACAAGCACATCGTCCTGATGGTGCCCGAGGGCTATCTTGTTGCATCCAAGCGCCTTGGCGGTTTCGAAGAGTGCTTTGCGGCGGTTCCACGAGCAGAGAAAGCAGGGCGACTTGCGTGTGTCGCCCGTGGCATCGAACGAGGTCTCTACAATGTGCATCTCCATACCCAGGGCGCGGGCAAAGTCCGTCAGGTACTGCACATCGCTCTGGTAGGGGATATTGGTCATCACCACATGGGCCGCCACAATGGTGAAGTGCGGCTTGAGCACACGGGCACGAGCTGCCATCAGTTCGAGTAGCGCCAATGAGTCCTTCCCTCCCGATACGGCAATGAGTATGCGGTCACCCTCCTCGATGAGGTTGTACTCCGCCGCCGTTTTGTGAAACTTGTGGCGGAGGCGATGTAGCAGCTCTTCTTCTTCGGTTCGTTGTGCCATGACTGGTTTATGATATCAAAACAGGGGGCAAAATTACATCAAAAAGTGTAAATATTTCAAAAAAGACGATTTGTTTTCATAAATAGCTCCGTATTTACAAATAAAATGTATATCTTCGCTTTGATAAAATATAATATCTTGTAAAATGCCTTGTGTAGTCAGGAAAATATGGTTGTTTGTTCTCGTGCTGAGTATAGGTGCCGGCTCTTTTGCCCAAAATCAGAAACAGGCCAAAGCTTGGTTTGATGCGGGTGAGTATGAGCGGGCCAAGGACGCATACAAACGTATTGTCAGCAATAACCCGCGACATGGAAGCTATAACTATTGGTATGGAGTATGCTTGTATGAGACAGGAGAAAAGGATGCCTCTCTCCCCTACCTGAAGATTGCCGCAGAGAGAGAGGTGGCTAAGGCGTTCCGCTATTTGGGCAATTATTACCGGGAGAAGGGAGACTACGAGACGGCTATCGAGAACTATGAAACGTATGTGGATGAAATAAAACCGACAGATAGCTTGTATGTGAAGCATGTGCGCTTGATAGAGCAGATGAAGAAAGAGATGAAGTATCTCAAACGGGTAGAAAAGGTACTCATCGTGGATAGTGTAGTGATGCCCAAGAAGCAATTCCAGAAGGCCTATCCCGTGAACCAGGATAATGGACTCATAACCTCCTCTACCAAATTGCTGAAGGATTGCAAGACCGAGGGGTGCATGGCTTATCAGACAGAGAGAAAAGACAAAATCTATTATAGCGATGTGGATGCTGACGGCTCATTGCAGCTCTTTATGAGGTATAAGATGCTGGATGAATGGAGCAAACCCTTGCCCCTGGAGGGCCTTCCCGAAGGGGACAACAACTATCCCTTCATGTTGTCAGATGGCATGACCATCTATTTCGCAAATAACGGAACGTCATCGTTGGGAGGGTATGATATCTATGTAACACGTTATAATAGTGAACTGGACAGATATCTTTCCGCAGAGAATGTAGGAATGCCTTTTAACTCTTCGGCCAATGATTATATGATGGCTATCGATGAGATAAATAATCTCGGGTGGTTTGCTACCGACCGTTTCCAGGCAGAGGACTCGGTATGTGTGTATACATTCATCCCTACAGAAAAGAAACAATACTACGATTGGGATAATGATGATAGGGGCTTGGTGCTTGATGCCGCACGCTTGAACTCCATCGCCCTCACTCAAACTGATAGCGAAGCCTTTCGTAAGGCAAGGCAGGCGCTGCTCATGCTTGCCATCAATAATAGCCAGACAGAAGAACAGAAGGATTTTGTTTTTGTGATTGACGACTTTACGGAATATCATAGGTTGACAGACTTTAGAAGTGAGATGGCTCGCGAGATGTTTGTATCGTGGCAGAAGCAGCAGGAAAACCTGAAGAGGCTACAGACAGAGTTGGGAGAACTACGTATGCAGTACGTCAGGACCTCGGCTGTGGAACGTAAGAATATGACTGATGTGCTGTTGGAGAAGGAACGGAGTTGTGAGAGCCTTGAAAGTAGCGTGATGGAGATGGAGAGGAATATTCGTAATGAGGAGAACAACTATCTCTCGAACCGTAATAAGTGAATGTGTCTTAAAACAGGGAATATATGGAAATTTTGATTATTTGTGCACTTGTGTTGGTTGGCTTGTTGCTCATGGTGGTTGAGATGCTGCTCATCCCGGGATTCGGTGTGGCAGGTCTCGGATCAATTGCCGCATTCGGGTATGCCAACTACTACGCCTTTACAGAACTGGGCAATCTGGCGGGGTTCATCACGCTGTTCGCTTCGTTGGTATCGGCAATTCTTGTCATCACCTTTGTCTTGCGCAGCAGGGCTATTGACAAATTGGGGTTGAACAAGAAAATAGACTCTACGGTAGCCTCTGAGGCAAGCAAGCAGGTCAAGGTGGGCGACACGGGAGTAGCTGTCACCCGGTTGGCCCTCATAGGCAATGCCCTCATCAATGACCATATCATTGAAGTAAAGTCATGTGACGGATTTCTCGACGAGAACACTCCTATCATAGTAGAGCGTATCATAGAGAAGGTCATCATGGTGAAGAAAAATGCATGATTCAATATATTTATAACTTATAATTCACAAAACTATGTCACCTTTTATTCTATTGGGAGTGGTGTTGCTGTTCGTGATGCTCTTCCTCTACTATTTCCCCATCATGCTTTGGTTCTCCACCAAGGTGTCGGGTGTGAAGATTTCTTTGTGGCAGCTCTTCCTTATGCGTTTCCGTAAAGTGCCGCCCAGTGTCATTGCTTCAGCCATGGTCGAAGCCCACAAAGCCGGGCTCAGCAACATCACCCGCGACGAGTTGGAAGCTCACTATCTTGCCGGAGGTCACGTGGAACGTGTGGTACATGCTCTCGTGTCAGCTTCAAAGGCAAACATTGACCTATCTTTCCAGATGGCTACAGCCATTGACCTCGCAGGACGCGACGTGTTTGAGGCTGTACAGATGTCCGTAAACCCGAAGGTGATTGACACGCCTCCTGTGACAGCCGTGGCCAAGGATGGTATCCAACTCATCGCCAAGGCTCGTGTGACGGTGCGTGCCAATATCCGCCAATTGGTAGGTGGAGCGGGTGAAGACACAATTCTGGCTCGTGTAGGTGAAGGTATCGTGTCGTCCATCGGTTCGTCAGAAAACCACAAGTCGGTACTCGAGAACCCCGACAGCATATCAAAGCTCGTGCTCCGCAAGGGACTAGATGCTGGCACAGCCTTCGAAATTCTCTCCATCGACATCGCCGACATTGATATAGGTAAGAACATCGGTGCCACTCTACAGATGGATCAGGCCAATGCCGACAAGAATATCGCTCAGGCCAAGGCTGAGGAACGCCGTGCCATGGCGGTAGCTCTGGAGCAGGAGATGAAAGCAAAGGCACAGGAAGCTCGCGCCAATGTGATACAGGCCGAAGCAGAGGTTCCAAAGGCTATGGCAGAAGCCTTCCGCAACGGAAACCTTGGCATCATGGACTATTATCGCATGAAGAACATACAGGCTGACACAGCCATGCGCGACAATATCGCCAAGCCCGAGACACCGGCGAACAATGCGAAATAAGAATTTGTTGAATCAAGAGTGAATGATGAAGAGCTGAATCGGACAAAAGACGCTTCATTATTCACTCTTATTCTTTTACACTTAACTCTTCACAGCAAACTTATGAGTACCTATTACGCACCCTCCGAACTCATCATCAATGAAGACGGTTCCGTATTCCACCTCCATGTACGTCCCGAGCAACTGGCCTCCAAAGTGATTCTCGTAGGCGACCCTGGCCGCGTGGCCACGGTAGCTGCACACTTCGATCTTATCGAGTGCGACATCACCAGCCGTGAGTTTCACACTATCACTGGTATGTATCAGGGCAAGCGCATCACCGTACTCTCTACAGGTATCGGATGCGACAACATCGACATTGTGGTCAACGAGCTCGACGCCCTTGCCAATATCGACTTCGAGAGCCGCACGCAGAAGCCCGAGTTCCGTCAGCTGGAGATGGTGCGCATAGGCACCTGTGGCGGTCTGCAACCCGACACTCCCGTAGGCACCTATGTATGTTCGCACAAGAGCATCGGCTTCGACGGCCTGCTCAACTACTATGCCGGACGCAATGCCGTGTGTGACCTTCCCTTCGAGGAGGCCTTCACCCGCCACATGCAGTGGAACCCGCAGAAGGGCGCACCCTACGTCATCGACAACGATGCCGACCTCCTGACCCGCATCAATCAGGGCGACATGGTCGATGGTGTCACCATCTCGGCCGGTGGCTTCTTCGGTCCGCAAGGCCGCAAGCTACGCATACCGCTCGAAGACCCCGACCAGAACGAGAAGATCATGGCCTTCGAATATGCCGGCCATCGCATCACCAATTTCGAGATGGAGGGTTCGGCCATTGCAGGCCTCTCCCGCTTGCTCGGGCACAAGGCTATGACCGTTTGCATGGTCATTGCCAACCGTCGTGCCAAGGAAGCCAATACCGGATACAAGAACAGTATTGACAACCTCATAGAGAAGGTTGTGGAGAGGATATGATGCACCACTCGAGAGAGTTTAAGTTTTAATCATTAATTCCTAATTTAACAGCTTGGAACCCGTATTCACCTATACCATCACCGACAAAGCCGCCCGCTACGAGCAGTTCATCACCGACTTTCTCCCCTACATCACCGACGAGCATGAGGAGGTGAGTGTACTGGCCAACACTACAGCCGCCCTGCGCCAAGCCTTCGGATGGTTTTGGATAGGTTTCTACCTTGTGCGCGACGGTCAGCTCATCTTGGGGCCTTTCCAAGGCGATGTGGCCTGCTATCGTATCCGCCATGCCCGTGGAGTGTGTGGTACGGCATGGGCCGAGGCCACCACACAGGTAGTCCCCGATGTGGAGCAGTTTCCCGGGCATATCGCATGCAGTGGCAGCTCACGCTCCGAGATTGTGGTTCCCCTCATCTCCAAGGGTGAAGTTAGGGCGGTGCTGGATATCGATAGTGAAGAACTGGCAACCTTTGATGAGGTGGATCGTGATTATCTTGAACGATTGTGTGGCGAGATTTCAAGTCGTATTTATATGCAATGAAAAAAAGAGGGTGTGCCGTTTTGAAGTGACACACCCTCTTTCTGAGCCTCTTGTCGGATTCGAACCAACGACCCCGAGATTACAAATCACGTGCTCTGGCCAACTGAGCTAAAGAGGCGGGTGGGTAAGCGATCTATATCGCGCCGCTACGACCTAATACCTTTGCTGCGGTCAAGCCCTGGAGGGTTCAAAGGGAGCTGGCCGTATAGGACTTACCCATTTTGCGGCTGCAAAGTTAGTGTAAACCGAATGAAAAAGCAAATTTATTTGCGTTTTTTCTGAGGTGAAGCCTAACTTCTTTTTACCACAAGCATAATAAAGTTAGGGCAAACTGAATGAAAAAGGCAAAAAATCCCTTATTTTTTTCCTGTCATTCACTATGTTGGTCATAGCTAAGAGTAGGGCAGGGGTGGAGGTTCTGTCTGGCACTAACTTTAATATCCACTTCGTGGATACAGAAATTAGGCTGCGGCTCGGAACCGAAGGTCGCTGGCCGAAGGGAAAAGCAAATGCCCAAATAAATTTGGCATTCCGTTCGGCTTGCACTAACTTTAGTCCTTGCTACGCAAGTACAGAAGTTAGGCTGCGCCTCGGAAAAATGCAAACAAGTTTGCTTTTTCTCTCGGCTTGCACTAACTTTGTAAGTTCAAATATGGTAAGGAATTTATGAAGAGATATATAACTTTGGTTTCGCTGCTTCTCTTTGTGCTTTGTGGCGCAAGTGGACAAGTCGCTCCCGACTGGTACCCTACGGTAACATCTTCTGGAGTGTTCGTTAACCATGATGGCGAAGAGGAGGAAATAGAGGTAGGCGGTTCGTATGATGCCCCTCTGACAGTTACCTTCATGGCCAACCCTGTGGATACTGCCGAGTACGAGGTATTGTACGAATGGGATATCAGGCAGGTAAAGAATGGCACCGATCGCCTATTGGCCAAGCGTAATGAGGAGATTACCACATTTACCTTCACTGAGGGTGGCACCGATGTCACCTATCGCGTAACCCTGACCATTACCTATCGTCATCGTGCTACAGGTACAGAAGGTGAGGGAGAGGGCGAGGCCATCACCTTCTCGCTGCGCGGCTCGTCGGTACATCTCTACAATGCCTTCTCTCCCAATGGTGACGGTACCAACGACCTCTTCCGTGTGAAGACCCAGTCGCTGCTGTCGTTCCGAATGAAGATTTTCAATCGCTGGGGACAGGAGATTGTCTCGGGCGATCACAATACACTCTCTGCGGTTTATGAGGGAGACTATACCTACTACGTGTGTTGGGATGGTACCTATCATGGCAGCAAGGTAGAGGATGGTGTATACTTCATCCTCGTTGAGGCCGAAGGTTCCGATGGCATCAAGTATGTGCGCCGTGGCGATATCAATGTGCTCACGCGCTCAAGAAAGGAGGAAAAGGAATGAAGGAGATAACACAGGACCAGGTCTGCCAGTCATCCCCCCTTGGGGAGAGTGAGGGCCGTATCGAAGTCTACGGCGCCCGCGAGCATAACCTGAAGAATATCGATGCCACCATCCCGCACGGCTCGCTCACGGTGATCACCGGTTTGAGCGGTAGCGGCAAGTCCTCCTTGGCATTCGATACCCTCTTTGCCGAGGGTCAGCGCCGCTATATAGAGACCTTCTCGGCCTATGCCCGCAACTTCCTCGGTGGCATGCAGCGTCCCGATGTAGACAAGGTCACTGGCCTCTCGCCCGTGATCTCCATAGAGCAGAAGACCACCAATAAGAACCCTCGCTCCACTGTGGGCACCATCACCGAGGTGTACGA
The DNA here is from genome assembly GCA_015060865.1 of Bacteroidales bacterium. Lineage (GTDB taxonomy): Bacteria > Bacteroidota > Bacteroidia > Bacteroidales > Bacteroidaceae > UBA1189. The sequence continues at coordinate 75,084 of SUXS01000017.1, read as the reverse complement.
CTACCTGCGCCTGCTCTTTGCCCGTGCCGGTGAGGCCTACTCCTACGCTTCGGGCGAGAAGATGGTCAAGTATACCGAGGAGCAGATTATCGACCTCATATTGAAAGACTATAAGGGTCGTCCCATCTTCATCCTGGCTCCACTCGTCAAGGCCCGTAAGGGACACTACCGCGAGCTCTTCGAGCAGGTGCGTCGCAAGGGCTTCCTCTATGTGCGTGTCGATGGCGAGGTGCGCGAGGTGATGCACGGCATGCGTCTCGACCGCTACAAGAACCACGACATCGAAGTCGTTGTCGATAAGCTCAAGGTCGACGACAAGGACGACAAGCGCCTGCGCGAGAGCGTGGCCAATGCCATGACTCAGGGCGACGGACTCATCATGCTCATGGATAAGGACAGTGGCGAGGTGCGCCACTACAGCAAGCGCCTCATGTGTCCTGTCACGGGACTCTCCTACAAGGAGCCCGCACCCCACAACTTCTCCTTCAATTCGCCACAGGGAGCCTGTCCCAAGTGTAAGGGATTGGGCCATGTCACCCAACTCGACATCGACAAGCTCATCCCCGACAAGAGCCTCTCCATCTACAAGGGTGCCATCGTGCCCTTGGGCAACTATAAGAACACCCTCATCTTCCGCACCATCGAGGCCCTGCTGGCCCGCTACGAGTACACTCTGAAGACTCCCGTGGAGGAGATCGAGGAGAGCGTCCTCGAAGAGGTCTTCTACGGCTGTCCCGAGCGCATCAAGGTGAAGACCACCATCCTTGAGGAGTCCGACATGTTTATCTCCTACGATGGCCTGGTCAAGTACTTCCTCAGCGAGCACGATACCGAACCCACGGCAGCGCAGCAGAAGTGGGTGGACCAGTTCTCGGCCACCACCGTGTGCCCCGCATGTCATGGCACGCGGCTCAACCGCGAGGCCCTGCACTACCGTATCCTCGACAAGAACATCCACGAACTTGCCTCCATGGACATCAGCGAACTTTATGAGTGGACCTCTACGGCCGTCACCCGTCTCGAAGGTAACCAGCAGAAGATTGCTGTGGAGATACTCAAGGAGATCAACACCCGCCTAAAGTTCCTCCTCGATGTGGGGCTCGACTACCTGTCGCTCTCACGCTCCTCGATGACCCTCTCGGGCGGTGAGAGCCAGCGCATACGCCTGGCCACACAGATAGGTTCGCAGCTCGTCAATGTACTCTACATCCTCGACGAGCCCAGCATCGGTCTCCACCAGCGCGACAACCAGCGTCTCATCGACTCCCTCAAGTCGCTCCGCGATATAGGCAACACCGTCATCGTCGTAGAGCACGACAAGGATATGATGATGGCTGCCGACCACGTCATCGACCTCGGGCCTTATGCAGGCCGTAGGGGTGGCGAGGTTGTCTTCATGGGTACCCCCGAGGAGATGCTGCGCACCCACACGCTTACCTCGCAATACCTCAATGGCGAGATGAAGATCGAGGTGCCTGCCGTGCGCCGCAAGGGCAACGGGCATGTGTTGCGTCTCACCGGAGCCACGGGCAATAACCTTAAGGGAGTTGATGTGGACTTCCCCTTGGGTACCCTTATCTGTGTCACCGGAGTGAGTGGCTCGGGCAAGTCGTCACTCATCAACGACACCCTGCAGCCCATCCTCTCCAAGCATTTCTACCGCTCGCTGCGCGAGCCACTTCCCTATACCGCTATCGAGGGCCTCGAACATATTGACAAGGTGGTCAATGTAGACCAGTCGCCCCTGGGCCGCACCCCGCGCTCCAATCCCGCTACCTATACCGGTGTCTTCAGCGACATCCGCAGCCTCTTCGTCAGTCTCCCCGAAGCCAAGATACGTGGTTACAAGCCCGGCCGCTTCTCCTTCAACGTGAGCGGAGGCCGCTGCGAGGCCTGCGGAGGCAATGGCTACAAGAATGTGGAGATGAACTTCCTGCCCAACGTGCTCGTCCCCTGCGAGGTGTGTCAGGGCAAGCGCTACAACCACGAGACCCTCGAGGTGCGCTTCAAGGGCAAGAGCATTGCCGATGTGCTCGACATGACCATCAACCGTGCTGTAGAGTTCTTCGAGAACGTGCCTACCATCCTTAATAAGATAAAGGTGCTGCAGGACGTGGGGCTCGGCTACATCAAGCTGGGGCAACCCTCTACCACCCTCTCCGGTGGTGAGAGCCAGCGCGTGAAGCTCGCCACCGAACTCTCCAAGCGCGACACCGGCAACACCCTATACATCCTCGACGAGCCCACCACAGGACTCCATTTCGAGGACATCCGTGTGCTGATGAGCGTGCTCCAGCGCCTTGTCGACAAAGGCAACACTGTCATCGTCATCGAGCACAACCTCGACGTCATCAAGATGGCCGACTACCTCATCGATATGGGCCCCGAGGGCGGTCGTGGTGGTGGCCAGCTCCTCATGGCCGGTACGCCCGAAGAGATTGCCCAGTGCCCCGAAAGCTACACGGCGCGGTATTTGAAGGAGTATCTTACGGCCAATAGGCATATTGGCGAGGAAGAATAAAGGTCTGTGTGAAAAGAACAAACAATTAGGCACAAAGCATGATTCCCTTGTGGGGCTTTTGATATTCTTTCTGGAAGAATTGTAGCAATGGATGTCGGGACTTGTGTTTGAAGGCATGAGATGTTTGGTGGAAAGTATGGATGATTTTATGTAATGCTATGAAAAGAATATTGGTAATCTCACTTGCAGTTTTATTGTCGGTATGTGCGGCTTCCGCTCATGTGGATAATCTCCCTACAAAGTTTGTATACTACTCAGATGGAGATGTTAATGCCTTCCCGTCGGATGTGATCGTTGCATTTGAAGCAGATAGCGACGCTTATAAAATTACGTTGAAAGGGGATAGTGTGATTGTAATTCCACGTCAGGAGGTAGACTCTGTCAGTGAATATGCTCCAGTGTACCCAAGCTTCGCTTCCTATAAGTTTAATAACAAGTATAATGAGAACCTACCCGAAGACGCTTTCCCCGTAGAGGCTGATGTGATAGGGTGCGACACGTTGCATGTGGTGGCGCCGGCGACGATAGGTAAGCACTTGACCGCTTCGTTTTCGTTGGATGCGTTGGAGGCCGTGGCCTATGTAGATGGAAAAATACAGCAGAGTAAGCGGTCTCGTCTGCGTTTTGATATACCAGTGACCTATACACTTACTTATCCCGGACATACAAAATGGACATTTGAAAAAGTTGCTGATGAGGTATGGAGCATGCCTGAAGACTATATCTCGGAGGTCGCCATCGTGGCGGATATGCTTTCTACTAATGCTCCCAGTGGGCGAGGAGAGGGGGTGGAGAATGTGGTTGATGGCAATCCTGCGACCTTTTTCCACTCAACGTGGAGCAACGACCCTTTGTATACCAAACTTCCGGAGGACTCATGCCCTTATCTGCAAGTTTCTTTGCCTAAACCGCTTGAAGCTATTCAGTTTTATTATCAGTCCAGGATTGATGCTAGTAACCGTAATCCGTATGCTTTCAACGTGTATGCCTCGAACAATGGAGAGGAGTGGACAAGTGTTGCCTCTTTGGATGCCTCTTCGGGGATACCTCATACAGGTGCTGGTGCTGAGTTTCTCTCTCCCATGATAGAACTTGGGGGAAAGTATAGTTATCTGCGTTTTGAAATGACAGATTGTGCTTATAAGAATTATCTCGTGTTGTCAGAGTTTAAGCTTTATGACGTGGTGAAAGCTACGGATGAGGCCGAACTCATAAGTCCTGCGAAATATGCGTATGGCTTGGAACCGTTGGGCAATGAAGTAACTGTACAGGTTGACTTCCTGACTGATCACGCGGTAAAGGTCCCACGTATAGATATAGATATTGATGGAGGTGAAATGGTGTCGAGCAAAGACTATTATTTGAATGCCCAAATTACGATTGATGGAAATGGGGCCTTCCCGGACTTTCAAGATTCGGTACAGATTAAAGGAAGGGGTAACTCGTCGTGGAGTACAAACCCTTGGGCCAAGAATCCGTATCGATTGAAGTTTGCTTCGTCGGTGAAGCCCTTTGGACTTGTGAAAGGGAAAAACTGGAACCTAATAGCACAGGCGCAGAAGGGTTCGATGATGAGTAATGTGATGGCACAAAAGATAGCCCGTATGATGGGGACCTCGGGAGCTAACCATACTATACCTGTCGATTTGTACATAAATGGGAATTATCGTGGGAGTTACCTTTTTACAGAGAAGGTCGGGTTGGCTAACAATAGTGTTGACCTTGACGATGAGAGCACGGCCGTATTGCTGGAGTTGGACTCTTATTATGATGAGCCCTATCGTTTCAAGTCATATCCTTATAACCTACCGGTTAATATAAAGGAACCAGAACTGGATGAAGAGACCTCAATGGTTGTAGCTGACGAGAAATTAACGCTTATAAGGAAACAATTCAATGCTTTCGCAAGAGACCTTTATGATGGTAAGGACGTGAGCAACCACGTGGATGTGGAGATGTTGGCCCGTTTTATGCTTGTCAATGAACTGGCACTTAATATGGAGATTTGTCATCCGAAAAGCACTTTCCTGTACAACAAGGATATGTATGATAGTGCTTCGCCGTATGTCTTTGGCCCGGTTTGGGATTTTGATTGGGCCTTCGGGTATGAGGAATCCAGAAGCTATTTTACTAGTAGTGCTACCCAATCCCTGTTTGGTGGTGTCTCTGGTGTAGGCAATACCTTCTTTAGGGCTTTATGGGACAATAGCGATGTGATAAAGCGTGCTTACTATCATTTGTGGATGGAGTTTATGGAACATCACTTTGAGGAGTTGTTGACGTATGCCGACGACTATCTGCAATTTGCAAATTCTTCTTTTTTGAACAATATGCAAATATGGGGTGATGGCGGAAATTATGAATCGGCCGTCAAGGATATCAAATCGTGGTTCACCGAGCGAGCAGCCTATATAGTTCCGAACTTACAGCAGTATGATCTTACTCATTATCCGACTAATCTTTTGGGAGATGTTAATGGAGATGACGTACTGACGGTAGCAGATATAGTAAATCTCGTGAATGATATTTTAGGAACAGAGACTGACGAATGTAATGAAGTGAACGCTGATGTTAATGAAGATGCAGAACTCAATATGCTGGATATTATGCTGCTATTGGCAATGTTGATGGATGCAGACTTTGATTATAGACATTTTAGTACACTACCTGAAGCAAATGTGGAGATTGTTATGGATCCTGTGGAGCTGGCCATAGATGAGCAGACACTCTGCAAGCTGTCCATTAAAGGGGAAGTGGAAAACTATACAGCAATACAGTTTGACTTGCAACTTCCTTCGGCGGTTCAATTGCAAGGGGTAGAGTTGGATGATATAACTAATTCTACGCACAGTATTGTGGTTCAATCAACGAATGAGACTTGTACGCGATTTATCTTATATTCCAATGAAAGTGAATATCTGGATGTGGATAATAACTTAGTGTTACAGTTATATACCCCAGAGGTGCTGCCGGCATCAGAATGCAAGTTTTTGCTTGCGCAGACCACTTTAGTTGATATGTACGGCGAAGAATATGCATTGCCAGCCACAAGGCTTTCATTTACACAGACTAATGGAATGACACAACTTTCCTATGGCTGCCATGTTAGGGGAGGAAAGTGTTTGGAGATCACGGTACTCGTTCCGCAAGAGGTGCGTGTGTTTGATTTGCAAGGACGTTGTGTATGGCAACAAGTGATAGAGCAAGGTACCACCATCATTGAACTGCCTGCTGGCATCTATCTGGTGGATGGGCGTAAAGTAGTAATTTATTAGCTGTTAGTACTATCTTTGAAGACATGAATGATGGCTAATCATTCATCATGAGGGTCATGAGTGGATTCTCTTCTGTGAGAATGGTATGTGAGAGTGTAGCAATGGAGTATTCTTTAGTTTGGGGTAGTCTTTCTGGTAGGAAGATGCATTCCCCTTTGGTGATATGATAGCTGCCATCGTTGGATGGTATTGCCGGATCTGTCAGGTATATCCATAAGTCTTTGTCTGGATGAAGTGTGGCATGAGCCTCAAGCATGGCCTTGGCATGTATAATGCGTGCCATTCCTAGGTAGTTTCCTTTGTCGGCTTTGATATCAATAATGTCAATTTGGGCCTGGCCATAATGGGCGGCGATGCCCGTAACCAAAGCTTTGAACGAGGCTTCATCGTCATATACATACTCGCGTAGGCATACGCCTTTAGAACTTGTACGGCATATGGCCACCGCTTTGGTTGTATTGCCTAGTGTGGCCTCCCAGATAGTGTCATTTCCCAAGGAACAATCCTCGATTACAACTTCCAGGTCACTGATAGGGTGTTGGATACACATGGGACGCTGCTGCATCATGGTACGAATGTAACCTAAGGGTGGAAACTTTGATGGGGCTATGGTGATTGAATTATCAGTCTCTTTCGTATAGTCTATCTGTATCGTTTTCTGGCTATAGCGGAAACATGGTGTATAGCCAAACTTGGCATAATAATCAAATAGCTCTGGGGTGGCCGGAATAAGGAAGCTGAATAAACTGCCTTCTGTGTGCATGGAGCGATGGGCTTGGAGTAATAACTCGCTCATCAGTCCACGGCGACGGTAGTTCTCTTCCGTGCAGGCTCCCGATATATAGGAAGCTGCAATCAATCTGTCCCCATAAGTCATAGGGTAGGGGAGCCTCTGTAGAGCCGCTACAACGTGCTGTTCACGGATGAGTGTTTCGTTGCGTTTGGCCTGAAACTTCTTGCTAAAATAGAGGTTGACAAATGCTTGCGAATCTGTAAAAGAATGCTCCCAAAGGCGGCGCGTCTCAAGACGTATATCCCGTTCCATGTCTGTTTCGGGAACAACGATAGCACTCCCAGTCATCTTGTCCAAGATGAGCGCGGGTTGATAAGAGAGTTTGGCCTTACGTAACCCTTCAATGCCTAAGTCTTCTTCCCGGTTGACATATTTGATATTCTCGGGTAGCTGGCAGACGAAGAGATGGTTAATCATGGCATATGCCCCTTCGTAGCTGGTGTCGGCCTTTTCGACACATACGTCAAATGTCTCTTGGTTGATATAAGCGCCAAAGGTAAAAGCAATCATTTGCTCGTCGACAAAAAGAGTGCCTCCTATAATCTGCAATTCATCCATGTGCGCAAGTGCCGTACGCATCATCTGTAGCTCAGCCTTCATGCTGGATTGTTTGTGGTAGTCGTTGCTTATGTACCATTGTTCGGCTACTCGCAAACATTCTGTGACAAGTTCTGGACTTAAAGGCCGATAGACGTAATTAGGATACAAGCGTTTGAACTTGCTTATGTGATTGCGCTTGGGTTGTAGTTTCTTCCCGCTTAAGCTGGCTAGGCTCTCTCTTAGATAGATGTAGTCGGCAGAGTCACGATTGCAGGAAAACTGAAATGTTTCAGGAAATGCCTCCTCAATGTACTTTTGTGCACATGGACATACACAAGCGAGACGAAACGAATCACCCATGCAATGAGCATCTGCCTGCAGCTGCATGAGCACATGGCGTAGGTCCCCTTTGCCTATGGGCATCATATAGGTGATTTGTCCGTTTATGAGAAAACGTAAAAGGAGGAATCCCTCCTTAATGGCATATTCTGTATGATATAGGAATTGCCAACTGCATAGGTTAGCTACATTCATGTCACAATTCATGCAACTACTCTGCATGGTATAGGTACGCAGGGTAGCTGCATGGGATATTGTTAGGGGAGTGAATGCAATCATTGATAATGTTTACCAATACCCTCCTATGAGATAACTCCCCGTGAGGGCGTATGTTGCATGTTGGGTTTGTGATCCCTTTTTGCAGAATGCATAGGCAATGGTGTTGCTCAGGTTACAGTGTTGTCCGCATTGGATAGCTTCGTCGTAAGATTTTATGTGGACAGTGCAACCCTCTGCTGTCAAATTGCCATCTGTAATGATTCCGCGCGAATGTGAGTCGAGATCGTTGGTCTTGTGGTTTTCACCTGTTGTTAGTGCTGTCAGTGTACAATTTCTAAGGATGATGTCACCTATGTTGTTGATGGCTTTGGCTCCTTTACCAGTGCTCTTCAAACCGATAGTCATATCCTCTATCGTGAGGGTGCCTTTAGAACGCAATGCAGCAGAGGATGATAGCTCGTTGATGTCACTTTCGTATAAAGCACTTCCTGTTGTAAAGGCTGTAAGTTTTCCACCAGTAAGTCGTATGTCGCCTTCAGCCATAATAGCCTTGGAACCTGCCCCTTCTGTTGTGACTTGCAAGATGCCTCCGGTCATGCTTAAAGATGCCATGGCGCGTATGCCATGTCCTTTGTCGCCAATGGTGTTTACTTTGGTTAGTCCTCCCTTGATGGCGATGTATGGGGTAATGAGAGGGTCAATAGTACCATCATCTTCGCCTTCATAAGAGGCTGTGAGGCCTTCGTCACCGGCATTTATAGTGAGTTCGCCACCATAAAGCTCAACATATCCCTTACCTACATCAATGCCGTCTTCTTTAGCTTGGACATTTATTGTTCCTTTATACATAAGGAAACGGTCATTCGTGTGAATACCATCGCGAATAGAATGGATATTGATATATCCTTGTCGGATGCGGATATAGTCGTCGCTGGCCAAACCATGTCCATAATTACTCTTTATGTTCAGGACTCCATTTCCTGTAAATACCAATTGACCTTCGCTAAAGAATGTTCCTTTTTGGCTTTCGTTGGTAACCATCGTGTAGGTAGTGCCATCTTCGAGGGTGTTGTTTGTCCCATCCTTAACCTCTACCATGATTGTTTTCCCCGATTGTATATTGATGGCTGCTCCGTCAGTGTTGGTGATAGAAACGTTATCAAGTGTCACTTGAGTCTTGTAGTCGGAATATAGTTTGAACGAGCCGTTGGTTGTAGTTCCCTTTAAGGTGTAGGCGATATTCTTTTTGGTAGATATGATGGTAATATCGGCTCCATTGGCCATAACCATTACACCGCTTGGCGCTTTTGTATAGGTTGCAGATGTGCCATTGTAGGTTATGGTAACTCGGTTGCTGGGAATATAGTTCTCAATGAAATCTCCATAGTCGTCGTGTGTGTCATCGGTTATGACTTCTTCTGGAATCTCGGTGTACGAGGTGTCATCTGAGGGATCTATGGCTACATCTATGGTAGGAGGCATAAAACTATATTTGTCTTGATATGAGTTGGGCGCAGCAAATTCAATGGCTTCAATGGCGTCTAGGGCAAAATCTGCAGAGAAAGGGTGTTTGGATGTTGCTCCCGTATTATTGATAAAGAGAATAGTGCCATCCTCGTTGAATGTCATCTCAGTGTCTGTTCCTGGGTAGAAGAATGTAGTCCCATCTTTGCACACAACACGGAAGTCTGCGGGAGACTGGTTGGTGCCCCAAGAAGATATGCTTATTAATAAAATGAAAGATAATAAGAGCGTTCGTTTCATTGCTTGACGATTTTAGTGGTTTTACTTCCTGTCGTTACCACATATGTTGCCGATGGTAAGGATGAAAGGCTAATTCTTTGATTGGCTATGGTCTGCATGTGCGAGAGGACGCATTCCCCGTTTGTGTGATATATATTAGTGATGCATCCTGGATGGGCGTTGATAATGAGCTCATCTGTGGAAGAAGAATAAATGATGGCTTGGGATGATGTTTGTTGGTCTATTGAAGTTCCATCAGTATAGAAGAATATTCGCAGGATATCTTTGATCTTGAATGTGTTGATTACCTCGCCGGCAACGTAAAACTCCATCTGCCCGTTGTTGAAAACTATTTTGCTTTGCTCGTATGACTGATTGAACCGGGTATAACCACCATCCGTTTCTACTGTAATCTGCTGCCCAAGTATTTGTGTCGTGAAAATAATGAGTAGCAATAACGCGTGAATAAACCTTTTTATCATAGCTGTTGTTTTTTATAATTCCATGGAAATGCCTAGGCCCAGAATATGTCCGCTAATATCGTCAATATCACTATAATCTTGATAGCGGTAGAATAGGTTGAACTTGGCCTTCTTGCTCACTTTGTACTCGGTCCCTAATGTGTAGCGTATCTTGTCAAATTGCAAGGCATTGTCTAACTGATTGTAAATTTCGACTTCTGCGAATGGCTCAAATTTAGATCCTTTTATGTCGTAACTAGCAGATAAACGTGTTCGGAGTTTATGGTCATTCTTGACAGTTTTAGCATCAGTAAGATACTCAGGGTTCTCATCCCATTGGCTAATCATGCCTGGGATATAGAAATAATAGTAGCGTTCGCGAGAACATTCTGCAGCCATGCGGTGGGTGAATTGGTAACGTTCACGAAGAGAGAACTTGAACCGTCCAACTTTAAGGGAACCTGTTAATGATGCTGTTGCTCGGTGCCGTGTATACCAATATGAGGCATCTACATTCTTGTGTTTGGGAATGGTCGGGTCATCGTCACGATATTTGATTGTCGTTTCTCTTGGATTTTGCATGCCCAAAATGGAATATCCTATATCTGCTTTTAAGAATGGTATTTTCTTGTTTTTGTATGACAGACCAATGCCTGCTGTCATACGCTCTATTTCTGCAGAATAGTCATGAGTACGTAGCTCACCCTCCAGAGATAATTCAAATTGTTTGTTCAGTTTGGTTGATAACTCTACACTTTCCCATACGCCAAAGTCACTTTGTGCCCAAGTGAGGGTTGTTGCCAATAGTAAGCTGCCTAAGGCTAAGATTCGATTCCTTTTATTCATAGTTCTGTTGTTTTGCTCGGCAAAATAAGGGTGAAATCCTGAAAAGATTCTGAAAGAATACATGCATATACTAAAATGGTACATGCATGTAAAAGGTTTAGTTCATGTATGTCTTGTTTTGCAATGTATGCATACAAAAAGCTTATCCCATCTTGGGCAGTCGGCCCACGTTGTCAACACTATTGATTTCGTTGGTCAACGGTTCGTAATAGACCTTCACCATGGCGGTATCCTTAGAGAAGTCGATAGCACCCACCTCTATACGCAGGATATTCAGTCCAGTGCGTTTCTTGAGGTCCTCTATCAATTCTTCCTCGTGCTCGGGGGTGATGAGGCGGATGTTATCATACAACACCAACTTGCTGGCCACATGCTTCACGTAACGGTTGCTCTCACATATCCATATAGAGAGGATAAAGAGCAGGTTGGTAGCCAACAACTCTATATAGCTGATGCTGGTAGCCAGGCCATTGATGGCGCTCACGGCGATAATCAAGAAGAGGTAAGTCATCTCGCGAATGGGCACCGATTCGGTACGGTAGCGGATGATACCAAAGATGGCAAACAGACCGAGAGCGAAGCCAATCTTCAACTTCACACCACCCATCAGGAAGATGAGCAGGAATACGCTGATCGAAATCAGGATGAAGGTAAAGAAATAGTCGCGACGCTTGCTCTTGGGGTAGTAGAATACACGCACGATGAGCGCAATAACTGCCGTGTTGAGCACGAAGCGGATAAGCAACTCGGTCAAAGCACCCCAGTCGGCCCACATGGAGGTCATCAGCGCATCAGCCAACGGTTGTACATCCATATCCATCTCTTCAGCTGCCATGGCAAGGGCGTTGGTCCCTCCGGCAATAAGGTTCAAAAGGTTTCCCATAATACTGTCAATGATTATTTAATAGTTTATTTATTCTTACAAATCTCGGTTTGAAATTGCCCTGCTTAAGTGTAGGCTTGGTCAGTGCCGACCCTATGCAGTATTTGCTGAATCCCGAGGGCTTGATGCGCAACTCGCGCAACATGCTCTTTACAGGCGAGTACACATTACCGTCGCGCTTGAGTTCGATGATGACCAATCGGTCAAAGGTATCTTCAATATCGGTTTCCCAATGGTGGAACTTTACATGGCAGTCGATGGTGAGACGCTCAGTTTTGGCCATGTTGACCAGTGTGATGCGCTCAAAGTGATTCTCCACTTTGGGCACGAGGTCATCGAGCAAATAGTTGGCATGCTTGGCCAGTAGGGTGTCGCCCCCATCTTCGTGCAGCGAATGTATGCTGCCCACGGTCATACGCTTCTTCTTGGTGCGCCCGTGGTTGTTCTTGTTTTTCACTTCGAGGAAGGTATCGCCCGAGTCCATATAAGTACGCACCCTCACCTTCTGTCTCACGATACGGCCGTTATGGTGCATCGTATACATCTCCTCATCGGGAGTGTCCAGATAGATAGTATGATAACGGTTGTAACGCTTGCCCTCTATCTGCTGCACCATATACTTGCCCTGCGCCATGGCGAGCAATTGCTGCAACTGGTCAATCGTAGCAAGATATTTCTTGTCTATACGGTTCATCAGCTTTATATCCTTCATCTCGGAAAGCGAGATGGGTGGCAGCTTGTCGAGCAGTTGCAATATCTGTTGTTCCATAGTATATAGCCGTACGATACGAATTTGTGCAAATATAGTAACTTATCCCAAACTCTGAAACAAAAAGTCGAAAAAAACAAGAAAAACAACCATATTTATATACATATGCAAAAAAACTGTTGCAAAAAACGAAAAAACCGACTACCTTTGGCTTTACTATTTGAGTTTGTAAGTTTTTGAGTTTATAAGTTTGTACCTTAAAAACACTACAAACCGAAATAGCCCCAGAGCCAATCAACTTAAGAACTTACAAAACTTAAAAACTTAAAACAATATGCAGGAATATTTGAACGAAGCACAGGAGATGATGGAGATGGCCATCCTCCACGTTGAAGACGAACTCGCCCGCATCCGTGCCGGCAAAGCCAACACCCGTATCCTTGACGGTATCCGTGTAGACTCATACGGTACTATGGTACCCTTGACAGGTGTAGCCTCTATCACTACCCCCGATGCACGCACCATCGCCATCAAGCCTTGGGACAAGAACATGTTCCGCGTCATCGAGAAAGCCATTATCGACTCTCCCGTAGGCATCACTCCCGAGAACAATGGTGAAATCATCCGTCTCGGCATACCTCCCCTCACCGAGGAACGCCGTAAGCAACTCGCCAAGCAATGTAAGGAGGTAGCCGAAAATGCCAAGATTAGCATCCGCAACGCTCGCCGCGACTGCATTGACGCATTAAAGAAGGCCGTTAAGGACGGCATGCCCGAAGACGTACAGAAAGACGGCGAAGAAAAGCTCCAGAAGCTGCACGACAAGTACATTAAGAAGGTGGATGGGCTCTATGCAGACAAGGAGAAGGAGATCATGACCGTGTAAAACGAGATGAAAGTCGAAAGATGAAAGATGAAAATTTCTGTTTGCGAGTATATCCATCTATAACGATGTGACTTTCATCTTTCATCTATACACTTTCAACTTTTATCATGCTTGGACTCGTAATCAAGAACACCGGAAGCCAATACATCGTGAAGACCGATGAGGGAAGCCTCGTCGACTGCCGTATCAAAGGCAACTTCCGACTCAAGGGCATCCGCAGTACCAATCCTGTGGCCGTCGGCGATCGGGTGACCATTACCTCACCCGTCGACGGCATATCTTATATTACCGACATCCAAGAACGGCGCAACTACATCATACGTCGTGCCTCGAACCTCTCGAAGCAGTCGCACATCCTTGCCGCCAATGTCGATATGTGCCTGCTCATCGTCACCATCAACTACCCCGAGACCTCTACCGTTTTCATCGACCGCTTCCTCGCCACTGCCGAAGCCTACCGCATCCCCGTACATATCGTGTTCAACAAGGTGGACCGCTACAATGAGGACGAACGCCGCTATCTCGATGCCATCGTACACCTTTATAATACCATTGGCTACGAGTGCTCCTGCGTTTCGGCTCTCAATGGCGACGGACTCGACAAGGTGCGTGCCTCTCTCACAGGCAAGACCACCCTACTCTCCGGCAACTCCGGTGTAGGCAAGAGCACCCTCATCAACGCCCTGCTCCCCGACCTCCATCTGCGTACCGCCGAGATTTCCGAGTACCACAACAAGGGCATGCACACCACCACCTTCTCCGAGATGTTTCCCTTCGGCGATGGTGGTTGGCTCATCGACACCCCCGGTGTCAAGGGCTTCGGAACCTTCGACATGGAAGAGGAGGAGATCAGCCATTACTTCCGCGAGATATTTGCCGAGTCGGCCCACTGCCGCTATGGCAACTGCACCCACACCCATGAGCCCCACTGTGCCGTGCGCCAAGCCGTAGAGGAGTGCCGCATCAGCCAGTCACGCTATGCCTCCTACCTCAGCATGCTCGACGACAAGGAGGAAAATAAGTATCGTGAGGGGTGTTGAACTCTGTAACGTTAAGTCCTGAAATAAGAAGACGTGTTTTCTATAGTAAAAATGAAAGCGCGGATGTTTGTTTATGTTAATGCGTAATTGAAATCCATTTTAGCTAAAATATGGTAAAATATTGTGGAAAAGCGAAACAATTCATAACTTTGCAAAAATTGAATTCAAAAGCAGGATAGGAGGAATATAAGTATATGGCAACACAACAGAAAGCACCAAAAAAGGAAAAGGCGCATAAAGAGAAGAGGGAGATTAAATGGATAAAGGATATTCGTTCGGCAATAAAAAACGAAACCGCTCAGTTTGTTGTTGGGCTACTTTGTGTGATGGTGTCATTGTATTTGATGTTGGCATTTACCTCTTTTATACTTAATGGCGGTGCTGATCAGAGTGCACTGGAACATCAAGATGTTACAGAACTTAATGTGGCGGCTGATGATGTGGAAAACGCTACAGGGCGCAGTGGGGCACATATAGCTCAAACACTTATCAATGGATGCTTTGGAATATCAGCCTATAGCGTAGCAGCATTCTTGTTAGTGCTGGGCCTCAATCTTATGCGGACTTACAAGTTCAATCTTAAACATTGGGGAATCTGTTGCGCTGTAATGTTGGTTTGGGGGTCTCTTTTTTTGAGCGTTACTATAGACCGTTGGTTCGTAGAGTCGGGAATTTATTGGGGTGGCTATCATGGACACAATGTTGCGGAATGGCTCAGTGTCCAATTTGGCTTGCCTGGTATTGCGATAATTCTGATTGTAACGGCAATACTCTTTTGCATGTATCTTACGAATAATACGATAGAGTTTGTAAGGAAACTGCTCCATCCAAAGTCTTTGTTGCCGGGTAAAGATGAGGATGAGATGGTAGAACCTGCTGAAGAAGAAATCTCTAGTCAACACGATGATGTGGACTTTTCCATTACGGAGCAACCTACAGAGATTGAATGGAACACGGTGGAGCAAGAGTCTGAAAAGATGGAAGAGCCGGAGAATATGGAACTGGAGATTGTCGATGTCCCCGCTGACGAGGCAGAGCAAAACCCAGCCGAGAAGCAGGAGGAAGAGGCTGAATTCACCATCGAGGTCAACGAAGAGGAGGTAGCCGAGAAGATTGTCGAACCCTACAACCCCAAGCTCGACCTCTCACGCTACAAATACCCCACCATCGACCTGCTCAACAAGGGCAACGATGATGCTTTCCTTGTCGACCGCGACGAGCAGAATACCAAGAAAGATAGCATCATCCAGGCGCTGCGCAACTTCGGCATCGAGATATCCTCTATCAAGGCCACCGTGGGCCCCACTATCACGCTCTACGAGATTACCCCTGCCCCAGGTGTGCGCATCTCGAAGATCAAGAACCTCGAAGACGACATCGCCCTGACGCTTGCCGCCTTCAGTACCCGTATCATCGCCCCCATACCCGGCAAGGGCACCATCGGTATAGAAATTCCCAATGCCAATCCCCAAGTGGTGTCGATGTACTCGGTCATCAACAGTCGCAAATTCCAAGAGTCTACCTATGAACTGCCTGTAGCCATCGGTAAGACTATCACGAATGAGATACTCATGTTCGACCTCTGCAAGATGCCCCACCTCCTCGTGGCTGGTGCCACCGGTCAGGGTAAGTCCGTAGGTCTGAACGCCATCATCACCTCGCTCCTCTACAAGAAGCACCCCGCCGAGCTGAAGCTCGTGATGGTCGACCCCAAGAAGGTGGAGCTCAGCATCTACTCCTCCATCGAGAAACACTTCCTGGCCAAGCTCCCCGACGGCGAAGATGCCATCATCACCGATGTCACCAAGGTGGTGCAGACCCTCAAGTCGCTCTGCGTGGAGATGGACACCCGCTACGACCTGCTCAAGGCAGCTGGTGTGCGCAACCTGCGCGAGTATAACGAGAAGTTCATCAACCGCCAGCTCAACCCCGAGAAGGGCCACAAGTATATGCCCTACATCGTGGTCATCATCGACGAGTTTGGCGACCTTATCATGACTGCCGGCAAGGAGGTAGAGCTCCCCATTGCCCGCATCGCCCAGTTGGCCCGTGCCGTAGGTATACATATGATTATCGCTACCCAGCGCCCCACGACGAACATCATTACTGGTACCATCAAGGCCAACTTCCCTGCCCGTATCGCCTTCCGCGTATCGGCCATGATTGACTCGCGCACCATCCTCGACCGCCCCGGAGCCAACCAGCTCATTGGTAAGGGCGACATGCTCTTCCTTCAGGGCAGCGACCCCGTGCGTGTGCAGTGTGCCTTTGTCGACACTCCCGAGGTGGAGCGCATCGGTAAGTACATCAGCGAGCAGCAGGGCTATCCCACGGCGTTCTACCTGCCCGAGTATGTGGACGAGAATGCTGGCGAAGGCAGCAACCTCGACGATGTAGACTTAAAGCGCCTCGACCCCATGTTCGAGGATGCAGCACGCCTGGTCGTAGTGCACCAGTCGGGTTCTACATCGCTCATCCAGCGCAAGTTCTCCATCGGCTACAACCGCGCAGGTCGCATCATGGACCAGCTCGAGAAGGCCGGCATCGTAGGTCCCGTCGACGGCAGCAAGCCTCGTCAGGTGCTCTGTGCCGATGAGATGGATTTGGAGATGAAACTTGAAGGCTTGAATAATGTTTAAAAGTACATGTGCCTATAATGTGTAAATTTTAGTTGTCTTAGTTTTAAGAATTAACAGATGGTGAACCCGCATATGGAGAATTGTGTATATAGAATGAGGAGTTGGACTTTTATAGTAATGATAGTGTTGGCCTTTGCTCCTGTTTGGGTGGGAGCGCAGAATGTAGCAGAGGTGTGGCTCGGCAAGACGGCTGCCTTATTTCAGAATAAGGGGGTGGAACTTCGGTTCCGTCTAAATGAAGAAGGGGTTCGCACAAATGGTAGATTCCTGATGGAAGGTGAGAAATTCTGCTTTGATACCGATGATATGAGAATCTGGTTTGATGGGACTACTCTGTGGACTCTGCAAAATGATATCTCCTACAGTGAGCTGTATATTAGTAATCCTACTGATGAAGAGTTGCAGAGCATTAATCCCTATATGTTGCTGCAGACTTTTGATGAATACTTTTTGCCGGTAGATGAGGGTGATAGGAACGTAGGTGACGAATGGCTGCATGTAATCAGCCTTGTACCCAAGACTTCTCAGCAAGACCTGTCCAAAATGGTGCTTTATCTTACTGCTTCTGGTGAACCGAAGATTGTGGATCTTGTTTTGGCTGAGAATAGGGAATATAGAATTGAAATTCGAGCCTTTCGTAATGGGCTAACTTTCTCGCAGCATACCTTTACTTATAGGGAGAAGGAATATCCGGCGAATGAAGTGATTGATATGCGATAAAAATGCTTGTAGGGAGATGTGCATCTTCGCCTATCTCTGTTGGCGTGTTTTTTTGCTTTTGTTTCAAGGCTCCCCAGCAAAAGACTCTTTCGGGGATGTTGTGTGCATCTAAGGATGGGTTAGCGGCTCGCTTTCCTTTCATGAAAACCTTTTATGTTGCGTGCTTTATAGTCTTGCAAGTGCTGATTGGCAAAAGTACTAATAATAAATGAGGGTGACGATATATCGTCACCCTCATTTTATTATTCTTCTTGCGGAGAGAATTACTTCTTCAAACCATTGAACTCGTCAGAAATTGTCAATTTCTTGCGACCCTTTGCACGACGGGCAGCCAACACACGACGACCATTAGCGGTAGCCATTCTCTCACGGAAACCATGTTTGTTCTTTCTCTTTCTCAGAGAAGGTTGAAATGTTCTTTTCATTGCTCTGTACTATTTTATTGTTCTTTCTTTTCTTTGTCTTAGCGCCCTTTTTCGTCGTTAGGCTGCGTAATCGGGTTGCAAAAGTAGGGACTTTTTTTGAAATCACCAAAAAATGTGCTGTTTTTATACGAAAGATTTGGGCATTTTGCCGTTTTCTTGTAATTTTGCACTCGGAAAACAGCAGAAAAGTAATAAATAAGTATAAATAAAGACGAGACAAAGTTATGATTAATGCACAAGACATCAAGAAAGGTACCTGCATCCGCATGGACGGAAAGCTGTACTTCTGTATCGATTTCCTTCATGTAAAGCCCGGTAAGGGTAACACTTTCATGCGTACTACACTCAAGGACGTGGTTGACGGCTACGTGCTGGAGCGCCGCTTCAACATCGGTGAGAAGCTCGAGGATGTACGCGTAGAGCGTCGTCCCTACCAGTATCTCTATCAGGAGGGTGAGGACTTCATCTTCATGAACAACGAGACCTTCGACCAGGCTCCCATTGCCAAGGAACTCATCACAGGCGTTGCCTTCTTGAAGGAGGGTATGACCGTAGAGGTGGTATCTGACGCTTCTTCCGACACTGTACTCTATGCAGAGCTCCCCACCAAGGTGGTGCTCCAGATCAGCTACACCGAGCCCGGCCTCAAGGGCGACACCGCCACCAACACTCTCAAGCCTGCCACACTGGAGACTGGCGCTGAGATCCGCGTGCCCCTCTTCATCACAGAAGGTGAGTTCGTTGAGGTTGACACTCGCGATGGCTCATACGTAGGTCGTGTGAAGATGTAATACAACGCAGAGCGTGCTCTGCTATATTAAAAGCTAAATGGACAATGGACGAATGGGAGAAGGAAATGCCCAAGTCGGTTGTCCATTCTTTTTTATTCAAAACCGCTATGACAGACAAGTTAGCCATAAACCGCTGGGCTGAGGAGGACCGTCCACGTGAGAAGTTGATGAGCAAGGGCGCTCAGGCATTGACCAATGCCGAACTGCTGGCCATTCTTATAGGATCGGGGAACGATGAGGACTCGGCCGTAGGGCTCATGCAGAAGGTGCTGGCGGCATATAACAACAGCATCGACCAGGTGGGGCGCCTCAGTGTAGACGAGCTGTGCCGCTTCAAGGGCATAGGCCCCGCCAAGGCCGTGGCCATCATCGCAGCCTGCGAACTGGGCCGTCGGCGTGCCGTAGAGCAGCCCGAGCGCCGGCAAGTGCGTTCGGCAGCACAGGTATACGAGTACTTCTACCCTCTCCTGCGCGACCTTGCCGTAGAAGAGTGCCACGTGCTCCTGCTCAACCAATCATCCTCGGTCATCGACTCGGTGCGCATCGGCATGGGCGGACTCACCGAGACGGTAGTCGACGTGCGCCTCATCCTGCGCGAAGCGCTACTCAAGCGGGCCACCTCCATCATCCTCTGCCATAATCACCCGTCGGGAAGCCTACGCCCCAGCACGCACGACGACCGCCTCACACGCCAGGTACAGGAGGCCGCACGCCTGCTGAACATCAGCCTGCTCGACCACGTTGTCTTTACAGATAGCGGCTATTATAGTTATGCAGATGAGGGGAGGCTATAATATTGGGTACGATATTCATTCTGCGTGAAGAATCTTAGTGGTGTGATTAATCAAGTGGGATGGTCTTTTCTTGTGCTATAGTCGTTTTTATAAGCCTTGTTTTATAGATAAAATTATAGTTTTTCCATTTTAGTTCGCAGAGATTTGGGATTTCGTTTGTCTTGTACTATCTTTGCTACGATAATCCTCTATGAAATGAGTAAGGAAGCGAGTAAAAATATTCTAAATTCGATACAATATCCTGAGGATCTGCGGCGTTTGAAGCTGAACCAACTGCCCCGGGTGTGCGAAGAGCTGCGCCAATTCATTATCGACGAACTATCCCACAATCCCGGACATTTCGGGTCTACACTCGGCGTGATAGAGCTGACCGTAGCCCTGCACTACGTGTACAACACACCCAACGACCGGCTGGTATGGGATGTGGGGCATCAGGCGTATGCTCACAAGATACTCACCGGACGACGCGAGCAGTTCCACACCAACCGTAAATACAAGGGACTGAAGCCGTTTCCCTCGCCCGAAGAGAGCGAATACGACACCTTCACCTGCGGACACGCATCGAACTCCATATCTGCCGCCCTCGGCATGGCCGTGGCGGCCAAGAAACTGAGCGAGGACAAACGTCGCGTGGTGGCCATCATCGGCGACGGAGCCATGAGCGGAGGACTCGCCTTCGAGGGTCTAAACAATGTGTCGGAGAGCGACAACGACATGCTCATCGTGCTCAATGATAACAAGATGTCCATCGACCGCTCGGTGGGCGGATTCAAGCGATACCTCCTGGGACTCACCACCACACCCAGCTACAACAAGTGGCGCTACCGCTTTGCGAAGGTGCTCCACAAACTGGGTATGATGAAGGATGGCGGGCGCGAGCGCCTCATCCGATTCAACAACAGCGTGAAGTCGCTCCTCACCAAGCAGCAGAACGTGTTTGAGGGAATGAACATCCGCTACTTCGGCCCCGTGGACGGGCACGACGTCATCGCCTTGGTGCGCGTGCTGCGCACCATCAAGGACATGCACGGTCCCAAGATGCTCCACATACATACCATCAAGGGCAGAGGTTTCGCCTCGGCCGAGGAGGACCCCACCCAATGGCATGCTCCCGGACTGTTCGACGCCGAGACGGGCGAACGCTTCGAGACTCACGACGAGGGCAAGCCGCCCCGTTTCCAGGATGTGTTCGGACATACGCTGCTCGAACTGGCCAAGCAGAACAAGCGCATCGTGGGCGTAACCCCCGCCATGCCCACAGGCTGCTCGCTCAACATCATGATGGAGAAACTCCCCTGCCGCTGCTTCGATGTAGGCATTGCCGAGGGCCACGCAGTGACCTTCTCGGGAGGTATGGCCAAGGATGGGCTCGTACCCTTCTGCAACATCTACTCGTCGTTCCTGCAGCGTGCCTACGACAATGTCATACACGACGTGGCCATCAGCCGCCTCAACGTGGTGCTCTGCATCGACCGCGGCGGACTGGTAGGCGAAGATGGTCCCACACACCATGGTGCCTTCGACCTCGCCTTCCTGCGTCCCATACCGAACCTCACCATCGCGGCGCCCTACGACGAGCATGAGCTGCGCAACCTGATGTATACGGCCCAACTCCCCGACAAGGGTCCCTTCGCCATACGCTATCCCCGCGGACGCGGCAAGCTGGTCGACTGGCACTGCCCCTTCGAGGAGCTGCCCATAGGCAAGGGACGCAAGCTGCACGATGGTGACGACATCGCCATACTCAGCATCGGCTCCATAGGCAACCTCGCTGCCGAAGCCGTGGAACGCGTAGCCGCCAAGGGCATCAGCGCCGCCCACTACGACATGCGTTTCCTCAAGCCCATCGACGAAGAGATACTCCACGAGGTGGGCCGTAAGTTCAAGCATGTCATCACCCTCGAGAACGGTACCATCAAGGGAGGCCTCGGAAGTGCCGTACTGGAGTTCATGGCCGACCACGGATACCATCCCGACATACGCCGCATGGGCATCCCCGACGAGTTCATCGAGCACGGCTCCGTGCCCGAGCTGTGCCGTCAGTGCGGAATCGATGCCGAGAGCATCGCGAAGGAGATGGAGAAGAGGGTGAATGTAGAATGATGAATGAAGAGGTTCTCCGAGTGCTCTGAGTGCCCCGAGAATCGTAATACAATAAAAAAGACTACCATACAATGAGAATCATCATCGCCGGCGCAGGAGCCGTAGGTACACACCTTGCCAAGATGCTCTCCGACGAGCAACACGACATCGTGCTCATGGATGCCAACGAAGAGCGTATGGCCAACCTCGACTCTAACTTCGACCTCATGACCATCGCCGCCAGTCCCACTTCCATCAGTAGTCTGAAGGACGCGGGTGTCGCCGATGCCGACCTCTTCGTAGCCGTAACCCCTGAGGAGAGCACCAACATCACCGCCTGCATGCTCGCCCACTCATTGGGAGCCAAGAAGACCGTTGCACGCATCGACAACTACGAATACCTGCAGCCCAAGAACAAGGAGTTCTTCAATAATCTCGGCATCGACTCGCTCATCTACCCCGAGATGCTGGCTGCCAAGGAGATTGCCGATGGCCTCCACCTGAGCTGGATACGCCAGTGGTGGGAGTTCAGCGGAGGAGCCCTCGTGATGCTCGGTGTGAAGTTGCGCGACAATGCCCTGATACTCAATACGCCCATCTTCCAAATAAAGAAGGAACAACCCTACCATATCGTAGCCATCAAGCGTATGGGCGAGACCATCATCCCCGGCGGTGACGACATGCTGCAGGCAGGCGACCTCGTATACTTCATGACTACCAAGCGCTCGCTCACCTACATACGCCACATCACTGGCAAGGACGAGTACGAGTCTATCCACAACGTCATGATTATGGGAGGCAGCCGCATAGCCGTGCGCAGTGCCCAGCTCATCAGCGAGGACATGAGCCTCAAGATTATCGAGAGCGACCTCGCCCGCTGCCGCTGGCTCACCGAAATGGTGAGCGACAACGTCATGGTCATCAATGGCGACGGTCGCGACCACGAGCTACTCTCCGAAGAGGGTATCGACAATGTGGATGCCTTCGTGGCACTCACCGACAGCGCCGAGACCAATATCCTCGCCTGCCTTTCGGCCAAGCGTATGGGAGTGTTCAAGACCATTGCCGAGGTGGAGAATATCGACTACATCAGCATGGCCGAGAGCCTCGACATAGGCTCCGTCATCAACAAGAAAAAGATTGCCGCCAGCTACATATACCAGCTGCTGCTCGATGCCGACGTGTCGAACGTCAAGTGCCTCACCTTTGCCAATGCCGACGTGGCCGAGTTTATCGTCAAGGAGGGCGCACGCATCACCCGCTCGCAGGTCAAAGACATCAGCCTGCCCAAGGGAGTCACCATCGGCGGACTCGTGCGCGACGGCGAAGGTATCCTCGTCACCGGCTCTACACAGATACAGCCAGGCGACCACGTAGTGGCCTTCTGCCTTGCATCCATGATTAAACGTATAGAGAAATATTTCAATTGATACACCTCAAGACCATATCCCGCATCATAGGCACCCTGCTGATTCTGTTGGCAGGCATATTCCTACTGTTCGGCATCGCCTCGCCGTTCCTCGAGGGCAACGACCTGTTCGGCTTCCTCGTATCGGCACTGGCCACCACCCTTACCGGACTATGGTGCCTTATCATCGGTAAGGGCAGCAAGGGAGAGTTCTCGCGCCGCGACAGCTACATCACCATCACGGTCTGCTGGATAGCCTTTGCCCTCTTCGGCAGCCTACCTTACTGGCTGGGCGGACACATCCCGAGCTTCACCGATGCCTTCTTTGAATCCATGTCGGGCTTCACCACCACGGGAGCCTCCATCCTCGACAACATAGAGAGCCAACCCCACGCGTTGCTCCTCTGGCGCAGCCTTACGCAATGGCTGGGCGGTCTGGGTATCGTGTTCTTCACCGTAGCTATTCTGCCCATGTTCGGCATCGACAAGGTGCAACTCTTTGCTGCCGAGTCCACGGGTGTAAGCCACCGAAAGATACACTCCCGCGTGTCGGTAGGTTCGCGCTGGATCTTCGCCATCTACATCATGCTCACAGTAGCCTGCGCTGTATCGCTCCGGGTATGTGGCATGGGATGGTTCGATGCCGTCAACCACGGACTCACCACCATTGCCACGAGCGGATTCTCTACGCGGCAAGGTAGCATCGGCGCTTTCGACTCGGTGCAGATCGATTACGTGATTACCCTGTTCATGTTCCTCAGCGGCATCAACTACACTCTGCTGTTCCTGCTGCTGTTCAAGGGCAAGCTGCGCGAACTGTACCGCAACACCGAGTTTCGCGTATACCTGTTCACCGTGCTGGGCTTCACGCTCGTCATCACACTGGGCCTGCTGGCACAGGGCGATATTGGTATAGAGAAGGCGTTCCGCATATCCCTCTTCCAAGTAGTGTCGTTGCAGACCACCACGGGCTTTGCCACAGCCGACTACATGCAGTGGCCCCCTTATCTGTGGATGCTGCTCAGCTTCGTCATGTTCTTCGGAGCCTGTGGCGGTTCGTCCACCGGTGCCATGAAGTGTGGCCGCGTTGCCATCCTGGCCAAGAGCATACGCGGTGAGTTCAACCGCATCCTTCACCCCAATGCCGTCATCCCCGTGCGCATGGACGGCAATGTCATCAGTGGCGACACACGAGCCACGGTGCTCACCTTCACCTGCCTCTACTTCCTGCTCATCTTCATCGGGTGGTTTGCCTTTATGGTCATGGGCCTCGATTTCGTGGAGGGATACAGCATCTCGGTAAGCTGCGTAGGCAACATCGGTCCTGCCCTCGGCACCTTAGGCCCGGCCTACTCTTGGAGTGCCCTGCCCGCCTCGGCCAAATGGCTTGCATCCTTTCTTATGCTCGTGGGACGTTTGGAGTTGTTTACTATTTTGTTAATGTTTACCACATCTTTTTGGAGAAGACGCTAGGGATAAAACTGTAATTGCAATTACGGTGACTATGTAATAAGATGTATTTAGGCTTATAGGTGGGGTTATTCCTAAGTAAAAGGGGCGGCTTTAATGCCGCCCCTTTTACTTAAGGTTGAGTTACTTCTGGCGTATATAGATATTGATGGGAGTACCCGTAAAGTTCCAGCGCTCGCGTATCTTGTTTTCGAGGAAGCGTTTGTAGGGTTCCTTCACATACTGCGGCAGGTTGGCGAAGAACACGAATGAGGGCACTCGTGTGCCGGGCAGCTGCATGCAATACTTGATCTTGATATACTTGCCCTTGTTTGATGGGGGCGGCGTGGCCTCGATGATGGGCAGCATCTCCTCGTTGAGGCGGGCCGTAGGCACCTTGGTGGTGCGGTTGAGGTAGGTCTGCTTGGCCAGCTCGAGCACCTTGAAGATACGCTGCTTGGTGAGTGCCGAAGCAAACACGATGGGGAAGTCGGTGAAGGGGGCAAAGCGCTCGCGGATGGTATCTTCGAAGTACTTCATCGCCTTGGTGCTCTTGTCTTCCACGAGGTCCCACTTGTTGATCACTACCACGAGGCCCTTCTGGTTGCGCTGCACCAGGGAGTAGATGTTGAGGTCCTGACTCTCGAGCCCGCGGGTGGCGTCGAGCATGAGGATACACACATCGGAGTTCTCGATGGAGCGGATAGAGCGCATCACGGAGTAGAACTCGAGGTCCTCGTTCACCTTGCCCTTCTTGCGTATACCGGCAGTATCCACGAGGTAGAAGTCGAAGCCAAACTTGGTGTAGCGGGTATAGATGGAGTCGCGGGTGGTGCCGGCTATGTCGGTCACGATGTTGCGGTCCTCGCCGATGAAGGCATTCACGATGGAGCTCTTGCCCACATTGGGACGGCCCACCACGGCAAAGCGCGGTATCTCCTCCTCCTCTACCTCGGGCGTGGGTGCAGGCAGCTTCTCCACCACCATATCGAGCAGGTCGCCCGTGCCGCTACCGGTGAGCGAAGAGATGCAGAAGGGGTCGCCCAGGCCGAGCGAATAGAACTCGGCAGCGCTGTACTGCAGATCGTAGTTGTCGGTCTTGTTGGAGACGAGGATGACAGGTGTCTTGGCACGGCGCAGGATAGCGGCCACCTGCTCATCGAGATCGGTGACACCATTCTGCACATCTACCAGGAAGAGTACCACATCGGCCTCCTCCACGGCGATGAGCACCTGCTTGCGTATCTCCTCCTCGAACACGTCGTCAGAATTGACTACCCATCCGCCGGTGTCTACGATTGAGAACTCGCGTCCCG
This sequence comes from Bacteroidales bacterium, assembly GCA_015060865.1. Classification (GTDB taxonomy): domain Bacteria; phylum Bacteroidota; class Bacteroidia; order Bacteroidales; family Bacteroidaceae; genus UBA1189. Next base: position 49,205 of record SUXS01000017.1, on the reverse strand, counting down.
TCCATTCACACTTGCCGTACTGGCGGTCGCGGGTGGTACCGGCCTCGTCGGCCACGATGGCGTGGCGCGTCTGTGTGAGGCGGTTAAAGAGTGTTGACTTACCCACATTGGGGCGTCCTACGATAGCTACTAAGTTTCCCATGTCTTACTAAGTTAGGAATTAGGAATTAGGAATTAGGAATTTTATTGCCCCGGTGGGCTTCGTGGAGTTTCAACTCCTAATTTCTAATTCCTAACTCCTAATTTTATTCAAGGTTATATCCAAAGCTACGCAGCTCCTTGTCAGAGTTGCGCCAGTCCTTATCTACTTTCACAAAGGTCTCGAGGAAGATGCGCTTGCCGAAGAACTGCTCCAGCGTGCGGCGTGCCTCGATGCCCACTTTCTTCAGGGCCTTGCCCTGGTTGCCGATGATGATGCCCTTCTGCGACTCGCGCTCCACATAGATGACGGCATTGATGTGGATGCTCTTCTCGGTCTCCTTGAACTGCTCAACGCTCACCTCGCAGGCGTAGGGTATCTCCTTGTCGTAGTAGAGGAGTATCTTCTCGCGTATGATCTCGGTGACGAAGAAGCGGGCGGGCTTGTCGGTGAGCTGGTCCTTGCCGAAGTAGGGCGGGCTATCGGGCAGCAGCTCCTTGATGCGGCGCAGCACCACGTCCACGTTGAAGTTGTTCGATGCCGATATGGGGATGATCTCTGCCTTGGGCAATGTCTCGTGCCACTCCTCCACAAGCGCGGTGAGGTCGTTCTGGTTGCTCAGGTCAATCTTGTTGATGAGCAGCAGGATGGGTACGTCCATGCGCTGCACCTTCTGCAGGAACTCCTGGTTCTTGTCGGCCTTCTCCACCACATCGGTGACGTAGATGAGCACATCGGCATCCTGCAGTGCCGACTCTGAGAACTGCAGCATCGACTCCTGCAGCTTATAGTTGGGCTTGAGCACACCGGGCGTGTCGGAAAACACGATCTGCATGTCCTCCGTGTTGAGTATGCCCATGATACGGTGGCGCGTAGTCTGCGCCTTGAAGGTAGCGATGGAGATGCGCTCGCCCACGAGCTTGTTCATCAGCGTCGACTTGCCCACATTGGGGTTACCTACGATATTTACGAATCCTGCTTTGTGCACGTGTTTAATAATTAGGAGTTAGGAATTAGGAGTTAGGAGTTGTCCTTAACTATTACCCAGGAATTAAAATAAAGTTAGGAGTTAGGAATTTAGGCTTTAACGGAGCATGTAACTCCTAACTCCTAATTCCTAACTCCTAACTAAATCGAATGTGCTGCAATTTATACTGCAGCCTCTTTCTCGATAGCCAACTTTCCACGATAGTAGCCGCAAGCGCCGCATACAGTGTGGAATACATGCCACTCGCCACAGTTAGGGCAGATGGCCAATGTAGGAGCTACTGCCTTGTCGTGAGTTCTTCTCTTGGCAGTTCTGGTCTTCGATTGTCTTCTTTTAGGATGTGCCATTTCTTTTAGTTTTAATTATTAATTATTTTCTTTAAACCTTCCCAACGCGGATCCACAGGGGCCTCCGCTTCGTCTGCCTCGTCGCCGAACGTGATTGCCTCGCCCAGGTCCTCATCGTCAGAGGAGCGCAGCAAGTGCTTGCTCAGCTTGCCGGACATCTCTTTGTTGCATTTGCCCGGAGCATGTACATGCTTCATCGGGATTGCCAGTGCCACAAACTCGTATATGTACCAGGCCACGTTGATGACTCCCTCAGCCTCGGGGATTATCACCACATCGCCCTCGTCGCCGTAGTCGGCACCCAGCTTTACCTGCAACTGACCCGTAGTGTGTATGTCAAGGTCCATCTCGTCGAGACAGCGGTCACAGGTGACCACCACCACGCCATCGAGCACGAAGCTCATCTCATAGGTATCTACCGAGCGATGCACGTCGAGCGATACCTGCACCTTGCCCTTCTGCACTTCGGGGCCGTCAATATGGGCGAAGAACTCGTTATCGATATTCCAGTCGTAAGAGGCGTTCACCTCTCTCATACCTCTAAGGTCTATCTTATAGCTGTCAAATTTGCCCATTTTGTTTCCATTTTTTGGTCGCATCCGAGTGGATGTAGCCAATCGGGCGACAAAGGTACAACAATTTATTCATTTTACCGCGAAATTTAGTGTAAAACTTTTTGAAAGTTTGTCTTTTCTTCGTGATGCTGGTTAAACTTTATACAAATTATCGTTTTGTTAATACGTAATGTTGGGCGTCTCTTTTTTGTTCGCGTTATTGTGGAAAAACGTATGCCATGTGTGAATAATATTCTTTTGGCGTGCCCCGTTGTTGTGATTTGATAGTTCCCCTAAGCTAGTTGAAAAACTATCTTAACGGAGTTCGATATCGCGCGATTTGCCTTTTCCTATTGGTGAAAGTTTATAAATTGGTTGGCATTGGCAATGTATCTTTCAATTTTCAACTTTCAACTTGTAGAGTCCCTTTGCGATGCCGCTCGGCACCAACTTGCCTTCGCTTACCATCTGGGCGATGCGGCGGCGTGCGGTGCTCTCGCTGCAGTGGCATAGGGTAGCGTAGTTGCGTGCGCTGATGTGTTGGTGTGTGGTGAAGTATTCTGTCAGGGCCTCCTCGGTGTGCAGTGCGCTGAGCGGGTGACTCGCTATGCCGTCGCACTCGAAGGTCAGCTCCTTGAGCTTCTGGACCAGCTGCTTTGAGGGGGTAAAAGTGATGCCCTTGGCTTCGATGTCCTTGCTGGTGATGCTGCGTGCGGTGCTCTTGCCTGGCTTGGTGCCTACCTCGAGGCGTAGTGTGCCGAGGCGGCCCAGCGATACACGGCGTCCGTTCTCCAGAGCTCGCATGATCTCGTGCTCCATGGCGCCCCATACGGCCAGCACGTCGGCTGGCGTGGCGGTGTTGGCGTAGCCTATGCTCTCGGCCATGTCGCTCAGCTCGGTCTTTTGGCTACCCATGATGTCTACGCGTATGCCCTGTACGCTTGTCTTGCTGCTGCCACTGCGCAGGTAGGTGCGGTGTGCGAGGCAGCGGATGCCTCCTTCTTTCTTCTTTTTTGCCATAATTGCCTTCTTTTTTTATGTTTCTCTATATTGCTGTGTACTAATGGTTTGTCAGGGAAAACGCATTATAAAAATATTCCCGTTTCACGCAGCTTTTTTGTCTCACGCGAATCTCGCAAATCACGCGAAAACGCATCATTTCACTCGCGTTTGCCATCCGGACGGCTACATACGAGCGATAGCGATGTATGATTTTGCGAGATTTGCGAGATTCGCGTGAGATAATCATGTCAAATAGAGGATATAAACAGGATATTTCAATGGGAAGAAATTATAATGCGTTTTCCCTGAATGGTTTGTTACTTATGCTCACGTCACCGCGGTGGCGCCAATCTTTCACCGCGGTGATACTATTACGCCACCGCGGTGACAGCAAAACGCCACCGCGGTGGCGTGCGCTTTTCTCTTTGTTCTACAAAGATAATCAAAGGTTCTGATTTACACAATGGTAGTGCGTAAAAATATCCTGTTTTCACCCTGTCCGAGGTATTGACTTCGGCTTTTTGATGTTGTAAATTTGCAACGGAATTAAGGGTGAATACCCTTTCGAGTTTTTCTACGAAGACCTCGGAATATCATATGATATTCATTCCGTTGTGAGTATCGGCTGCGCCTCGGCATAATTAAGTAAACTTATTCTGCTCTCGGCTTGCACGCTACTTGCCGAAGAAAACAACTTTTTTCAATGATGACGATAACTTTTTTCTGTAGCGTATCAAATTCAGAATAAACGGTTGTGGCGCTATCGTAACTTTGCGGAAGAAATGAGTGCTAAAGCCCTCTTGAGTTCTTTGGTAAGAACTCGGAATATCCCAGGATATTCTTTCTTCCGCGACATCGCTAACGCTCGGCATAGACAAACAAGCTTGTCTCTGCTCTCGCTGAATCGCGATGTTGTCAAAAGAATGGAATGAATGACAGTAATATATAATATAGGTATATGAAAAAGATTTTTGTAAAAGTAGGCACATGGTTGCGAAGCATAGTAACAATCATGATGGGTGAAGAGGGAAGAGTGAAAAGGGAAGAAGCTAAGGACACGCAGAGCGTATACGTTGACGTTAACGTTAACGATGACGTTGACTTACCTGTCAAGGAGGCTCGTATATCTCTCAAACGAAGTTCGCTGGCCGAAGGGGAAAGCAACTCTCTACTTGTCCGTATGGAGGAGTATGTAGGCGAACATTACGATGTGCGGCTCAACCGCCTCTCGCAGCACTATGAACTCAGTCCCTTGGGGATGAACGATTGGGTGAAGCTCGATGAGGAGGCCATCTATCGCCTGATGATGGAGATGAACCATGCCGGCATCTGTATCACCAAGCCCTATCTGGTGCGTGCCGTGGTGCAGGGTGGGGAGCTGGTGAAGAGGTACCACCCCGTAAATGATTACCTGGAGAGTCTGCCCGAGTGGGACGGCACGCCACACATCGAGGCGCTCTTCCGCCGCGTCACCGACGATGAACTGCTGATCGGCTGGCTGCGCAAGTGGTTTATCGCTATGGTGGCACAGGTGATGGGGCGTATGGGGACGTATGGCAACAGCGTATGCCCCATCCTCATCAGCCGCCAGCAGGGCTGGGGCAAGAGCCAGTTTGCCAAGATGCTGGTGCCTCCTCAGCTGCGCATGTTCTTCTCTGATACCTTCAATCTCGCACAGGAGGATGCCTGCCTACGTCGCATGACAGCTTACATGCTCATCAATGTGGATGAGGTAGACCGCTTTGCCGGTCGCCGCATGCCCATCTTCAAGAACCTGGTGCAGCTATCGGCCGTGTCGATGAAGCGTGCCTACCACTCGCAGATGGAGGAGAAGGAGCGCATGGCCTCGTTCATTGCCACCAGCAACCGCCGCTACCTCCTCAACGACGAGACGGGCAGCCGCCGTTTTATCTGTGTGGAGCTGGCCCATGCCATTGATGTGGACACGCCGCTCGACTACGAACAGCTCTATGCCGAGGCCATGGCGGCCATTGCCGAGGGTGAGCGCTGCTGGTTCGACGAGGAGGAGACGCGCCAGCTCGAAGCCCACAATGCCACCTACTCGGCCCGTTGCGGCGTATGGGACCTGCTGCGCCAGCACTTCGAGGTGTGCGAAGTACCCGAAGCGCCCGACGAGAAGTCCGCAGCCCTATGGTCGGCCGCCGAGGTGTACGACTACCTGCACGAGCTGTCTCCCACGGCTATGGAGGGTATTGACCGTCACAACTTCGGCTACTACCTCAAGCAGCTGGGTGCACCTCAGGTGCGCATCCGCAACCGTCGCCTCTTTGGGGTGGCGTTGCGCGAGGCGGCTTAATTTTGAACGATGACGTTAACGTTAACGATAACTACCATCCTGATGCTAACTCATAACTCATAATTCATAATTAAGCACAGCTCCGTTATCGTTGGCAGCGCATCCGCGCTGCCAAGGCCAACCGATTTATGAACTTTCGGCATATAGGTGAACTTTTGCGTTTTTTTTCTATAAATAGTTGGAAATAGGATTCTTTTTTATACATTTGCAATGTAAAAGGTATGGTTTGCTTTCTGTAAAGGGGCTTTGTAATATTAGCTTTGCTGCCTTAAGGTGAAAAGTGATAATGGCTTGAATGAGAAAATACTAATATCATCATAATAATGAAAAAAATAGGACTTATGTTTTTGGGCTTAGCCATGAGTTGTGTGGCAATGGCTCAACGCACGACAGATGTGCTGGATCGCGGTTTGGTGGCTCTCCCATCGGGAAGCGGCAACTTTGTGAGTTGGCGTATCATGGGTGAAGAATACTATGATGTGGAATACAATCTTTACCGTGATGGAGTGAAGGTGAATCCGAATCCCTTGAAGGTAAGTAATTATAATGACACCAAAGGCTCTTCTGCCAGTAAGTATCAGGTGGCTGCTGTGGTGCGTGGCGTTGAACAAGAAAAATGCGCGCCTGTAACTCGTTGGAATAATGGTTATCTGGATATTCCAGTGCAGCCTGTGGTAAATCGTAACGGGCAGACCGTAACCAGTGATTATACGCTTAATGATATATCACTTGCTGATGTTGATGGTGATGGGATAGCCGAATTTATAGTAAAACGCAATTGTGGAAGTATTTTAGATTATACAAATAATAAGTATAGTTTCCACCGCTTGGAATGCTATAACATAAAAGGTAAGCGCTTGTGGTATATTGATCTTGGACCCAATATGGTTTCGGGTCCTGATGAACAGTACGATATTGTAGGGTACGACTGGGATTGTGATGGTAAGGCAGAGGTGTTGTTGCGTGGTGCTGACAATATGATTATTCACAAAGCTGATGGTACGACATTGAATATAGGTAATATGAGTCTGGATAGCCGTAACACGTTGCAGAGTGATGCCAATATGGCCTATACACATACAGGTAATGAGTTCTTGCTCTATCTGAATGGTGAGACGGCTGAGCCTTATGTGCAGATGGCTTATCCGTTACCTCGTTTGGAGAGTGGGGAAACGGATCTCAATGCTGCGTGGGGGGATGGCTATGGACACCGCTCAACGAAGCATTTCTTTGGTGCTCCAGTGCTTGATGGACGTAAGGCAAGTATCTTTCTGGCTCGAGGAGCCTATACGCGTCATCGTATGGTGGCATATGATGTTGATCCTGTGACGCATCAGCTAATAGAACGTTGGCGCTGGAGGGATCTCGGCGGTCAATGGTGGGGCCAAGGGTATCATAACTATGGCATTGCCGATGTGGATTTAGATGGACGTGACGAAATTGTTTTTGGTTCAATGGTGATTGACGATAATGGTAAGGGGTTGTCTACTACAGGCTTAGGACATGGCGATGCTCAGCATACAAGTGATTTTGATCCCTATCGTTGGGGATTGGAGCATTTTGCTTGTAACGAAACTTCTCCATCTATGAATTATCGCAATGCAACGACCTCGAAGATTTATTATCGATTGCAGTCTACAAGTGATGACGGACGTGCCCTTTGTGGAAACTTTACGAACAGCTATCCGGGTTGTGTAGGAAAGAGTAATCAGAGTGGCGTTATCTCTACGGTTGCAGATAAAGTATTGACGAGTGTGCCTGGCTTTGACTTGAATTTCCGCATCTATTGGGATGGTGACCTTTGTGAGGAAATACTCAATAGCCCAGGGACGGAACGTGAAGCAAAGATTGATAAGATTGTAGGTAGCGGTGTTAATCGTATCTTTACCTCCAGTGGCTGTAAGATGAATAACTGGAGTAAGAATAATCCTGGCGCAACGGGTGATATTATAGGTGACTGGCGTGAAGAAATGGTGCTTCGTACGGGGGACAATGCTTTTATACGCATTTATACCACATCAACTCCGACTTCGCACCGTATTTATACCTTATGGCATGATCATCAGTATCGCCAGGCAATGGTATGGCAGAGCATTGGATATAACCAGCCGCCGCATCTGAGTTATTTCCTTGGAGAGATGGAGGGAATTACGGTAGCGCCTCCTCCATTGACAATGACGGGGCGTATTGAAGTTCCTAATAACGGAGTGATTGGGGCTGAATTAAATGGAAAACAAGTCGTTGTCTGCGAGACTAACGATATGAATGTAGCTATAGCCGAAGGTGTGTCGCCTCATGTCGCAATCTTTAATGTTCCTAGTTGGGTGCAAGGTGCTAACAATAACAACAATATAGTATATCATAAATACACTCAAACGGTTAGTGGGGCGGGCTTGACGGGCTCGGCACGCTTAGTTAAGCAGGGAGAAGGTATTCTTAATCTTCCACAAGTTGATATGACTCATACTGGAAATACTGATATTTGGGGAGGAATTGTCAACTTTGATGGTACAATGAAGAATTCTTCTTTATGGCTTAATCGCTTTGCTGAACTTAACTCCAATGGAGGGGTATTCCGCAGTGTCAAGATGGATTATGCTTCCGTGCTTCGACCTGGAGGGGAAAATAGAAGGGGTGATGTCACGGCAGATACTTTAGATTTGAACTTCGGTGCTGTGGTAGAACTTGACCTGTATAATGAAAATCTGGCTTCTGATAAGTTGCTGACTAAATATATCAGTATTGAAACGAAAAGTTGGGACTATGGGCCTCAGTATTTGACTCCGGTATTTCGCTTTGTGTTGCGCGATGGCGAGGAACTCTCTGATGGTGTTTATACGATTGCTGAGACTCAAATGCTTGATGGAGATTTGTCGGCAATAAAACTTGAGGGTACTGGCGGAAAAAAATGCTCGCTCAAATATGAGGATGGAAAAATAAATCTTGTAATTGAGGGTGTCAGAGAGGCTGCATGGGTGAAATGGACAGGTAGTGAAAGTGCTGTTTGGGATTATGCTGCAGCCATGAATTTTTTGAATGGCGATGATGCAAGTTATTTTGTGGCAAATGACAAAGTCTATTTTACAGATGACGCAGAGCAACTCTATATTCAGCTGGCAGGTGATCTTCCTTGTGATACGGTATTTGTTAGCAACTCTACGGCAAAGGCGTATACTTTTGCTGGTGATGGTGCCATAACAGGTGAGGCAACACTGCTCAAGGAAGGTGCAGGCCGATTGACAATCTCTACGGATAATACCTATACGGGAGGTAATCGTATCAGTGGTGGAACAGTAAGCGTATCATCGCTTTCCAATGCGAACCAGGCTTATGGCAATCTGGGTGGTGTGACCACCTCTCCTTCAAAGTTTATTATCGAGAATGGTGGTATTCTTCAGACTACTGCTGCTGTACAAATGGGCTCTCCTATACTGCTGAGTAGTGCTGAGGGGGGTGTTATAAATAACAGTGCAGATTTCGCCATGAATAGCGCATTCACGGGTACGCTGTTGACTAAGCGTGGAGGTGGATGGCTCAAGACATATGCGACGGGGGCGGGACTTAATCGTTTGGTTATTGCTGCAGGAACCGTGCAGAATGGCTCTGGTAATGTGGCCAAGGTGGTAGAGTTCCAAGGAGGCTCATTGGTCGACAATGTGGCGACTTCCAATGAGATTAATGTGGCGGAAGGTAAGGCGGGTTCATGGACTACGGCCAATCGTTGCACCTATACCAATAAGATTACGGGCTCGGGCAAACTTACGGTTTACTGTGCTACGGAGTCAGGTAGTGGTTGGGTGGCTACTCGTACTCCTCTTAAATTGAATTTAGCAAGTTTTACGGGAACGCTGATTCCGCAAGCGACAAATGCTTCGGATGGTCGTTTTACACTTGATACAAGTGCTGGCTTGGCTAATGGAATTATGAATATCCCGTCGGGTATTACCGTACAGAATACAGGTAAAACGTATACGATAGGTGAGCTTATAGGAAAGGGTGCGCTTGGCGCAGGATGTACGTTCTCCAATGGAGCTAGTGTTGGGGCTAATACATGGAAGGTTGGTTCATTGAATACCGATTTCACTTTTGATGGCTCGATAAAAGGTTCAGGTACCATCTTTGAGAAAGTTGGTGCCGGTGTGATGACGGTTACGGGGTATAGTGACTTTACGGGTGCGGCGAAAGTGACGGAAGGAGCGATTTGCTTGAACAAGAGTACGGCCTCTTCTGCAATGTTGGGTACGGGCGCTCTGACGGTGGCAAATGGAGCAATGCTTGCGGGTAATGGTTTCTTGAACAATAGTGCGGTAACAATTAGTAAAGGTGGCTTGTTGCGCCCAGGCGTGAAGGAGACCTCTACATCGGGAACGTTGAATTTTAATAATCATAATGTAACTGTTTCTTCGGGTGCAACACTTCGTTTCTATGCTATGAGCCGTCGTATGCATACTAAACTGACAGGAATTAACAAACTGATATTGCGAGGAACGCTTAAGGTGGAAGTGCGCGATGGAATAGCATTGGAGGCTGGTGATTCTCTTGTGTTGTGGACTTCACAGACAACGACTTTGGCTGAATCGTTGGTTTATGAACTTGATAGTATAGGTGATGGCCTTGCTTGGGATACATCAGATTTGAAAAATGGTATTATTCGTGTTATAAAGGAACCTACGGCGATAGAACCGATAGCTGCAGACGAAAATGTGGCTTGTGTCGTTTATGCCATGAATGGAGTAGAATGTGCGCGATTCGCATGCCGCTACAATGATATTGACTATGCGATGCAGGATGCAGCTCTTCCAAACGGAATCTATCTGTTGCGCATCAATTCTACAAAAGCTCAGTTGGTTGAAAAACGAATAGTGAGATGATGAAATGAATTCAATATCTTGGTGAAACAATGATTGTTTGCACATTTATGCAGAGAAAGCCTGGCGATAGCTTGGCTTTCTTTTTTTTGCTGCTATAATACTTAAAGTGGTTAGGAGTGACAATGGAGGGTCAGTATATAAGGAAAGGGGTAGATGATTATGTGAAGCTTTCTCATTCATCAGCTGAAAAGGTGAAGAGTGACTTTTTGTCAACTTTGAGATTCGGGCAGACTTTTAATTCTTCTGCTTAACATTCCTTAAAAAGAAAAAAGTTTTACGTTTAGTTGCGATACTTAAATATTTTTTGCAATTTTGCAGTCTTATGTAAATGTATATATGCTAATGATATGAAAAACGATCAAAGGAATCACTTGAAGAAGTGGTGGTTTTGTGTGCCGATAGTGACGGCATTGTTTCTGACTACCTCTTGTCGCGAAGATTACATTTTAGACGAGCAAGAACCCGAATGGTTGGGGCAGAGTATTTATGACTATTTGAAGTCGGAGGGTAATTATAAGACGTATGTGCGGTTGATTGACGATTTGGCATATACGGAAATCCTTTCCAAGACGGGTAGTAAAACGCTGTTTGTGGTGGATGATGCAACGTTTGATGCGTTCTTTAATTCTCCTAATGCTTGGAACGTCTCTTCATACGATGAGTTGGATGATTTTCAGAAGACAATGATCTTGTATTCTCAAATGCTCAATAATGTGTTCTACTCTCACATGTTGGGTGATATTCCGTCTACGGACATCAATAAGAATCCTGAGGATGGTATGTGTATTCGTCGTAATACCGCAGCTCCCTCGGTGGTTGTACAGACTCCTTGGGAACTATTGCCCCACAATGCCTATTGGCAGTCGTTTGACGGTCGTTCAGCATGGCTGATGACGGATAACACCTCTGCTCCGATGGTTAATTTTACAGAAGATTTTCGGGTAAAGAATTCAATGACAACTGCGGATATCGCTTTCTTGAATGGGGTTGCTTCCTATGAAAAGGGGGATGTGTATATCAATGGAGCTAAAGTGGTGGAATCCAATATAAAGTGTAAGAATGGTGTGGTACATCGCTTGAATCGACTGGCTCTCCCTTTGGATAATATGGCTCAAACGATTAGCCAGCATGGTGAGACGAGTAAGTTTAGCGAACTTCTGGATCGTTTTAGTGCACCCTATTATACTGAATCAGAGACGATTCTGCAGGGGGGGGATTCCGTGTTTGTGAAAAAATACTTTGCAAAACGTGGTCATGGCACGGGGCTTTCTCAGAGGTACATGGACTATGATGGGAATGGGCAACTCGTGGTTTATGCTCCCGCTGATACCTTAGTGACGAATCTGCTCAAATATGATCCAGGATGGAATACCTATCGTGCTTCTACTGAATTGATGATGGAAGAGGATATGGGAGTGATGTTTGTCCCGTCTGATGCAGCACTAAAAGAGTATTGGGAAGGCGGCGGTGGCGATTTCCTTCGTGAAGCTTTCGGTACATGGGAAAATGTCCCAGACTATGTGCTTGACGATTTTGTCAATAACCACATGAAGGAGCGCTTTACTTCGGATGGAGTGCCCAGCAAGTTCCCTCAGGTAAAGAATGACGCTCATATTGACATGGGAGTGGATACCTCGCATGTGGAGGATGTTATTTTATGTAACAATGGTGTTGTATATGTCACTAATCGGGTGTTCCCCCCTGTGTCTTATGTGGCTGTATCGGCGCCTACCTTGGTGAATGAGAATATGGCTGTAATGCGCGAAGCTATCAATAATTATGGATTTACTGCCTATCTTCACTCTATGGATTCTTACTATAGCTTTGTGCTCCCTACGGATGAAGCGTTGAAGAATTACATCGATCCTATTTCTGTGGCGAAGGGAGAACCCGAAAGATTTGAGTTTGTATACGATGCAAGAAATAAACGGGTTGTGATTGAGGTTTATGATGCAGTGACAGGGGGATATAAGCGTACGGAGACAAGTCAGGCTGTAGTGCAAGACCGTTTGGAAGACCTTATCGACTATCATATTATAGTGGATGATATTGAGGATAGCCGAAATGGCAAGGTTTACTATCGTACAAAAGGTAATGGTACCATCAAGGTTACTGCTGAAGGTAGCGGATTTAGCCTCTTTGGTGGTTATCAGTTGGAGCAAGACTCTATCATACAGGTAAAAGAGGAACAGATAAAGGACCAGACAAAAGAGGGTAATGGTAAAACTTATATTGTAGAGAATGCCTTGATGCAGCCCTCTCATCAATCGGTTTATAATTCGCTCTTGCAATTTGCACAGGATGAGTCAGGTGACTTCTATGAATTTGTTCGTCTGATGGAAATAACAGGTGTGTTGGGATTGGATGATACTTACGCATCGTTTGGTAATACCGTTACCACGTTTAATACTTACCATTACACCATATATATTCCTGATAATGAAGCTGTGAAACGTGCTCATGATAATGGCCTCCCCGTATATGCTGATGCTGTCGAGTTTGCTGATTCTGTAGAAATATGGGTTGCAGAAGGACGTAATACCGATTATATCAATCAGCTATTGGCCGATGGTACCATCTATTTGGATAAGAAAGGGCAGTTTGATGCCGAGGCCTATAAGGACTCTGTTCTGCAGATTGTGACTGATTTTGTGAATTATCATATTCAGGATAACTCGGTATACATTGGTGGTGGTGCCGTGACAGGTAATTATGAAACGGCCTCGTTGGATCCTGTAACCAATACATTCTACCGCTTGAATGTAAGTGCAGATAACGAAAACATGACTGTCACAGATGTGATGGGTAATGTACGTACCGTAGTTAAGGAAGAGGGCAAGTATAATATGATGGCACGTGATTACTTGTTTGGCCCTAAACCAAGTAAGGGAAGATTGGATATTGAGGACGCAACGCTAATAGAGACCTCCTCTTTTGCGGTTATTCACAAGATATCCGATGCGTTGTACTTTAAGGATTTTAATGAGAATAAGTGATAGATGGCTATGAAAAACAAGATAAACTTATTACTTCTGATGCTTTTTGTTAGCATCTCAGGATTTGCTCAGGTGATAGTTACCGGTACGGTCTCTGACGAGATTGAGCCATTGATGATGGTTAATGTGGTAGAAATAGATGATGCTAACCGTATTATCGAGGCTACTACTACTGATATCAATGGAAACTTCTCTATGCGTGTGAAGAATACGAAGAATAAATTGCAATTCTCTTATATCGGATATACCACGCAAACACTTCCTATCGGTGACCGTAAAGTCTTTAACATTACCTTGAAGGATGAGCTCCAAATAGAGGAGGTGGTAATCCAGGCTACGGTAAAGAAAAATTCGGGCGGTTTGGATATCCCTGAACGAGAAATGTCTATTGCTGCACAGTCGTTAAAGATGGATGAGTTTGAGGGACTTAACTTCACTTCGGTGGATGAGGCCTTGCAAGGGCAGATTGCAGGTCTTGACATCGTGATGAATTCGGGTAATCTTGGTAGTGGTACTACCATGCGCTTGCGTGGTGTATCCTCTATCAATGGAAACTCAGAACCGCTGATTGTAGTAGACGACAATGTCTTCGAGATGACTGGTAATGATAATTTTGATTATGCCAATGCTAATGAGGAGAAATTTGCCGAGTTGCTTTGTGTGAACCCCAATGATATTGAGGAAATTCAGGTATTAAAGGATGCGGCAGCTACAGCCATCTATGGTTCGCAGGGTGCGAATGGTGTCATTAAGATTAAAACTCGTCGTGGAAGGAGAGGCCCCACACGTGTGCAGTATTCATATGGCATGAATATGACGTATCAGCCTGAGGGTATCCGTATGCTCAATGGTGATGATTATACCATGCTGTTGAAAGAGTCTTTCTTTAATCCCTTGCAGAGCGATCAGACGGCTAATATACAGGAATTGAACTATAATCCATTCTTCTCCGAATATGAGAATTATAATAATAATACGGATTGGGTGGATGCCATGAAGCAGACAGGTTTCTTGCATATGCATTCTCTTTCTCTCTCTGGAGGTGGAGAGAAAGCGACATTCCGTGTGTCTGGTGGATACGATACGGAGACGGGCTCTATTATCGGTCAGAAGATGGATCGTCTGAGTACACGTGTTAATCTTGATTATTTCGTGTCAGAGCGTATCAAAATTATTTCTAACTTTTCATTGGTTTATACCAATAATAAGAAGAATTATAATGACAACTTGCTGGGAATAGCCTATTCGAAAATGCCGAATATGGCAATTTATCGAGAGGATGCTAATGGGAATCCTACAGATGAATATTATTATACTCTGCAAAATATGGGATATGTGGCCGCTACCAATTCTTATGCGTTAGGAAATCAACGTAATATGTGGAATCCTGTGGCTGTAGCTAATCTGGCAAAGCGAGATGTGCGTAACTATAAACTTAATGCACTTTTTGAACTGCAGTACTATTTGCTGAATCCTGATATTGATGGACATGAACTGAGGTACAATGGTAATGTGTTTATGGACGTGAACAATGACTATACCGATATGTTTTTCCCGCGTGAGTTGACTACCTATCAGTGGGCTGACGGTATGGTAAACCGTTCGGAGGAGAGTGCTGGTAAGAGTGTGGCATTTACCACCAAACACACATTGACCTTTACACCGAGTTTTGAGAATCAAGACCATTTCTTTACAACTATGCTTCGAATGGAGTTGACCGATGGTAATGGAAGCAACTATGGATCTGTGTCGTATGGTTTGCCTAATGGTAGTATTACCTCTTCTAATGCACAGGGGTATCTGGATAATATGTGGACAGGGCAGGATCAGTGGCGTAGTATCTATTTCACCTATTCTGGTCACTATTCATACAAGTCTAAATATTCATTGAGTGTTTCGGCACGTTTAGATGGTAGTACAAAGTTTGGTCCAGGAAATCGTTGGGGACTCTTCCCTGCCGTTTCTGGACGTTGGAATATCAGCGATGAACCTTGGATGGAGTGGGCAAAAGAGGGCTTGAAACTGACGATGCTCTCTATCCGTCCAGGATGGGGTAGAGTGGGTAACCAACCCGGTGCACAATATCTACATTTCAGTCGCTATGGAGGGGCAGCTTCCTATATTGATATGGGTGCTATGCGTCCCAACAACATTCGTCTGTCTGATTTAAAGTGGGAGACCAAGACTACTTGGAACTTGGGTACAGACTTGGGTTTCTTTGATGATAAGCTGACAATGGATATCAATATATATTCGCAAACGACCGATGACCTGTTGATGAAGAATGTGCGTATCCCCTCCACTACAGGTTATGGCTCAATAGCATGGACTAATGTGGGAAGTATGCTTAACCAAGGATGGGAGTTCAATATTCATGGTAATAAGATCCTTAAGGTTGGTGATTTCTCTGCAGGGTTCAATGTTACATTCGGTAATAATGTGAATCAGATATTGGAGATGGATGAGACGGTGTTGGCCAGTTTGAATGGTGACTTTAACTATGCTAATGGCTCGTATTTGTCACGTGTTCAGGTGGCTAATGCATTCGGCTCTATCTACGGTTTCCGTTACAAAGGCGTATATCAATATAGCGAATACATCGAGGGCGAACAGGAAAATGCTCCCGTTGCCCGTGATGCTGACGGAAACGTGATTACTGATGAGAAGGGTAAACCGCTTCCTATGATGTTTAACTATGGGGGTGATGGTACTCCATACGTGTTCCAAGGTGGTGATGCCATTTATGAGGATGTCAATCATGATGGTAATATCAACGAATTGGATATTGTGTACTTAGGTAATTGTAATCCGAAGGTGACGGGTGGTTTTGGTGTGAGATTCAATTACAAACGTTGGGATTTGAACGTGCAGTTCAACTATCGTTATGGTAGTAAAGTGCTGAATATAGCAAAGATGAATGCCGAAAACATGATTGGTACTGACAATCAGAGTTATGCCGTTAACTGGCGTTGGCGTACCGAGGGTGATGTGACTACCATCCCTCGCGCTTTGTACAACAAAGGATACAATTTCCTCGGCAGTGATCGTTTTGTGGAGGATGGCTCATTCTGTCGTCTTAATTATATACAGCTTCGTTATACATTCCCGTCAGAAATGCTTAAGCGTTGGAATCTTACGGGAGCATCGGTTTCTGCGAATGCCAATAATCTATTTCTCTGGACACGCTACTCTGGTGTCGACCCAGAAGTTGGTTATGGTGGAATGGGCTTGAGCACAGATAATTCAAAAACCCCTCGCCCGAAGTCGTTCCGTTTTAACATAAGTGTTACATTCTAAGTAAAAGTTATACGATGAAAAAGAATATTAATAGACATAAACTTATGATTGGAGTTATCTGTGCAATGATGTCAATGACATCATGTGATGACTTCCTTAACATAATGCCTTTGAATGAGGTCGTTCTGGAGAATTATTGGGAGAACGAAGATGAGGTCAACTCTATGGTTGCGGCTTGTTATAGTGCAATGACGGAATATGCCTTTATGGAACGTGTATTGATGTGGGGTGAGTTACGCTCCGACAACGTGGTGCAGGGTTCTATATATGGTGAGGATTGGGAGAAATTGATGGAAGGGAATATTCGTCCCACATACTATATTTGTGAATGGGCAAGTTTCTATAATGTCATCAATCTTTGCAATACCGTGTTGCACTATGCTCCTGAAGTGCTTGACCGTGACCCCGACTTCCATGAGTCGGAATGGTATGCTCTGCGCTCTGAGGTGCTGACAATTCGTGCGCTTTGCTATTTCTATTTGGCGCGTACTTTCCGTGACGTGCCTCTTGTGGTGGAGCCTACCATCGATGATAGTGAGTCGTTCCATGTGGCTCAGTCATCTCATGATGAGGTCATGCAACAGGTACTGGATGACCTTCTGTTGGCTGAGAAAACGGCAGTGAAGAAATTCTATAAGGATGAATATACCAAAGGGCGTATTACGCAGATTGCTGTTTGGAGCATGCTGGCTGATGTGTACTTGTGGATGGAACAATATGATGAGTGTATCGCATATTGTGATAAGGTAATAGCCCAAAAGATAGAGGATGCTGAGAAGTCTGGCCTACGTTATGATGGGAACTATCCGCTTTTGGGGAATCAGAGTAATGGAGCTACCAGTAAACACTATGCCTATAACCAGATTTTCGGAATGGGTAATTCGTTTGAGAGTATCTTTGAGTTGCAGTTCTCTCAGGATGTGCGTTCCAATGATATTATATCCGGCTATTTTGTCTCTTTGTCTATGAACATTATGGCACGCTTCCAAGCTGCAAACTTTATAGGGGAGAACATGAAATCGGGTAACGGCGTATGGGCAACTTCTGATGTACGCGCAGTTGAAAGTATTAAAGATCAAACGACAACCTTCCCTATCATGAAGTATACGGCAATTAATGTAGATGATGCAGGGACAGGTTATATTGTGCGTAACCAGAATTATGTGAATTGGATTTTTTATCGTTTCACCGATGTCATGTTGATGAAGGCTGAGGCTTTGGTAGAACGTAACGACTCTGCCGACTTGTCAGTGGCCTATGATTTGTATGCCTCGGTATATAATCGTTCCAATTTGGCTACTCCCCTTGCGGCTTATGAGGCTTTGGAGACAACCCCAACCAGACAGCAGATGCGCGAGAACGTATTGGCTGAACGTCAACGTGAGTTGATGTTTGAAGGCAAGCGTTGGTTTGACCTTGTGCGCAAAGCACGTCGTGATGGCTCAAATAATGCGATGTTGGAATTGGCTACTCAGAAATATACGAATCCAGGTTCTGTTACAAGTAAGTGGATGCCTACGGATATGCTTTACCTGCCGGTTCATGAAAATGAGTTGAAGGTGAACCCCATGTTGAAGCAAAATCCAGCTTACGAAACGGATGAGTCTATAATTACCTCAAAATAATATACTATGAAGAAGAAACATATCTATATCTGCTTGCTCCTTGTAAGTGTGCTTGGCCTTACTACAGCTTGTGTCGAGGAGTTGAAGTTGGAAAATTACTACACCTTTACCGGTGAGACGATTACAGATTTTGTGGAAAATCGGAAAGAACTCTCGTCATTCGCTTACGTCTTGCAGCGTACGGGAGTCAATAGCCTTCTGTCGGCCTATGGTACCTATACCTGTTTTGTGCCCACCAATGATGCTTTTGACATCTATTTGCGCGAGCGTGGAAAGACGGATGTAACTCAACTTTCTGATGCGGAGTGTGATACCATAGCTTATGGTCATGTGATTAAGCTTGATTATATGACTACCGATATGGATAATGGGGTAGTGAATACGCCGAATATGAATGAACGCTATATACAGGTAACGATTGATACTCTTACAGGTGACTATTTCGTGAATAAACATTCGAAAGTGATTGTAAAGGATCAAGAGTTGGAAAACGGTGTAGCGCATGTGGTGGATCATGTGCTGAGTCATTCGATTGCCTCATTGCCTGATTTGATGAAAGAGAACCCGGCGATTTCACTTTTTTGTGAGGCTTTGGAACTCACCCACATGCATGACTCGCTTCAGGCATATATAGACCCTACTTTTGTACCTCGTCCTAATGATATGGGTGACGGTACTGACCGTAATGGCTTTAATAAGTATTATCCGACGAGCCGGTTGATAGGTTATACTGGCTTTATTGAAACGAATGAGGTTTACGCCCGTGCAGGGATTGATACCACCTCTATTCAAGGCTTGATTGACTATGCCAAGCAGGTATATGATCAGGTCTTCCCTGAAGATGCAGGTGTTACTGACTATACCGATCGTCGTAATTCGTTGAATCGATTCGTATCCTATCACTTCCTTAATAGAAGAATATATACCGATAAGATGACGACTTATATCCATTTCCCCAATTTCCAGCACGATGCGTTTGATTTTTATGAGACCATGTGCCCAGGTACGATTATGAAGGCTTCTCGTGGTAATGCTACCAAGGATTCTACCCGTTTGAATAGACGTTATGGTACCAGCCATGGAAAAGTACATCGCGTGGCTGGAGTAAAAGTGCATCATTCAGAGATGTTTGATGGTAGTAATGGGGTATATTATCTGATTGACCGACCGTTGGTGTATGATGAAACAGTGGTAAACGAGGTGCTTAATGACCGTATGCGTTTTGATGCTGCTACGTTGATGCCTGAATTGGCTACAAACAATATCTTCCGTAATGGTGATGGTAATGCTACGGTTCAGGAAGGACTGAATAAAGCTTATCAGATAACCGATGGTATGTATAGCTATGTAGATAATCTGAAGTTGCATCAAACAGGTGTGGTTTACTATCAGACCCAATCTATTGGCTTCTGGTGCTGGTATGCCGATGAAATTATTGCAGAGGGTTCGTATGACTTTGAAATCAAGTTGCCTCCTGTTCCGGCGGGTACTTATGAAATACGATATGGATACGTACCAATGGGTCACCGTGGAGTGACTCAAGTATATGTGGATGGTATTCCTTGTGGTATTCCTGTGGACTTGACGGAGGATGGTACAAGCTCAAAGATTGGTTGGTTTAGTGACGATAATCTGACAGAGGAGGAGAAAGCCAAGAATGAAAAGGCCATGCATAATCGTGGCTATATGAAAGGCCCTGATACTCAGACGGAAGGCGCTGGTAAGACCAATATCGCACGTGCCCAATCCAATCATCTTCGTCGTATTGTGGCCACTAAGTATCTTGAGAGTGGAGTTGACCATACTATCCGATTCCGTGCGGTGGATGAAGCCGGTAAGGAGTTTATGTTCGATTACTTGGAGTTGTGTCCGAAGAGTGTATACGATAATCCCAATCAGAAGGAGGACCGTCATTGATAATTTAATATAAGGAGGATTTTATGAAATATTCAAATAAGCTCGTATATAGCATTCTGCTGATACTCCCATTGGCAATGGTGGGTTGTACGGATGCTTGGAATGCACATTATGATGTGGAAAATACTCAACAAGTAGCCGATAATACGCTATGGCAGGAGATTGTTGCCCACCCTGATTTGGATGACTTTGAAGAGTATCTGAAGAAGTATGGTTATGATAAGTTGCTCGATGGACAACAGATGTTTACCGTCTTTGCCCCCAAAGGTGCTCTTGACTTAGCGGGAATGAATGAGAAGAATATTGAAAAGGAGTTTGTGAAAAATCATATTGCTCGCTTCTCCATATCGGCCAATAGTGAACTGGATGGTAAGGGTATTGCCATGCTTAATGAGAAGTTTATGGCCTTTGAAGCCCAAGGCGATGACTATGTCTTTGGAAATGCCTGTTTAGTAGAGAAGAACATTATAACCAAGAACGGTATACTGCATGTGATAGAATCTCGCGTACCTTTCTTCCCCAATATTTGGGAATTCTTGGATTCTGATTCTACATTTAGCATAGTTAGTGAGTATCTGCACTCGTTTGATACTGCGGTAATTGATGTGGAGGCTAGTGTCCCAGGGCAAATTGTTGATGGAAAACAGGAGTATGTGGATTCTGTGACAGTTAATTTGAATGAGATGTTCTATCGTATAGGTCAGCTGGACAATGAAGATAGCCTCTATTCTATGATAATTCCCACTAATGAGGCATGGAATAAGTCGTATACAACAATTGCTAAGTATTATACCTATCATAGCAAGAATACTCTTGCTGATTCTTTACAGCGGATGTATACTAAGAGGGCCTTAGTCAATGACTTGGTGTTTAGCCATACGGTGCAGGGGGCAGTTGAGGATTCATTGATTTCTACGGCTAATAATGTGTTTTATCTCCCGTTTGAGAATCTCCTGCAAGGATTCTCGGGCATAGATGATGGAGATATATGTAGCAATGGAAATGTGTTTGTTGTGGATACTTTGCGGCATCGCCCATGGGAATCCTGGCATCAGGAAATTGTTGTGGAGGCGGAGAATGTGATGACTTTAGATGAGTTGGGGGCAAATACGGGCTCTTATAATCGTAATCTGTCCATAGAGGATACACTGTATAATAGGTTGTCTCGTCACGGCTATATGGAGATATACCCATTGAATACTCGTAGTCAGTCAGAAGCGACGTTCTTCGTGCGCAATGTCTTGTCAGCCGCTTATAATCTTAAAGTCGTTCTATTGCCGCAGACAAGAGTTACGGATAAGGCTAATGGGGTAAGACCCAATAAATTGACCTTAACTCTGAACTATAAGGATCATAGAGGATCTTCACAAAAATTGTCAATGGATTATACGTCTACTAATCCTTATGCGATGGATACTATATCATTTGTTTTTGTGGATAAAAATGATCTTGATGGAGATGGTGATAAGAAGGAAAACTTAGATTATGTAGTGTTCCCTGCATGTAATTATGGAGAGGATGTGGTAGCAACCACACTAACCATCGAGAGCGATGTTAGTAGCACCAAGAAAGTGACCTTGCCTGATGGAACCTCTAAGAAAGAGAACGAGGTGTATTCTAAGGCATTACTGATAGATTGTATTATGTTGGAACCGGTTAAAGAATAATGGATTGTACTATGAAGACAGGAAAAAAATATCTACAAATATTTGCATGCCTTATGGTTGGCATGGTTATGCATATTCCTGCTGCTTGGGCTGTTGATGAGATTGAACAGGATAGTATTGTGCAGCAGGAGAATGTGAAAATGATAACCGGTGTTGTACTGGATGCTGCAACTCGTGCTCCCTTGGCAGGTGCACGCATCGTGGCTCATGGGCATACCCGTTATGCTGCGATGACCGATGAATCGGGAAAGTATAGTTTGGAGGTTCCTCTTTTTGTAACTATGCTCGATGTCAATGCACCGGGTTATAACCTTGTGCAGATTTCCACTGCAGGAAAAGAAGCTATTATCCATTTGTATTCAGAGAATTTTAGTAGTGATTACACAAGTGATATACAAATCACTGACATGGCTGTAGCCTCAGATTTCTCTTTGACCTCAGCACTTTCGGTTGACCAGGAAGTAAACACACGTTTGAGTGGTGATATGCGTGTAATCAACCGTAGTGGTACCCCAGCTATGGGATCTGCCATGTTTATTGGCGGCTTGAACTCCCTGAATGCCAATGCACAGCCTTTGGTGATTGTGGATGGGGTTTATATGGACCAACAGTATAATCGTGGAGCACTCCATGATGGGCACTATAACAACGTGCTCTCTGCCATCAGTGTGAATGATATTGCAAAGGTTACCGTACTTAAGAATGCTACAGCACTTTATGGAACAAAAGGATCCAATGGTGTGATTATCATTGAAACCAAGCGTAGTACCAGCATGGCTACACGTATTGAGGCCAATGTGATGGCAGGTATAGAGTTTACTCCTGATCGCCCTTCAATGATGAATGCTGACCAACATCGACTATATGTGTCGGAGTTGATTGGTAGTACCGGTACAGAACTGACCAACTTTAAGTTCTTGAATGATGATCCCAATTATTATTATTATAACATGTATCATAACAATACCAATTGGGATGATTATGTGTATCGTGAGGCATTGACGCAAAACTATAATATCAGTGTGCAGGGAGGTGACGAGGTGGCCGACTACAACCTTTCGTTGGGATATGTCAATTCACAAAGCACGTTGGACTTCAATAACTTCACTCGTATGAATCTCCGTTTTAATACGGATATCAAGTTGATTGGTGATTTAAGTACCCGTTTCGATGTGGCTTATAATTCTAATACTCGTAATCTACGTGAGGATGGCGTTCCGGAAGATTTTACCACCAGTACGATTCTTTCTCCAAACTTCTTGGCGTTGATAAAGTCTCCTTTCTTGAATCCTTATAATTATAGTGAAGATGGGGAACTTACCGATTTCGTGTCGCCAGCAGATGACTTTGCAGAGGATTTTGGCACGAATACTTCATGGGCTAATCCTGTTGCGATTAACAAATATGGAGATGCTAAAAATAAGAATCGCTTGGAATACAGTATGTTTAACCTTACGCTGGCTCCTCGTTATGATTTCAGTAGTAATTTCTATGCTACTACATTATTCAACTATTCGTTGTCAAACAACAATCAGCGTGCCTTTGTTCCCATGACCGGCACTCCGGTATTCTACATTGATGGGGTAGGTGAGTCCAGCAACCGTGCTGCTTCTTTCAATGCCAAACAAGAGTCTATATTTAGTGACACTCGTTTGGACTGGACTTTGAGAAAAAATGCTCATTTCTTGAATCTCATTGGTGGATTCCGCTTTACCAATGACAAGTATCAGGCTTCTCAGAACGAAGGTCACAACACGGGTAATGACAAAATGCCCAATGTGTCTGGGTCATTGTCTTTTAAGTCTGTTGATGGAGTGGATGACACTTGGCGCTCATTTAGTTATTATGCTCAAGCTGACTACAATTATAAATATAAGTATTTCTTGCAGGGAGGTTTGTCCATGGAGACAACTTCGCGTTTCGGCCGAGAAGTTACGGATGGTATTAAGCTGGCTGGTGTACATTGGGGATTATTCCCATCATTGCAAGGCGCTTGGTTGATTTCTTCCGAGGATTTCTTTAATGCCAAGGAATGGGGCATCAATATGCTTAAAATAAGTGCAGGTTATGATGTCACAGGAAATGATGATATTGCTTTGACTGCAGCGCGAACCAACTTGACGGCAACCAAGTTCTTGGGATCCTCTATAGGCTTGGTATTGAATAATATTGGTAATACTGGCATACAATGGGAGACTACTCATCGTTTCCGTTTGGGCGTTGACTTGACTGAATATAATGACGTTATAGGCCTTTCGTTGAATGTTTATAAGAGCTATACGAACAATCTGTTGACCATGAAATCATTGCCGGAAATTGTCGGTGGAGGAGTTTATTGGTCTAATGGTGGCGCTTTGGAAAACTTTGGAGTAGATGTTGCTGCAAGAATTAAGCTTCTTGCTCGTAAAGATTGGCGTTGGCATATGGGGCTGAATGTGGCAACTTATCAGAATCGGGTGACAATGCTCCCCGATGGTGACTATACAACTTCGATTTATGGGGCAAATGTGTTGACTTCGGTAGGACGTCCTGTAGGAGTTTTCTATGGTTATGAAACGGATGGAGTGTTTGCTACAGCAGAAGAGGCCAAAGAGGCTAACTTGAGTATCAAATCTGCCACGGGGGATCAAACTTATTTTGGAGCTGGTGACATGAAATTCAAGGATTATAGCCAGGATGGTGTGATTGATGAAAAAGATATGGTTGTGATTGGTGATCCTAATCCAGACTTGTATGGAAATATGTATACCTCCTTGTCTTATAAGCGTCTGTCTTTGGATGTGAATTTCAATTACTCTTGGGGTAATGATATTTACAACTATCAGCGTTCGCAACTAGAGGGAGGAGCTCAGTTCTTTAATCAGACAACTGCCCTTAATCGTCGTTGGATTGCCGAGGGCCAGCAAACAGATATTCCCAAAGCGACATATGGTGATCCTATGGGAAATGCCCGTTTCTCTGATCGATGGATTGAGGATGGATCATATCTACGTTTGCGCAGTGTGACGTTGAGTTATGCGCTTCCCGTCAATTCAGTCTGGTTGCAAGGACTGACTTTCTGGGCTACTGCTAATAACCTCTTTACTTTGACGAGCTATTTGGGTAGTGATCCTGAAGTTTGGTCGGGCAATTCAGTATTGTATCAGGGTATCGACCGTGGGCTTACTGCACAAGGACGTAGTGTCTTGTTAGGTATAAAGATTAACCTCTAATAAAGAATTACAGATATGAAAAGAAATAAGATAGTATACGCATTTGCTTTCCTTGCGCTGATGGGCATGGCCTCATGTGAGGATATGCTTGATACAGGCTCTACAATGACTCAGGATGCAGATAGCCATGCATTGTCTTCTGCGGCGGATTCGTTGTATTCCGTGGTGGGAATTTTAAGTAAGGTCCAGCAGTTGGCTGATCAGAATGTGCTTTTGGGCGAACTACGTGGTGATCTTGTGCAAGCAAACTCTTATACTGATAGTTATTTGCGTGAGCTTATAGAGCATCAGGATTTGTCCTTGGATAACCCTATGCTTAATTATAGTGCTTACTATGAGGTAATCAATAATTGTAACTATTATTTGTCAAAGGTTGATACGGCTATAATCGTATCAAACCAGCAAGTAATGTTGCGAGAGATAGCTGCCGTAAAAGCGATTCGTGCTTGGACCTATCTGCAATTGGTTTTGGCTTACAAAGAGGTACCTTTTATGGTGAAACCTATTCTTACTGTTCCTGAGGCGGAGAAGGATTATCCGAGGTATGATCTGGCACAGGTCTGTGATTATTTTATTAACGATTTGTTGCCTTATATAAATACGAAATCACCTGTCTATGGAGCCATTTATGGTTATCCGTCAACGAAAATGCTGTTTCCGGTAAAATTGGTCTTGGGTGACTTGTACTTATGGAGTCAACAATACAATAGGGCTTATGATATGTATTCGGCTTATTTGTATGAGAATAGTATTATGAGTACTACCAATACCGTGGCAGAGGTTGTAGGTAATGCGATGGACTCACAAAATGAAATTCCTCGTGGCTCAATAAACTCTTTGGGGTATTATTTTATGCCGGATGATGACGAAATTATAGCCTTTATACCAATGGCTACAACGAAGTTGGATGGAGCAAAGAGCGGCTTGCCTAATATCTTTAGTGCAACTAAGGAGAATGATGGACAACGTAAAATGTCTCCTTCTCAGTTGTGGCAGGATTTGGGCAAGGCACAAATGTATCAGTATGTGTCGCCTACCAACGCAACTAAGATGAAAGAACTCTCATGTGGAGATCTACGCCCTTATGCAACGTATGGTGCTGTCTCTTATATTGATGAAGATACTTATATCCCTGATTTTGGGGTCTCTGACAATTTGTGGTATGAGTTTGATGTAAACGACGAGAAACTGGTAAATACAAAATATTCATCCGGGCATATTTGGGTTTATCGTGTAGGGACGGTTTATTTACGTATGGCTGAGGCGCTTAATCGAATGGGACGATTTTCTGAGGCTTTCCATGTATTAAAGGTTTGCACTCAAATAGAGCCAAATGATGGGGCAGACGCAACTTTTATGGAACGTTATTCTCCTGTATTTTATGAAGGGACTAAGGGTAATGTAAGGCTTAAGGGTATTCATGGTCGTGGTTGTGGCTATTCTGAAAAGGATAATGACTATACACTAACTCTTGCCGATTATGCTGTTACGGACATAAAAACGAGTACCGTCTCGTTGAGCGATACGACATATCTTCACATCACTGACTATGTTTCGGATGTCGATGATGCATATGGCTGGGAAGTAATTACTGATTCTGTTTGGAACGAAACGGAAGACACCTGTTTTGTGGAACGTATTCAAAAAGATTTCTTGATTCTACAGGTAGAGGATCTTATTATTGATGAAATGGCTCTTGAAACAGCCTTTGAGGGGCACCGATTCTACGACCTGATGCGTGTAGCCATTCGCCGTAATGACCCTGAATATCTGGCAGAAAAAATTGCAATGAGAGGTGGGGTAAATGCTCCTATGGATCAGACCTTGTTCGACCGTTTGAAGCTCCAAGATAATTGGTATATCAAGAAATAATTCTATACGATGTGGAATAAAAAGGATGGAGGTATTCTTACCTCCATCTTTTTTTTACTTATTTTGGTGGAATTGTAAACTTTTATGACAATATGTTTGTAAATAGATAAAAATACGATAACTTTGCTGCAAATATTAAGGTTTGATATGACAATGACATTGGTGACCTCTTGTGGATTTTGGTGGTGGCTCAGCATGGATGAATGAGCGCGGTTACTGATGTGCATATACAAATTAGGAAAAATAGTAATGTAACATGAATCCGGTGCTCTGAAAAAGATAGCATCGGATTTTTTTAATTACCGAATACCGTTATGAGACAGAAAAGATTCATTTTATCGGAACGGGAAATCCCAACCCAATGGTACAATATTCAGGCAGATATGCCCAATAAACCTATGCCGATGCTCCATCCCCAAACGGGTAATCCTGTAACACCTGAGGACCTTTATGAATTATTCTCACGTGAGGCTTCGCACCAAGAACTCAATATGACAGATTCTTGGATTGATATTCCTGAACGAGTACGTGAGATGTATACCTATTATAGGAGTACTCCCTTGGTGCGTGCTTATGGCTTGGAGAAGGCACTTGGCACACCTGCCCATATCTATTTCAAGAATGAGAGTGTGAGTCCCATCGGTTCGCACAAGCTCAATTCTGCACTCGCTCAAGCATACTATTGTAAACAGGAGGGAGTAACCAATATTACAACGGAGACTGGAGCGGGGCAATGGGGGGCAGCTCTTTCGTATGCAGCCAAGGTGTTTGGACTTGAGGCTGCTGTATATCAGGTAAAAGTGTCATACGAACAAAAGCCCTATCGTCGCAGCATCATGCAGACTTTTGGCGCGCAGGTGACACCTTCACCCTCTATGTCCACACGAGCAGGAAAGGATATCCTTACAAAATACCCTAATCATCAAGGCTCGCTGGGAACGGCAATCTCAGAAGCGGTTGAGCTGGCAAGGATGACACCCAACTGTAAGTATACATTAGGGTCGGTAATGGGGCACGTTACATTGCATCAGACAGTTATCGGACTTGAGGCCGAAAAACAGATGGAGATGGCAGGTGAATACCCTGATGTGATAATAGCTTGCTTTGGAGGAGGCTCCAACTTTGGTGGAATAGCATTCCCTTTCATGCGTCACAATATAAAGGAAGGTAAAACAACTCGTTTTGTAGCTGCAGAGCCAGCATCGTGCCCGAAGCTGACACGTGGTGAGTTCCATTACGATTTTGGTGACGAATCGGGTTACACACCGCTGATACCTATGTTTACGCTTGGACATAACTTCCGTCCGGCGAATATTCACGCAGGTGGACTTCGTTACCACGGAGCTGGTCTTGTCGTATCACAGTTGCTAAAGGATAAGTTGATGGAGGCGGTAGATGTCGAGCAGATAGAATCGTTTGAGGCAGGAACGCTGTTTGCAGCAGCTGAGGGTATCATTCCTGCACCAGAGTCGTGTCATGCTATTGCAGCTACCATACGCGAGGCTAAGAGATGTATTGAAACGGGTGAGGAGAAAACCATACTCTTCTGCCTCTCTGGACATGGACTCATTGATATGGCTGCCTACGACCAGTATTTAGCAGGAAACCTTATCAACAATAGCATCAGTGATGATACGATCGCGGCCAACTTGCAGCAATTGGATAAAATAGTACACGATTAAGGCGGCCTTTGATAGGTATACCCTTGTTCTCTTGTCACCATGGAACCCCATGGTGACATTTATTATCTAATTAGGGGTTAAAACCCTGCAATTCATTGCAGTTACTTTAGTTTGTGTAAATCTTATGTCTCGTTTTTGTCATTCTGAGCGTAGCGAAGAATCTCGTACTATCGAAGAAATCCTTTACTTTCGTTCAGGATGACAAGACTTTAGTCTTTAATTAAAACGATGGACTTTAGTCCATTAGCAGTTAATTTCTCGGTTGAAGTTGGAATGTCGCTTTCCTTTGATGGGAAATTATTCATATAGGTAGAGTACCTTCTGTCTCAGCGATGAAGTACTCGAACAAACGATGATGGCATTGTGTTGTTGCAATATCTGAATCCGGCTATTGCTTATGTACACAGGTCGTATAATTTGTTGGGTATTGCTGGGATTGGTTTTCCCGTGGAAGCTGTCAGGGCAATCCTCTTGTCAACTTCGCTTTGATGAGGCTCTACGTCAGATGTCTACTGCTAGTCGTGGGTTAAAGATTGCAGAACAGGAGGTAAGGATTGCACATGATGAGCGTAGTATAGTTGATGCTTCTTGGTATCCTCAGGTTCAGACTTCCGGTATGTATGTGCACTTGAGCGAAGATGTTGAGGTGAAACAGAAACTTTCGCGGTATACCAATCCTATAAAGGAGCATGTGCACGAGTTGTTCCCCTCTGATGTGTTGATAAGTGGGATGTTGGATAAGGTTGGCAGTTATACACTCTCTTTCCCCTTGCTGCCTCGCGATTTGTCAACATTGGATGTGACTGCAGAATGGGTCGCTTTTAGTGGAGGAGACCGTTTGCTGGCTAGGCGGATAGGCGGTCGGCTGATTTCTGTTGCTGAGGAAAATCGTTCGGCAGTAAAGGCGACCGAACTGGTGGCCTTGGTTGAAAGTTATTATGGTCTCTTCTTGATTCAACAGACGATAGAGGTTAGGCGTCTTGCATTGGAGGGGATGAAACGGCATTACTTCGACGCCATTCGCCTTGAAAAGGTTGGAATGATAGACAAGGCTGCTCGTTTAGTTGCGCAAGTGGCTTACGAAGAAGCACGAAGTGCGTTGGAGGCTGCACGTATGGACGAACAGGTAGGGCAGTTGACATTGCGTACATTATTGGGGATCTCTGACGATACTGTCCGAATAACCCCCGTTTCGCCATTGTTTGTTAATGAAGTATTGCCTCCTTATGCCGAGTTTGCAGCAATGTTACCTAAGGGAAATCCTGCCATCAAGGTGCTTGCCTTGCAGGAGGCTGTTGCGGGTGATCAACTGCGCATGTCGCAGAGTGATTATCTGCCAAATGTCGCGCTGTTTGCTAAGCATACGATATGGAGTCATGGTATACCGTCCAATTTATTTCCTCGTTCGATGGTAGGGGTAGGCTTTACATGGAATCTGTTTGATGGACTGGCAAGGGAAAAGCGAATAGTGCAGTCACGTCAAATCCGCCAATCGCTTGTGTTGGAGCGTGAGAAGGTAGAAGAAGAACTGGCTGTAACACTGTCGGAGTTGTATGTCACTCTTGAAAAAGCACGTGCAGATGCTGATGTATGGCGGTCTGTAACGACTGTTAACGAAGAACTCCTTCGTGTACGTACACGTGCTTTTAAGGAGGGATTGGCAACAACCGCCGAGTTAATAGATGCAGAAACCATGCTTGCCGATGCTCGATTGGCTCATCTGGCCTCCTGTTATGCGTATGATGTGGCTCTGATAAATCTGCTGGCTTTATGTGGTACCCCAGAAGTGTTTACCGATTATAGTAGAATGTATGAATAACCATAAAGGATTATCTGTGGCTTTTGCAAGTGTACTTGTCTTGGTATTGTTGATTGTTGTAATCGGAATGGTACTGAATCATCGTGACCCGATGCTGCTTCAAGGTGAAGTCGAAGCTACGGAGATTCGTGTCAGTGGAAAACTGTTGGGGCGTATTGATTCGTTTTTAGTGTCCGAAGGAGATGATGTGAAGAGAGGGGATACGTTGGTAGTAATCAATAGCCCACTTGTGCAAGCCCGTTACCGGCAGGCTGATGCTATGCGTCAAGTGGCGGAGGAACAGAATCGTAAGATAGATTCGGGTACTCGGACACAGATTATAGCTTCGTCCTATCAACTCTGGCAAGCGGCAAAGAGCCAAACCGAACTGGCCGAGAAAACTTATACCCGTGTGCATGTCCTTTTTCACGATAGTGTGGTGCCTCAGCAACGGTTCGATGAAGCACTGGCGGCTCTCGAGACGGCTCGTGCAGCTGAACGTGGAGCTTATGAGCAGTATCGCTTGATGCGTGACGGAGCACAGGAGGAAGATAAGGTGTCTGCACAGAAAATGGTGGAAGTTGCTCAAAGCTCTGTCGAAGAGGTCGCAGCCTTGCTCGTGGATGCCAAGCTCACCGCTCCGGCCGATGGACAGATTGCCGATATCTTCCCCAAACGTGGCGAACTGGTGGCGCCTGGCGCTCCAGTGATGAATTTGGTGGTGTTGAAAGATTGTCATGCGGTATTTAATATTCGTGAAGATTTGCTGCCTCATTTCCGTGTGGGGCGTCGTTTTGTAGCCAACATTCCTGCTTTGGCGCGTGATGATGTGCCGTTTGAAGTCTATTATATCAGTCCGCTTGGTAGTTTCGCCACCTGGAAGTCGACGAAGCAAGTTGGTAGCTATGATATGCGTACTTTTACAGTGAAGATGCGACCTACGCAAGAGGTTGAAGGGTTACGGCCCGGAATGGCTGTTTTGCTTGAGATGACAGTAACGGATAGGTGACAGATGGCTGTTGTAGGTTCTTTCTTGCAAGTCTTTCGGCGTGAGTGGTGCCGTATGTGTTCGCGTCGTATCTATTTTTTATCGGTAGTGCTGTTGCCTTTGTTCTTGATATTTTTTATGTCTACTATATTTGGAACGGGACAGATGGAACGGATACCTATAGCCATTGTTGATGCCGATAACACGGCTACCTCACGCAGTGTGGCACGTAATATAGCAGCTGTGCCTACCTTTGATGTCGTGACATGGTATGCCGATGATATGGCTGCCCGTAGGGCATTGGAGCGTAAGGAAATCTATGGGTATCTGTCCATCCCTCCCGATTTTGAGGCAGATATGCTGCGTGGGGCAGGGGCTACGCTTTGCTACTATTATCATTATGCTCTATTGGCGGTTGGTGGTGAAGTGATGTCTGCTTTCGAAATGGGGCTGTTGCCAGTACGTATGGCACCGATTGTACTTGATGCAGTGGCGTTGGGAGGTGATGAGAATACGATGGAAACTTTTTTGCTTCCAATGGAAACCGATAGCCATACATTGTACAATCCGTCGCTCAATTATGCTGCATATCTTAGTCAGCCCATCTTCTTTATAATGTTTCAGGTATTGGTGTTGCTGGTTACACTTTATGCCATGGGGCATGAGACGAAGTATGCCACAGGTGAGAATTGGTTGCAGGCTGCAAATGGCAATATCTTGGCAGCAGTATTAGGAAAGTTGCTGCCCTATTTCCTGTTTTTTTCAGCAGAAGCCCTGTTGGCCAACTATATATTTTTCGAGATAGTGCGTATACCTTTTTCGGGGAGTTGGTTCGTTTTGCAACTATCTTCTATCTTGTTTGTCATTGCTACTCAGAGTGTAGCTGTTGTTCTTTTCTCTTTGTTTCCGGCGTTTTCGCTTGTCATCAGTGTTGTCTCTATGGTCGGGTCGTTGGGGGCAACCTTGTCAGGACTTACATTTCCTTTGTCTGCAATGTCTCCTATCGTACGTTATGTCGCTGCATTATTCCCCATTCGCCACTTTACGCGGCTGGTTCAGATGATTGTATATTATAATGGATATTTGGCTTCCTGTTGGTCAATATTGGCGCTGTTGCTTTTATATCCTTTGATCGCTTTGTTGCTGCTCCCTCGATTAAAGCGCCTAATTCTTTCTCATCGTTATGATACCTTTGGATAAGCAACGTTCATTGTGGTGGCATGTTGCCGTTCGGGAGTTCAAGGCTATAAGCTCCGATTATTCAATATTGCTGGTGCTGCTGGGCGGCATCTTTGCCTATGGGTTTCTTTATAACTACATGTATGCTCCCAATGTAGTGCATGATGTGCCTATAGTGGTGGTTGATCATTCGCATTCCAGTATGAGCCGTCAATATATGAGTTGGATGGATGCTACTCCACAGGTTCAGGTTGAATATGTCGTGGCAGATATGGCTGAGGCTAAGCGTTTGATGCTGTCGGCTCAGGTGTTCGGAATATTGTATTTGCCAGAAAATTTTGAGACTCTTGTTTTTGAAGGGCAACAGTCGGTGTTCCCGTTCTACGCGTCTACTGAGGCCTTTTTATATTATGAAGCAATGGCAAAGGCCAATCTTCAGGTGATGGAGGCAATGGATGGGGTGTATCGCCAGCAACTTATCGGTAATCTGCCTTTGTCAGGCTTGGCTGCTGTAGCCACTCAAGCACCGGTGGAGGTTGTCGGTTATGCTCTGTATAATCCTTTGGAGGGGTATGGCATTTATCTTATCCCCTCCGTGCTGATGTTGATACTATTTCAGACCCTAATGATGCTTGTAGCTATGCGTGCGGGGACAGAGAAGAAATCTCCGCCGGTAGTATTGTATACCAAGGATACTCTCTCCTCTTGTGGCATGGCATTTCAGATTGTGGTAGGGAAGAGTCTTGTATATTGCCTGCTTTATG
Source organism: Bacteroidales bacterium (assembly GCA_015060865.1). Classification (GTDB taxonomy): domain Bacteria; phylum Bacteroidota; class Bacteroidia; order Bacteroidales; family Bacteroidaceae; genus UBA1189. Next base: position 15,990 of record SUXS01000017.1, on the reverse strand, counting down.
GTATTTTTTCGTTGTTTATGTTTGGGATACTTCCGCTATTCTTCGATATTCCCCATATGGCGTCATGGGGTGAGCTGTTTTGTCTGCTTACCCCTTACCTGTTGGGAACCTCTTTCTTAGGGCTTTTTTTGTCACGATGGTATGCTGATCCCGAGGCTCCCATTCTGCTTATAGCCTTTTTTTCTATTGGGTTGTTGTTCTTGGCGGGGGTGTCCTATCCGTTGGAACTAATGCCATGGTATTGGCAGATTGCTCATTATATAGTTCCTGCTGCTTCTGGGACATTGGCTTTCGTGATGCTTAACTGTATGGATGCTCCACTAAATGTAGTATCCACAGAACTCTTGGTTCTGTGGATACAGGTAGTGGTCTATTTTATCCTTGCTGTAGATACGTATCGTAGGAAACTGGATGGACGGTTTCCGCCTAAGCTTTATTCTGCCGTGCAATAGTTTCTTACACAAAGATTAGTGATACGGCTCTTGAAGTTGCCTGCCTGCTCGAGGGGGAAGCAGAGGGTGGGTACGTAGTCGTACGATACCTTGTCTGATGCCCAGCGCTTGGCACGCTTGAGCTCGTCCTTCAGCTTGCCGTCTACATAGAGGCGTGTGGCGGTGTTGGTGCACTCGATGCGGATGTCGACCTGCTTGCCCTCCTCAACGAAGTAGTTGAAGGTGTTGAGGTAGCCGTCGCGGACGAAGGCCATGCGGCCGTCGGTGGGGCTGGCAAGGTAGAAGTCGGTGATGCCGTTACTCAAGAGCTTGGTGCCGGGCTGCTCCTTGGCGCCGTCGAGGCTGAACGATACGCTGTAGCCGTAGCCTGCCTTGGCGTGGGGATAGCGCTTGCCAGGCTTCACCTCGGGGATGGTGTACACTACGCTACCAGGCTCGCCCTTGAAGGTGCCCAGGTCGTTCACACCGGGAGCCTCGGCAAGCAGGGTGCGCTTGTGGTTGAACTCCTCGAAGGGGACGGTCTTGTAGGTGGGGCTCCAGGTAGAGGCTGCGATGACCTGCATGCCGGGGTAGCTGCGGTGGTGGATGTCCTCAACAGAGATGCCGTTGCCTACCACGTCATTCCATACGGCATACATGCCGCCACGGATGACGGGGTCCTTGTCCTCGAACTTCTGGTTGCCGATCTGTGCGGGGCTCCATGAATTGTATAGGTAGGGAAGGTTAAGGTAGTCGTAGTAGTAGCCTGCGGCGGGCACGATGTAGACGGCTCCGTCGGGGATGCTGACGAGCTCGTAACCCAAGGCCTTCATGTCGGCAGGGTTGGCATAGCCGTTGTACCAGCAGTTCATGATGACGTTCTCGGACTTCACGGGAGTGTCGCCCTTGGCGTGGGTGAGGGCACCCCATACCATCGCCTGCTTGCCGAACGACTCGACGAAGCGGATGTAGCGGTCGGTGAGGTAGCGGAACTTCTCTACCACGGCCTTCTCGGCATTGGAGTACTCGTCGGTACCGATGTTGACCTGCTTGCCTACAAACACGGGGTCCTCACCCTCGAGGTACTCGGTGAAGAGTGAGTCGAGGAAGGGGTAGAGGTTTTCGTTGAAGAGGTCGAGGTGGTCCATGCCGTACTTCTCGGAGCCGAACTCCTTGCGGTAGTGGGCGAAGGCGAGCGAGTGGGCGGGGATGTCAATCTCGGGGATGATGTTCACACCCATCTTGGCGGCATCTTTCTGGAACTGGCGGAACTCGTCCTTGCCGTAGCTGCCGTCCTTGGCGGTGAGCTCGGGGAAGAACTCGCTCTCGAGGCGGAAGGCAGCGTAGGTCTTGTCCCAGTCGTGATTGAAGTATTGCTTGAAGCCGTTGTCGTTGAGGTGTACCTGGATGGTGTTCATCTTGTAGTAGGCCATGGCCTTGGTGAAGGTCTTGAGGTAGTCCATGGGGATGAACTTGCGGGCGCAGTCGAGCAGCAGGCCGCGCAGGGCGTAGTCGGGCCAGTCGCGGATGGTACCCTTGGGCAGGTGTGTGCCCTCGTACTGCTCAAGGATCTGCAGCAGGGTGCGTGTAGCCCAATAGGCTCCGGTGGGGGTGTTGGCCTCGATGGCTATGCAGTCGTCAATCTTGATGCTGTAACCCTCGTCGCCCAGTTCCTTATCGTCGGTGAGGGCCATGATGATAGTGCCCTTGGGAGCCTTGCTGGCGTTCTTGGTCTTCATTGCCTTGCCGAAGAGCAGGCCATAGTCCTCGGCCATAGCCTCGGCTGCATCGGCGAGCTCGGCATTGACATATATCACCTTGGTACTGGGGCTGATGGCTACCATGCCATCGGCACCTTGCCACTGGCGCAGTTCGGGGATTACGAAGGGCTTATCGTTCTCGGCTTTCAAATTGCCGGATGTTGCTATGCACAATATCATCAGGCAGGTCGTGAGGATTCTGTTTTTCATAAGAAGTATTGTTTTCATGCTTAATTACTAAATCATTGCGAAGATACGTATAAGTGTTTGATTTTGCAAATCAGAATCTCCTTTTTGGCCTTTCTCGTGCTTTTTCTGTCATGTTTTAGGAAGAAAGTCCTCCATTTTATGCTAACTTTCTGGGTTATTGTATGCTTTGAAAAAATGATGTTCTTTTTTAAACCTTTTCGTGGGTATGGTGTCTTAATTGCGTAAAGCTTGAAATCGTGGCTTGCGAAGGAGTTGTTTTTACGTATTTTTATACTAACTAATTAATGATAATAAGATGAAAAGAACTTTGTTGACCATAATGGTTATGATATTTGCCGTGAGTTTGTTTGCGCAGGCTACGCAGCGTGGCGGACATCGTGAATTCAGGCCTGAAGAGATGGCAGCTCGCCAGGCAGATAACTTGAAGAAGGAATTGGCTCTTACCGCCCCCCAGTATAAAACGATATATGATCTTTACTTGAAGCGTGGTGAGGAGATGAAGGCGCGTCGTGAGAAGAAAGATGCTGGGCAGCAGATGAGCCGTGAAGCGCGTCAAGAAGAGATGAAGAAGAGTCAGGAAGCCATGGATGCCGAGTTGAAGAAGGTGCTTACGCCCGACCAATATGCCAAATATACGAAATGGCAGAAGGTACAGCAGGAGCGTCGCCGGCAAGGAGGAACCCGTGGCGGAGATCGGCCATCTCATTCGCGATGAGTATATGATTTTTTAATCCTCTATATAAGCCTTAATAGGAAGAATCGAAGAAAAGGTGCCCCTCATAACCTCAGTGTGAATTCCCCGTTTCATGATAATTTTAGGCATGCTCTGTATGGGAATATAGGGTAGGCCGCCTGAGGGGCACCCCAAAAAAAGAAGCATCAAGTTCACACTTGATGCTTCTTTTTATACCCCTTCATCCTGAAGGTCCGAAAGGTATCAGAAAGGAAGGTCGTCAGCCTCGTTCGAAGCATTCATTTGCGGTGCTGGACCAAATGGGTCCACGGGAGGAGGCACAGGGGCACCGGCTGCAACAGGAGGCACGGGAGCGCCTGCTGCAGGAGCAGCTGCATTGCGGTCTACCTTCCATGCGCGGATATCGTTGTACCAACGTCCGTTATATTCGCGGCTATCAATATCGAATGATACGGTAAGTGTTTCGCCCAACTGGATGTTGAACTGCGCGATGCGGTCGGCACCAAACACGTTGAACATCATCTTGCGGGGATACTGCTCCATTGTCTCGAGCACATACTCTTGGATTTTCCACTCATTGCCGGCTTTAGAAATGCCACCACGTTCGGGGAGCACGGCTATAATCTTTCCTGTCAGTTCCATAATCTTTTTTTCAGTATTTTATAAATTATGGTGCGAAGTTACATTTTTATCGAATATATTGCTAATTTTTTCCTCGTTTTTTTTGGCAGGCCGATGGGTTTGTGCTACTTTTGTAAAAATATATCGAATACTAACTAAAAATATAATTGCTATGAAATTTGTTGTATCAAGCGCGGCGCTTTACAGCCATCTGCAAGCTATCGGACGTGTCATCAATTCCAAGAGCACACTTCCAATCTTAGACTGCTTCCTATTCAATATCGAGGGAAACAAATTGTCAATTACTGCATCAGACAACGAAACCACCCTTGACACCGCTATGGAGGTTGTAGAGAGTGAAGGCGACCAGCAGTTTGCCGTTTCTTCAAAAACCTTGCTTGATGCCATTAAAGAACTTCCTGAGCAACCAATAGCCTTTGATGTCAATGCACAGACAATGGAGATTACCATCCAGTACATGAATGGTAAGTATAGCTTGATGGGTCAGTCGGCCGACGAATATCCCATGGCGGCCTTGATGGGTGAGAACGCCGTGAGCTTCACCATCGAGGCCGACACGTTGCTCGGCGGCATCAACCGCACCATCTTCGCCACTGCCGACGACGAGCTGCGCCCCGTGATGAACGGTATCTACTTCGACATCTTCACCGAGTATGTCACCCTCGTGGCTTCTGATGGTCACAAACTCGTGCGCTACAAGCTCTACAATGTGAAGGGCGACGAGAAGGCCGCTTTCATCCTGCCCAAGAAGCCTGCAGCACTGCTCAAGAACCTCTTGGCCAAGGAGGCTGGCGAAATCAAGATCTCTTTCGACGACCGCAACGCCACCTTCGAGATGCCCAATCACCGCATGATATGCCGCCTCATCGAGGGCCGCTACCCCAACTACAACTCGGTGATTCCGCAAAACAATCCTTTCAAGATTACCATCGACCGCGCAGCCATGCTCAGCGCTCTGCGCCGCGTATCCGTGTTCTCATCACAGAGCAGCAGCCTCATCAAGCTCCGCATGGCCAACAATGAGCTTCTCATCTCGGCTCAGGACATGGACTTCTCTACTTCTGCCGAGGAGAAACTCGCTTGCAGTTACGAAGGCAATTCCATGAGCATCGGCTTCAAGGCCACTTTCCTCATGGACATCCTCTCCAACATCAATGGTCAGGAAGTAGTCATCGAGGTGTCAGACCCCTCACGTGCCGGCGTCCTCGTGCCTGCCGAGCAGAGCGAGGCCGAAGAGCTCCTCATGCTCCTCATGCCGATGATGCTCAACGACTAAGAGGCTTCTTTGAATAGATACTATAACAGCCCTACCGCGGTAGGGCTGTTTCTTTGTTTAATGATTACGACTAACTTTCGACTTGCTTTCTATACGATTACCAGTTTATCATCCTCACTGTTTAGAACACACACAAACTCCTATTCAACCCTAATCAACCCCTGCACATCGCGTGGCTGCAGCTCCCCGGTGAATATCATGATTACATATTCGTCCTCCGGGCTGTCTACTATCATCACATATTCGGTGCGTGCGTCTTCCTCCTCTTTCATATATACGGCCATCTTCTGTCCGTCCTCCTTGATGCGCACTATCTCCTCGTAGCCGTTTACCTCTTTTCGGGTAACAGACTCTTTGGTCTTTTGCTTTGACTTGATACATTCGAAATCCCCGTTTTTGGTGATAAATTCCGTCTCTTTTCTTAAGGCCTCCTTTATCTCCGGCCTGTCTGTTGTGAGGATATACAACCCATCGAGCTTGCTGATGATTGTACTCATGTCCACGTCGTCCACTTCGATGGGTAGTCCCTTCATAAAGCGGAACATGGTTTTCGATACATACACCGAGGTGACACCCTCCATGTCGGCATACTTGTGGAAGTATTCGTGCTGGGCATTGGCTACCAATGCACTGATGGCAACTAGTGCCGATAGAATCATTCTTTTCATACTCTTTATTTTAGTTGTTATTCAGTCCTTTCAATATCTCCAGTTGATGGTTGACGCTGCGCTCTACCTTGCCGCCAGTCTCCATAGCCATACCGACATATTCAGTTCCTTTGTTCAGTGCCGATGAGAGTGCCAGCAACGCCTCGCATGTGGCTGTGTAGGCATCTTCGGGATTGTCGAATGTGTCGCGTGGAGTGGACGGACGGAGAAGTTGCAGACTCAGTCCTACAACCAGCACGGCACATGCCGCTACGCTTGCCGCCTTCCATAGGCGCACCGTGAGCGCTCGGCGTATGGGTCGGTGCTCTTCGGTTTCCCAGGCATCTATCTTGCGCGACAATCGCTCCATAGCTTCTGTGTGGTCGCTTGCAGCTGTGTCGTGCAGGGCAAGTATCACCTGCTTGTCGTGCTCCAGATGCTCAGGCACTTCGCTCGCCGTCAGCCATCGCACCAGCTCACGCTCTTCATCAGCACTGAGCGCCGCATCAAAGTACCGCTCTATCTGTTGTTCCAGTATCTTGGCATCCATGTTGTATACCTTTTTATATTGTTATACTCTCTTGAATCTCTCTCGTATGGTCTTTCGGGCACGGCTCAGCAGCGCTCTTACGTTTACGGCCGTCAGCCCTGTTTGTTCTTCTATCTCCTCGAAGGTGCAGTCCCTTATGTCGCGCAAGGTAACCACCTGCTGTTGCTTCTCGGGTAAAGTTTCTATTATTAGCATCACTTGCTCTATGGTATCTTGCCTCTCTAACAGGCACGCCACATCGTCGGCTGCCGCAAGCGACAACGGGACATCGTCTACATCTACCCTATCCACCTCTGCAAGGCGAAGCCTGTCTATACACATATTTTTTGTAAGTGCTACGCAATAAGCTTCCATATTCTGCACGTCGGGCAACTCTTCGCGCTTGCCCCACAACTTCATATACACCTCCTGCACCATATCCTCGGCATCCTCGACATTGCCGAGCATACGCAAAGCCACGCGCTGAAGCCGTGGGTAAAGCGGTAGCAACAGTTGCTTGAAAAGGGAGGCGGGCATCATAGGTACGGTGTGTTATTTTCTTTTTGTCGTTGATTCCTGTTTTAGTACTTTCATCTATACAGACGAGTCGTGCCGCAGTTTTGTGACAAAAATAATTTTATTTTTTCGTTTGGGCAATAAACAAATCCCAATCATAGGTGGAAATTACTATCTCCCATTCTTCGAAAAGATAAATCATAAGCACTGATTTAATATTCATAGCTTACGAATAATAAATCATAGCCTGTAATTTAATATTCAGTGCTTATGATTTAAGAATTTGCTTTGTGAAAAGGATAAATCAATAGTGTCATTTCAAGAAAATGGCTATTGGATACCGATAATTTCCCGAGGCCCCTATTCTTATTTGCACTGCAGATGGGAAAAACAGAACTATGTTCTTCAGCAATGTCGCTTTGGATTGTGAATGATTGATTTGCGAATGAAAAGAAAGATGTTTATTTTTGCAAAAAAATAACCTCATGGAACCAACTGTTGTTGTCGTCAATCTAATTGTCGCACTGCTTGTATCTGTTGTGATTGTTTTTTGCGGCCTCTATGTCCGTCGTCATCCCGAGAAGATGTCTGGCTACAATACGATGTCGCGCGACAAGCTTGCCAAGATAGACCTTCCTCGTGTAGGGCGTTTCATTTCCAACATGATGTTTGCTACGATACCATTTATGCTTGCCGCCCCGTTTATGCCGAATCTGAAACTCTTTGAGGCAATGTTGGTGTCTCCTCTCCTGATTTTTGGGATTGTAGCGGTGCTCTATGTGAACATATTCGAGAAGAGATTTATGAAATAATGAATCTGTAATAGTTTAATTCGTTTAGTTTCTATACAGGAGAAAAATCTCAGTGTTTTCCAAAAGGACAGATGAAAGGAAGTGTATATGTCATACTCGTGGGAATGCTTCTCGCTCTTGCAGCATGTAGCAAGGAGGAGGATGGCGTGGCGGATACGGCATCGACAACCGAGGTGTACACTTCCGTGCAGGAACTGCTCCTCAAGGGCGAATACCAGAAGGCCGAGGCACGTATCGACTCGATGCACCGTGCTCCCTCACTCACAAAGGAACAGCGCAGCATGGTCTATCTGCTACGTTCGAGGCTGCATCAGTTGCGCGACGAAGATCCCTACCGCGCCACGAAGTACATGAAGCTGCACGTGGAGCTGGCGAGTGAGGAGCGACAAAATATGACTGCGCCGTGGATTGTAGGCAGCATGGCTTTGCTGCTGATCTTCGGCTCGGTGGGGTATTATACACGGCATCGCAAAAGCACCGATGCGCCGAGGGATGCCGCCAGCACCTTCAAGGAGGAGTGGGAGCAGGCGAAGCGTGCATTCGCCACAACAGCATCGGGGCAGCTGATACTGACTGCTGACGACAAAGAGGCGTTCACGGGCGAAGAGCGCAAGCGACTGCTCACAGATATCGAAGCGTGTTTCATCGGCATCATCCAGCACATTCGCCAAGAGGCACCCCATACCAACCGCGAAGAGACGCTCTACTGTATCTGCTCGGGGCTGCGCATGTCGCCTCGCCGCATGGCCGATTGCCTGCTCACGACACTCTCGACCCTACGTTCGCGCAAGGCACGGCTACGCAATAAGTTGCCTGAGTACATGTATGGTGCTTTCTTTTATGAACAGTAGATCTGCGGTTTAGGTATTTGCAACGCTTTTGGGACGCTGTTTTTTTGAAATTTCCGATGGCTTAGGCGAACTTTGCGACCGTAAAACCAACACACACAAGTATGAAACGATACGCGATTCTTTTCGCACTATGTGCACTGAGCACTCTTGGCATTAGGGCCGAACTGACAGACACGGCTACCATCGACAATGATTGTCGATGCATGGTACAGTTCTTCAAGGCCACCCTCTATGAGAACTACGGCGACTCACTGGCGTTCGGCACCTTCATCAATGCCTACCGCGCCTACGACGACAACTACATCTTGCAGGTAGACCGCGACAAGCTGAAGGTACTGTTTGCCGAAATCTATGAGCGCACCTGGCGCAACTATCTGCTGGGTGGGTACGATGAAAGTCAATCAAGGTATCAGCAGAATCCCAAATGGGATGTCCGTTGGGTGCAGTATTCCCCGGGCCTACGTGCCCAATCCATCAATCCACATACGCAAGGCAGTTATCTCCACCGCGTGATAGCAAGGTCCGAGCGTCCCTACTTCGAAATGGAATATGACCATGCCTTAAAGGCTTGGGCTTTCCCAAGCTATCATGTCAACGACTTCTGGATAAATCACGATTGGCTTGTTCAGGCTTTTCACGCTGGCGATGAGGAAGTCCAGTTGTGGCTCACTTTTAGGTTCTGGCCCTACCTCTGCCATTGCGGCAATATAGACGTATATTGCGGCAGGCCCAAGGAAGAGGTGCCCGACACGTTCATTATGCGCGAATTCAAACTACCACCTTTATAATATATATATAGGATATGAAGACATTGATTAGACCTATGTTTCCCCTGCTTGTGGCACTGCTCCTTGTAGCGTGTGTCCATCCAGACAAGCAGCAAGTAGCGGGCGACACGCAGCGCATGCTCACCTTCGTGAAGTCCACGCTCTACGACAATTACGGCGACTCATTGGCGCTCGACACCTTCTGGCATCACTACAAGCGCTACTACGCCGCCTATATACTGCATGTGGATCAGAGTGAATTGCTCGACATCAACCAGTCGTTGTATGCCGGCACCTTGTTTGACTATTATATTGATGCCGAGCGTTGGGAACCGCAGGAGGAACTCATGGACCGCCACAAGCGCTCCATCTTTGCTCAGTTTGCCCTCTTCCGCACATTGCCCTTGCGCACCGATGCGCACAGTTATTTGCAATGCACACTGTCCGAGGCCAAGCACCCCTTCCTGCAACAATTGTACCAATATGCCGACACCGCACATGCGGTTCCCTACATGGAGAATATGCGTCTGCTGCTCGACCCTTATTGTAGGGAAAACTATCCCTATGTGCTTAACAATACCCACCTGAAGCCGTGGATGGACAAGTACGATGTGCCTGCCGCCTTCCGCCAAGGAGATACCGAAGTACAGCAGTTCATGGCCCTATATATGTGGCCCTACCTCTCCCACTGCGCCAACGTGGATGTCTATTCGGGACGCACGCGTGATGCCTTGCTCCGCGAGATAATTCCTGTTGGGGATGGAGAGGGGGATTAGTGGGAACTGTGAAAATTTGGTTTTTGCTCGGCTTGCACTAGTTTTAGCGACTTCGCCGCAGAAGGTACGCTGCACCTCGGGATAAAAAATAAATAAATTTATTTTGTTCTCCTCTCGGTTTGCAGTACCTTTGTCCCAATAAATAAAAATAGTATAAGCAATGAAACTGAGCCTAAAGAACCCCATCGTGTTCTTCGACCTCGAGACCACAGGAGTCAATATCACCAGCGACCGCATCGTAGAGATCTCGTACCTCAAGGTGTTCCCCAACGGCAATGAAGTGTCGCGCACCATGCGCATCAACCCCGAGATGCATATCCCCGAGCAGGCATCGGAGGTGCACGGCATCTATGACGATGACGTGAAGGACTGCCCCACCTTCAAACAGGTGGCCAAGGATGTGGCACACGACTTCGAGGGTGCCGACATTGCGGGCTTCAACTCAAACCGCTTCGATGTGCCCCTGCTGGCCGAGGAGTTTCTCCGTGCCGGTGTCGACCTCGACATGACACGCCGTAAGTTTATCGACGTGCAGGTCATCTTCCACAAGATGGAGCAACGCACCCTCTCGGCTGCCGTGAAGTTCTACTGCGGCAAGGAGCTCGAAGGGGCCCACAGCGCCGATGCCGACACCCGCGCCACCTATGAGGTGCTGCAGGCACAGCTCGACCGCTACGATGAGTTGCAGAACGACATCGCCTGGCTGTCGGAGTTCTCTTCGCACACCCGCAACGTGGACTTTGCCGGCCGCATCGTATACGACGACAAGGGCGTAGAGGTGTTCAACTTCGGCAAGTACAAAGGCATACCCGTAGTGGAGGTGCTGCGCCGCGACCCCGGCTACTATAGTTGGATGATGCAGGGCGACTTCTCGCTCAACACCAAGCAGGTGCTCACACGGATTAAATTAAGCACGAAGTAAGCAATTGTTTTTTTCAGAGTTCTCCGAGCTCTCCGAGTTCTGCGAGAACTCACAAATCGCAACTTTCTCCTATGAGCTTACAAGGTAAGAAAATCGTATTAGGCATCACCGGCAGCATTGCCGCCTACAAGGCAGCAGTGCTCATCCGTCTGCTGATAAAGAAAGGTGCCGAGGTGCAGGTAGTCATCACCCCTGCCGGCAAAGAGTTTATCACCCCCATCACCCTGTCGGCACTCACGAGCAAGCCCGTCATCAGTGAGTTCTTTGCCCAGCGCGACGGCTCATGGCACAGCCACGTGGCCTTGGGACAGTGGGCCGATGCCATGCTCGTGGCTCCTGCTACCGCCTCGTCGATAGGCAAGATGGCCCACGGCATTGCCGACAACATGCTCATCACCACCTACCTCTCCATGAAGGCTCCCGTGTTCGTGGCTCCGGCAATGGACCTCGACATGTTTGCCCACCCCTCCACCACGGCCAACCTCAACACCCTGCGCAGCTACGGCAACCACATCATCGAGCCTGCCGAGGGCGAGCTGGCCAGCCATCTCGTGGGCAAGGGACGCATGGAGGAGCCCGAGAATATCGTCGCCTACCTGGAGCGCTACTTTGCCCAGCGCGACGAGCTGGCAGGCAAGAAGATAGTGATTACCGCCGGACCCACCTACGAGAAGATTGACCCCGTGCGCTTCATCGGCAACTACTCATCGGGCAAGATGGGCTTTGCCCTCGCCGAGGAGTGTGCAGCACGCGGTGCCGAGGTGACGCTCGTTGCCGGACCCGTGCAGATGAAGACCTCGCACCCCGCCATACGCCGCATCGATGTGGAGTCGTGTGCCGAGATGTATGAGGCCACCACAGCAGCCTTCACGGAGGCCAACGCCGCCATACTGTGCGCTGCCGTGGCCGACTTCACTCCCGAGACCACTGCCGATACCAAGATAAAGCGCGAGGGCGACGACCTGGTATTGCGCCTGAAGCCCACGCACGACATCGCTGCCGCATTGGGACGCATGAAGCAGCCCCATCAGCACCTCGTAGGCTTTGCCCTCGAGACCAATGACGAGACTGCCCACGCACAGGACAAGCTGCGCCGCAAGAATCTCGACTTCATCGTGCTCAACTCCCTGCGCGATGCCGGTGCCGGCTTCCGCCACGACACCAACAAGGTCACCATCATCAGCGAAAGCGACATCAAGGAGTACCCCCTGAAGTCAAAGGCCGAGGTAGCCAAGGATATCGTGGACAAGCTGGTGAGGGTGATGCGTTAGGCGGATTTTGCCTTTTGTTTCATACTTACTTATTTCTGTTTTGAGTCATGTGACTTCTTTGCATGTGACTCTAGGGCGTATTGCCAATCTGTTCTTTACAGCTGGGATAAAACAATTTTTGTATAGCCTCTTTATGTGGAGTTTGTACGGATGTTCGTGCAAAAGCGAAGAATGACATTACCTCTCGATAGGATATGTTGCAAGGTATTATGATATTAAAGACATAATTCTTGAACAAGACGCTCAATTCGTATATGTCAAAACAAATGTGCTTCAAAAGGCCTGTGCGTCAGATAAAGACTATAGCCTATACGAACAGTTGGCAGCGAAGTATGGCGACACTTCGTACAATAAGGAGGTTTTTTATGAACTCAATTATCCTACAGGACGGCCAGTAGCCTATAGCAAAGACATGTGTGCCATACATATCACGAGTAATGTGGATTTTGATTCTACTCACCCTGCCGGTAGTGACTTGGGCGACATCGTTAAACTTTATGGTCAATCTCCTTATCCATACATTCAAAGTAATTACGCTCAGACAGTTGATTGGCAAGATATAGCCGATGCATACCCACAATTATTCGATGTACAGCATAACGGTTTCTCCTACTTGGGGAATTACTCTGGATGCCACTTTGTTGACAAAAGAGTTAGCGAACTCACTGTCGAAAACCTAAAGATGCTTTGCGGAAACCGTGCCTATCTTTGGGGAATATTGGAATTTACCGTATTGCCAACAGACGTCTCGGAATATATGGTGACTGTAGAGCTAAAAGATGAAGAGGGCACTCTTTACACTGCAGAAATTGAAATGAGATAAATTACTTAGCGAAGCATAATCCTATACCTACATATCACCGTACCCCATTAGGCGCAAGTCTAATGGGGTATATTGTTTAGATACAACTGACATGAATGGGGCTGTACCGTAATGATTCTACGGTACAGCCCCTGATGCAATACATTTGCAATATCGCTGCAATGTAATTGCAATATCCTGGTACAGCCTACACTCAGCAAACACATCTAATTTTGCCGAAAAAAACACAAATGGAAACACAACGTATCGTTTCTCTTGACCTTCCGTTTGACTCCGAATGCTTGGGTGGGGATATGATTTCAGGTTTCAATAATTCGACTGTTTATGAGAAGAAATGATTATATTGACTTCGTCAAAGGAGTGGCCATCCTATTGGTGCTCGTGGGACATGCCATCCAATACTGCTATGGCGCGGAGTATTTCTTGCAAGGGGCATACTTCAGCAATCCCATATTCAAGTTTATCTACACGTTCCATATGCCGCTGTTCATGGCTGTCAGCGGTTACCTCCTGCAGCAGACATTGACCCATCGGACGGAGCTGGAAGTGGCAAAGAGGCGCTTGCGGCAGTTGGGGCTCCCCATTTTGAGCTTCGGCGTGCTGGCCTTCGCCATCAAGTGGGCCGTACATCCAACGTTTGATATAATAGGATGTGCGAAGGAATTGCTCAGTACCATTGTCGGCAATCTTTGGTTCCTGTGGGCATTGCTCTACAACCAGTTGCTGCTGCTGCTCATCCGACGTATGGGCGACAAGGTGTGGATGTATGTGTTGGCGGGTGCTTTGATATACTTTATACCCGACAATAGCTATATCCCGGCACGTTACACGTTTCTCTATCCGTTCCTCGTTGTGGGGTATATGACGGGCAAGCACACCCTTAATCGGATATATGCAGGGAAGAGACGTATGGGAATATCAGCCAGTATGCTGGTGTTGTATGTCGGTGCACTATATGCCGCCCGTACGCCGCTTGCCGATGTGTGGAGTTGGGGAATGTTAGGCAGTGTGCTGCACACTGCAATGCGCCAGTTGATAGCCTTCTTCGCCTTGGGATGGATTCTCCCTTTGCTGTACGGAGTGCATAAGGTATGTTCGGCCAAGCGTATCGTCGGATTAGTAATGGATGCAGGGCGGAACTCTCTGGGTATATACTACTTCCAGACGTTGATATTCATCCTTATATCCAGAGTGTGCCATCTGCTACCCTCGCTTGGTGTGTGGGGAGTGCTCATTGGTGGAGTTGTCATCACAGTCGAATGTCTTTTGCTGGCATGGTGGAGCAAGCGGTATCGAATTTCCCGATTGTTAGTGCTAGGGGAGGTGCATAGTATTGTAAACCAATGAATAGAATGCTTATGAAACTGTATAAAAAGATTATGGCAGGTGTCTGCGGACTGCTGGTGGCATTCATCATCGCCAGCTGCTTCATCCGCTGCCCCAAGTACCTGTGGGTGGAGTCGCGGATGGAGCATGTGTATGACGACTCGCTCGGCATACGCCTCACGGGCGTGGCCTTCATCAAGGAGCAGGACATGTGGAAGCTGGAGGTGGGGATGCCCATCCTGTACCGCTACATCCAGGGAGAGTTTAAGGCGTATATCGCCGACCTCACTCCCAAGTACGATCCGCTGATGAGGATGAAGAGTGTGGAGATCTGTTTCGAACCCGACGAGAAGGTGCACCCCATGTTTATCAACACCTACGGTGTGCTGGGACGGGTGAGGCTGGAGAACCCTACACTGTTTGAGAAACTGTTTTTACGTAAAAAGAAGTAATAACTTCGGCTTCCCCACGGCTCTATGGGCTGTGGGGATTTTTAGAATCGTTTTTTTAATCATTATAAAACTTATGGACAACAAAGAATTGTTGGCACGCATCACCGTGCTCGAACGTGAAGTGGAACAACTTAACAGCCGATTGGCGAAGTTAGAAAAAAAATGAAAGAGGGATGGCCTCACCCCATCCCTCTCCAAGAGGAGAGGGGGTTGCAGACATCGCGGAGGCCCTAAGTAAGCTATTACAATACCATACGCCCGAAGGCCGCTACCTCGTCACGCGCAAGGTGCACTGGCAGGCGATATTCCGCATATTGGTAGACCGTGGTATCTATCCCGATGGGACAGACTACCGCGGTTTCTGCTGTTATATGGAGGAGGTGTTTCCTACAGCGGAATGTCGCGTACCGCTCGACTATCATTCGCTGAAAAACATCTCGCAGACTATGTTCGTGCGCCCCTTCGCGGAGTGGCGCTACGATGCGGTCTATGGCATCAGCCGTAAGTCGTATGAGCGGATGTGTCCGCTGTCGCCCAAGCGCGTGGCGTTTGCGATGAACAGATTAGGTTACCGCCAACGCCGTGTAGGCGGTGTGCGTGGCTACAATGTCATCATCCTCACAGGCAACGACATCAAGGAACAGCAACGGTTCAAAGCACGCAACAGCGACCCAATATAATATCCTATTTTTACCGATTTACCGATTGGTTTCTTATATGGAACACATATTTAAATAATTAATTAAATTATTTTTAAAATATTTCTAATTATTATTTTTCATATATATCGGATATAGAAAATGAATCGGTAAATCGGTAAAAACAATTCTTCACTCTTGGCCAATCAACGATAACGTTAACTGTTGTCTGTTGACCGTTGACTATTGACAAGAAAAACACTAAACAAACATGGAATACAAAACCCTCCGCGCCTACGGCAAGGCCGAGCTGGCGCAACTCTACAGTCCCGGTGCCTCGCGTGCCTCGGCCCTGCGGCTGCTCAACAAGTACCTGCACGCTACCGACGGACTGCTCGAAGCGCTGCAGCGCACGGGCTACACGCGTGGCTCACGCCACTTCACCCGCTATCAGGTGAGGCTGATATTTGAATATCTTGGCGAGCCGTAAAACTAATTGAAAATTGAACCGAAGGTCGACGCCTGTCTTGTCCTAGAAAAAGTTGACACAAAAAAGTCAACAAATGAACAAGAAAAGCACTTTAAGTCACTTCACGTGGCAGCCAGTCAATCGGCATCGCCTTGCCGGTTATGACGAAGCGATCCGT
>SUXS01000028.1 GCA_015060865.1 Bacteroidales bacterium | reverse complement strand
AAGCTTGTTTCCGCTCGCTGCTCCGAAAAGTGTAAAATTTTCTGTATCGTATAGGTACATCCGTGATTCCCGAAAGAAACATGGTGTCCTAAAGAATTGTCTCTGCTCGTGATGTATCCTTCTCTACCAAACGTAAATTGACGGTTAGTTCATTTACCCTATACAGTGACGACATCACCGTATAGCTTCTTGTACTACTTGTCTGTATGGAAAATGTTTTCAAAGAACTCTCTCTTCATGCCCCTCAAAGTACCGCTCGATGCGTTACCTCTCGAAAGCGGATGCAAAGGTAGAAACTTTTACAACACACACCAAATATTCCGACAACTTTTTTTGCAGAAAATCTTAGAACATTTTAATAAGTGTTTGATTTACACTTATCAGAGAGATGAATAAAAAAAATGCCCTTTTCGCACAATGCTATCTCCACATTACAAATAAAACACCTAAACCTTCCTCAAAACGACTTACAGAGAGGCAACATCTCTATCGGCTACGTGCGCTATACTTAAGTCGTTATACAATCTCTTTCCTCGCACATGGTATTGCCATAAAATAGAGAATCTACAGCGTTCAGGGATATTCACAGATACCGCATTGCGAATATTTTCCTCTCTAATGGAACGATATTCCTTTTTGAGTCGGTGATATGCACAACGCGCTTGAAAAACAGCCTTAGCATTCCCCCACTCTCCCTTAAGAAGGAACTGAGATACGGCTATATAGTCGAGCAAGAATCTAGCAAACAGCACCTTACACAATTCGCCCGATGGTAAATTCTTGTACAACATCAACAAATTGTTACGAAAATTAAGAAAGGTCTTACGCGGATGACCCGCATTCAGCGTAGCTCCACCAACATGATACACCTTAGACGAAGACACACAACGCACGTCATAACCACGCAGACGTAACCGCCAGCATAGATCTATCTCCTCCATATGAGCAAAAAAGCGGGCATCCAAACCACCGACCCGTTCATACACCGACAGGCGTATCATAAGGCAAGCCCCCGTTGCCCACAACAGAGACACATCTGTATCATATTGTCCAAAGTCCAGCTCTATTGTGTTAAAAATCCGGCCACGGCAAAACGGGTAGCCATACCTATCAATAAAACCACCAGCAGCACCTGCATATTCAAACTCATCCTTCCGATTCCACGACAACAATTTAGGCTGGCAAGCTGCCACACGGCTATCATTATCCATACATTGCACCAAAGGCTCAAGCCATCCAAGCGATACCTCCACATCGGAATTGAGCAGCACAACATACTCGGCATCTATCTGGGCTAATGCTTTATTATAACCTTCAGCAAACCCATAATTCTGTTCCAAAGGAATGGCATGTACCATAGGAAATGATTTCTCCAATAACAGCAAGGAGTCATCAGTAGAGCCATTATCCGCCACATAGATCCCCACCTTACCATTTTCCCCTGAAAGTTCCGAATAAGCAATTACAGAAGGAAGGAAGTCATGAAGCATCTGACGTCCGTTCCAGTTGAGTATCACCACAGCAACCTTTTCTTGACCCATATTACTCATATTATATCAATTCTGCAACCAACGCTGTACCGTCCTCATTATACTCACCTAGGCGAACACGCACCAACTTGTTATCCTGCGCTTCCGGACTATCAACCTCCACCTTTATATAATTATCGGTAAAGCCATGAAAAAGACGCCCTGCCTTCGGTTTCTCCAACAACACGAGAGCCTCTGCACCTATATGACGGGTATAAAAGGCCCGTTGCTTAGCTTCAGAAAGAGCCAAAAGGCGTTCACTACGTTGATGTTTTTCCTTTGGTGCAACTTTATGCTCAATTTTCAACGCTTGCGTACCAGGACGCTCCGAATAGCTAAACACATGCAAAGCCGTAACATCTAACGATTCAATAAACCGATAGGCCTCCTCGAAATGCTCATCCTTTTCTCCACGCGTACCCACAATTACATCCACGCCAATGAATGCATCAGGCATGAGTGAGCGTATTTTAGCTATCTTAGCAGCAAAAAGCTCAGTATCATACCTACGACGCATCAGCTTAAGCACCGCATCACTTCCCGCTTGCAATGGGATATGGAAATGAGGCATAAAAGTACGTGAAGAGGCAACAAATTCAATCACTTCATCAGTTAGCAAATTAGGTTCTATAGAGGATATACGATAGCGTTCTACCCCCCCTACTTTATCCAACGCACGAATAAGGTCGATAAACGTCTCCCCCGTGCTCTTTCCAAAGTCACCAATATTTACGCCGGTAAGTACAATTTCCTTGGCTCCTTCAGATGCAGCTTGGCATGCTTGAGCTACGAGAGTCTCTATCGACCCGTTACGACTTCGGCCACGGGCATAGGGTATTGTACAATATGAGCAGAAGTAATCACACCCATCCTGCACCTTCAAAAAGAATCGCGTACGATCGCCCTGCGAGCATGAAGGCACAAATGTACGGATATCCTTTGTTGGAACCGTTATCACCTCTCCTTGACCGTCACATTTATCCAACGAATGCACATACTTCAACAATTCTCCCTTTTTATCCATACCCAGCACAAGATCTACACCAGGAATCTCCGAGACCTGTTCAGGAGAAAGTTGGGCATAGCACCCTGTCACCACGACAAAAGCATTCGGATTCTGTTTTACGATTTTATGTATTGCCTGCCGACACTTCTTATCAGCCTGTTCCGTCACAGAACAAGTATTAATCACACAAATATCTGCTTGTTCACCACGACGTACTGTACGCACCCCCACCTCTTGCAACATTCGCCCAATCGTTGATGTCTCTGAGAAGTTCAGTTTGCACCCCAACGTATAGTACGCAGCTTTTTTATCTTGAAACAACGAAGTATCTATCATAATGCGCAAAATTACATATTTATCTGCGATTATTGACACCTACCCCACTTAAATAACAATAAAATGTAAAAAAAACATCATTTACACACCATCATATCAATAAATATAGTATTTTTGCACCTCATAGAAACTATTTCAATTCATTACTCAAAAAAGAAACATTATGAAGAAAGTTGTATTAGCAATGGTTGCCATCATGGCACTGACTTTCGCTTCATGCGGAAACAAAGCAAAGGAGAACACCTGCGATAAGTCAAAAACTGAATGCACCCAAGCTACCCAATGCCACAAAGACAGCTGCCAAGTTGCAGATTCTTGCAAAGCCGCATGTCAGCATGCAGACTCTTGCAAAATAGTTTGTGAGAAGCCCTGCGAAAAAGCCTGCGACAAGGCTTGTGACAAGAAATGCGAGAAAGCAGAAGGCGCAAAATGCGAGAAGGCATGCGATAAGAAATGCGAAAAAGCAGAAGGTGCAAAATGCGAAAAAGCATGCGATAAGAAATAAGCTCTACTACATATTCAAAAAAAGACAAGGGAGGCATTTATAAATGCCTCCCTTGTCTTTTTTTTGCCATTACGAACATTTTACAAATTGGGCTGCAGTCCAATCATTATCGACCCGATGACTGAGATAGCGCAACCCTAGGCGCTCAGCTTCAGCTCGTATCATAGATAAATCCCCCTCATAGAAACCACTGAAATATATTTCCGCCCCTACATTCATGCACTCCACATAGCAATGCATATCAGCCAGAAGGATATTACGATTAATATTTGCAATGACTACATCAAAAGGCCCTACGGAAGAGAGCGATGAAGCGTCACCCTGGAAGACCTTTACATTACGCACACCATTCAGAGAAAGATTATCTATCGAATTGTTCACACACCACTCATCAATATCAATGGCGGTTACAGCCTTAGCTCCACGCATTGAAGCAAGAATTGCAAGGATCGAAGTGCCGCAACCCATATCAAGCACTTCCCTATCTGCAAGTTCTATATCCAATAGATAGCTGATAATAAGCCGCGTTGTCTGGTGATGTCCTGTACCGAAAGCCATTTGTGGGTTGATAATAATATCGTACATAGCCCTCGGATAATCTTTGTGAAAAGTACTATGAATGACACAGCGGTCACCCACAACTATTGGTTCGAAGAAGTTCTTCTCCCACTCTTCATTCCAATCCTTATCCTCCAACTCCTGAGCAACAAACGCGACACTCGTGTCAGGCATCGGGAAGAGCTCCAACATTTCACGCAACGCCTGCTCATCATACAGCGCTGCAGGGACATAGCCTACAGTTCCATCCGTTGATTCCACAAAACTCTCAAAGCCCAATTCAACAGCCATAGCCGCAATGACATCATTAGCCGTCTCGCTCACAGGGGTTACCGTAAATTTTACTTCCGTATACTTCATTACTAATCATTATTATAAGAACATTACTGTGCAAAAGTAATCTATTTTAGGGATTTTCCTCTAAAAAGATAGGAAAAATCCCCTTGAAAGAATAAAAATATAGCCTACCTTTGTACCATAGAGAAAGAAATATTTGTTATAAGCAATACCCAAGCTATATGAAAAAGATACTATTAACCATCATCGCACTGATAGGCATCGTAAGTAACACTCCTGCGCAACATGATGACCTTTATTTCGTTCCCAAAAAGAAGAAAGCCGTTACCGAGATCAAGACAGACGAGCAATCTTCAGCCAGTTCAGATGAAAAGATATTGCCTGTATCCACATCAGGCAACGGACTACAAATAGATGCGGACACCTACAACCGCCGCGGCTCATACCTGACCAACGACGGCACCACGGTAGCCGAGTTCGCCATGGACGACAACGGTTTCACCATCGTTACAGAAGAGGGCGATACCACTTTCATACCCTCAGACACCTTAAATCTCACTCGTGTTGACGATGATCCAGGCTGGATCAACGGATTTGATGGCAGCGACAGCGATTACGAATACGCCATGCGAATCATACGCTTCCGCAACCCTCGCTATGCTATCCCTGTAAGCAGCCCACTCTATTGGGATGTGGTATACGGCAATACTCTATGGCCAAGTTGGGAGTGGAACATCTATGACGACGGATTCTATGCCTATGCATTCCCCACAGAGAGCAATTGGTTGTATTGGGACTATCTGATGGGCTACCCCTATGGATGGCACTCATGGGGTAGCCATTGGGGATACCACAACTGGCACTATGCCCATCATTGGGGCCACCATTATGGCTACCATTACGGATGGTACGATCCTTGGTACCACGGACACTACGGTTGGCATCACGGTCCACACCACGGACATCACCCCGGCTTCTACCCCGGGATAGGAGGCGGCAAACCTGGATGGGATGGTACGAAGGCTTATCGTAATGACCGCAAAGCCATCGCAAGCTCTTCGAGAGCAGGCCAACGTAACGACTCAGGCCGACATCAAGTTACTGGAAACAGCCAACGTCAAAGTACAGGCCGCGTAGTAACTGGCAGAGCCGGCAGCAGCAACCGCGTATCGGAAAATGCGACACGCTCGACCCAACGTACAGGCAGCGAAGAGGTTTTGCGTCGGAGTACCGGTTCGCCTGCCACAAGTCGAAGCTCCGCCACAGAGAGCCGTTCACGTAGCGGTTACACCCGACAAAGCACCTCACGCAGCTCATCAAACGGCACTTCATACAACCGTCCTAGCAGCACACGCAGTTCTTCGTCATCTTCAGTAAGCCGGAGTTCATCATCAGGCAGTAGGCGTTCGAGCAGTTATCCAAACAGTTCATCATCAAGTAGTTCGCGCAGCAATTATTCAAGCAGTTCGCGTAGCAGCTCTTACAGTAGTGGTAGCAGCTCACGCAGCAGTAGCTCATATAGCAGCGGGAGTTCACGCAGCAATTCGTACAGTGGCGGAAGCTCACGTAGCAGTGGCAGCCGCAGATAATCAGACCATGAGAACGGAATATTTTGAAAAACATCAAAAAAACGATAATGTTATGAAACGAAATCGCATACAAATACTCGCAACCATAGTTGCTTTATCAGCAAGCATACAGGCGCAGACGACATACGAAGCCCTTAACATGATCAGTACCGACCTGAACGGCACAGCCCGTTTCTTAGGAATGGGCGGTGCCATGAGCGCCCTCGGCGCAGACATCAGCACCATGAACAGCAATCCGGCAGGGATAGGCCTATACCGCAGCTGGGACATGGCCGTATCGGCCAGCTATAACGATGTGACGCAACGTTCCATCTTCGACGGCAACAAAGGTCGTGCTAGCGATTCCTACGGTTCGTTCGACCAAGCCGGTATGGTCATAGCCAGCAAACAGAGCAACGAGAACGCCTTACGCTTTGTAAATTTCGGTTTCAACTACCATAAAGTAAAGAGTTTCAACTCACGCATGGCCATGAGAGGCAGCCTAGGAGAACTCTCCCAGGCTGGCCAGATGGCCATGCAGGCACTGATGAACCCCAATGTGCTACCCACAGACTTTGACGAATCCTATCAAGGAGAAAACTTTTTCAATACCAACTTCTACCAAGATGACAGGATTGGCTGGCTGACCCTATTAGGGGCAGATGCCCGATTGATAGACGCTTCGCTATACGGAAAAGATTTTGACGGAACGAACTATCCTAACCAACCCTATTATTACCCTGGCGAATCTTGCGAGTATCAGGAATCGCTAAGCGGCAACATTGACGCTTGGGACTTTAACCTATCATTCAACCTCTACGATGCCATATACCTCGGAGTCACTCTGACAACCTATGACGTAAACTACAAGATGGGCTCCGTATATTCCGAAGTCGTTGAAGGAGGCAACTATACACTAGAGAACTTCTACAATACAGTAGGCTCTGGATACGACCTGAAATTGGGTGTAATCCTACGTCCTTTTAATGAATCCTCCTTCCGTATCGGATTCTCAGCCACCACTCCTACAAGGTACCATCTGACAGACTACAATTCGGCCATCATCAACTCCACTATTTACTACGAGGATGGCAGCATCATCAACTACTCCATGGACACCTATAGCAAAGATGCCAACGATGGCGATTGCTATACCGAATACAGCCTCAGTACCCCTTCCAAGATCAATGCAAGTATAGGAGGCACCATAGGAAATTCATTGGCACTAGGTGCAGAATACGAATACTGCAATTATGCAGCTACCAAACTTCGCTATAGCGACGGTTACGACAACGATGCCATGAATGCCCATACCGAGGAGACCATGAATGGGCACCACACATTCCGAGTTGGTATGGAAAAGATGTTCCCTGGCTCGTTCTATACCCGTCTTGGCTACAATTACATGACTGGCGGCTATGGCAAGGAGGCATGGAAAATGATTCCCCTCAATTCGGTACAGACCAACACCGCTTACGCCAACATACTCTCCACCCACAACCTCACCTGTGGATTAGGCTTCCGTGGTGACTCTTTCTATGCTGATGCAGCCCTCCTCCTTGGACGTCAAAAGGCAAACTTCTATCCCTTTGACAACATAGACCTGGAAGCCACATCGGTAACAAAAGAAACATGGAAAGGCATGGTGACCGTAGGACTAAGATTCTAAACGACTCCCCAACCGATACACGAGTCATTCCCAACCACCAGACAACTGACCTCCTGACCATACACACTCGCCAGAAATCCTATATCAGCTTTACAAATCACAAGGCTCTGATCAAAATGTCAGAGCCTTGCATTTTTAAAATTCTCTTTGTCTGATTTTTGGATTGCATGCATGCAATTCAAAAACCACCTTTTTCGGGTCTCTCGAAATCTGACGTTTTGCTACCAAAAAGGGCCAAATGCCGACAATATGCTACACCACCTGCGTCCTCCGACACCCCGCAGCAAGGGTATCGGTCGATAAGTCATATATATTCAATTCGTTATACACAAATACCGACACCTACGCCTCAAAAGGCAAAAGTCATGGGTTGTTCGTTAATTTAGGGGCAACAAACCCTTCATAGTATCGTGTCATTCTGAGCGTTAGCGAAGAATCTCGTAAAGTTTCTTTCAGTATAATTCTCTGTCCCAGCGCGGGATTGCCTTTAGCCCCTACGGGCGGCGAACTACGTTTCAGAATGACACGTCATGCGGTTTTTTAGAGGAATGATGAGCTATACCTTACCCAAAATAGACGAAGAACCAAGTCATGCTTCTTTGCTCGCCTTGCCAACTTTATCTTGCTTCGCAAGAAGAAAGTAGGCTACGACTCAGAAAAACGCAAATAAATTAGCTTTTTCGTTTGGTTGTACTATTTTAGTGACCGCTTCGCGGACACAGAAGATAGGCTGCGCCTCAGAAATACCCAAATAAATTTGGTATTTCGTTCGGTTTGCACTATCTTTGCAGCCGCTAATACGGGATGTTAGCATATTCAAATCATTAACTAATTAAAAATTAACAAGAAATGGCAACAAAAATCAGATTGCAGAGAAGAGGTCACAAGGACTACGCGTTCTACTCTATCGTAATTGCTGATGCAAGAGCTCCACGTGATGGAAAATTTATTGAAAAGATCGGTACTTACAATCCTAATACCGACCCTGCCACAGTAGATTTGAATTTCGAGAGAGCATTGTATTGGGTAAACGTAGGTGCTCAGCCTACTGACACAGCACGCAACATCCTCTCTCGCGAAGGTGTGTACATGATGAAGCACCTCCAAGGCGGTGTTAAGAAAGGTGCATTTGACGATGCTACCGCTCAGGCACGTTTCGATGCATGGAAGACCAACAAGCAGGCTAACCTTGCTGCTATCGTAAGCAAGAACGAGCAAGCTAAGCGCGAAGCTGCTAAGGCTGCCCTCGAAGCCGAGAAGAAGGTAAACGAGGCTATCGCTCAGAAGGTAGCCGAGAAGAAGGCTGCCGCTAAGCTAGCAGAGGCTGAAGCTGCTGCAGAGGCCGCTACAGAAGAAGCCCCTGCTGCTGAAGAAGCATAATTCTCAGTAACACAACACAACTAAAAAGAAGAGGACTTCCTGTGAAAAGTCCTCTTCTTTTTTTATTCAGTCCACATTTGGAGTAATGACTGTAGCGTATAACAACCCCTCAACACATAGGAGCCCCCATAGGCACATCATTATACTCTGTTGCCAAAGTTCATGCCGACGAGCGTTTACGCAGGACACACTACTCATCCATTTCAGGTATAGGGACCTGACGTCTGAAAACCTCATTAAACGAAATCAATGTTTCAGTACGGGCCAACCCTAACGGCAATAGTTTGTCGTGAATGACTCTCATTAAGTCAGAATTGCTTTTGACATACATTTTGATAAAGAGGTCGTACTTACCTGTCGTATAATGACATTCAACCACCTCCGGTATTTGCCTTAAGGCATCTACTACACGGTCAAACTCCGAGGGGTCCTTTAAGAACAAGCCCACATAAGCACAGGTGTCAAGTCCTAAATACGTAGGATTCAGCTTAAATTCAGAACCTTCCAGAACGCCCAAATTGGTCAGTTTCTGTATACGCTGATGAATGGCCGCTCCTGACACATTACATTCACGAGCCACTTCCAGGAACGGCACTCTGGCATTTGACGCTATCTGATTAAGAATCTGAATATCCAATGCATCCAATTGATGATTTCCCATATTATATTTCTTTCCCCGGTTTATTAAATTTCCCATATAAAAGAGGCGAGCATTACACCCGCCTCTTTCTAACTATCTTGTAAAGAAAAATGATTATTCTCTTTTACCGCCCACGTAAGTAAGGTTGAGCGCCCATGCTTCACGTAATGCCATCTTCACGTCAGTTACAAGACCCATCTGGGTATTCTCATCCACCTTCAGGGCTATACGCATAAATGGTTTATCACGCTCTTGCATTCCATCACGCTCTTGCTTCACATATTCATGGATATGGCCAACCTCAGCGAAAGCATCGTTTAGCTGAATACGGCTCTCAGAACCGAGTTGTGCACGATACTCCTTATTAGGCTTACCTACATAAATATTGGTCACCAAAGACTTCTTCTCCAATTTGGTAATTTCAGTACCCTTAGGAGTAGCAATCTCAACCTTCATAGTCACCTCACGCATTGAGGTTACCATCATGAAGAAGAACAATACCGTGAATATCAAGTCAGGGAGTGACGAGGTATTCAACTCAGGCATTTCCTTCTTTCCACCTTTATTAAATTTTCCCATGATTAGTTTCCTCCATACTTTTTAGGCTCAGCCTCCGAAATCTTCATCGGATATACACCCTTGATAGCAGACTGCTCCTCTTCATTACAAGCAGCAAAAGGCTTTCCGAATGATTTCATACCCAGTTCATCACGCAACTCACGATAAGCCGCCATCAGCTCATTCTGAATCTGGAAGTACACCTCGTACTTGGTAGTACGGTCCGTCTGTACAGAAATGATGTGATTCTTGGTTACCATAGGAGTACCGAAAATGGGGAGTGGTGGGTCAGCAGGATGGAACTCCGGCATGTTGGGTTTATTCTCCGGATTGGCTATAAACTCCTTAGCCACTGCACGCAAATCCTTGGGTTGAACATCTTGAACAAACACACGCTGTCCCGAAGCTTGGTCACCGTAATAGTAGCTTATCTCATTGTACATATTTACGGCCACAACCAACACATTCCTTGCCTTAACCTTAACGTCATCTTCCTGTTGATTGGGATCGGGTGGAGGCGGCAAACGACGCTCCAAACCACTATCCACATTCATAGAAGTTGTCGTCAAGAAGAAGATCAAAAGGATGAACGAGATGTCGGCAGTAGAGCTTCCATTCAGTCCTGGTACTTTTCTTTTTGATTTTGCCATAATTATCTTCTCCTTCTTATATTATGACACATTATTTCTTTTTAAGTACACCTGTTAGACTCAAAACAAGACAAATCACAGTTATAACCAACAAAATATAGATGGTATACATAAATGCATCTGTCGTTTTCAGCCAGAACACGCTGTCGAACAATTCGCGGCTCTTCATTACAGGGGTAGCATCACCCAAGAAATAA
Source organism: Bacteroidales bacterium (assembly GCA_015060865.1). Taxonomy (GTDB): domain Bacteria; phylum Bacteroidota; class Bacteroidia; order Bacteroidales; family Bacteroidaceae; genus UBA1189. The sequence continues at coordinate 9,529 of SUXS01000028.1, read as the reverse complement.
GAAACAACCAAAATAGGGGCAAAAATCCAAGTCATAATAGTTGCTACAAGTCTACCGCCTTTAGAAACATTAGACTCTATTGCACTCGGTTTAGCCATTGCCAACGCAGCGATAGTAGCAACAGCGGTAACACCCACGAGAATGTACATCAACCACATTAACAAGTCTGTAAATCTCGGAGAGACCTTAATTGCCGAGATAGACACATCCATATCACTGAATCCTACGCAGAAGAACAGAGCAAAAACCACCACAGAGATGATTATTACAATGTAATATGCGATGGACGCTATTTTACTCTCTTTCATTGTTATAAAAAATTGATTAGGTTAATTATTTCTTCAAGCTATACTTCATAATCATATCCAAGAGGGTGATAGAAGAATCTTCCATCTCAGCGGTCAAAGCCTCAATCTTGGTCAAGATGAAGTTATAGAATACCTGAAGAATAAGAGCTACGATAATACCGAAGATAGTGGTAATCAAGGCCACCTTCATACCACCGGCAACGGTTGTAGGAGAAATGTCACCTTGCTTCTCAATGTTATCGAATGCCTGTACCATACCAACCACAGTACCCAAGAATCCGAGTGAAGGAGCCATAGCGATAAAGAGAGTAATCCAAGAGCAGTTCTTCTCAAGAGCAGCAGCCTGCACGCCACCATAAGATACTACAGAACGCTCTACCACATCAATACCTTCACCGATACGGAGAAGACCCTGATAGCAGATAGAGGCAATAGGACCACGGGTGTTACGACATACTTCCTTAGCACCTTCTACATCACCCTTAGCCAATGCAGCCTCGATAGCAGCCATAAGCTTCTTGGTGTTTACCTCTGAGAGGCTCAAGTAGATAATACGCTCGATACAGAAAGCCAAACCAAGCACCAAAGCTACAGCTACAATAGACATGAACGAAGCTTCACCTTCAATAAACTTTGTTTTCAGAGTTTTGTGGAAGCCAGGATTTTCTTCCTCTACCACTGCTGGAGCAGCAGGAGCAGGAGCGGGAGCGGGAGCTGCAGCAGAATCAACGGCTGCTGAGTCAACTGTTTCTGTTTGGGGAGCAGCTGCATCCTGAGCTACTACTGTCTCTGTCAATCCAAATGAAAGGATTCCGAACATTGCAACGATTGCAAAAAACTTTTTCATTGTGTTTTACTTTTAATTAATACTATTAAATTATTACTCTATATTTTTCTTTCTCTCGTTCCATTCAAATGCGGAAAGAAGGGGATTCGAACCCCTGATACGCTTTTGACGTATACACGCTTTCCAGGCGTGCCTCTTCAACCACTCGAGCACCTTTCCAAAGGCATCACTGCATGACACATTCTTGGAAAACGAGCGCAAATTACGAATAATTCCTGTAATCCGCACCATTTTCGGCTACAAAATTATTGATTTTTTTTGTTGCAGCCATAAAAAACATGATTATTCTTCAAAAAAAGTTACTTTTTATAGAAATAAGCGGCAGCAGAAACATCTTCTCTAAGAATTTATAGAAAATATTTGGATTGAGTGTAGGAGAATTCAAACCAAAAATATACCTTTGCGATACATTAATATATATAAACAGAAAATATGAAAGATTTTTTGAAGTACACCTTAGCTACTATCGTAGGCATTATCGCTTGCACCATTATCCTTTCGATTCTCGGCATAGTATCCCTAGTAGGCATTGCCGCCTCATCAAGTACAACAACAGTAGTCAATGAAAACAGTCTGTTTAAGCTAGAGCTAAAGGGGGAGGTCACCGAACGCCTTGCCGACAACCCGTTTGCCTCTTTCATGTCGGAAGAGCAGACAGCCCTTGGCCTTAACGACATCTTGGCCAGCATACAGAAAGCAGCTGACAACGAATATATAAAAGGTATATACCTGGAGGCCGGCGGTATCATGGCCAGCCCTGCTACCACAGAAGAGATCCGCAACGCACTCATGCGCTTCAAGCAGACGGGTAAATTTATTGTAGCATACGGCGACAACTACACGGAGTCAGACTACTACATCTGTAGCGTAGCCGACAAGATGATCCTCAACCCGCAGGGAATGGTTGACTGGCACGGCCTGGCCTCACAGACGATCTACTTCAAGGACCTGCTAGCCCAATTAGGCGTTGAGATGGAGGTATTCAAGGTGGGTACCTACAAATCGGCCGTAGAGCCTTACACCTCCATGGAGATGAGCAACGAGAACCGCGAGCAGATTACGGCCTACATCACCTCTATCTGGGATAATATGGTGGAGGGTGTGTCGCTCTCACGTGGTATCAGCGCCAAGCTACTCAATGAGTATGCCGACCGATACATTGCATTTGAGGGCGCAGAGGCCAGCCTAGCAGCAGGCCTTGTAGACACCTTATTATATATGGATGGCACCAAGGCATACCTCCAGTTACTGATGGACACAGAAGAAGACGAGAGATTAGCCGTACTCTCCATTGATGACATGAAGAACCTGCAAAAAGCCGTTCCCCTTGACAAGAGCGGCAATATCATAGCCATGTATTACGCCGAAGGGCAGATTGTAGACGAAGCCTCTGTCGGCATGCCTACAGCCCCTGAAATCGTAGGCGAGAAGGTCAGCATGGATTTACGTAAACTTCGCGATGACGAGAACGTAAAGGCTGTCATCCTCCGCGTGAACTCACCCGGCGGCAGCGCCTTCGCCTCTGAACAGATATGGAACGAGGTAGTAAAGTTGAAGGAAAAGAAACCTGTCATCGTGTCTATGGGCGACTATGCTGCCTCGGGCGGTTACTACATCTCTTGTGCTGCCGACACCATCATCGCTCAGCCCACTACCATCACAGGCTCTATCGGCATCTTCGGCATGTTCCCCAACCCACACAAACTCATCAACGATAAGCTTAAGCTGAACATTGAGACTGTAAAGACGAACAAGCTCGCCGACTTTGGCAGTATGAGCCGCCCCTTCAATGCTGACGAGCGTGCCATCATGCAGCGATACATCAATCAAGGCTACGCCACCTTCGTCAAGCGCTGTGCTGATGGTCGCAACATGAGTACATCGGAAATTGAAGCCATAGCACAAGGTCGCGTTTGGACCGGTGAGATGGCGATGGGACTTGGATTGGTCGACCTTTTGGGCGACATTGAAACAGCCAAAGAGATAGCAGCCCAAAAGGCAGGAATAGACAGCTACACCCTCATCTGTTACCCCGAAGAGAAGGATGTTTTCGCCATGTTCATGGAACAAGCCAAGGAGAGCTATATAGAGACACGCATCGGAGAAACGGCCGGACAATTCAAGGATGAGCTCAACCTCATCTACAACATCGAAAGCATGAACAGGCTACAAGCCCGCATGCCCTTTACCATCCATCTAATGAAATAAGAGCATAGGCATGGAAGCCACCAAGAGACACTGGATATTGATCCCTGTTGCTTTCCTCTACAGGATAGCAACAGGATTACGAAACAAGCTCTTCGACTGGAAGATTCTGCGTTCCGAAGAGTTTGATTTGCCAGTCATCTCGGTAGGCAACCTGACCGTTGGAGGCACTGGGAAAACCCCTCATATCGAATATCTGGTCAATCTATTGAAAGACAAGCATGAAATAGCCACTCTAAGCCGTGGATACAAACGAAAGACCTCAGGTTTCCGTCTCAGCACAGCTGACAGTACCCCCCAAGAGATTGGCGACGAACCATACCAAATCAAGAGGAAGTTTCCCGACATACATGTCGCCGTAGATGCCAACCGTTGCAGAGGTATCCACACTCTTTGCAAACATGAGCAAACCAAGGGTACAGAGGTCATATTGCTTGACGACGCATTCCAGCACCGTCACGTGACACCCGGAATCAACATCTTGCTGATGGACTATAATCGTCCCATATACGATGACGCACTTTTACCCTTGGGCCGTCTGCGAGAAGCACCGAAAGGAAGCAGTCGTGCACAAATCATCATCGTCACCAAATGCCCCGTCAATATCAAGCCTATCAACTTCCGCATCACAGCCAAAAATCTGGAGATACGCCCATACCAACGGTTATTCTTCACCACATTCCAGTACGGAGACTTGATACCTTTCGACAGCCAAGGAAAGAGCCATCCACTATCATCCATTCACCCCGATAATCAGATATTGCTATTCACAGGAATAGCCTCCGCCGCCCCTCTTGTTGACAAGTTAAAAGAATATACCCCCCATATCATCCATCTATCCTATGGTGACCACCACAATTTCAGCAAAGCCGACTTGCAAGAAATCAGCAAACAGTTTCAGGCCATCAAAGCAGAGAACAAACTAATAGTCACCACCGAGAAGGATGCAGCACGGCTCATGGGAAGCACGCTGGACGAGACCATCGCCAACAACACCTACTACATCCCCATAGAGGTCGTATTCCTACAGAACCAACAAGAATCATTCAACAAATACATCACCGATTATGTTAGCAAAAATTCAAGAAACCGCATCGTTCATCAGAGAACGAATGTACACAAATCCTGAGACAGCCATCATCCTCGGAACAGGTTTGGGTAGTCTAGTCAACGAGATAACCGACAAATACGAAATCAAATACGAAGATATTCCCCACTTCCCTGTATCTACCGTAGAGGGACATAGCGGTAAACTCATCTTCGGGAAGTTGGGTAACAGGGAAATCATGGCCATGCAAGGTCGTTTCCACTACTACGAAGGTTATTCAATGAAGGAGGTAACCTTTCCCGTCCGCGTCATGCGGGAATTGGGCATAAAAACCCTCTTCGTGTCCAATGCCGCCGGCGGTATGAATCCCGACTTCGAGATTGGCGACCTGATGATTATCACCGATCATATCAACCATTTCCCTGAGCACCCCTTGCGCGGCAGGAATATCGGCTATGGGCCACGTTTCCCGGACATGAGCGAAGCATATAACCACAACCTTATCGCCAAGGCCAAAGAGATTGCAGCAGAAAAAGGCATCCGTGTCGTAGAGGGAGTATACGTTGGCGTCAGCGGCCCTACCTTTGAGACCCCCGCCGAGTACAAACTCTACCGCATCTTCGGCGGCGATGCCGTAGGCATGAGCACCGTGCCCGAAGTCATCGTAGCCAAGCACTGTGGCATCCGAGTATTCGGTATGTCAGTCATCACCGACCTCGGTGTAGAGGGCAAAATAGTCGAGGTAACCCATGAAGAAGTACAGGCCGCAGCCGACAAAGCACAGCCCTTCATGACAGAAATCATGCGTGAACTGATCAACAGAGCAGATTAAATCCAGGAGACAATTAAAAAAAAGGAGATAAAGGGAAACTGAACGGCCATTCTCTTCAAATTCTCTTTATCTCCTACAAATCAACAATCCTATGAACAAAACCCCAATATCCACCCTCGGAGAGTTTGGCCTCATCCGCCACCTCACTGAGAACATCGAATTAAAGAACACCTCTTCCAAATATGGCATAGGGGACGACTGTGCCGTACTTGAATACTCTGACGACAAGCAAGTGCTGATTACTACCGACCTATTACTCGAAGGCGTACACTTTGACCTCACCTACGTACCGCTCAAGCATCTTGGATACAAGGCGGTGATGGTCAATCTGTCAGACATCTACGCCATGAATGGTACGCCACGCCAGATCACCATATCATTGGGAATCAGCAAACGGTTCGACGTCGAAGATTTGGAAGAGCTCTACGCCGGTATGCGTCTGGCCTGCGAATCACACCATGTAGACATTGTAGGCGGCGACACCACTTCATCGTACACAGGACTAACCATCAGCATCACCGCTATCGGTGACACTCCCAAGGGCAAGGCTGTGTATCGCAATGGAGCCAATGAAACCGACCTTATCTGCGTCTCGGGCAACCTCGGTGCTGCCTATATGGGATTACAGTTGCTCGAACGTGAAAAGAGTGTATTCATGGGCGAAAACAATGCCCAACCCGACTTCGCAGGTAAGGAATACCTACTCGAACGCCAGCTAAAGCCCGAAGCAAGAGGCGACATCATACGCCGCCTTTCCGAAGCTGGCATACAACCTACAGCCATGATGGACATCTCTGACGGACTGTCCTCCGAACTCATACATATATGTAAGCAGAGCGATAAAGGTTGCCGGATCTACGAAGAACACATTCCACTCGACTATCAGACAGCAGTAATGGCCGAAGAGCTCAACATGAACGTCACCACTTGTGCTCTCAATGGAGGCGAAGACTACGAGCTCCTTTTCACCGTACCTCTCACTGACCATGAGAAGATTGCAGCCATGAAGGATATACGGCTCATCGGACATATCACCAAACCAGAACTCGGCTGCATGCTCATCACCCGTGATGGGAACGAGATGGAGCTAAAGGCACAAGGATGGCAGGCACTAACAGAATGAAGTAGAGAAAAACGAGGAAAAAGAACAGAAAAAAGTATTTTTTTTGATAATTCCTTTGCAGTTTACAAAATTAGTACTACCTTTGCACTCGCAAAACGAAAGGTGCCATAGCTCAGTTGGTAGAGCAAAGGACTGAAAATCCTTGTGTCCCCGGTTCGATTCCTGGTGGCACCACCAAGAAAATCGCTAATAGCTAAATAATCAAGCTGTTAGCGATTTTTCTTTTTATCCTTTCGAGTAAAATGTAACCGCATTGTCACCACATTTATTTTCTTGTCACCACGCTAAATAAAGTTATCACCACAATTTTCAAAATAAGGGAAAGAAAAATGCCTATCTACCACACTAACGATAAACAGGCACTCATACAATTTGAAACAGCAAGCATTAGAAAATATCATTCTTTCTCCTTTTGTAACGGAAAATAGTTTTCTCTTTCACCGCCTCGTCAATCTCGGCAGCATCATAGAGGATACGACCACCTATTTTCTTTTCGCGGATTTCTCCACGCTTCACCATTTCTATGACAGTAGGATTCGTTACATGCAATATCTCACACAATTCCTTGCGTGTATAATACTTCGGCTTGTTTGAATCCTCTTCCTTAATTCTCGCCACCACCTTATCAGCTATCGTCTCTGCCAGGTTCTCCAGCATAACATTCAACGGAGTCTGAATATCGCCTAATGTTTCCAATCCTTTTATCATATTATCGAGGGTAAAATTTATACTTTGTTTTTCAATCACACTGCAAATTTATATCCCATTTTCTCCATTGCAGAATAAATGCAACGGCATATATCGGCTGACCGATATTTACCATAAAACGCGGTGAAAATCAAAAATATAGTATGATTTTAAAGTATGATTTTGAAAATAAATTTAATTTTTCGTGTGTTTTAGGCGTTAATTTGTGTCAATTTGATTTTGTTTGTAAAATCCATTATAACTTTGAATAGCGACGCTATAAAATAAAGTATAAAATTTAAAGAAAACAGACATGGAAAATGTATTATTTGACGAGCAAACAATAAATGCGAACATTCAATATGCTCTTTCGGTTATAGCCGAGAATGTTGACAAGGACGGGAACCTGATTGTACCCGAACCTGCTTCTATGGATGAGACCACCAAACTTTTAGCTAAGATGGTTCGTAACCCACAAAAGTCATTTGCTGATATAGCAAAGTCTCCCAAAGCAGCAATGGCAATGAACAGCATAATCATTCAAGGCGTGGAACTCTTCAAAAATATGCAAGAACAGATAAACATTGATGATATGCCATCAGAGTTTGTATCGGAGATGAAAAAAATAATAGGAGACCTTGATGACGATATGCCATGTTCTACCATTAATACAAAAATCAAACCCCATAAAGCAGAACCTGAATTTTCAACCTACATTATAGATCAATCCTGCACCAATGAAATAACGATGGTTATGCATGATGCCATTGCGGACAGACGAGGCAAGGATGCTATCCTTATTATCGTATGCGCTATGGAGCTCGGCATTATAACCCGTTTGCCATACTTAGCGGCCAAAAAGGAGTTTTCATCCGTTGGAGGTCGCTCCAACTATAACAAATATCTATCGGATGGTTTTCTTGACTCCGAAAAAGAGCCGATAAAACAGCTATTCAAAAAGCGCTTGCCACAGCTCTTTTCGTAGATTCTTTATATCATAGAATGGTATTTATCGGCACGCCAATACATACCAATCAGATTTTTACCTCTTCTAACTGTGACTGTATAATTTTGCAGCATCAACAGAATTAGAAGAGGTAAATTCATATGAACTACATCAATATCATAGAAGGATTTTGGAAGATGAATGCCTATGACAGGTTTTCATCATCAGAGATTATCCTATACCTCTATCTGGTACACATCTGCAATCAGAACTATTGGAATATGCCTATCGCTTGCAAGACTGCGACCCTGCAAAGCGAATTGGGATTAAACAAAAGCACGATTATTCGAGCCAGGGTAAAATTGCGCGAACGAGGGCTAATAGAATTCACTGAAGGAGTGCAAAATTCCTGTTCACCAAAATATCGTCTGCTTGACATTAATAGGTGCAAAAACGCAACCGCTTCTGCTACTGCTCATGCAACCGATAGCGCAACCGCAGATGAGACCATTAATAAAGACAGAGATAAATATAATTATTCATTTGCCCATCAAAAGAAAAACAGAGGTCATGAAATTGATAAACAAAAAGACAAGGATCAACGCAGAAGCATTGATGTCAGCCCTGCAACACAGGAAGGGTACGATGCCCCGTTTTAATCTTCCGCTCAGCGAGGAGGATGCTTTCGTTAGCTTGATGTTTGCAATCCAGGTTGAAGTGGAGTTCCGCCGTAGAGAATTTGTGGCAACCGAAGAACTGAAGGCCCAAGCAAGGCGATTATCAACCTTTTTAACGCAAGAAAACTGCAAGTTCGGTGTTGTTCTTGCCGGTGGATGCGGAAACGGGAAAACGACCATCATAAAAGCCTTGCAGAGTCTTGTGAATGTTTTGCATATTCCCAATCCATATACCGACAAAGAGTATGTCATGAGAATCATTGATGCAAAGTCTATGGTTGCAATCTGCAAGTCTAATTATGAGGATTGGAAGCGATTGATGCATCAGGATCTTCTGGCAATAGATGATTTGGGGACGGAACCGCGTGAAGTTATGGACTACGGCAACATTATTAACCCAACCGTGGATATTCTCACAAGGCGATACGAAAATCAACTCTTCACCATCATATCCACCAACCTCACACCACCTCAAATATCCCAAGTATATGGAGAACGCATCGCTGACCGCATGAGAGAAATGATGGAAATAATACCATTCACCAATACATCCTATCGAGTGCAAAAGTAATCAAGAAGTCCCAATCGTACATTTACTACATCGGCAACTTCTGTTGGGACTCTTTTTATCCTTGGCTTGCCAAATGTACAATGCCAAAAATGGCAAATCAATATCGTCCTTGGCTTGCCAAGTGTCCAGTAAAAACGAAGTGGGGTAGCCTAATACCCCGCCCATTAAAAATGGACGAGGGACTATCCACTTCGAAACGGCAAGCCGAGGATGAAAAAGACCCGATAAAATATGAGAATTTGCCGATATGAGCCACCACTTGCAAGACCGATAAATGATAATTTA
>SUXS01000016.1 GCA_015060865.1 Bacteroidales bacterium | reverse complement strand
AAAAACTTCGCGTAACCGTGGATACGTAATGAAATATCCACGGATACGTGATGAAATATCCGCGGATATTTAATCAAATATCCACGGATACGCAAACAATTCGACAAACCGAACAGAAAAAACAGAAGGTAACAACAAGAATTATCAAGCCTATGATAAAAATTTATCATACCTTTGACAAAGTTTTGTCGAGCCTGTGATAAAAAATTGTCAAGCCTGTGAAAATCCTTGACAACAGTACACAAACTAAAAATTCCGTAGCGCAGCGAGAGCAATATATGCTTGCATAATATTGCCGAGCAAGCAAGGAATCTTAAATGTGCAACATTTATAAACTAAAAAACTCAAATGCTACTACACTACATTAAAATAGCCCTGCGCAACCTGCGCAAATACCCCGCGCAAACCGCCATCTCCGTGCTCGGCCTCGCCGCCGGTTTCGTCTGTCTCTCGCTCTCTGCCCTGTGGATGCACTACGAGAACACCTACGATACGATGCACAAGGATTATGAACGGATATATGCGTTTATTGAACCTTCGTTTGTAGGATATACGGGCGACGCCTGGTATGACAACCATTTGTTGGCACGAGTGGGACTATATGAAAAACTGCGCGATGAATATCCTGAAGTGGAAGCTGTTACATGTTGTAAGAAGATTATGGGCCCAAAAATTATCAACGGCATAGAAGCAAAGGCATTGCAGGTGGACAGCACGTTTATCCGTGTATTCAGTCTTCCGCTCGTAGATGGCGACTACGATTTCCTAACCGACGAAAAGGAGGTAGCCATTACCGAGGAGTTTGCCCAATGCCTCTTCCCTGAGGATACGGAAGTTATAGGCAATAAAGTCAGCTTCTCACACGGCTTCATTGCCGAGGTGGGCGCAGTGATTAAGGACTATGGCGAACACAGCATATTCCAGTTCGACATTGTGCACACTGGAAGCAACGATTCTCATAAAGGAGATCTTGCCAACATTTATGCCAAGATTTACGAAAAAGCCAATGTAGACTCGCTCATCGCCCGAGTAGACCGTTATTCGCTAAATGGACTGGAACCTATCCACACACTTACCATACCTCTGAAAACCGCCCATAAACTGGGAGGTAAGGTCGTCAATCTCAGCTACGAGCACCTACGCGTGTTCCTTGCTTGCAGCGTGCTGATGGTGGCGTGTGCACTCATCAACTACTTGGTGCTTTACCTCATCCGTCTGCGTGGCCGCGAGCGCGAGATGGCCTTGCGCATTGTCAATGGCTCTACTGTGGGCGGACTGATGGTGATGTTCATTATCGAAGTTGGTATCGTGCTCCTTGTCGCTATGGCGTTCGGTTTGCTCGGCACCGAGTGGCTCCACCGTCCCTTTGCCCGCTTTGCCAATATCCAGATGGACTATGGCTACATCATGAGTCGTGCGCTGTGGATAATGCTGGCGATTGTGGCTGCTTGCCTCGTAATCTGTATTGCCCCGATAGCCATTGTGCGAAATCGCACACTCACGGGACGCAATCGCCGTGGCGACACTTTCCGCAAGGCAAGTTCGCTCGTGCAACTCATCGTGAGCCTCACCTTTATCTTCTGTACGGTGGTAATGTTGCGACAGATTGTATTCCTTAAAAATGTCGATTGGGGATTCAACATCAAGGGACGCGCCCAGCTGCACGTATCGGCATTGAAAGATCCCAATAACCCTTTCGTCTATGCCGACCCCAACAATGCAGGAGCGGCTACGCTGGAGAAGCGCTACGAGATAGCCAAACGAGTGCGCGAAATGCCGATGGTAACCAGTACCATAGAACGCACCAAGGACCTGGGAGCTGAAAATCATTTCGTACAGGGCAGCCAAATGGGGTTGTCGCCCGATGATTACAATGTAGATTATCTCTTCTATCTGGGTATTTGGGATATTGGCGACCCTGCCCACGGCTTCACTATACTTGAAGGTACCCTGCCACGCGAAGCAGAGTGGCAACCCAACGAAATGGTCATCACCGAAAGCGTACGCAAGGCGCTCGGCCTTGAAGAAGCAGTAGGTCACACTGTCTATTCACGTAATAGCTTGCCTGCAAACATAGAGAACGCCCGCTCGGAATTTACTATAGTAGCCGTAATCAAAGACCTTCACATGTCAGTCACTGATGAACCTTATTCTTTTATCTTTTTGCCGAGGATTGCCGCCAACAATGGTTACTATGACAGCGACTACATCACCATTACCTATATGCCCAGCGAGCGCAAAGAGTTTGAAAGCCGCGTGCACGCACTCATGGAGAGAGACTTCCCCAATGTCGTATACAAACTGACCTTTTCCGAAGATACCTTCAACAAGCAGTTGAAGAGCGAGACCAACCTGATGACAATCCTTGGCATCATCACCGCCGTCTGCATCCTCGTGGCCGTGTTTGGCGTCTACTCCATCGTGACGCTTGCCTGTGCCCAAAGGCGCAAGGAGATAGCCCTGCGCAAGATTCACGGTGCCACGTTGGCGGACATCCTCTCCATATTTATAAAGGAGTACGGACTCATCGTCCTTGCCGCCTCGGCCGTGGCCTTCCCCATAGGCTATATGATAATGAAGGAGTGGGTGGCGCAGTACGTGAAGCAAGCGCCCATCGCCTGGTGGATATACGCCGTCATCCTCCTCGCCATCGTGCTGCTCATCGCCCTTTCGGTAGGCTCGCGCGTATGGCGCACCGCACGAGAGAATCCGGCGGAGGTGATAAAGAGGGGGAATTAAGAAGACCCCCTCTAACTCCTACGTGCTACGCTTGTAATGTGCTCCCGGTGATTTGTCGGCTTATTCCACGATGCGGGTTTCCAGATTGTTGTCGAGATTGTCGGCATGCTTGATGACCACGCAGTGTACACCACCGTCGATGGCACGGAAGGCACCCTCAATCTTGGGTAGCATGCCCTTGTTGACGGTGCCATAGATGCGCCCCTCCTCATTGGTGGGCTCGTAGGGGTTGCGGGTATACGATGCCGAGGATTTCATGGTATCGTGGTACGATTTCATCAGCAGGGTAGGGCGCGCATCGTCCCACAGCGGTGTGCGCACATAAACATTATTATATATGCGCTTCACCTCGCCCTTGACGTGGGCCTTGAGGAGTGCCTCTATGATGTCGGCCGTGGCAGTCTCGTCGCGCGACACCGAGGGCGTGGCAATGAGCCTGTCGAGCAACGCGACAGGCTCTATGGTGAATTACTGTATCATAGACTATGCTACCTGCTGTTGTTAGAGGTTGCAATATACGAAGAAATTCTCGAATCGGATAGCAGATGGAGGATTTTTGTGCTTGTATATTATTAGTGTTATAAAAAGGCTGCAAGCCAAGTTAAACGGCACAGTCTTCGGTAAATCGAAAAAAAATACTAATTTTGCAAGCTAATATAGACAATAAACGATATCAGAGATATATGAGAAGAAAGCTCAAAGGAAAACTATTCAAACGGCTGGACAGGTACATCATCACGAAGTTCCTAGGGCACTACTTCTTTGCCATTGCACTAATTATCTCTATTGCAGTAGTATTTGACTACAATGAACATATCGACAAGTTTGTATCGAATAACGCTCCATTGAAAGCTATTGTGTTTGATTACTACTTGAACTTTATCCCCTATTTCTCCAATCTCTTCAGTCCGCTCTTTGTGTTTATAGCGGTCATTTTCTTTACTTCGAAATTGGCCGAAAACTCAGAGATTATAGCCATGTTCTCTACAGGGACAAGTTTGCATCGCCTGATGCGGCCCTATATGTTTTCGGCTTTACTTATAGCTATACTTACTTATGGACTGGGAGCTTATGTGATTCCAAAGGGAAATGTGACGAGGCTTGAGTTTGAGAATACCTATAAGAAAAAGAAAAAGGTTGAGACGGCTCGTAACATACAGATGGAGGTAGAGCCTGATGTGATAGCCTATATCGAGCGTTTTGAGCGCGGAAACAATACGGCTTACCGTTTTTCGCTCGATCGTTTTGAAGAAAATTCCATGAAGTCGCGCTTTACCGCCCGTACACTTGTGTATGTGGGCGACTCAGAGAATCCCAATCTTTGGAAAGCCAAGAATTGGCAGCATCGCATTCTTACCGACTCCTTGGAGATTGTTACTAGTGGACTGCAGATGGATACCATTGTACAGATAGAACCTTATGATTTGCTTATCAGTAAGAATCAGCAGGAGACACTCACATCACCCGACCTGAAGCGTTATATTGACAAGCAACGCCGTCGTGGTGTAGCTAATATCAAAGAGTTTGAGATTGAGTATCACAAGCGTATTGCCACCTCATTCGCAGCCTTTATCCTTACGCTTATTGGCGTATCGCTCTCGGCCAAGAAGGTTAAGGGCGGTATGGGACTGAATCTTGGTATCGGTATTGCATTGAGTTTTGGGTACATAGTATTTCAAACCATCTCATCCACCTTTGCTATCAATGGAAATACACCACCTATAGTGGCTGTATGGATTCCTAATATTGTATTCCTTGTCATTGGCATCTTCCTTTATAGGAAAGCCCCCAAATAATATACAGAAAAGAATTTTGCAGGAGTTTTTGTGAACGCTATAAAATGAAACAGAATGGACTTCTACGATCTTGACTTACATGACAACGTGTTGGATGCGTTGGATGCTATGAACTTTACTACCTGTACTCCCATACAGGAACATACTATCCCTCCCTTGCTTGAAGGCCGCGACCTCATTGGTGTAGCACAGACTGGTACCGGTAAAACGGCGGCCTATCTGCTTCCTATATTGAGTATGCTGAGTGATGGTGGCTTTCCTGACGATGCCATTAACTGTGTCATCATGTCGCCTACTCGTGAGTTGGCACAGCAGATTGATCAGGCCATGGAGGGATTTTCTTACTATGTGCCGGTGAGCAGTGTCGCTGTATATGGAGGCAATGATGGTATACGCTATGAGCAGGAACGTAAAGGACTCGCTCTCGGAGCCGATGTGGTGATAGCTACACCGGGTCGTCTTATCAGCCATATTTCGTTGGGCAATGTGGATTTGTCGCGTACATCGTTTTTTATTCTTGATGAGGCTGATCGCATGCTCGATATGGGCTTTTATGATGACATAATGCAAATTGTGAAGCAACTGCCTGATACGAGGCAGACTATCATGTTCTCGGCTACTATGCCTGACAAAATACAGAAACTTGCCGCCAGCATCTTGCACAATCCGGTGGAGGTAAAACTTGCTGTAAGCAAGCCCGCAGAGAAGATTGTACAGACTGCTTATGTATGCTATGAGACTCAAAAGTTGGGTATCATCAAAAGTCTCTTTCGCGATTCGAAGCCCGAACGTGTCATCGTGTTCTCTTCGTCTAAACTCAAGGTGAAAGAGGTGGCAGCGGCCTTTAAACGTATGAAACTTAATGTGGGAGAGATGCACAGCGACCTTGACCAGGCTCAACGCGATGTGGTGATGCATGAGTTTAAGAGTGGGCGCATTGATATTCTCGTTGCTACTGATATTGTATCCCGTGGCATTGATATTGATGATATACGCCTCGTTATCAATTATGATGTGCCTCGCGACTGTGAAGACTATGTGCATCGCATAGGACGTACCGCCCGTGCCGGTGCCGAAGGATGTGCTATTACCTTCGTTTCGGTAGATGATCAGTCACGTTTTGCGGCTATTGAGGATTTTATTGAGCGAGAAGTATTCAAACTCCCTATCCCCGAAGAGTTGGGTGAAGCTCCCGAATACAATCCCCAAAAAAGCGTTGGACGTGGCAAGGGACGTAGTAGGCATCATGCTAAAGACAACCATCGCAAAGGAAAGAATGCAGGCAAAAGGCGTAATGCTTCTAAACAGAGCAATAAAGATAGAAGACAAATCTCATAACCTAACTGAAATACTCCAGGATATGAATCATTCATCTGCATCTTTCTGTAATGTTTTTTTGAGAAGTATGAACCGTTATCTGGTTTTGCTGTGTAGTTTGTTCGTGCTCACCGGTGCCGTATATGCAGATGGATATTGGACTGCTGTGGAGGCGGAGGACTTGTCAGATAATGATACCGTGCTGATTGTAGATCTTAAAACTGTTTGTGCATTGCCAAACGATATCGGTAAGACTCCCCAAGTACATACAGTAGAACTTGACGAGAGTCAATCCCTCATCCTTTCTTCAATAGGTGACAACCTGAAATGGAGAGTGAAGAAGAAAACCAAAGGGTATGAATTTATAGTGTTTGACAACGCTACAAACGAAAAGAAACTATATTGCAAGGATGCCAATGATGGGGTAAATGTGGGTGTCGCTCCTGCCAATGCATCTACTCTTTTTTCGTATCTGTCTGATTCGGATATTGGCTACGTTGGATTAAGTGCTACGATTGCAGGTACCCAAAGGTTCCTTTGTGTATATAATAAGCAGGATTGGCGATGTTATGCACATACGAGTAAGAACTTGAAAGATACCAACTTGAGGTTTTTTAAGTATCTACAGAAAAGTCTGGACGATTCTTCGGATGTGGAAACTTATTACCAAGTCACTTGTCGCAATGGAGCTTCTGACAGTGTTTGTGAAATGAGGTCAGGCGACTTCTTTATCCTGCCTGATGTCTCCTCTTCCTATAATGGTTATGATTTTATAGGCTGGAGTACCGATGTCGTAGAACAAGCTTCGGATAAACCTGCATGTTTATGTTCGGGAGAAAAGGTCAAAATTTCACAGGATACGGTCTTTTACGCAGTTTATGGACTTATTGACACACATTCTGCGACAGAGCCACTTTATAGTAAGGTTGTGGAAGAACCTTCCGATTGGACAGGTAAATATTTAATCGTATGTGAAGGAAATGAGGTTATATTCAATGGAAATTTGGGGGGCGATGCTCTTGCGGCAAAAGGCAACTCGTTGAGGACTGTAATGACAAACAATACCATTCTGATTGACGAAAATAATGAGAATGCCTATTTTGTCATTTCCAGGAAATCGGATGGAGTGTATTCCATACAGTCCTGTAGTGGATACTATATAGGCAATACCTCCTTTAGTACAGGCACTAACTACAACAAGTCCGATAAGTTCAAAAACAGCATCTCATTGGATGCAGCGGACAATATTGTTATAAAGTCCAGTACTATTCCCTTTATTTTTAATTCATCGTCTTATTTTCAGTATAATATAGGCAGGGGTACCGCCGTACAACTTTACAAATATACAGAAAATGTGAGACTCTATGCTGAATATACAACAAAGCCTTCCATGGAGGGAGGAACAGGAATCAGTAAAGAAGAGCTCCCTCGTGATGAAGCAATATATGATCTAAAGGGTAGGGCGGTTCCCTATGGAACGATGGGCATATATATCGTGAACGGCAAGAAGAGGTTGCTGAGGTAATCCGTTGTATAAGTACTCTTATCTGTAGATGTATGGATATTGCATAAAAATGGATGGATGGTGCTCTTTTTTGTATGTTGAGGGGCTGCTTTGTTCTTTTTTAGGTTTTTTTATTGCATAATCATGGTATATGTGCCTTTTTTATGTAATTTTGCAGCCGTATTAGAAAATAGGTATAAGTTTTTAGGTAAAAGATTGTTCTAAACAAGAAGATTCCAGCCAATATGGATGCAAACAATATTATCGTAAGATATGCCAGCGCCGAGCACGCCGTATATGCCGAGCATATCTGCCAACTGATATACGAATCGGCTCTGCAGCGTGGCACAGGCATTGCCAAGCGCTCGCCTGAATATGTGGCCGAGAAGATCAATGGTGGCAAGGCCGTAGTGGCACTCGATGGCGACCGTCTCGTAGGATTCAGCTATATCGAGAGCTGGAGTCACGGCGACTTTGTGGCCACCTCGGGACTTATCGTCGACCCCGAATACCGCCAGATGGGCTTGGCCGGACGCATCAAGAAGAAGACGTTCGAGCTGGCTCGAGAGCGCTTTCCCTATGCCAAGCTCTTCAGTATCACCACTTCACTGCCCGTGATGAAGCTCAACACAGCACTGGGCTACGTACCTGTGACACTGACCGAGCTGACACAGGACGAGGAGTTTTGGAAAGGTTGCGAGGGATGCAAGAACTACGACATCCTGCAGCGCAACAACCGCACCCGCTGCCTCTGCACCGGCATGCTCTTCGACCCCAAGGCCACACCCGTCGACCCTGACATTGAGGTGCCCACGATGTCGAAGTGGCAGAACCGCCTGCGCAAGATGCTGCATCTGAAGAATAAGAAGTGATTTTTACAGGAGATAAATGGAGTTAAAAGGAGATAAAAGCCGATAGCTGTTATACACGAAAGGACATTTGGCCTTTAACTCCCCTGGAGCGAAGCGACTATCTCCAGCTTTAACTACATTTAAGTACACAACATTATAAATATATGGAACAGAAGAAAAAAGTAGTAGTTGCCTTCAGTGGCGGCTTAGACACCTCCTACACGGTGATGTATCTTGCCAAGGAGGAGGGATATGAGGTACATGCCGTATGTGCCAACACAGGCGGATTCAGCGAAGAGCAGCTCCGCACCAATGAGGAGAATGCCTACAAGCTGGGCGCCACCAAGTACGTGACCCTCGACGTCACCCAGGAGTACTACGAGAAGAGCCTCAAATACATGATATATGGCAACGTGTTGCGCAACAACTGCTACCCCATCTCAGTGAGCTCGGAGCGTATCTTCCAGGCACTGGCTATCGCACGCTATGCCAAGGAGATTGGCGCCGACGCCATTGCACACGGCTCTACCGGTGCTGGCAACGACCAGATACGTTTCGACATGACCTTCCTCGTGATGGCACCGGGCGTAGAGATCATCACCCTCACCCGTGACAAGACCCTCACACGCAAGGAGGAGGTAGACTACCTCAATGCCAACGGCTTCAATGCCGACTTTGCCAAGCTCAAGTATTCCTACAACGTGGGTATCTGGGGCACCAGCATCTGCGGTGGCGAGCTCCTCGACTCCAACCAGGGCCTGCCCGAGTCGGCCTACCTGAAGCACCCCACCAAAGAGGGTCCCGAACTCCTTAAGCTCGGCTTCTGCAAGGGTGAGCTCTGCTCTGTCAATGGTGTGGAGTACACCGACAAGATCAAGGCCATACAGGCCGTTGAGGAGATTGGCGCAGCCTACGGCATCGGCCGCGACTGCCACGTGGGCGACACCATCATCGGCATCAAGGGCCGCGTAGGCTTCGAGGCCGCAGCCCCCATGCTCATCATCGCCGCACACCGCTATCTGGAGAAGTACACCCTCTCCAAGTGGCAACAGTACTGGAAAGACCAGGTATCCAACTGGTACGGCATGTTCCTCCACGAGAGCCAGTATCTGGAGCCTGTGATGCCCGATATTGAGGCCATGCTCACCAGCTCACAGCGCAACGTGAATGGTGTGGTAACCCTTGAGCTCCGCCCGCTCGGTTTCCAAACCGTAGGTGTAGACTCCAAGGACGACCTCGTGAAGAACAAGTTTGGCGAATACGGTGAAACTCAGAAGGGCTGGACCGCCGAAGAGGCCAAGGGCTTCATCAAGGTAAGTTCCACCGCCCTCCGCGCCTACTACGCTTGCCATCCCGACGAAGAGAGATAAAAACAGACTTACTTACCCTTTATAAAGGGAAAACAACACACAAGCCCGAGCGATTGCCCGGGCTTGTATTGTATATGAAGTACATCTACTTAGCAAAAGATGACAAACTGAATCAATCAGCGTAATGAATAAGAACCTACGCCTATTCTTCGAAAGCCTTCTGCGGGTTTTGTGTACATTGAGATGCACTTTGGGCTAAGTATTGGACAAAACGTGAGGAAATCCTGTACAGAAATTTTGTAGCAGATTGTCAAGCAAATCCTGCGGTTTGCTTACACATTATCGGAATCGGAAGTATAGACTTCTTCGCCCTCGCGACAGATTGTTTCCGTTTTCCTTTTTTGAGTTGCTTCTTGTTTTTTCCTAATTGCCCATGGCTGCGTTCTTTTCGTTCGCCTTGGGGATTGGGCGAGAAGATTGCAAGGATTTCCCTATTCCTTTTCTCTTGTGAACATGAATTGCCGTAGATTGGCCATAATTTTTCATGAATGGATTTAGAGGACTGATGTCACTTGCCATCTTTAAGGTGCTCTTTCAATGCAATGCCCTTTGCCGTAAGGCGATATTTCTGATTCTGACTATTGGGTTTATTAGGGATTGTAAGTTCTATATAGCCGGTATTGATAGCAGGATTTAGATAATCCGTTCTAAAATAATCTCTATTCTTGATAGATAACAATCCTTGCAGTTCCGAACGCCCCATCTCTCCAGTCAATACAGAAACCAGTTTTTCCACTTGCACACTTGCATGGTCACTTGCATGGTCACTTGCATGGTCACTTGCATGGTCGTGAGCACTGATAGGCAAAGTTATGCGGATAAAGTTATCTGTAAACTTGAAGCAATCTTCACCGTATGCTCGTAGGATACGGGGAATGCCAGAGCCTAACGACTCCACCAACTCCACATCACGATAGATACGCATCAACTCCTTATCAGAATCAGTAATAAAGCCGCCAAATTACCGAAAAATAAGATGCCAAATTGCCGATTTTTCGGTTTCTGTACTTTTTTCGCCATCTCCCAATTGTAGCCTACAGATAAATCGTCTCTTATCAAACGCGGTCTTGCATAGAATCAGACATCTTATCTCTACTCATCAATCAATTCATGAACAATAGCTTTTACCCCAACGCTATTGATCTGTTTGCGGAAATGGACGGTATAGCCATTAGCGGTCATCGTCTTGAAGAACTCTTCAGCACAAGAAATTTTTGTTTCTTCATCTTGCGCAATCAATGTTTCCTTATCATAAGCTTTGGTCTCTATTACTATATTCAGTTCCTTTGTTCCATCCCCTTTCTTTACTACATACATGAAGTCTGGACTATAATTAGAGGATGCTATAGTAGGAATACAGATACTATGTGAAGGAATCTTGCCATATACAATAACTTCATCTATCTCTGTCTGCATATTTTTCAGTTCCAAACCAGAATCATGGGCATATGCATCGTAAAGGTATTTGGCAGGTGGAGTACCAGGTACGAGTTTATTGCCAATATAGGTTTGCACTACTTCATCCTTCACACTACCATCTGCATTTGTCAGTTTGGTTCCTTTTACTTTATAGTTTGCCTGCTTATAACGAATAAAGCCTATAAGTTCATTGCATTTCCAATCATCAACAGCGCCAATGAATCTTGTTTTTGAGTCTTCGTTAAACATCTCATTTGTAATTTTGCAACCACGAGCTACAGCCTTACAAATAGCTCGATGGAGAATCTGAACTGGGATGTTTGAGGCCCTTGATGTTCTTAATAAGAATTCATTATATGCATAATGTCGGCTATGTAGTGTCAGCGCAGTACGTGTTCCTTCTGCTGCGTATGCTGTTTTATCTTGAAAGTGCAACTCTTCACGGCTAGACTCAATCGTTTGGAGTGAAAAGATGTGTTTATCCTTGATTATATCTGGCAAAGCATCTTCCAGCTTTTTGTCAATTTCCTTGTCAAAGTACATAATGTA
This sequence comes from Bacteroidales bacterium, assembly GCA_015060865.1. Lineage (GTDB taxonomy): Bacteria > Bacteroidota > Bacteroidia > Bacteroidales > Bacteroidaceae > UBA1189. Next base: position 79,014 of record SUXS01000016.1, on the reverse strand, counting down.
CTTGCGATTCAATTGGCCCCACAACTCTCTCAACTCATCAAATTGCGCTTTACGGATATGTATTGTATCTTTACGTTCGCTATTACGATTGATAATACGGTTTGTATTTACACCTGAGCTAAGAGTGCTGAACTCTGGATAATCAGCCAAAAGAGAATCAAACTTCTCAGGCGCAATTTCCTTGTTGATGTTTATATAACCTTTCTGCAATAGTTCGATAAAGAAAGTCGTTTCATCCAATCCACGCTTTGCTGCTACACTTACTACGTCATCATAAGTAATCTCCAAAGGTTTTTTCTGCTCATTCTCCAGTTCTCCATTGATTTCGGCAACCAGTTTATTGGCAAAGTCCTTTTCAGTGAAGTCTACAATATAATTGAGCATGAAAGCGCTATCACTGATTCTGTTTCCTCCACAGTCTACAGGAAGGCGTAGTCCACGGCCCACCTCTTGCAACTTGCTTATTTCCGAACCACTAGAGCGTAATTTGCATATTGTAAACACATTGGGATTATCCCAACCCTCTTTCAATGTCCATTTTGAGAACAAGAAACGCAGCACGTTAGGTTTTCCCTCCTTGTCCTTAAAACTCAGCAATTCTTTCTTGCCATGAAGTATAGCTTTCACCTCCTTGGCGATATTTTCGTCCGTGTCATTATTGTCTTGTGAGAAATAGCCTGCACACGTATCTTCAAGATTGGCCAAAGTAGCTTCAAGGTATTCCCTATACTCCTTTGTGTTTTGTCGGTTTAACTCTTTCTCCACTCGTGCCTTCAACAGTTCAAGGAACTTCATTCTTAGCCAACCATCATTGCCTCCATCTACGCCACGGAAACTTTCTATGTTGTCTATAAAGAAAAGCGCCAATGTTTTGATTGGTAGTCCTTCGCGACAGAAGTTCTCACGCTCTGTTTCAAAGTGACGCATCAATGCCAAGTCCATCATGCCTTCTTGATATGACAGACTGTATTGGTCTGGATAGAACTGGTCGCCTACAAACTTCTCTTGTCCATTGCTCAGCAAAACGCTATTTTTAGTAAGACCTTCTATTACCACACCATCAAGGTCAGCATCTATCTCACTAAGGCTTTCGCCAATATGCAACGTGTAAGTAGTATCGCGATTGTCAGCGTTCGTATATTTCATATTCACCGAACCGCCACTGACTGTACTTACTATTTTTATCTTCTTTTCAGCACGTCTTCCACCTGGCAATTCAAGGTGTTCTTTGGCTACACCTTTAATCAATCCGTTGTTGAAAGAAGCAGCTGCATCAAGTTCATATACCAGTTCCTGATAATCCTTCGCGATGATTTTATTGCTGCCGCGTCCAAAGGTGAACTCTGGGAATGTTGCACCATATCTTAATACAAGCTGAGGGCAGAAGTTCTCAATCAATGCAGCGTACGATTTGCTGCTACGCTCCATGCGATGCGGCTCATCAATGATAAGCACAGGCAGTGTGTCTTTGATGGCATCTACTGGACGATGAAACTCGCCCAACATTTGATCGTAATCTTCACGAGTCAGCAGTTTACCGCTGGTCAACAGTTGCGTATTGAGTAGCAGTACATAAATTTTGTTCTTCACATGGTGGCTACCATAGAAGAAGTGCCCCACAACCGAGGGGATATTAAGTCTTCCTTTCTTCTTTTGCTTTTGAGGTTCGAGCATGCAAAGCTCTATCTGCGCATTATATCCACATACATCCGAGAAGTGGCGCATCACCTCTGCATCATCAAGAAATGCAGCCGTACCAGCCTTGATCGGCAAAGTTGGAACAGCAATAATAAACTTGTTGAAACCGCAACGTTTGTGCAATTCAAACATGGTACGGGTATACACGTATGTCTTTCCCGTACCCGTTTCCATCTTGATATCAAGAAGACTATGCTCTGGCAGTTCCTTTATCTTATCAGGCAGATTACGCTCATTGATACGCTTCTGCGTTGCCTTATCCAATATACCATATTCACTACGCACCTGTTTCAAGGCCGTAGCATCCATCTTCCTCGACAATACAGGATTCTGATGGCTTGCTCTTGCCGTTTCCTTTATCGAAGCCTCCACCACAGTCGCCACTCCATTGATTGGCGACAACTGATGCTGAAGTGAACTTTCAAGTTTTAATTCCATAGTTCAGTACTTCTTATAGATTATGCTTCATCCCAAATGACTGAATGAAACCAATCATATAATAAGAATGTATTCCAATAATCTTCTTTTTCAAATTTCGCCAATAGGTTATCTATCTTTTCATCTGACAAAGATGTTAGGAACAAAGCATCCCGTATCAAGTCAAGACGTGTATCTTTTTCTTTCCCTAAACTACAGATTTCTTCCATCGCATTATCCTTAAGTATAAACCACAAAAGACGAATATCCTGCAGTGTTGGACAATTCAATTTGGCCTTTGATATAACCTTACGTACATCTTCTTGCCAATACTCGTCACTACCTTCAAGAACCTTACCACTTTTATGATATACTATAAGATTAGAGTTATCCAACAGATATATGGGAAATAGATCTTCATTCCTTCGTGCATTATTACAACATTGGCCATCTTTTATCACATCTTTAGAATGTTTTCTCTTCGGTAACTCCCCTTTACATGAGATGGACAAATTATCATAGGCCACAGTGTGAGGTAATTTTTCGAGTGAGGGATTAGGTGTATGAGAAAAATCTTCCGACAATACAATATTATCTTTTAATTCTGAAACCTCGTCACGTTGATAATAAGAAATTCTACTTTTATCAACATTCTGCGGGATGATATGCTCTAAGGTTATATCCTTGTTACCCGTGAGCCTACGCATACAATAGCAACAATAATATCGTTGATTAACAAGCAAAATATCTGTCATTTGCTTATAATAAGAGTTCTCTTTGTCTGGCAAATTACGAAAACTATTATTATAATCAACAGGGTATCTCTGTTCATCTTCTATTTTGATGCTTTCAAGATACCGTAGAGTAATACTATTACCCTCTTCACGATGCACAGATTTGTCTATATGCTGCATAAGTTACATCTCTGTTATTTTCTTGTTAATCATCTTCTCCAATTCCTCTTCGTTTTTCGAATAAGTCGAGAGAATCCTTTGCTTGATATTATCAGCTTGTGCTATTTTTTCGCGTTTACGCATATATGCACAAAGTGAAACCATATAATCCAATCCATTATCCTTGGATTCCACTCCCATTATATCTTCCAATCCTGTATTATAATCCAGTCCATATATATCAGGCCAAAGTATTGGCTTAGGAGCATTTGTTTCAGCATTCATCTGTAGTATACGGTTTGGTTTACCTTCTGTCTCCAATCCAGTCAACACCAACGGAGAATGCGTAGATACAATAAATTGCAAATTAGGAAATGTATCCATAAATCGCTTTAGCACAACCTTCTCTAATTCGGGATGTAAATGCAAATCTATTTCATCTATAAATACTACACCCCCAACATTTTTTGTTGCAATATTACTAAGAAAAAAACTACGATAAGCAAGATCTAATGTAATATAGAACATTCGTTTGTATCCTGCTGGTAATTTTCGGAAAGAATAGTTCTTTCCATCCACTGTAACAATTTCTAGACAAGCATCATAAGGACTAATTCTTATATTTTCTATCGCATATTTGGCATCATCCTTCGAAAACTGTTTTAATATACCTGTTACATAAGAAACCTCCTTTCCCGATACTTCTATTTCATCCATAGCAACTTTACGCACAGCTTCATTGTCTGTTTCGTCGTATTGCCACTTAGAGTATTTCATCGTTCTAATTTGGGTTTCTAAACGAACCAGCCAAGTATTAGTACATCCCATTTCGGTATTCCAATCAGTATATCCGAAACTCTCATCAAAAGATTTTACAAAAAATGCTTCTTTGGAGTTTTCTTTCTTAGATTTAGCAACATTAGTATAATGCGGATAGCCATCAGAATAATAAGCCAATAATGGTAGTTTACCTGTCGTTTGATACCATTTGTAAAGTGTATTAAATGCCTCTTTATATTCTGATTTACGTAATCGGCTATCAATATAATATGCACTCATCGCCCATTCTATGGGAGTCTGTTCATCAAGATTTGCCTCGGCCTTTATTTCTATGGTATAATCAGCCCGTTTTACCCCATCGTAATGTGCTTCACCTGTTTTGCTAAATCCTTCAACGCTTACATATGGGTTACCCCCTCTTAAAGTTTGCTCTTCAACAACTCTCCATTTCTTTGTCTTCGGGTCTTTCTCCTTTATTTTTTCAGAGTGCATCATAAAACTCAAGGCTTTATGAAGCGCATGAATCAAAGTAGTCTTACCAGAACCATTCTTACCGAATAGTATAGTCACACGAGGCGCAAACTCTATTTCATAATTGCCGAAACAACGAAAGTTTCGTATGTTCAGTTTCTTTAGATACATAATCTTTATGTTTATAGGTTAATACCTAATATCAATATTCACGGTAAGCGATTTGTTCCCATCTTTTAGGGCACGAAGATTCTTCTGCAACTCCTCACGATGAGTGAATCCAAAACTATAGCCGAAGATAACGATATTCTGCGGAGAGAATGCTTCGCCATTATACTTATCCATCAGTGCAGCGATGCTTCCGGCAGTAAAGTTATCATCAGGATTTATCAGATACAGATGATCCTCTTTGTAATAGGCTGTATATCCATCAAGATTTACCTCTTCGGCATCCTCGGTCAAACCATAGCCATCGGCTACAAGCCAAGTGCGAAGGACAGAGTCTACACCAAAATCATCAGCAGTAAGCGTGGTAAGGAACTCTCTTGTTGGGTCAAATTGTTCCATCTTCAAAAGTGCATCTTCTTTCGGTTCTTCCAATACATAGTGTTTGAAGCCTAAGTCACCTGCAAACAATGGATTTTCATCCTTTATTTTCTTAGCAGCTCGCTTGATGCGCTCCATACCGATTTGGTCAATTGTTCTATAATTAGCTTTGAACGCTTCTGAATCTTCTTTACAAGGTTCTTGAAGTTGTATCAGAATAAAAGTACGGCAACCATTATCTACTGCATTTTTCTTCATTAAAGCATGAGCAGTAGTACTGCTTCCTCCAAAAAAGTCTACAATTAAAGAATTCTTATCTGTTGCAATAGTTATTATTCTATCCAACAAATCAACTGGCTTTGGAAAACTAAAAACCTTTTTGCCATCGAACAAATCTCTGACTTCACGAGCTGCCTTTTTGTTTCCTTCTAAATCATTCCACAATGGTGACGGGCGTTTGGTTCTACCTTCTAGATAATACTTTACATATGGCCACCAAACTTCTTTGTCATTTCTTGTAGTTCTTTTCCAAAGAATCATGTCATTTTTTACAAGATTCTCGTATGAAGCCTTTTCTACTCGCCAACAACTATCATATCCAGCTGTTGCTGTTGGATATAAGATATTGCCATCAGGATCCGTTATTCCATAATACAAATTCGGGCGGTCTTCTCGTTTGTCATTAGAGCCTGTTTTACGAAGTTGGTCATATGCATAGAATCCATTATCATCTTCTTCTTGAAAACGCTTTTTATCCTTTTCCGTCAGTTCAAGACCGTTCAATTCGTAATCCTCATTCTTAGAATAAACAAGTATGTAATCAAATGATGTTCCTAATCCACCGCTATCTTGTCCTGTTGTTTGTCCTGTAGCTCTAACAACATTACCCATAAAACATTCCTCTCCAAATATCTCATCACACAAACTCTTCAGATTAGCCTGTTCATTATCATCAATAGATATGAAAATTACTCCATCCTTTGTAAGCAAATCGCGAGCAAAAGACAAACGAGGAAGCATAAACGTGAGCCATGCAGCATGACTTGCAGAGCCGCGCTTTGTCATAGAGAGAATACGGCCTGCTCGCTCAGGTGAAATCTCCAAGCGCTTGGCAAGTTCTTCTGCGGTAAAAGAGAATTTGTCATTATAGACAAAGCCATCAGAACCTGTATTGTATGGTGGGTCTATATATATCACCTTAACCTTCCCTGCATACGATTTCACAAGATGCTGTAAAGCATCGAGATTGTCACCGCTAATGTATACATTCTTACTATCCTTGTTCTCTGGCTTAGCATTATGCTCCACATCCGGTCGGATGAGAGTTGTTGTATCCATATTCGTCAACATTCGGGCATAATTCTTGCCAAGAAAGTTAAATCCCGTAGTCTCGTCACTTACCTTCGTGCCCTCAGGAAGTGATGACCGAAACTTCTCAATGTCAAACTCACCGTCAACCGTGAAGCATTGTGGAAAGTAAGCCCTCAACACTTCCATTTCCTTCTTACCAGCAAATGCCTCTTCGTTTCTCTCTCTGATGTCTTTTATCATAATGATATGTTTGTTCGTCTATTTGTCCCAAATTAGGGATTATGCTACAAAGTTAAGCAAAAGCAAGCAGAAAATGAAAGATATTGTTTCTATAATCCTATTTCATAAGGTAAATTTATCTGAAATGTCTGAAAAAACACAAAAAACTTGTGTGCTCATATATCTTGTATTAACTTTGTCACCCGAAACATCAAGAGCAGTGTAGCGCTGCACCAACCGAGCAGGGATGCCACGGTGGTCAAGTTACGATGTGGACAGATTTATTAACGTCAAAAAACATCCGATTATGACAAAGACAGACACTTACGCCCAAGAGCGTATCAGCTTCTATGAAGCACGTTTCGCAAGCGAAACAATCAGCCAACTAGTAACTAACTTCAACAGCCTCGCCTCCTCGCATGGATGGACGGCAGAGCGTTCCTACTATTCTGCCGCTCTCACTCGTGAGATGCAGCGGCGCGGCATCGACCTCACGGCCATCATGAACAATGACACGGGACAGCTGACTATACGCTACATCCGTGTGGCATACGATGAGTACTCCCATGCACTGCTACCGATAGCATAAGCATCGCAAATAATCGCCCCCTCACCATCATACTGCTCGGATAGTGAGGGGAATCTCATTTAATGATTATCTCCGAAAAGCTTATTGATTCCCCGTTTTTATTCAAACAAATTACCGAGGTATGTCATACTGCAGGTAATTCTTCTAAGGCAATCGGAGATTGCAACGTTAAGACAGCCTTTGGCTGTACGATGACGTTAACGTTAACGATAACTAAGCAACGGAGCTGCGGTTGAGGGTTGAAAGTTTATGGTTGAGGGTTTTGTTTGCAGTCTTTAGAGTGTAGTATGTAGAGGTTAACGATTAATGACAATTATTGGGCAATTACATGGTCATTCGTGTTAAGCAAAAAGGTAAAAAGAAAACAAATCTCCCGACCTCGAAGAAGTCGGGAGTCTATATTTGATTATATCAATTCATTTAAGCCTGTGCCATACGTCTGCGGAAAGCGATGGCGATATTACGACGGGCAAAGTCGTTGACCGAGGCGAAGGTGGTACGTCGCTTCAGTTCCTCAAACGGCATTACGAGAAGGAGCTTTGCAAGGCACTCATCTGCAAACGAGTTTGACACCACGCTGACTCCCTCAAAGTCAAGTACAACCTTGTCATTGTTCTCTATGAGCGGCAACAAGCGTTCACGGGCTTGTGCTCCCAATTGTCTGGTGCCAAGCGCCTCGCCTATTTCTCTAAACTTGAATGTTACCATAAAGCATCCACATTCATACATTGCAAAGATAGATATTAATTCTGAATTCTAAATTATGAATTATGAATTATTTTGAAGCTAATAACACGTAAGCGTGTACGATGACGATGACTAAGCAGCGGAGCTGCGGTTGATGGTTGATGGATGACGGTTTAGAGTTATGGGGTATGGTTGTATCGGCAGCAAAATGAAGGTGCGTTTCCCCAAATATCCATATAAAACAAGTGTTGCGGAATAGGTTGCCCGGCTGCCCTTGCGCGACATAACACATTGTATACCAATCAACGAACGAGGACAGCCTGGGTTGACCTCGGGTTGTCCTTGATGACTGAATATGAATACTCCTGATGGGAATTAAGCCATGTGTATTCGTACAATATTACACGAAGAGATGTACAAAATCACTTGCCTTTCTCCACTACAAATAAAGCGTTTTTCCCGACTTCGTTTGATGGATTCATTTGCTGTTCGCGAAGAGCAGCGCGGTCGTTCGCGAACGGTAAATAAGTAATCAGTACACAAACAGGGAAAACGCATTATAGTTCCATCAGAAAGTGCTATAGATTTCTCCAAGAGATAAAGCAACGCGTGAGGGAAGACAGCCCAGGGGCAGCCTAGGTTGTCCCCGTTAAAGAGATGAAGCACAGCAGGTTGCAATATGCAAGGACAGCCGGACAACCTATTTCGGTAAAGTGCTTTAAAGCTCGTTAGCGAAATCAGACAAAGAGAATTCGGAAATCAGACAAAGAGATTTTTTCTAACGAAAGGCTCCGGCAGTTTTATTGAAAGGCTCTGATAATTTTGCCAGACGGCTCTGGCAATCCTAACGGACGGCTCCGATTGGGAGGCACCGCGCGTCACGCATAGCTGTGTATGCCGCCCAGCAGGTAGTTGACACCGAAGTAGGTCATCAGTACGGTGAGGAAGGCGAGGATGCAGTAGCGGTGCAGTGCCATGGGGCGGGCAAACCACGACATGGAGCGGCTGTGGAGCGGAGCGGCATAGATGAGCATCGTGATGAGTGCCCACACCTCCTTGGGGTCCCAGCCCCAGTAGCGGCCCCACGACACGTTGGCCCATACGGCACCGATGAAGATGCCTGCCATGAGCAGCATCAGCGCGGGATAGAGCATCAGGCGGCTGGCCACGTGGAGCTGACCGATGGCACGGCTATGGTCGCCACGGCGGCGATGCTGCACCTCGGCCGCTATGCCACATACCAGGGTGCAGAAGAGCAGCACGTAGGCCATCATGATGACCGACACGTGGATGCCCAGCAGGGGCGAGCGCAGCACAGGTATCAGCGGTTCGTCGCTATGGGTGTAGCTCAGCACCATCACCGTAGCCACTATGACGCCACATACACTGCCTACCACGGCGGCGATGCGTACGGCCAGCGTGCTCGTGCGCAGCAAGTGACGGAAGCCACTCTTGCGCTCGAAGAAGAAGCCCATCATCGACACCAACAGCAGCAGATAGCCTGCGTAGGTGATGGCTATACCGTAGGGGTCGTGACTGATGGAGAGTATGCTGCCGCGGCCATCCGCGTCGTAGCTCGTCTGATAGAACCGGTAGCCCTTGTGCTTGAGTATCTTGTTCATAGCCACCGTCCCCACGGTAGTATTGCCCTGCGCGTCGGTGATGAGCAGATGGCTCACATAGTCCTTAGGTGCGTCGGTACCCTCGTAGTACTCCACCTCGAAGTTGTCGAGTGCGATACGGAAGGGCAATACCCGCTCCGTGCCGTCGCTCACGTAGTAGGTCTTGGCAGGCGGCATCCACTGACGCAGATGCACACGCCCCTGTATGCCTATGAGGTGTGTGGTGAGCGCCCCTATGAGGATGAGCAGCAGCGCCACGTGCAGCCCGAAGGTACACACCCGTCGCCACATACGCTGGCGCACGATGTAGAGCGTGCCCGCCACGGCAGCCAGCGCCCACAGCGCTATCATCCACCACGAGGTATAGATGTGTGAGGTCACGTACTCGGTGCCATGCAACTTCTCCACGATGGTGGCCACCATGAGCAGCAGCGCCACCAGCGCCAGGGTGCCAAACGAGAGCGTCTTGAGCAGTCGGGGATAGGTTGTTGTCATTGTCGGTGTTTTCGTTTGTGTCATGCTGAATGAATATGAAGCATCTCGCAAAAGCCTCTTGCCAAGTCCCTGTGCGAGATCCTTGACTTCAGCCCCTTCGGGCGTCGACCTAAAGGTTCGTTTCACTCAGGATGACACTATCGTGGGTTAATCTGTGTTTTTAGTCTTATATTGAACAACGTTAAAAATAGTTCCATTAAATAGCATCGAGGAACTTGATTACCGCTTCACGGTCCTCCTTGGTCAGTTCGCGGAAGTTGACCACCGTCTGATAAGCATCGCTCTGCTCGCTCACGCCGTGCCACATGATAGCTTCGAGGGTCGTACGTGCACGGCAGTCGTGCAGGCGGTCTGCGGTGGGCGAACCCGTTGCCTTCTGATGCAGGCCACGTCCCCAGAGAGGCGTGGTGCGGCACCATCCTGTGCGGATATCGTTGACCATGTGTAGCTTGTGCTGCACCATGTCGGTATAGGGCCAGATGGTCTGATTGGGATACGAGGGCAGGTCGCCATCGGCAAAGAAGCGAGCCGGGTCGCGCACCTCATCGCGCCCCGTAGTCCATGAGGGACGATGACAGTAGGCGCAGCCAATCTCCTCGAAGAGCTCCTTGCCGCGCTTCACCTTCACGTCGTGCACGTTGCGCACGGCAGGCACGGCCAGTCCGCGATGCCATACCATGAGGTCGGTATACTCCTTGTCGGTGACCTCCACGGGCAGGTTCTTGTCGGTGAGGTAGGCCATGATGCGCTCCTCCATCGTGCCCTCAAACCATGCGGGGTGCGTGTCGCGGAGCGAGTCGTTGGTGAGCAGCATATTGCTGAGGTAGGCCTCAAATCCCGCCTGTACTTCGGGGTCCTGTGCCGAGGTCTTGGCGTAGGTGCCGGCAGCATCGAGGTAGTGGAAGCGGCGGTCGCTGCGGGTAGCGTTGGTGATGTTCCAGAAGGCATTGGCGCCAGCACCGTCCTGCAAGGGTCCGCGGCTCATGGCATAGGTGTAGCGGCGCACGTAAGGAGTGCCGTCGCCACCCTGTGCGGTGTTCTTGTAGAAGTTCTTCCACTGTCCATTCTCAAAATAGGCCGTATTGAGTCCGTTGGTCATATAGCCATCCTGCTCCTGCTTGGTCCACTCGGCGATGATGTCCTCGTCGGTGATGGCATCGAGCAGTCCGGTGCCGTAAATGCCGATGGTAGACTCCAGCTTCACCCCATACTCCTGCGCATCGATGAGCGCACGCACCTCGTCGCTACCCTCATTGTAGGCATAGATGGCCGTCTTGGGCATGGTCACCTCGGGGTACTGCAGCTCGTAGGTCTCTCCGTCGGGGAACTTGTTGCCCCACAGGTCGGTATGCTCCTTCCACTCCACGATAATCTGGCTCTCGTCGACAGGCGCCTTGAAGGGTGCCACGGCATGGCTCTGCGGCATACCTGCCAGCCAGCTCACGTAGCTCTCGTCGGCCTTGTTGTACACTACCAGCAGGCATCCGTTGCCTATCTCGTTGGTGTCGAAGGGGCCCGCCTCGATGCGCTTGCCATGACCATATCCGGGGTGGCAGTGCACACACGAGGTGCGTATATAGGTAGGTCCGAGACCCGAGCGCAGTCCGCTGTGCTGGGTATTGAAGGGGTCCTCAAACAGTGTCTCGCCATTCTTGAAGGCAGGGTACATGCCGGCATTGTGTACCGACTGCGTGGGTTGCTCAAAGGCATTGTAGGTAGCCAAGGGTGTAGTGCCCAGCTGTCCGCCAGCGTAGTACCAGTCGGGGAGTTCGGCGGGTGTGGTGCCACCCTGCTCATTGCCGCCAGTGACATTCTCATCCTCCTGGCAGGCCGTGAGCGCTGCACATAGCACGAGGGCTATGGGGAGCAGATGCTTGTTCGTTTTCATCATCGTCAATCGTTATTTCATTTCCTTACCCAGTGCATTCATCACATCATCCTCGAGGATTTCCACCAGGGCGTTCACCACGTCGATGGCATTGTCGGTAGCCGCGCCTTGCGCTGTCTTGAAGAAGGGCTCGGGGATAACACCTATGGCAGCCTTGGCAGCCTCGATCTGTGTCCGCACGCGAGCATCGAGGTCGGCATCCACGCGCTTGATGTAGTCGCTCAGCGAAGCATCGCCCTCATGGCTTCCGGCATAGGCATTCTCGATGCTGACGATATTGCCCACGAAGTCGACGATGGAGTTGAGCGCATAGGGCGACTCTATGTAGTTGCGGTCCTCACCGCTATTGGGCATACCCATCTTCGTGTTGGCCACCTCATCGGCGATGGTCACGCAGCCCTGCACGAGGTCCTCAGCAGCCTCCTTGCAGGTGACGTAGGTGCTGCCCGCCTGTCCGGCCTTCTTCATGTTGGCGCCGTAGTTCATGGCAGGCTCCAGCTCGGCAGCCTCCAGTATGGCTTGCTTCTGTGCCGTCACCTGGTCCACGCCAGCCCACGAAGCCTCCAGGAATACGCACTGGTCGCGCAGGTCCTCGGCCACGCCCACGAGGTAGGTCATCTCCTCGGCCGTGTAGTCGGTGCTGTGCACCAGCGATGAGTTGCCGTCGGCACTGAGTTCATACAGCATATACTCCACCGAGTGGAAGCCCAGCAGGCCGAAGCCCAGGTTGCTCACATCCCAGCTGTTGCCCTTGCGCAGCAGCTCCAACAGGTAGTCCATCATGTTCTTGTCGAGGGGCCATGAGTCGATGTGCGGGTCGATGTTGTAGTCGGCAGCGGCACCATAGAGGAAGGCCTCGCTCTTCTCCCAGTAGTCGCGGCTCAGCTTCCAGTAGTTGCCCGCCTCGGCAATCATTTCTTGGGTCAACGTACCGTTGCTGTGAGCCTCCTGTATGGCGACGCAGGCATCGGCCAGCAGGATGGCATTGTCGGCCATACCCTTGTAGGTAGGCACGATGGTCTTGTCTACATAGTCGGCGATGACCCTCTGCAGCAACTCCTCCTTGGCATTCTCAGGAGTCACGTTTTCGGGTTCGTCGGGCTGGCAAGCGGTGAAGCCAGTCATCAGTGCCATGCATCCCAGCATGGCAAGTGTTTTCTTAAAAATCTTTTTCATTGTGGTTGGGGTTATTTTGTTATTTTACAACTTTCTCACTTAAAGAATCCCGAGTAGGCGATGCCTATCGACACCGAGGGTTCGTCGTTGTAGCCCTTGGCCATGAAGCGGTGGCTATACTCGGCCTTGATGACGATATCGCTCAGGGGGAAGTAGTTGACACCTGCCGCCACGCGCTGGCATCCACACCAGGCATAGTCCATCACATTCTCGGCCGTCCTAAACATGGAGTCGTAGCCCTCGTAGCGGCCGAAGAGGTAGAGTCGCTGTCCCTTCCCGTGCATCGCCTCCATCGGTGCAAAGATGTCGTACCCCGCCTCTATGCCGTAGGCAATGGCATCGGAAGCCACATCCTGCTTGGGCGAGGGAGAGTCCTTGCGCATGGTCTTGTTGTATCGGGTGATGAGCTCCGAGTCGGTCAAGTGCCCATAGTCGAAGTTGCCGCGCACTATCCAGTTACAGGCATCGTAGGTAAAGTCCATCGCGCCTATCAGCACCGTGCCCTTCACATCCTTGTAGCGTTCGGCCTCGGTGGCGCTCAGCGTGTTCTTGAAGGCATTGCCCACATATCCGCTCACTGCCACGCGCAGTCCTGGGAGCGAGTAGTTGTCCACGCGGAACGCAGCCGCATAGTTGTTGGCAATCTTGAATTCGTAAGGACTCCCTGCCCCATCGTGTATCCATCCCTTGCGGCCGAACCGGTCGGCATCGAGGCCCGCCAGCGCCTGCACCTCGTAGCGCCAGTCGCCCAGTCGGCCCCATAGGCTCACTCCCGTCTCGTGCCACGTGCAGGGCATGATGGTGTTCTCCCCCTCGGGGCGGTATACGGTGAAAAACTCCGTAGGCATATGATGCTGGTTGGTACCACCCACAGGCACGATGATATGTCCCATGCGCAGGTTTGCCGCCCTCGACCACGACTTCTGAATCCAGAACTGCTCCAGGGCTACCTCGCCTCCGCGTTCCACCTCCGATTCATACTCGCCGCCCTCTTCTTCCTCTATCTCCATGGCGCTCTCGGTGCCTCCGTGCTCAAACTCTATCTCCGAGCTCATGCTCCACCCGTTACCGAAGTCATAGCCCACGTAAAACACCACGTGCGGGAGGTCGGCACGTCCGTGCCCCTCGGCGTCCTTGTAGTTGGCCGCATCGGTATAGCGCATATACTTGTCGCTGTAGAAGTTGCGCGTCATCACCGCCTCGCCATATCCGCCCAGCGTGAGGCGCGTTCCCCTCTCCTGAGCCGTAGCTGCCAGGCCTACGAAGACTACCAGCAGCATGCATATCATCAGTCGTCTCATAATCGTTGCTTTTGATTTCACGCTGCAAAGGTACTGCGCCCCCCACAAGGCGGCAATACTCTGTTTTTGGTATTTTCGCACGGCATTTTTTATCGCATTTTACCAAATTTTAAGTATTGCCTATTTATAAAGATGTATGTAATTTTGCAGTGTCGTTAAACGACAAAAAAGAAAACAGAGATGAGCAACACCGCATACAAGCACGACGACAAGATGCGCCACCTGGTGAAGGACAACAACGCCCTCATCCTCGTGATGGGGCGCTTCGGCATCTCGCTGGGATTTGGCGACATGACCGTGCACGACGTGTGCCACATGCACGGCGTCGACGAGGCCACCTTCCTCGAGGTAGCCAACTTCGTTTCCGACAAGCCCTATAGCCACGAGTCCGTGTCGCTTCCCTCGCTCATCGGCTACCTCAAGCAGGCCCACGAGTACTTCCTCGACTTCAACCTCCCCACCCTGCGCCGCAAGCTCATCGAGGCCATCGACTGCTCGGGCAGCAACGACATCGCCATGCTCATCCTCCGCTTCTATGACGACTATGTGGCCGAGGTGCGCAAGCACATGGAGCACGAGAACGAGGTTGTCTTTGCCTACGTTGAGCAGCTCCTGCAGGGCTTCCTCAGCCGCGACTATTCCATCAAGGACTTTGCCGGCAAGCACACCCCCATGAGCGACAAGCTCAAGGAGCTCAAGGACATCATCATCCGCTACTGCCCCGAGAAGAACAACTACCTGCTCAATGCCGTATTGCTCGACATCCTCTTCTGCGAGCAGGACCTCACCTCGCACTGCATGATCGAGGACCACCTCTTCGTGCCCGCCGTCAAGCTCGTGGAGCAACAGCTCACCCAGAGCGGCACCATCCACTACACCGACGACACCGACACCGACCCTACCGACCGCGACAGGTCGGACCTCCTGAGCGACCGCGAGAAGGACATCCTCATCAGCATCACCAAAGGGTTGAGCAACAAAGAGATTGCCGACGCCCTCTGCCTCTCGGTGCACACCGTGGCCACCCACCGCCGCAACATATCGCAGAAGCTGCAGATACACAGCACCGCCGGCCTCATCATCTACGCCATCGCCAACAAGCTCGTCCGCATCGAGGACATACAGCAGTGAGGGTGGATCATCTGTTCAGCACCGACACGAGGTAATCGCACTTCTGCTTGTCGCCCAGGGTCTTGCCTTTGTCGCACGAGAGCTTCACGCAGGGGTGCCATTCGCGCGACTCGGTGATGCGGCCACGCACGAGCTTGATGACGATGTTCATGGGCGAGCAGCCGATGACGTCGCAGGTGAGGAAGGTGCCCACACCGTAGCTGTCGACAATCTTGCCCTCGCAGTAGCGGTGTATCTCGATGGCGCGGGCAATGTCGAGTCCGTTGCTGAAAACGGCCTGCTTGGTCATGGGGTCGATGCCCAGCTGCTTGTATTTCTCGACGATGAGGTCTACCTGCTCCTCCTCGCGGCCACTGTCGATGCGTAGGCCGCTGAAGGTCATGGCCATGCGCTTGGAAAGGTTATTGAAGAAGACGCGGTCGCCAAAGCAGTCGTAGAGGAAGATGCCCACGTTGCCGTCGTACACCTCGGACCATTTGTTCATCACGTTGTAGTTGCATTCGAAGACGCCGCTCACGATCTCCTCGAACGAGATGCACTGGTGGCTCATGGTACCCAAGCAGGGGATGCCCTTCTTCATGGCAAAGTAGACGTTCGATGTGCCGGTGAAGCGACCGCACTGTCCGCCAGTCTCGTCCTTCACCTCGCGGTACGATTGCATCAGAGCATCGATGACGCGCTCCTGATGGGCAAAGGAGAAGCGGCGACGCGTACCCATATCGCCCAGGGTGAGTCCGCCACGCCATATCTGACACCCCTTGTCGAAGCTCTTGGCATACTCGGCATCGGCATCGTATTTCTCGGCATCGCCATTGAGTATGTGCATCAGCTCCGATATGGTGGCCAGGATGGGCATCTCCCAGATGATGGTGCTCCACCACTTGCCCCTGACGCTGATGTCGAGATGCCCCTCCTCGTCCTGTGTGATGGTGAGCTCTGTGGGGTTGAAGCGGAAGCCGCGGAGGAAGACATTGATAAACCAATAGGGCAGGAAGGGGAAGGCGCTGGTCATATACTCGCGCTCCTCATCGGTGATGGTGACCTCGGCCAAGTGCTCGAGCTGCTCGCGCAGCAGGGCGTCGAAGCCCTTAGGGTAGCAAGTGCGGTTGCGGTCAAAGAAGCTATACTCGGTCTCGGCACGGGGATACTTCTGCAGCACATAGTACATGCAGGTGAAGGTGTAGAGGTCGTTGTCGGTGAAATGGTTTATTATCTGCCTCATGGCGGGTTCGATTTTCACGAAATTGTTTTCAAGAAGCAAAAGTAATAAGAATCTGTGAGAGTAAGAGAAAAAGGGTGAAGATTTTTATCTCACGCCACCACTTTGGGTTGGCAGCGAATCATCGAAAAAGTGTGATATTTCCTCATTTTAATCATCGAAAAAATGTATTATTCCCATGAATATATCATCAAAAAAGTGTACCTTTGCGACTAAAACAAAGATTATCGCAGCATGAAAAGACTTATTTACAACGACTTGAAGAAATGGAAGGAGAGTAAGGACAGAAAGCCCCTTATGCTCCTGGGTGCACGTCAGGTAGGAAAAACTTGGATAATGAAGCATTTTGGCGAGAATGAATATAAGAACGTGGCCTATGTGAACTGCGATGCCGACCCTCGTATGCAAGAAGTCTTCTCTATCGACTACGACATAGATCGCATATTATTGACATTACAAGCCATAACCGGGATTAATATAGAAAAGGGAGAAACACTTATCATCTTTGATGAAATACAAGAGACGGCTCGTGGACTACATAGTCTGAAATACTTTTATGAGAATGCCCCAGAATACCATGTGATGGTGGCCGGTTCCTTGCTGGGTGTAACACTTGGCCGTGGCGAGTCATTCCCCGTAGGTAAGGTAGATATGCTGCAGATGTACCCAATGACATTCGAGGAGTTTGTCGAGGCTACCAGTGGTCCTCGCTGGGCTGAGATATTATGGTCGAAAGATTGGTCCTTAATGGAAGCTATGCAGACAAAGTTCATAGAACTGCTGCGTCAGTACTACTATGTGGGGGGAATGCCCGAGGTTGTAGCTGCATATGTCAAGAATAAAGATTTGGCAGAGGTCCGTACGCTGCAAACCGCTATACTCAACGCCTATCGTAATGACATATCCAAGCACACCAATGCCACGGAATCTATGCGCATCGGGCTTGTGCTGAGTTCGCTACCTTCACAATTGGCCAAGGAGAACAAGAAGTTTATCTATGGCTGCATAAAGAAGGGAGCTCGTGCTTCTGAATTCGAGCTGGCCATACAATGGCTGGTAGATGCCGGACTTGTACATAAGGTCAACCGCATTAAAGAGGCCAAGATACCATTAAAGTTCTATGAAGACATGAGTGCATTCAAGCTCTTTCTACTCGACTGCGGGCTATTGGCTTGCATGGCCGATGTACCAGCCGATCAGATGTTGCTGAGCAACAATGTGTTTGTGGAATTCAAAGGCGCCTTCACTGAGCAGTATGTATTGCAACAGATGAAGGCATGCCATATGAAACCCTATTACTGGAGCAACGACAAGACTCCTGCCGAGATTGATTTCGTTGTGCAACACGAGGGGCGTGTTATTCCTATCGAGGTCAAGGCCGAGACGAATGTACGCTCCAAGTCACTTGCTCAATTCGTAAAAGACAACGAAGGCCTAAAAGGAATGCGCATCTCAATGCGTGGATATATCGACCAAGGCTGGATGGAGAATATTCCTTTATATGGCATCAGCGCAATGTAATCCAATGTTCCCAGACTGCACATCGGAGAGCGTTTAAGAAAGGGATGACAGAGTCACTTGACAACTCCCCCCCTGTGATGGCATTTCCGTCGCAAAGCATCCGATATGCTTCGCGATAGAGCATTTGTTGCAATGGCATAAACCGTCTTTTGAATTCTTCGTGCGTCACCTTGTCTGTGTCCGTGTAGTGATTTCCTCTACTCTTATGACGGAGAGGATGTCGATTTGTTACACGACGATACAGATTTTTTTGACAAATAGGTTTATTCTACAATAAAGAGAAATTTGCCATATCCTTGTTCACCGTCATACGCAATAGGACCCGCCCTTCGGCGAGTCCTATTGCATAGTATGGTGTTCGCAGATAATCACTTTACCCGTCTTGTCAGCAGCTTCAGCAGTTCGCTCACGATGAGCACGCCGATGGAGAGGCCGATGACCATTCCCCACTGCGGGGCGCTGAGGGCAGTGAGCTTGAAGAGCGTCTGCATGGTGGGGACGAACATCACGAGGAGCGTCAGCGTGGTGACCAGCACGATGGTGAGCCATAGCCAGCGGTTGGTGAAGAAGCGATGGGTGAACCACTGACGACCGGCGCGGATGCTGAAAATCATCGTGAACTGCGAGAAGATCATCACGGCAAAGGTCATGGTGCGGGCGGTCTCGATGGAGTGCTCCATGCCTATCATATAGGCACCCAGCGAGGCTGCACCGATGATGAGCGACTGCAGCACGACCTTCGTGGTGAACGCACGGGTGAAGATGCCCTGATGGGGCTTTACGGGCGGACGCTCCATGATGTCCTTAGCTGCGTGGTCGACACTGAGGGCCAGCGAGGGCAGACTGTCGCCCACGAGATTGATAAAGAGCAGCTGTATGGGAAGCAGCGGCATGTCGAAGTTGCACAGCACGGCCACGAACAGCAGAATGATCTCTCCCAGGTTGGTCGACACCATGAACAGGATGCTCTTCATCAGGTTGTCGAAGATGCGGCGCCCCTCGCGCACAGAGGTCACGATGGTGGCAAAGTTATCATCGGCCAGCACCACATCGGCAGCCTCCTTGGCCACGTCGGTGCCGGTGATGCCCATGGCCACGCCGATGTCGGCCAGCTTGAGGGCAGGGGCGTCGTTGACACCGTCGCCCGTCATCGCCACCACGTTGCCGCGCTGCTGGAAGGCCTTCACGATGCGCACCTTGTGCTCGGGGGCTACACGGGCAAAGACGGCCACGCTGCCACACTGCTCGCGCAACTCATCATCGGAGAGATGCTCCACCTCGGCACCTGTGAGCACGCGGTCGCCAGTGGTCATGATGCCCAGCTGGGTGGCAATGGCCGAGGCAGTGAGGGCGTGGTCGCCCGTAATCATCATGGGCTTGATGCCTGCACGGCGGCACTGCTCGACGGCAAGGCGAGCCTCCTCGCGTGGCGGGTCTATCATGCCCACCATGCCCACGAAGGTGAGGCCCTCTTCGATGCTCGCGGCACTGATTTCGCCGGGCAGCTCATCCATATATTTATAGGCAATGGCCAGCACGCGCAGTGCCTTGGAGGCCATCTCCTCGTTCTTCTCAAATATGCGGTGGATGTCGTCACCGGTGATGTTCCTCACCGTGAACGAGGGTATAGACGAGGCCTTGTGTAAGGGCTGCGCATTGTCGTCGACATTGATCTTCGTACAGCACTCCAGCACCTCGTCGACTCCACCCTTGACAGCCACGAGATAGCGTCCCGAGGCGGTGCGGTGGATGGTAGCCATGCGCTTGCGCTCCGAGTCGAAGGGCACCTCGGCCACGCGCGGCATCTCGGCCAGCAGCGCGTCCTTATCAATGCCGAACCTCAGACCGAGGTCTACGAGCGCCGTCTCCGTGGGGTCGCCGATGGTGGTCACGGTATCATCCTCACGGCTGATGACGGCATCGTTGCAGAGCACGGCGATAAGAGCAGTTAGGCCCACCTCATTCCCCCCAAGGGGGGAAGTTTCTATCATCGCGGAGCCTATCCTCCCCCCTTGGGGGGATAAGAGGGGGGCTTTCATTATCTCCACCACCGTCATGCGGTTCTGCGTCAGCGTACCCGTCTTGTCGGAGCAGATGACCGTGGTGCTGCCCAGCGTCTCCACAGAGGGCAGGTTGCGCACGATGGCATTCTGCTTGGCCAACTTCTGCACACCCAGGGCGAGCACGATGGTCGACACGGCAGGCAGCCCCTCGGGGATGGCAGCCACGGCAAGGCTCACGGCGGTCATGAACATCTCCATCAGCGGACGTCCGTAGCAGAGACCAATGACGAAAATGATGCCACACACCACGAGGCTCACGATGGCCAGCACGCGGCCCAGCTGGTCGAGGCGCACCTGCATGGGCGTTTTCATCTCGGGCACCGACTCTATCATAGCGGCTATCTTGCCCATCTCGGAGTCGGTCCCCGTAGCCACCACGATGCCGCGTCCACGGCCGTAGGTGACGCTGCACGAGGCAAACGCCATGTTCACCCTGTCGCCTATGGAGGCATCGCCCTCGATGGACTCGGTGCTCTTCTCCACGGGCACCGACTCGCCCGTCAGCGCAGCCTCCTGCACCTTCAGGTTGATGGCCTCAGTGAGGCGCAGGTCGGCAGGGATGCTGTCGCCCGTCTCTATCTCCACGATGTCGCCCGGCACCAGCTCACGCGACTCTATGATGCGGCGCTCCCCATCGCGCACCACCTTGCAGCGCGGTGCGGCCATGCGCTCCAAGGCGTCGAGCGACCGCTCCGCCTTCGACTCCTGCACCATGCCGATGATGGCATTGGCCACGAGGATGACCAGGATGATGAGCGCGTCGGTCATGCCCTCGCCATTCATATAGCCCGTGACTCCCGAGATGGCCGCCGCGATGAGCAGCACGATAATCATGAAGCTCTTGAACTGCGCCACGAACTTCTGCCACAGCGTCGTGTGCTCGCGTTTCTTAAACTCGTTGTAGCCATACTCCCTGAGGCGCTCCATCGCCTCGTGCTCGGTGAGGCCCTGCACGGTGTCGGTATGCAACAGTTCCTTCACAGCCTTGTAGGGCAGGTTGTAGTAATTTGTCTTCTCCATCAGATTTTCTAATATTTCGTTAATAATAACAAACAGGAGTGCAAAAGTATCGCCTCTACAGGAGCAGTTCATTACATTTATAGACGGATAAATATTGCAAACTTCGCTTTTAGGGATTTTTTAGAGATAATATAACAGCTGCCCTACATCCGTTAGTGTCATTCTGAGCATAGCGAAGAATCTCGCAAAGTTCGTGCCAGCGAGCAAAATGTAAACTAGTTTACATTTTCTCTGCGAGTGCAGCCGAAGCTAATGGCTAAGCCATATAGTCTCACTCCAAATCCCTGCGCGAGATCCTTCGCTGCGCTCAGGATGACACCATCGCGGTAGGAATTTATATCAATGGACAACTTCTATGTTATTACCATAATCTATTTCTCTCTATAGACTATGCCATTACAGGATTTTTTTGTAAATTCGCGATATAAAAGACTTCCGCTATGAAGAATACCACCTCACTTCGCCCCATGCCCAAGACCTTCCGCTTGTGTATCAAAACTGACTGCCCGCGTGCAGCCGAGTGCCTGCGCAGCGTGGCCCTACAGATGCTGTCGCCCGACGAGCAGTCCATCTCCATCATCAACCCCGCCTACCTCGCCGCCACAGAGGGCGACTGCCCCGTGTTCCATTCGGCCGCGAAGGTGCGCTATGCCCGCGGCTTCGTGAAGATGCTCTCGGGCCTCACCGTGCACCAAGCCAATGCCCTGCGCCAAACCTTGGAGCACGACTTCGGTCACACCCGCTACTTCCGCCTCCGTGCAGGCGAGCGCCTCATCGATCCTGCCACCCAAGAGCACATCCGCCAAGCCATGACACGCCTTGGCATCACCGACCTTCCCGACTTCGATGCCTACGTGGAAGAATACGATTGGTGATTCCGCACAGCAGCAAGCCCGTCCCCAGTCGCTCATACCATACAGTATATCAACCACATCCCAGTACCAAATAATTTCAGCGAAGTGAGACTCGAGTCTCACCATAGAGAGACTGCAGTCTCTACACACAGAAATTCCAGTCTCACCACAGTGAGACTGGAGTATCGCAGTGTAGAAATTTATTGGGGATTGTATACCTCACTGCCTATTAATACTTCACTTTGAAGTAGTCTAACAAAGCTTTGTAGTTGTCCTGTGCTGTGAGGCAGGTGTCCATCAGGTAACCCTTGATATGGGGCCAGTGTTGCAGGCCGCGGTAGTAGAACATCTTCAAATCATCGGTGATGATGAACGGCACATGTCCGCAAGCCAAGCACTCCTTGAACATAATGAGCCGGCCCACACGGCCATTGCCATCTTGGAAGGGGTGTATACGCTCAAACCGCTGGTGCAGGTCGAGGATGTCTTCCAACGTCTTCTCGTTTTTGGCATTATACTCCTTCAGCAACCGCTGCATCTCTCGATGAACCTCCTCAGGAGGCGTAGTCTCATTGCCGCCCACCTCATTGGGCAAACGCTTATATTCTCCTACGGCAAACCACTCGTGCCGACTGTCCGACATGCCATTCTTCAGCATCCCGTGTAGCCCTTTGATGAAACCCTCGGTGAGGTGCTCTTCGGCACGATCAATGATGAAGTCAAGGCAGCGGAAATGGTTGCTGGTCTCTATGATGTCGTCTACGTTGACGCTCTCGGTGGTGATGCCTATGGTGTTGGTCTCGAAGATATAGCGCGTTTGGTCATGTGTAAGTCGGCTGCCCTCTATGTGGTTCGAGTTGTAGGCAAGGTCTATCTGTGTGCGATGATAGATGCCCCCTGTCAGACGCATTTGTTTCTGCTCGCGCAGTATCTTGAGCAATGGTGATGCGTATGCTTTGCCCCGTCTGGGTAGCGTGGCCTCGGCAGGGATGTTCCACGTCTTTCCCGTGAGGAAAGCCCCCTCTATCTTCCCTGTAGCACAATAGTTGCGCATCGTGCGCTCTGACACTCCATGCTGTCTGGCAAAGTCTGATACAGATATATACTCCATAATTAAACCCTCTTATCGGCAAGTTCTCTTCATTACAACACCACAAAAGTACTATTTCTTGCCGATATCGGCAAGAAATGATGCTTTTTATTCATTCGTATGAGCATGATTTTCCGCAAAGCGGAGTTTTACCGAATGCTGGAGCCGGGAAAGGAACTGAAACGGAGATAAACAAATTTGAGGAATGCTTTGCTATTCCATAGATTTTTGATAAATTTGCGCTACTATGACACAGCACAATGCTATAAAGCTATTCGAAGAGAAGCGGGTGCGCACCATATGGGACGACCAACAGGAGAAATGGTATTTCTCCGTTGTTGATGTGGTGGAAATTTTGACTCATCAGGAGAACCATCAAGGAGCGAGAAACTACTGGAAAGTATTGAAAAACAGACTGGCCAAGGAAGGAAATGAAACGGTTACAAATTGTAACCGGTTGAAACTTCCCGCAGAGGATGGCAAGATGCGTCTCACAGATGTTGCCGATCAGGAACAGTTGTTCCGCCTCATCCAATCCATCCCCTCACCCAAGGCGGAGCCCTTCAAACTATGGATGGCACGAGTGGCAGCTGAGCGACTCGACCAGATGCAAGACCCCGAACTGTCAATCAACCAGGCCATGATGGACTACAAGCGACTGGGATACTCCGATAACTGGATAAACCAACGCTTGAAGTCTATCGAGATACGCAAGGAGCTTACCGACGAATGGAAACGTCATGGACTGCAGGAGGGAGTGCAGTTTGCCACGCTCACCGATATCATATATCAGACTTGGGCCGACATGACGGCTCGCGAGTATAAGCAATTCAAGGGGCTTAAGAAAGAGAACCTTAGGGACAACATGACCAACAAGGAATTGGTGCTGAATATGCTGGCCGAATTGTCGACCAAAGAAATCTCTGAAAGCCGTAATCCCGAAACCTTTTGCGAGCATCAGCAGATAGCACGGCAAGGAGGCGAGATTGCCCGCAATGCCCGTATGGAATTGGAAGAGAAAACCGGCAAAGCGGTAATATCACCAATGAACGCCAAGGATGGTTTGTTGCTCAACAAGAAAGAGGATTAGACAATAGAGGACATAGATTTGCATTTCTCGCAGGGTTTAGCTACCTTTGCGGAGTAAGTAAACAATATAGTATTAACGATAAAACGAATTGCCTATGGAGTAAACCCGGACAGACGCTTTCGCGAAGGTTTGTGATAGTGAGAATATCACTTAAATAGAATTAATAATTCACAATTCAGAATTCAACAACGCGTCCCGTTCGTTCTTGACAAATATAGATTTGGAGCTTTTAGCTCTTGTTCTCTTCATTCTGAATACCGCCAATATTCATCTCCGAGAACAAGCAGACTGGAAGTTCACCCCGATTGGGTGTGGACTATTCTTTGCTTGTTGGAGATAAGGTCACTTGGCGGTAACCTAGAATGAAAGCGAGTAACGGA
This sequence comes from Bacteroidales bacterium, assembly GCA_015060865.1. Lineage (GTDB taxonomy): Bacteria > Bacteroidota > Bacteroidia > Bacteroidales > Bacteroidaceae > UBA1189. The sequence continues at coordinate 54,553 of SUXS01000016.1, read as the reverse complement.
TGGTTTCACGCCTTTTTTAACACAATATAAAAAAAATGAAATTAGTTTCTATTATAAAAATCTCCTTAATTGCAGTTTTATTGTTTTCTTATAGTGATTATGCTTATGCTCAATTAAAGAAAACTGCAAAAATAGAAAAAGTAAAATCTTTCACAAATGGGTCGGTAGTATTGAATAAGACCATTATGAATAATGTTGAAGTTTATTCTGTAACTCTACCAAATAATTCACAATATTATCAGCCAGTCATTTTTTATCTTGGAAACAAAGATGAAATGATTCAAAATCTCAAAGATTTGTCAAGCAGTCTTGAGACAGCTCAGAAAGGTGAAACTTTTTCATTTTCGGCTTGTGGGAAAAATTACCAATTGTCTTTCAGCAAGACTTTGGGACAGAAATGCTTCAAAGTATGGGAACCTATAAATACGTCTGTAGACTTTGGACGTTTTTATAAGGCTACGATTGACGATATATTGTCTTTTTATTCTGAAGAATGATAGATAGTCATAACTTTTGAAAATTTACAAATGCATATGGATGCGATTGAAATGAGACTCAGAAAAATAGGGAAAAAGGCTTTTGTTGATTATTTGTATGTAGAACTGAAGAAGAACATTGATGTATCTATAGAAGAGATAACGCATAAGCATATAGAGTTTGGGAGGTACAAATTATCCTCTCAGCAAACTAGATTATCCAATGCACGTACTATATTCCGAGAAGGTTGGTCGGAAGCTGCACTTCGAATTATTGCAGGAAGTTCAAAAGTTGACAGAAATACCAGAAAAAGAGCTATGCAATTATTAAATGTAGGCGTGCCGTATTCCGAAAAAGCATAATGGATTTCGTCATTTTACCTTGTTATGCTTGGTTATAATAACTATGTATTAATATAATTGTGAAACTAATAGCGATGGGAAAAGGTATTATTTGTATCGAAACAGAGTGGGAGATAACGACAAAAGCCAGTAGACGTTATCTGAATAGTGAACCCTTGTTGCAATTTCTAAGTAAAACGCATGGTGTACCTTATATTTATAGAAAAGTTGCAACTATAGAGGAATTAAAATACTATTTCAAACATTTTAGCAAAAAAGAATACTCTAATAAATATAATGTTTTTTATTTTAGCTTCCATGGAGAAACGCATGTTATAAGTCTAGAGTCTGGAGAATTCTTAGATTTAGAACAGTTGGCAGATATGGCGAATGGACTCTTTGAAGGAAAGTATGTTCATTTTGGTAGCTGTAGGACAATGCTTGGATCTCAAACAAGAATAGAACAATTTCGAGAATGTACAGGGGCTAAAATGGTAAGTGGATTTACTACAAGTGTAGATTGCACCTTATGCGCGATTCATGATGCTGCCTTTATTGCGGAAATCATGACATGTAAACAAACTTCTGCTATAATAAGCCATATGAATAGACTGTACGGGGGATTGCAGAAGAAACTTGGGTTCAAATATGCTCCATTAAAATGAGGCTGTTCCGTCACGGCGGATATACCCTATCCGCCGTATTTGAGCATCAGGGTCTCTGACCCGGGAGAATAAAACAAAATCCACAGAAGGTTTTCGAAGAATAGGCGCAGACGTACTTCGAAGGCCCTCTGTGGAGTTATGGTTCTATACATTCCTATAAAACCTTTATCTCGGCATCAATCACAAAGATGTCGCCTTCGCTGTCTTTCAACACGTTTCGGGGTAATAAGTCCCAAACTTCAAACTCTCCGTTTGTAAAGCGTCCGTTGGTCGGGGTGCTACTGAAGCCTAAGGCTGCCATATAAGTGGCTATCTCTATAGGCGTCGCAGGCATTGCATCTTTTATGAGGCTTTGTTTGAAAATGGGCATAATGGAACTGCCTGAAAATCCTGTAAAGGCATGGAATGTATATGCCGTCTCTGAAAAAAGGAAATTGTGGAGCAATACCTTGTTGAGCAGTTGTATGATACTGCCTCGGCTATTGAGAAGGTTGTTTACCTTGAAAATGATGTCGTTCGATACGTAGGTATCGTTCTCATTGCCGCTAGGACCTGGAGCGCCAAGGTTGAACACCTCATTTATGGAAAGCCATAAGCCATGCTCCTTGGCATAATCCTCAGCTATGCGATGTTCTATCTCCGAGGGTCTTACATTGTTTTGGCCTTCTCGAAGTTTCTCTTCATATAGGCAGCAGCGTCGGTAGAGTTCATCGGCGATTTCTTGGATTCGGCGATTTTCCGCATCTTCCGCTCTACGGCTTCTTTGTGAAATTGGTTCAAATACATCATTGCCCATCATTATTTTTTTGACAAAGATACTATTTTCTTTATTAAAACAAAAGAAATGCACATTTTTCGTGTCCCGAAAGATAAAAGAACAAATCTATACTCTCAATTTGAAGCAAAAGATTTAGCATCATCGCATAATCAGAGTATCTCAATGCAGAAAATCCACAGAAGGTTTTCGAAGAATAGGCGCAGGCGTACTTCGAAAGCCTTCTGTGGAGTTATACTTCAATAATCCTTATTCGTTACGCTGATTTATCAAGTTCACCACCACCTTTACCATCACTTCTTTTTCTTCGGTCTTGCTCTCTGCAATCATGAGAGTGAGCGCCACGAGGGTATTATCTGCAAGGCGCTTGGTGCCGTCAGGGCGATAGAGGATACGGTTTCCGTTGAGGAACCAAAGGAAAAGAGTTGCAGCTATTCGTTTGTTACCATCACTAAAAGAATGGTTCTTAGTGACGAGGTAGAGCAACATTGCTGCTTTTTCCTCTACCGAGGGGTATAGCTCCTCTCCACCAAAAGTTTGGTATATCTGCCCGATACTACTCTTGAAGGAGTCGTCCTTCTCGTTGCCAAACCATCGGCTGCCGCCAAACTTCTCGCGTAGGCGGTCAATCTCTTTCATGGCACCTTCGTAAGTGGCGCGGAAGGGTTCCTCGCTTGTAGTGCGGTCTATGGTAAGGCGCTCGTAGTCGTAGTTGTCGAGTGTGTCGAGGGCATAGGTGTAGTCTACCACCACATCGAGCAGGTCCTGATTTTCCTGCTTGCTCAACTGCTCTTGACTGCTTATCGTGCGGCCCAATATCTGCACCAACTGGCGCAGTTCGGTATAGTGTTCTTGCACACGACGTTCGTTCACGGCATAGCCCTTTACGAGATATTGCTTCAGTACGCGGTTGGCCCATTGGCGGAATTGTACGCCGCGCTTAGAATTGACTCGATAGCCTACAGAAATTATCATGTCAAGATTGAAGTAGGGAATTGTACGTGTGACACTTCTGCTGCCTTCAATTTGAACTTGTGCAATTTTTGCACAGGTTGCTTCTCGTTCTAATTCCTCAGTCTTATAAATATTGTTGATGTGGCGCACAATTGATGTCCTATCAGTATTGAACAACTCGGCCATCTGCGCTTGTGTAAGCCACACCGTTTCATTTTCCATGCGGACATCAATCTGTGTCTGCCCGTCTTCAGTCTGGTAGATGATTATCTCGTTTGTCATACCTCGCAAAATATATGCAAAGATAGTAACAAACGAGCGAGAAATATCAAGCTTGCTTAGATATTTTTCAAAGCGAGTGCAGTATATCTTCGCTGTTTACTGCAAAGATAATGATATTTCCGTAACTGCAAGTTTGCGCCAGTCATTAATCTGTGACTTTGTTCGCTTGCGTTATAATCCTTTCTCCTTGCCCTCAATCCGCCCAATCCCCAAGGGAAACAAAAAGAACGCAGCCACGAGGCATTAGGGAAATGCAGGAAGTAAGCGAAACGTGAGTTTTTGAGTTTATAAGTTTTAGAGTTGAGTAATTCTATACTTCCAATTTCTGCACTGTTTAAGCAAATCAAAGAAATTGCCTTACAAATTGCTACGGATTTTTTGTACGGGATTTGCAAGCGTTTCGGCTAGTGAAACCTTACATTACCCGTCAAAGCGGATACTAACGGTGCCGATGACAGGACTTAAACCTGTATCTACCATTCCATTCAACGCGTTTGGGGAATGAGTGTTCTGTATTGAACTACATCGGCCAGACAGTGGAAAAAAGACATTATCGCTGCAAAGGTAGAGATCTGTGCCCAAAGGGGAATTGCAATTTCGGGCACAGAAATGTTCAAAATCTCCTCTTTAAGAATCTTTGTGATTTGTACAGAAACATCAACGGTTACAAAAAAACGAAGCACAAGACAAGGAAGCACGGCGGATTTATAGTTTTTTAGCATTGCGAAGCAAAGCTATGTAGCGGAAGTTTCGTACATTTGTCGCAAGAAAGCTGTTCTAAACTTCGCTTTCACACATTGCTATGGAGAAACTTCGCGACAATATCGAGCACATCGACGTGGCACGACTCATCGCCGAGGGCGGTGGCAAGGACTTCCTCATCAACCTCGACCTGCATCTGCCGCGCAAGGATGCCACCAACCTGCTCCTCAAGGGCGGCTTCATCATCATCCTCTGCAAGGGCAGGGGCGGGCGTGTGGTCATCAATGGCAAGGAGTACCGGGTGGAGGGAAACAACGTGATCGTGCTCTCAGAGAACCAGCTCATCAACTACATAGAGCCGGTGCTGCTCACCGAGAACAACCTCATAGCCCTGTTGCCCGAGTATATCCTGCGGCTGCCCTCGCCCGTAGACACCAACTTCTTCAGCTACTCGCGCTACCGGGCGGTAATCACGCTCACCGATGCCAAGTTTGACGACCTGTACAGCTACTACCGCTTCATCCATAAGGAGATGAACGAGGAGGGACGCTACCAGCGCGAGATTGTGAGCGCCATCTTCAGCGCTCTCATACTGGAGATACTGGGCGAATATGAGCGCATCTATCACCTGCAGCCCGACATGACCATCCGCCACGAGAGCCTCAGCGACCGCTTCTTCCGCCTGCTGGCACTGCACTTCCGCGAGGAGCACACCGTGCGCTACTACGCCGACCGCCTGAACCTCACACCCAAATACCTCTCCACAGCCATCAAGCGCATCACGGGACGGCCCATCCTGGACTGGATACACGAAGCGCTGCTCATCGAGGCCGCCATGCTGCTGCGCACCACCGACCTCACCGTGCAGGAGATTGCCGACAGGCTCAACTTCTCCACCCCATCGGCCTTTGTGCAGTTCTTCAAGAAGCATACGGGGACAACTCCGAAGCGGCTGACGGTGTGAGAAGCAGGACGGTGGAACTATTATTTTTCCTCGTTTTCACCTTTTCGGCCTTACACTTTGCAATTTTGTGTGAGAATTATCGTACCTTTGTAAAGATTTTTATAGGATATATACTTTCAAAAAGTAACAACTATGTCAGAACCCAAGAAGATGGAGCGTCCCCGCACTGGACGTATGCTGGCAGGCGTATGTGCTGCCATCGCTAACTATGCGAACATCGACGTTACGGTAGCTCGTGTGGTATACACCCTGCTGACCATATTCACTGCCTTCAGCGGAATCATCGTATACATCATCCTCATGATATTGATTCCCGAAGCACCAAACCGCTATCTCAACCAATGATTAAAATAGGTATACTTGGAGCTGCCGGATACACCGGCGGCGAACTCATCCGCCTGCTGGTGAACCATCCCGAGGCGGAAATCGTCTTTGCCAACAGCGAGAGCAATGCGGGAAAACTCGTGGCCGATGTGCACGAGGGTCTCTTGGGCGACACCGACCTGAGGTTTACCGATGCCATGCCCTTCGACGAGGTGGACGTGGTGTTCTTCTGCTTCGGCCACGGCAAGAGCGAACAGTTCTTGCAGGAGCACACTATCCCTGCCCACGTGAAGATTATCGACCTGGCGCAGGACTTCCGCATCGCCGCACCTACCCACGACTACGTGTACGGACTGCCCGAGATACACAAGGCGCAGATACAGCAGTGCCAGCATCTGGCCAACCCGGGATGCTTTGCCACCTGCATACAGCTGGGTCTGCTGCCCTTGGCCAAGGCGGGACTGCTCACTCACGATGTGGCAGTGAATGCCATCACCGGCTCTACGGGTGCAGGACAGAAGCCTGTGGGCACCACGCACTTCAGCTGGCGCACCGACAATATGAGTATATATAAGGTGTTCACCCACCAGCATCTGCACGAAATACGCCAGTCGCTCACCGAGCTACAAGGCTCGCTGGATGCCTCCATCGACTTCATCCCCTACCGTGGCGACTTTGCCCGCGGCATCTTCTGCACCGAGGTGGTGAAGTTCGACGGTGCTGAGGGCTCACCCACCAACCCCACAGCCGAGCAGCTAGCCGACATGTACCGCACCTTCTACGCCGATGCTGCCTTCACGCACTACGTGGACAAGACACTCGACCTGAAGCAGGTGGTCAACACCAACAAGGCATTGGTACATATCGACAAGTTTGGCAACAAAGCCGTCATCACCTGCATCATCGACAACCTCCTCAAAGGTGCCGTAGGCCAGGCCGTACAGAACATGAACCTAATGTTCGGCGTTGATGAGAAAGCTGGACTTGGACTGAAGGCGAACGCGTTCTAATTTTTCAATTTTCAATTAAAGATGACTCTCTTCAACGTATATTCCCTCTATCCCGTAGAGCCCGTGCGCGGCAAGGGCAGCTACGTTTACGATGCCCAAGGCACCGAGTATATGGACCTCTATGGCGGCCATGCCGTCATCTCCATTGGACACGCCCATCCGCACTACGTGCAGATGATCAGTGAGCAGGTGGCCCGACTGGGCTTCTATTCCAACTCTGTGGAGAACAGCCTGCAGCAACAGTTGGCCGACCTTCTGGGTCGCCTTTCGGGCTACGACGACTACAGCCTCTTCCTCTGCAACTCGGGTGCCGAGGCCAATGAGAACGCCATCAAACTGGCATCGTTCCACAACGGCAAAGCCAAGGTGCTGGCCTTCGGCAAGGCATTCCACGGACGCACCTCGGGCGCTGTGGCCGCTACAGACAATCCCAAGATTAATGCCCCCTTCAACCGCACGGCCAACGTGGAGTTCGTGCCACTGGGCGATGCCGAGGCCGTAGAGCAGAAGCTCAAGACAGGCGAGTTCTGTGCCGTCATCATCGAGGGCATACAGGGCGTGGCAGGTATCCACTGCCCCTCACCGGAGTTCTTGCGCCAGCTGCGCGAGCTCACCACACAGTATAGCGTGTCGCTCATCCTCGACGAGATACAGTCGGGATATGGACGCACGGGCCAGTTCTTTGCCCACCAGGTTGCCGACATACGCCCCGACCTCATCACCATGGCCAAGGGCATGGGCAACGGCTTCCCCATCGGCGGCGTGCTCATAGCACCGCACTACACTCCCTGGCCAGGCATGCTGGGCACCACCTTCGGTGGTAACCATCTGGCATGTGCAGCAGCCATCGCTGTGCTCGACGTGTTTGCCGAGGAGAACCTCGTGCAGAATGCAGCCGAGGTGGGTGCATACCTCATCGACGAGCTGAAGAAGATACCCCAAATCAAGGAGGTACGCGGACGCGGCTTGATGATAGGTATCGAGATTGAGGGTTCGGCATCGGAGTTCCGCAAGCGCCTGCTCTTCGAAAAGCATATCTTCACCGGTGGCGCTGGCGTGTCAACCGTACGCCTGCTTCCCGCACTGGGCATCAGCAAGGCACAGGCCGACGTGTTCCTCGCAGCATTTAGGGAACAGTTGGCTGTAGGGGCAATTTAAGAGAATTATTCAAACTAAATTTACATAAATGAAAAAAATTCTTTATTCTTTCTTGATGCTCTTTGTGGGCATTGCTACCGTAGCCCATGCGCAGCAGGAAGCATCTTCTGTAACCTCATGGGACGGTAAGTCGAAGAGGTTGCGTATGCGGGCCGATTCACTTATCACATTTAGTTACAAAGCAACCGAGAATGGTACGTTGTATGTCTATTCTGACGACCAGGCTGTGACAGATAATATGCACGTGAGCATCTGGGGCGGATGGTACCATGACGGTGCATACGATGCCGACTCGCCCCTGCAGGAGGCTGGTAGCTACGAGAATGGCGTGGGCATATATGCCTGGATAAAGGTCTTTGCCGGGGACGAGATACGCTTCACCCTCTCCACACCCGAGGAGGCCGAGGGCATCATGGCGATACTCACACTCAAGAGCCTCTTCTTCGGTGAGGAGGTGAAGGGTGACACATGGGAAACGCCCATCACCCTGATGAAGGATGCCAAGACGGCACTGCCCGTGTACCGCAACTACGATTCCGACTACCTGGGCGAGCTGAGCTATGCCACTTTCTGCCGATTCGTGGCACCGAGCGATGGCGTGGCCAGCATATTCACCAGCCAGTACCTGATATACTACATAGAGGAGGAACTGTATGGCAGCACCGAGCATCCGCTGCAGTATGCCACGCAGGACATGACGACCGACGATCATGAGTTCGTGGTGGAGAAGGACAAGGCATACATCGTGATCGTGCCCAATAGCCGACCCACGGAGGTGACCATGAAGATGACCAGCGACCGACTGGGCGAGAACTGCAAGGCACCCATCGAGCTGAAGGAATTCCCTGCCGTGCTCGATCTGGTGAAGGGCAACAACTACTACCGCATAGACCTCGGCACCATAGGCGAGGAGTACATCATGGAACTGGGCACCGCGGCTGGCTGGAAGGGTACCATCACCTACCTCGACAACTGCGACTACGAGTCGGAGGAGCTGCTGCCCGCCACTATCAACGGCACGGCCATGAGCTATACGCACAACCTGGACCCGCTCTTCATGGGGGGCGAACTGATCATCAACTTCAACGTTACCGATGTGACCAGTGCTGCCGATGCAGTCACCATCAGTTTGCGCGAGCCCAAGGAGAGCGAGAGTTTCGACAAGGCTATGCCCATCGCGATAGGTGAGAACAAGTTCAGCGGCGCGGCACGCGACTACTGGTTTGTATACACTGCCGACAAGGATGCCGAGTTGTCGGTGGCCACGACGGGCACCCTCAAGCACATGCTCTACTCGCGCGGCAGCGGCAACATCATCAACGAGTACAACGTGTACCGCATCAGCGAGGGGCAGTCAATCTACTTCTGCGTGAGCACCGCAGCAGAGGGCACCGGCAGCATCACGCTCACCGAGAAGGCCATCGTGGAGGGCGACTACTGCGACATGCCCATCGTGTTCAGCCTGGGCGAGGATATCGTGATCAAGGACCGTGGCGACAACGTGTCGAACTTCCGCCAGTTTACCGCCGAGAAGTCGGGCTTTGCCATCCTCGAGACCACCTCGAAGAATGTCATCGACAACTACTGGAGCATCTACTTCCGCGAGGACTGCGACAGCAAGACCATCAGCTACGTGCGCAGCGAGAAGACCGACGCCTCGGGCAACGTCACGGCACGCGCCTACAAGATACCCGTAGCAGCAGGCAGCAGCTACCTCATCGAGATTATGGCGTTTGCCAACAATGGAGCCGACGTGGTCTTCACCACACAGTTTGAGGAGGCCAGCGAGGGGGCCGTATGCGCCACAGCCATCGAGATAGAGCAACTGGGCGATACCATAGAGATAAGCAACAAGCCCGAGACTACCGTATGGCACAAGTACACGGCCGACAAGAGCGGATTCTACACCACGTATGCCAAGATAGGACGCGGCTCGAACCTCAGGGTGAAGATTGGCGACTGCGATGCCGACGAGATCAACGCCTCGGACGACAGCCGATACAGCAATGCTTACATGGCGGGCTACAAGAAGAGCAAGGTGTATGTGGAGAAGGGCCAAACACTCTACATAGGCGTCACCATCAACTCAGACCCGGGCGACACCGACGGCACCAACTACTACATCGTGCCCACATTTGCCGAGGCACGCCCCGGCGAGCGCTTTGCCGATGCCATTGTTGTAGAACCAAATAAAGAATACATATTGACTACAGGTCCCGAAGGCTATGACACATGGTACACTTATACCTTACCTGCAGGCAAAGAGACGACTATCTCAATCAGCAGTGCCATTAGGAACTACAGTAGCCTCATGTTCTATGCTGACGAGAAGGTTTCGCTCTCGGCCTACAAGAAGGATTTTGTGCAGACCAATATTTTCAATGATGATGACGTGATGATAGGTAAGAGCTATCTGTTCCCAATTTTGGAGGCTGAGCGTGTCATCTATATCAAGGCGCCAGTTGCAACTATCGCAGAACCCGTGAAATGGCGTATTCATGGAGATGGTACCGATATAGGTGAGCTTGAAGGTAGCTTTACGGTTACCGTATATCCCAATCCCACTGATGGAGCTTTCTTTGTGAATGTGCCCTATGCGGTATCGGACGTTACTATGAGAGTTGTTGACCTGGCTGGAGTAATACAGCATGAGTCTGTACTTTCTGAGGGCGCCACATTCATTGACCTTCGCGGCAAACTGGAGCCTGGAACTTATCTGGTAGTTGTGAGTGGAGGCGTGAGGTTTGTTACGAATAAGATTGTTGTCAGATAATGTTGGCTGACGGAATCGGAATTAACAGCATGAAGCTATAAGCAACGCGGGCAGACCATAAGGTTTGCCCGCGTTGCTTATGAGAGGTACTAAATTACTTGGTCTTCACTATCCGCGTAGCCTCTTTCGTGGCATTGCGCACATCAACCTGTTCCACTACAGCCTCAGCCAAATGGCGGAATGCCAGCCCAGTCGTCGTGCTATCGTCCAAGGCTACGGGGCAACCATTGTCGCCACCCTCGCAGATGCTCTGCACCACGGGAATCTGCCCCAGCAGAGGCACACCCATCTCTTCGGCCAAGCGCTTACACCCCTCCTTACCGAAGATGTAGTACTTATGGTCGGGCAGCTCGGCAGGGGTAAACCACGCCATATTCTCAACCAACCCGAGAATAGGCACATTGACCTTGTCGTTGGTAAACATGTCGATTCCCTTGCGTGCATCGGCCAAGGCCACCTCCTGCGGTGTGCTCACGATGACAGCGCCTGTGATAGCTACCGTTTGGAAGGTTGTGAGGTGTATATCGCTCGTGCCGGGGGGAAGGTCGATGAGGAAATAGTCAAGATCGCCCCAGGCAGCATCACCGATGAGTTGCTTGAGGGCATTGCTCGCCATGCCTCCACGCCAGATGGTGGCTTGGTTGGGGTCCACGAAGAAACCGATCGATAGCACCTTCACGCCATAGCTCTCGATAGGGATAATAAGGTCGCGTCCCTCGATGCGCTCAGCATAGGGGCGAGCATCCTCTACCTGAAACATCTTGGGTATAGAAGGGCCGAAGATGTCGGCATCGAGCAGTCCCACCTTATAGCCCAGCTTGGCCAGTGCCACGGCAAGATTGGCCGCTACGGTGCTCTTGCCCACACCACCCTTGCCACTCGAAACGGCGATGATGTTCTTCACCGTAGGCAGCAGTTTATCCACTTCGGGACGTGCCTGCTGAATGGTCTTCACCGAGATATTCACCTCTACTTCAGCACCAGCAGCGAGCTTGATAGCAGCCTCGGCACTCTTGAGAATCGACTTCATGAAGGGGTCAGTAGGCTTCTCGAATATGAGCGAGAAGGATACCTTCTGCCCATCAATACGAAGGTTATCTTCTACCATTTCAGCCTCCACCAGGTTTTTACCCGTACCCGGGTAGCGCACCGTGGCCAGCGCATCAAGGATAAGTTTGGGATATAGTGCCATGGGGATAATTATGATTTATGAGTTGTGAGTTATGAATTTTCTTCATCCAAATGAAGCATTCAAAATTCACAATTCAGGATTGTATTCATTTGCTTGTCTGTAGTCCACTGCGCTTGCTGCGATTATAGCTGCGGTAGTCATCGAGCTCAATTTCAATATCGGGTTCTTGCAATGTCACGCCTTGGGGCAGGTGAAACTTGATATACTTGATTGTTAGTCCGCGATCGAGCCACTGCTGCTCGTAATAGGTGCGGATGTTCAATTCCGAATTCTGCATTCTGAATTCTTCACTGCTGCCATAGATATCAGTGTTATTCACCTCGACGGGCAGGTTGTTTACCTTCACCAATGCATCGGTATAGGTATAGAGGAAGTTACTGTCGGTCTTCAGATGCACGATGCCGTCGGGTTTGAGAAACGAGGCATAGCGCTGCAGGAACGCCGTGGAGGTGAGTCGCTTGGTCACCTTCTTCATCTGTGGGTCGGGGAAGGTAATCCATATCTCGTCGACCTCACCGGGAGCAAAGAAGCGATCGATAATCTCTATATTGGTACGCAGGAACGCCACATTGGTCATACCCTCCCGCAAAGAGTCTGTAGCTCCCGTCCACATACGGGCACCCTTGATATCTATTCCAATAAAGTTCTTGTCGGCACACATGCGCCCTAACCCTACGGTATACTCTCCCCTTCCGCAGCCCAGTTCCAGCACTATCGGGTTATCGTTCTTGAAAAACTGCTCACGCCAATGCCCCTTCATCTCGAAAGGCACCTGCTCGGCCACCGAGTGAGGATATTCAAACACATGCGGATAAGATGCCATGTCGGCAAACTTTGCCAATTTACCTTTTCCCATTTTTTCTAGCTAAATCATTTATACTGCAAAATTACGAATAAATTGATAATTGCCAATTACCAATTGAATAAATCTTGTTTTACTCCTAAGGACAAGAAACTTTTATGTTGTTTCGCAAAATCGAAAAAAATACATTATTTTTGTACGTGTTTATGGATCTCAATCGTAAAGAAACAGCCTTGTTCGTAGCGCAGCTCATCCCTATGGTGGGGCTGCTTTTCTTGTTTACTGACCTCGTTGGCTGCCTTTTTGTGGGCGACGACTATCATGTGAGGGCTTGGTTCCGATGCAAGGTGTTCTTCTTCCTTACGTTGTTTACATCGGCTTATCTTGTCGGAACCAATGTACTGAAATGGCCGTTGCGCCATTTGGCCTATATTGGGTATCCCTTATATCTGCTTGTGATGGCGCTATGCGGTGTGTTCTCTGCCCCCTCAGACTTGCTGGGGTATAAAATTGCTCTTGTCTTGGTGCCAATTGTAGCGCAGATCATCAAGTGGTATGGCAAGGGGTTGTTACGTAGTTTTTTTCGCTTTGCTACCCATCTGGCTGGAGGACGGTTGATTTGTAGAAAAGGGTTGCTGGTTATGAGTTCTACTTTGTTGGTTGTGGTTCTTGCTGTTAAGGGAATATATAGCCTGAAAGGCTGTTTCCATATTCATTTACAGGAGTTTATTGTTGAGAATATAGCGATATCCAAGGAACCTGAAAAACCTAATCGTGACCCCAATCGCAAGGATCGCCGCGACCCCTACCGCAACTATCCGCGGATTTTTAATGACCTCAATGACCTACAATTGGAAGCTGCACGTACCAATGGTACACCGCATCCACTTACTGTGGCAGAACTTGAGGTGGGACTATATGGTATGCAACATGTGGAAAGCAATAAACTCTACAAAGTAGATCCTTTGACCCATTCAGCTCCGTACTTGGTTCCTAAGGCGAAGAGTTTTCTTGATGATTTGGGAGAAGCTTTTCAGGATTCACTCTATAATCGTGGTTACGATCGTCGTCATCGCTTTATTGTTACGAGTGTGTATCGCACTCAAGATCATATAAAGCGACTGCGCCGGAGCGGAAATGTGAATGCAACGAAGAATTCGTGTCACCAATATGGGACTACGATAGATATCACTTACGTGCGGTTTGATAAACCTGCTGAATATAGAGCCAATGATCCTAAGTTGTTGCAATTGTTATTACAGACGGTGTATGACATGCGGGAGGCGGGACGTTGTTATGTGAAATATGAACGTAAACAAAGTTGTCTGCATATTACCGTCCGATGATGATGGAGAGAGGGATCAACTCCTATTGCTAAACAATCAGTTTCTTTATTTTATACCCTGTCCAAGCAATCAGTATGCTCATTAAGGGGCTTACCCAATTGAATATGCAGTAGGGCATATAAGTCAATGTGGATACATTGAGGATGGTTGCTTGAGTCATGCCGCAGGTGTTCCATGGTACAAGTGGAGATGTCACCGTCACTGAGTCCTCAATGGTACGGCTCAGAAGGCGCGATTCGTATCCATTGCGACGGTAAATGTCGCCAAACATGTTTCCGGAAAGGATGATGGAAATGTACTGGTCGGCTGTAGCTACATTGAAGAATAGTCCTGATAACACCGTAGATGAAACCATCCCTGCGCGTTTATGGGCAAAGCTTGCAAGTGACTTGGCTATGCAATCAAGCATGCCACCAGCGGCCATGGCGCCTCCGAAGCACATGGCACATATGATGAGCCATATGGTATTCAGCATACCGGCCATGCCGCGCGTGGCGATGAGGTCGTTCACCTCTGTGCTGCCTGCATCAAGTCCTGTAGGCCCAAAAAGCATGGTCAGGGCACCCTTAATGAGCTCCTGTGTGTTGCTGCCTCCTCCAATCTCCGCAAGCAGATGAGGCTGGAAGATAACGGCGCAAATGGTTGCCGATAGCATGGATACGAACAGGGTGATGATCGATGGTACGCGTTGGACAATAAGTATACCAGTGAGGATAGGTACTGCGAGCAACCATGGTGTGATGACAAATTTTTCTGACAGTGATTCTGTAAATATGGCAATGTGGAATATGTCGGCATCGTCTGCAGAGATGCCAGCCAAGGAGAACACAATCAATGCGATTAGCATAGAAGGTACGGTGGTGTACATTAGATAGCGGATGTGGGTGAAGAGTGGGGTACCCGTAGTGGAGGAAGCTAGTACGGTCGTGTCAGAAAGTGGTGATACCTTGTCGCCAAAATAGGCCCCAGAGATGATGGCGCCCGCAATCCAGCCCTCGTGAAATCCTTGAGCTTTGCCTACTCCCATCAGTGCAATACCTATGGTTGCAATGGTAGTCCATGAGCTGCCTGTCATCACGGATACGACTGCACAGATTACACAAGTGCAAAGCAGAAAGAAACCGGGATGGATGATTTGTATCCCATAGTAGATTAGCGTGGGCACTACTCCACTTACGATCCATGCTCCGGAAAGGGCACCTATAATGAGCAATATGATGATGGCTGTTCCTACACCGGAAATGTTGTGAACCATGGCTGTTTCAAAGTCGTTCCATGGCTTACGGAGTACTGCCATGCCGATGCATACACTCAATGAAGTGGCTACGAGTAGACACATCTGGCTGGCTCCACCGAGTGCGTCGATCCCAAATATGGAAATAGTTATGGCTAGCAAGGCTATAAGTGCGACTAAGGGTAGTAGGGCTAACCATGGAGGCAGTTGGGGGGAAGAATTGTTCATATGTGTTAGAGACTATGGAACAAAAAACATTATTCATATGTGCCTGAATATAAAAAAGGTGAGGTCATATCTTTATTGACCCCACTTTTGTGCGCCTGATAGGACTCGAACCTACACGTATCGCTACACCAGATCCTAAGTCTGGCGCGTCTACCAATTTCGCCACAAGCGCAATAGCGTTGCAAAGATAAGACATTTATTTGATTTACGTGTCACAAATGGATAATTATTTTTATTATTCGTATATTGTACTCCATACGTTTTATTACGAAATGGCTGTATGTTGTGAAGGAAACTTTGGTGTAAACTATTGCGTATTGACTATGAATGTGATTTCCTTGAAAAGGTATGAACGTAGCTTGCCTTGCAAGTCTTCAAGGGTGAGTAGCCCGTCGGGTGACACATCGCGTAGGGTAGCCGTAAACTTTCCATTGGCATCTCGGTAGTCGGCTGGAACATCGCGACGATAAAGCATGGATATGTAGCGATGGTGAAGGATGGTGTACTCTTCTTTGCTCGGGGAGGTGAGTAGGGGAGAGGTTGCAATTGCTTCGCAGATGGCGGAAAGTAGTTCTTCCCGGTCTGTCTCGTGCCCAAGAATCTGATAGAGCGAGATGGGGTTGGGGGCATTGCTGGTGAAGTGGGTTTGATTGACATTGACACCCACGCCAATGATGGAGCGAGTGATGTGGCTTCCCTCAATGTCATGTTCGATTAGGATGCCGCATAGTTTGTGATTGTGGTGGTAGATGTCGTTTGGCCACTTGATGTGGATCCCTTCGGTATAGCGGCTAAGCACTTCGCAGAGTATTACAGATATGAGTTCGCAGATAACGAACTGCCGGGATGAAGGTAGTTCGTCGGGGTATAGCGAGAGACTGAAGAGTAAATTCTTGTTTGGCGCAGATTCCCATGTGTTGCCTCGCTGACCTCTTCCTGCTGTTTGATAATCTGTGCTGATTACGTTCAGGATACCTTCGGTGCAAAAACCTTCTCCGAACGGTAAATCTCTGGCTGCATTGTTCGTGGAACTTGTTTCGGGTAGATGGGTATGGCATATGTTAAGCTTGTTCATAGCTCTTCTTTATTTTTAGGGGTATCTTTTTGTATACCTCTTCATACGAATGGTCGATGAGGCTCAAAAGGATGGTGTCTGATATGTCGCGATCGAGGTATATCTGATTCCAATGTTTCTTGTTCCAATGCCATGCACCTTCAACTCCGTAGTAGTGAGCACGAAGTTCAAGCGCGTAATCTGGAGAGCACTTCAGTACAACGAGATTTGGACGATCAAGGTCGATACAAGCAAATATCTTACCCATCAACCGAAATACAAGAGTGGTTTTGTCAAAGGGAAAAGCCTCGTCGGTATGGGGCTTCTGTAGGCAATATTCGCGTATATCTTCGATATTCATAGATGATTCAAACTAACGTTCTCAGTATTGTATTTGCTGCAAAAATACAACTTTTTCGTTTTTTTATTTCGCTTATACGTTGTAAATTTGCGCCAAACAATATTTCTATGTTGAAAGAAGGACTTGCTTATACCTGTACAAAGAGAGTGGAAGAGCATCACTTAGCAGTAAATGTCGGTAGTGGTGATCTTCGCGTATTTTCTACTCCATCGATGATGGCGCTGATGGAGGAGGCTGCCATGCGTGCCGTGGCCCCTTATTTGCCTGAAGGAATGACCACGGTAGGTGGGCAAATTGCATCGTCGCACATGAGACCGACAGCTCATGGATGTGTCGTGTCGGCTACAGCGACCTTAGTGGAAGTGGATGGTAGAAAACTTAGGTTTAAAATATCGGCGTGTGATGATGACGGTGTGATTGGAGAAGGGGAACATTTGCGATTTGTCGTAGACAAGATGAAGTTTATGGCTAGATTGGGATAACTAAATCTATTTGTTTGGTTTTCTGAAAAGAACAAGCTATCTTTGCATGAAACTATTGAAATGCTTTGAATGAAGAAACAGCAGGGACGGCAAAGTAGATATCAGAACGATACGGTGCGTCATGCCCGCCTCGTATGTTTGGTAAGTGATGAGGAGATGCGCATCATTGATAGTTATCTGCGCAAGTATAAAATTGTCAACAAAAGTAGGTGGATGCGTGAGACTTTGCTCGCCTTTATCCACCAGAACTTGGACCAGGATTATCCCACTTTGTTTAACGAACATGATATGCGCCGCTGATGGATGTTACTACCCAAGATATCCACTATATGAAAATGGCTCTCGTTGAGGCTCAAAAAGCTTACGATGAGGGTGAAGTGCCTGTAGGGTGTGTAGCCGTATGTAAAGGTAGGCTAATAGCAAGAGGGCATAATCTTACTGAAACACTTGTGGATGTGACTGCGCATGCAGAGATGCAAACTGTGACTGCGGCAGCAAATTATCTTGGGGGGAAATACCTCAGTGAATGTACATTTTATGTGACGGTGGAACCTTGTGTGATGTGTGCAGGAGCATTAGGGTGGGCGCAATTGCAGCGATTGGTGTATGGAGCGAGTGATGAAAAGCGCGGATTCAGACGCTTTGCTCCACAGGCTTTGCATCCTAAAACAGAAATTGTAGGAGGTGTGTTGGCTGATGAATGTGCTTCTTTGATGAAACGGTTCTTTGGTCAACGTCGATAAGTTTATAGGCGTTGTCTATGATGGAAAAATGGAATGACGTTTGTTTGTTAGGAGGAAAATCGGCATCTTTGCAGCATAATAGAAAGATGCAGAATGTGAACTTTTTAAATGTTAAAGTAACGAATGACTATGAAAATGAAGAAGTTTTTTCTACTAATGTTCTTTTATATCCCCTGCTCATCATTGCTTCTTGCTCAGGATAATGCTTATCGTTCTTTGGTGTCATATGTGTATAATATACAGGCATTCAATAATATGTGCCAGCAAGAGAAGGTCTATCTGCATTTTGACAATACGGCTTATTTCCCTGGCGAGACCATATGGTTCTCGGCTTCGGTAGTAAATGCTACGACGCATCTTCCAGCCCAAAGCAAGGTGCTTTATGTTGAATTGATCTCTCCCAATGGAGTGCTGCTCAAGCAATTGAAGCTGAAAGTGATTGACGGACATGCTCATGGCGCTATACCTTTAGTGGACGCCTCAATAGAGGAGGCGCGTGCGTTGAGGGGTGTAATGGCATTGCCCAGTGGATTTTACGAAGTGCGTGCCTATACCCGTACGATGCTTAATTTTGATGCGGCAGGCGTATTCTCGCGTGTATTCCCTGTATATGAAACACCTAAGAAAGAGGGTGATTATAATAAGCTAAAGATTAATGATGGGGGTACTGCCATAGACCAGCAGCGTCCGTTACTTGAGAAACAGAAGAAGGTAAACCTCTCGTTCTATCCCGAGGGAGGTGAACTAGTGCAAGGAGTGCCTAATCGTGTGGCATTCAAAGCTATAGGGAAGGATGGCATTGGCATACCTGTGGTTGGGGTAGTTAAAGGAGAGGCGGAGGATGCAGAGGAATTGGCTCTCTTGTCTACGATTCATGATGGCATGGGATATTTTACCTTTGTGCCCACCAAACGTCGTAACACAGTGGTGATAACCTATGAAGGGGAGAGGTATACATTCCGTTTGCCGGATGCGGTGAATAAGGGTTATGTATTACAGGTTGACAATTTGCATCCAGAATATGTCACAGGTAGGTTGCAGGCCACTTCTGATATGCCAGAAGAATTGGTCGGCATTATGCTGATGCACAAGGGAAATGTTGTTTATGTGGATACGGCTTCTGTACAGCATTCAATATTGGAATTCTCTATATTAAAAACAGATTTTGCTACAGGTGTCCATCAATTGACCCTTTTTAATGCAAAAGGAGAGATTTTGGGACAACGTATGCTTTTTATCAATAACGGATTTGATACGGGGGGGGTGAAGGTGACTACTTCGGTAGAAGAATTGGCTCCTTTTGCTTTGGTAAGGATGCAGCTACAGGCACACCGTGCCGATGGCTCTCCTTTGTCGACACCATTATCTTTGTCGGTGCGCGATGGGCAGGAGTTGGGGACGGCCAATACAGATAACGTGCTGACCAATATGTTGCTCTCTTCGGAATTGAAAGGATATATTTATCAACCACACTTTTATTTTGAATCGAACGACCGTTTCCATCTTCAGGCTTTGGATTTGCTGATGATGATTCAAGGGTGGACACGTTATAATTGGAAACAGATGGCCCGTGTAGAACCTTTCTATATCCACCATTATGTAGAAGATGGCTTGGTTCTTGATGGGTACCTCATGGAGTTTCGTAGAGATAAGCCGATGGCGGGCACTAAGGTTAGTATGTCGCTCTATTCTCCAGATCGTCAATATAAACAGGAAAGTACGGTCGTGACTGACGAAAATGGTAGCTTTGGATTTGCTGTGCAAGAGTTTGCTGGGAAATGGGACTTGTTCCTTTCTGCAAAAGATGAGAAAGGTAATGATGTGAATGCTCGTATGTGTCTTGATAGGGCTTCGCGTCCGGAACTTAGAGCCTATACCCCTCTTGAGACTTGCTTGCCGGAGTCTGTCGTGGATGATAACAGCAATCAGTCTGAACGGATGACTGCAGAAGAACAGGCTTTGCAGGAAGATCCTGATAGTGTGTTCCTCCTTGACAACATTGATGTGCATGGACGGAGGAAGTATATTGATTATATGACATTCAAGGCTTTTGATGCCCATGAGGATACGGAGTTTGTGCTTGATCGTGGAAAATTTACAAGTAAGGTGAGTGATTATTTGGCTGATAAGGGCTATAATGTGGATGCTACCCGTTACGATGGAGTGATTCCCACAGGAGTGACGACTCGTGATGATTTAATCATTTGGAGTTTGGAACAATGCCTTATAAATAATCGCCGTGTACTTTGGTATTTACATGATGAGCATCGTAATCTTGCAACTACGGGGTATACTCCTGGATTTGATATGGATATGGAGGACGTGAAATCAATCATTGTATATGACAGTCCTTTCGACTATTTTTCTATGCCTGTGGTGCGTGAATCTTTACCACCTGAAATATTTGATAGTTTAGGGATCACGAAGGACTTGGGCGATGGAACCATATTGGGTAGAGGATTGTATGTGGTAGATATTATGATGTACCCTCCTGGGCAGCGGCGATCGCGTGTGAAAGGCAAGCGTCAAACAACATTCAGAGGTTATTCTGATGTGCAGGAGTTCTATGCTCCGGAATATCCGAATGGTCCTATTCAAGGTGATGTGGATTATCGTCGTACGTTATATTGGAATCCGAGATTACAAACTGATGAGGAAGGAAAAGCGGCGGTGGAGTTTTATAATAATGGATTTTCTACCAGTCTAAAGGTTAGTGCTGAGGGAATATCTTCAGATGGGACAATCATATTATATAAGTAGATGACTTGTGATATGGATAAAATGTTGACAATAATAGTGTTTGTAGTAGATAAAACTTTATAAATTTATATGTTATGAAAAGAAATGCAACTATTGTAGCATTGCTAATGTTGCTTATGTGTTCTATGCCTGCTTATGCTGCTTTTACGGTTCCAGATTCGGGTAAGGTATATCGCATACACAATGTGAAGTCAGAAAAAGTTATCGGTGAGGACTGTATCGCCCGCGAACTGATGTCGACCGATGCTGCAGGCAGTGACGACCTCAAGCAACTATGGTTGCTGAAAAAGAGCAAAGACGGATATCTGGTGCAGAATGCCTACTCGGGCCAGTATATCCAGCACAATCCGCATGGATCAACAGTATATCCTACCGGTTCTCAGGAGTCGGTAATGTATATCACATCACTCGGAGGCACTAAGTATGCTATCGGGCAGTCTTCGGATGCCTATCTTCATCTTGACAATAGTGGCAATATTGTGCGCTGGTGGGACGAGGCTAATACAGGTTCGCAGTGGCAGTTTGAGGAGGTGAGCGTTTCGAGCGAGGCCATCGCACTGCAGCAGGCTGCTTTCCAAGAGTTCTATGCTGAGTATCAGGCCAAGCTGGAATTAATGGGCCACCTCGACGAGTACAATACCTTGCTGCCTACTTTTTTTGCCGATGTCGCTTGTACTGAGTTGCTGCCTACTTATGCAGCCATGACCGACGATGAACTGCGCACCGCAATGGCTGCTCTGCCCGCATCGTTGCAGGAGATTGCTGTGAAGGTGAAGAACCAGTCTTGGGGGCATCGTGAACAGGAGTTCCGAATCCGTAACTACAAGGCATATAGCGACCCCATTTACTGGGCCGATGTGCTTTACACAAAGAAGTATAGCCGTCTCAACAACCCTACAGGTGTGTATGGGAATGCTGGTGATGTACTCTATATATTTGTGGACAATGATATCCCCGAGGGTACAGAACTTAAGGCTGAGGTTATCAGTGGTACGGCTATTGAGGGTACGGCCACTACACTGACGAAGGGACTCAATATGGTGCCTACGGTAAAGGACTGTTCTAACCTCTTCATTCGCTACGTGGGAGAGACCTCCATGGAAAGTGATGTGCTCATTACCGATTATCCCGAGTTGAAGATTCACGTGGAGCAGGGTGTTGTCAATGGCTTCTGGAACATCGAAGAGCACGACGATGCCGACTGGGTAGATATGATGACCAACCTCGCCACATCAGACGTATTCCAAGTGAAGGGCGAGCGTATGATGTTTCACATGAGTACCAAGTATATGTATCAGTGCTGCCCCACTACGATTACCGATGCTATTGGCTGGTGGGACGATATGATACGCTGGCAGCAGGATATGATGGGCATTGAGGATGTGCGCTTGAAGAAGTTCAACAACCTTGGCTGTGCCATCTCTCTTACTTCGGGATACCAATCTGCTACACACTATCGCACCCAGTATGCCGAGACCTATATCGGTAACCTGCTTCCCTATAATGTAATGATGAGCAATGCCGACAACTGCTGGGGCCCTGCTCACGAGAACGGTCACGTGCATCAGGCGGCCATCACTTCGGTGGGTATTTCGGAGGTGAGTAACAACTTCTTCTCTAACCTCACGATGAACAAACTCGGAAAGTATACTTCACGCGGTATGGCCAATTCGCGCATTTTCGAAGACTACGCCAATCACACTCCCTATATCTTGCGTGATGGTGCCATCACTCTGCGCTCCTTCTGGCAGCTCTACCTCTACTTCCACGAGGCCAAGGTGGATACCACCTTTTATCCCCGTGTATTCCAGGCTATGCGTGCTACCCCGATGAAGGCTCGCGACCCCCAATACTATGCTCTGTCGGTATATGGAAACGAAGACTTGTTACTCTTTGCCAAGGCTTGCTGCGATGTGGCACAGTTGGACCTCTCGGAATTCTTCCGCTTCTGGGGCTATCTGGAGCTTACTGACAAGCAACATATCGGAGACTATGCCGACTACTACCTCACCAACCGCCAAAGCGATGTGGATGAGTTCCTCGCCCATGCCGCTCAATATCCCAAGGCTCCTTCTATTATATTTATTGAGGATCGTGTAAAGCCTGTTTCTCGAACTGATGGTGGCGAAGGTTATAAACAACGACATGCTAATTCAATATCTGCAAGTGAGGCAGGCGATGTGGGGCATTATACAGACTTTATGGATACTTCGGTGAAGGCTGAAGGGTATATCTATAAGAAAACAAATGCGAAGATTGCCATATCGGGTGGTACGGGCGCTTTAGGATTCAAGGTTTATGCCAAGGCTGATAGCGCTTTGCTTTATGCTTCTAATCATTTGAACTTTACGCTGCCTGAAGAGGTTGTGGCGCAGAGTTTCTTTATTGTTGCTGCTCAGGCTGATGGCACTGATGTGTATGTCCCATCTTTGGCTGAGGGAGGCAACGAGTCAGAGCAGTATGCTGCACTTAAGAAAAGTATAGGGACTGCAGAGTCTCTTGTGGCATTGGTGGGAGAATCAGGAATGAATCCGGGATATTATATATCGTCATGTCTTGAAACGCTTCGTGCTTTGTTGAGTGGAGCGAAGGCCGCATATGATAATAAGGACCAGACAGTGCATCCTTACGGTGAGTGGGCAGTGATGCTTGATGATGAAGTGCTGCGATTACAAGGAGATGATACAGCTCGTCAAAAAGTGTATTCGCCCAATGTCTATTCGTTGACTAGTGCCAATAGTACCATTTATTCCGTTGCACTTTCGGGCGATGAATTGCGTTGTACTACAGCCTCCCCAAATACCAATAGGAACAAGCAGTGGATGTTTGATTCAGCAGGGAAAGACAGGTATTATTTACGTAACTGTTCAACTGGTAATTATGTGTCTTATATCGCGAAAGGTTCTACGGCAATTGCTGCTTCTGCAGATAAGTCAAAGGCTATAGTATTTGCCATTGCCTACAATGCAGATGGTACGCTTACCATCTATGATGCGGAGCAAGATGATGCAGCCCTCTCAAAAGGTTCGTCAAATAAGGTGGTTGGCGCAGTTGTAAATAGTAGTGCTGCGCGATGGTTAGTTGTTTGTTTAGAAAACAATCAATTGCAATTGTACGAAGATGAATTGGCTATAGTGCTAAACCGTGCAGAAGAAATCCTGGGGGAATTGGTGGTTGATTATGTAACGGGTGTTGATAATATATCTTTGCAACCGGATGTCACTTCGCTTGTGGGAGGGGATACATTGCTTAATGTTGTCACATCGCTCTGCGAATTAGTAACCTTGGCTTACGAAAACGATATTGTGTTTGATGATTACCCGGTGCTTATTGAACGTGTAAGTGCTCTTACCGAATATTTACTTCCCCTTTATCGAAAGAGTCTTTATATGCCTGAATCATCCACTCCGCAGGCACCTATATTTTATACCATACGTCATGTGAGCGATGATTATTATTGGCATTTAGAAGAAAGCGGTAATCGTGCGGGGTCTATCTCGGTAGATGATGTAGCTACACTCTCGGTAGATGATGCTGGAATGTATTGGTATCTTGAACAGGCAGGTGCTGATAGTCTTTACTATATATATAATTACAAGATAGGAAGGCGAGCGGCTATTGGCTCCAATTCATATGTGGCATTGCAGAGTGGTGAAGGAGTTCCTTTCATTCTGCGTCCTGTGGAGGACGCTCAAGGATTTGCCATCCTTACTATGGAGGGACGTTATTTGCGTATAAATGCAATGAGTTATGTGACAACTTCTAAAACGTCAGTATCCTATTGGCGTCTTGTTAAAACTTCATTGCCTACGGGTATCGACCAAACGGAACAAGACCCCACTATGGATAATCAACAAGTGTATGACTTGCTGGGGCGTCGTGTAATTATGCCGGAAAAGGGAGTCTACATCCGTGCAGGAAGAAAGCATGTTGTACGTTGACAATACTTTCATAGATGCTTTTTAATGGTTTCGGAAACTCTTAAACAAGCGAATGCCCCCTGAAAGTGTTTAAGAGTGACTATATGGGATAAGTCCATCTTCGAAGATGGACTTTTCTTATAAAGGCATTTGTCCACAAATTTATAAGTTATTAAGGTTGGGATGTGTTTTTCTTGTGTTGCAAAATGTAAATAATCTTACAGTAGCATTAAATAGTGTTATATTGACACGTAAACTTTTTGCCGTGCCGAAAGTTTCCTGTACCTTTGTACTTGATTTCGTGCATGACTATGGAAAAAAGTGTTGAAAAAATAGATTTGCGTGAGCGTATCGTAATGGAGGCCACAATCTTGTTTCAGGCGCAAGGCGTGAAACAGGTACGTATGGACGATATCGCACGCGAACTTTCCATATCTAAGAAGACGCTGTACGAACTGTTCTCCGACAAGGAGGAACTGCTGCTTGAGGTGGTGAAGGTAATCTCCATGGGCTTCCACCAAAATGTCAAGGAGATTATCTGTAGCTCGGCCAATGTGCTGGAACAGATATTCATGCTTTACAAGTGGGTGATTGAACATTGTCGGGAGGTCAATCCTTTATTCTTTATTGAACTCATGCGCTACCCTCAAGTGCAGACATTCTTCGAGCAGGTGCATGTCCAACATGCCGACCGCATCAAGGAGTGGTTGCAGATGGGAGTAAAACAGGGATTGCTGAGAGACGATGTGAACTACGAGGTGTTCCTCCGGCAGGATGGCTTTCAGATAGACAAGCTACTCATCAACCCCGAAGTGCGCAACTATCCTCCCAGGGTGATATACGACTCGGTGGTGCTGGTGATGCTGCGCGGGTTGGCCACCGATAAGGGACTGGAAATAATAAAACAATGGAAATAGTAATAGTTTTTTAAGCGAAAAAACAAAGAAATGAAAAAGATGTGTACTGTCGGCAAACGGCCGATAATGATGGCTATTCTCTGCCTCTGCGCTTTGGGTGCCATGGCACAGGAGAAGTTGGCGCTGACGCTTGAGCAGGCGATAGAGATTGCCCTGAGCGACAACCCTACAATCCAGGTGGCGGAACAAACTGTTCAGTTGAAGAAAATCTCCAATAAGGAGACGGTGCTGGGATTGCTTCCCGAGGCGTCGCTCTCAGGAGCATACACTCGCACCATCAAGAAGCAGACGATGGTGATGAACGGCATGGAGTTTCAGGTGGGTATCGAGAATTCATACAATGGTGGTCTCTCGGTGAGCCTGCCCATATTCGCTCCTACGCTCTACAAGAGCATGAAGCTGACCAAGACCGATGTGGCACTGGCCGTAGAGCAGGCACGCTCATCGAGGCAGGACCTGGTGAACCAGGTGACCAAGGCCTTCTATCAGACGCTATTGGCACAAGACAGCTACGCGGTGCTGGAGAAGAGCTTTGCGCAGAGCGAGGAGAACTTCCGCATCGTGAACGCCAAGTTTGAGCAGGGTCGCGTGAGCGAGTTCGACAAGATCAGCGCCGAGGTGCAGATGCGCAACCTGAAGCCTTCGGTCATCTCGGCACGCAATGCCGTAGAGCTGTCGAAGCTGCAATTGCTGGTGCTGATGAACATCGAGCCTGAGACGGAATTTGAGCTCATCGGCAGCCTCAAGGACTATGAAGAGAACGTGTACGCAGGTATCCTCACCGCCGACACCAATTCGCTCAAGGAGAACAGCGCATTGAAGCAGATGGACATGAACGTGAAGATGTTGCAGCAGACCCTCTCGCTCAACAAGCAGAACTTTGCACCGATAGTAGCCCTGCAATTCAACTACATGTACACTTGTATGGCCAACGACTTCAAGTTCAAGGAGTACAACTGGAACCCATACAGCAACTTGGCCCTGAGCGTGAGCATCCCCTTGTTCAAGTACAGCAACTTCTCGAACGTGAAGAAGACGAACATACAAATCAGCCAGCTGATGCAGAACCGCGACTATACCGCACGCCAGCTTGCCATGCAGCAGCAGAGCTACCTCAATAGCATGGCGGCCAGCGCCGAGCAGGTATCGAGCAACAAGGAGGCCATCACACAGGCCGAGAAGGGACGCGCCATCGCAGAGAAACTCTACGAGGTGGGCCGCGGCACCATCCTCGAGCTCAACAGCGCCGAGGTGGCACTCACACAGGCACAGCTCACCTATGCACAGTCGATTTTCGATTATCTGAGCGCCAAGGCCGACTTGGATAAGCTGCAGGGAAAGGAATACGTAAGAGAATAATTGCGAAAAGGGTTTTATTGCGGACGCGGCTATTAGGCTTTTGCAAGAATTTTCATCGAAGTGAAAAAATATTTTCATAGGCATGAAAAACTATTTTCACAGGTGCGATAAAGTTTTTTCACAGGTGTGAAAATTTCCAGTAGCAGGTTACGGCAATCAGAACTCCTTAACTCCCAAGAAATAAAAATCAAACAAAACATATATATAAGATGAAAAGAAAAGCATTCTCGTTGGCAGCCATGGCCCTGACCGTATTGTTGGCTGCTTGTGGCGGCAAGAGTCAGACAACACAGACTGCCGTCGAAACCGAAGAAGTGAAGCCTGCCGTGAAGGTGGCTAAGGTGGCAGTGCGCCCCGTTGATCAGGTGCGCGATTATGTAGGTACCGTACAGGCGGAGGTGAAGAACAATATTGCTCCTCAGGCTCCCGGTCGTATCAACAAGATCTTTGTAGAGGTGGGCGACCACGTACGCAAAGGACAGAAACTCGTGCAGATGGATGCTGCCAACCTGCAGCAGTTGACCCTCCAGATTGAGAACCAGAAGGTTGACTTCGCTCGCGTGAAGGAACTCTATGCCGTAGGCGGTGTGTCGAAGGCCGAGTTTGACAATATGAAGATGTCGCTCGAGGTGGCTGAGAGCCAATACAACAACATCATGGAGAATACCCAGCTCTTGAGCCCCATCGACGGTATCGTCACTGCCCGCAACTATGACAATGGTGACCTCTATGCTGGTGCAGCCATCCTCACCGTGGAGCAGATTCGCCCCGTGAAGTTGCTCGTCAACGTATCAGAGAACTACTACTCCAAGGTAAAGAAGGGCGACAAGGCCATCATCACCCTCGACGCTCTGCCCGGCGAGAAGTTCACCGCTACCGTATCGCTCAAGTACCCCACCATCAATGCTGCTACCCACACCTTCCCCGTAGAGCTGATGCTCAGCAACCAGGACGAGAAGGTGCGCCCCGGTATGTTTGCTCGTGCTGAGCTCAACTTCGGCACCGAGCATCGCGTGGTAGTGCCCGACATGGCTATCGTGAAGCAGCCCGGCTCTGGCGAGCGCTTCGTATACGTATATAATCATGGTAAGGTAAGCTACGTGAAGGTAGAACTGGGCCAGCGCCTCGACGATGCCTACGAGCTCCTTGGCGGTATCCCCGACGGCGCTACTGTAGTCATTGCTGGTCAGGGCCGATTGGCTGACGGCATGGAGGTGAGAGTGGAGAAGTGATATTAATTCTGAATTCTGAATTCTCAGCCTGCGATACTCGTCTTAGGAGTGTAGTTGCAGCGCGGAGCCTAATTCATAATTCATAATTCAAAATTAGAAAACATGAGTTTATATGAAGGTTCGGTCAAACGACCGATTATGACTGCGCTCATCTTCGTTGCCATCGTGGTGTTCGGTGTGTTCTCAGCCACCAAGCTCCCGATTGACCTCTACCCGAAGATGGACCCGAACGTCATCATGGTGATGACATCCTACTCGGGCGCCAGCGCATCGGATATTGAAAACAATGTGACACGCCCCTTGGAGAGTACGCTCAACTCGGTGGCCAACCTCAAGCACATCACTTCGCGCTCAGCGGAGAATATGTCGCTCATCACGCTCGAGTTTGAATACGGACACGACATCGACGACCTCACCAACGATGTGCGCGACAAACTGAATATGATAACCTCGGCGCTGCCCGATGCCGTGAGCACGCCCATCATCCTGAAGTTCGACTCCGACATGGTGCCTATCATGATCCTTTCGGTGCAAGCCGATCAGTCGACCAACGGACTCTACAAAATCCTCGATGACAACGTGGCCAACCCCTTGGCACGTATCCCCGGTGTGGGCTCAGTGTCGATCGGTGGTGCCGCAGAGCGTGAAATATACGTCTACTGCGACCCTGTGAAGCTGGAGGCCTACAACCTCAGCATCGAGGCCATCAGCCAGATTATCTCGGCTGAGAACATGAACATCCCCGGTGGCTCGTTCGACATCGGTAACGAGACCTATCCGCTCCGCGTAGAGGGTGAGTTCAACGATCCCAAGGAGATGGAGAACATCGTCGTAGCCTCTATGGGTGGCAGCGACATCTATCTGCGCGATGTAGCCGAGGTGGTAGATACCATCCAGGAGCGCGGACAGATGACCTTCACCAACGGAGTGCGCGGTGCTACCATCGTGGTGCAGAAACAGTCGGGAGCCAACTCCGTAGAGATCTCCAACAAGGTGCTCGAGATGCTTCCCAAGCTGCAGGAGAACCTGCCCTCTGACGTGAAGATTGGTCTCGTGGCCAATACCTCGGAGAATATCGAGAACTCCATCAGCGGCCTTGCCGAGACGGTGCTCTACGCCCTGCTCTTCGTAGTGCTTGTGGTGTTCCTCTTCCTCGGTCGCTGGCGTGCCACCTTCGTTATCGCCATCACCATCCCCATCTCGTTGGTTGCCTCGTTCATCTACTTGGCAGTCACCGACGGTTCGCTCAACATGATTTCGCTCGCCTGTCTCTCTATCGCTATCGGTATGGTGGTGGACGACGCCATCGTGGTATTGGAGAACGTGACTACACATATCGAGCGAGGCTCTGACCCCAAGCAGGCAGCTATCCACGCTACCAATGAGGTGGCCATCTCCGTTGTAGCCTCTACGCTGACGATGATTGCCGTGTTCTTCCCCATGACACTGGCCGGTGGCATGATGGGTATGATGTTCAAGCAGTTGGGTTGGATGATGTGTACCATCCTCACCGTATCTACCGTGTCGGCCTTGACACTGACTCCGATGCTCTGCTCGCAGATGTTGCGTCTGAAGAAGAAGCACAGCAGTTTCTACACCATCTTCTTTACCCCCATCCAGCGTGTCCTCGATGGTCTGGATGCTTGGTATGGCCGTATGATCGACAAGGCCGTGCGTCACCGCAAGACGGTGCTCACCGCCTGTGTACTGATTTGTGTTGCCTTCTTCTTCACCTTCAAGTATGTAGGCGTAGAGTTCTTCCCCTCATCCGACGACAGCCGTATGACCGTGAAGCTGTATATGCCTGTAGGTACCCGTACGGAGCGTACCCATGCCATCGCCAAGGAATTGGCCGAGAAGTGGATGGCCGACTTCAAGGATGAGGCCCGCGTAGTCAACTACACCGTAGGTCAGGCCAGCGAGGACAACACCTTTGCCTCTATGCAGGACAACGGTAGCCATATCGCCTCGTTCAACATCACGCTCGTAGATCCTGATGAACGCGAGCGTACCCTCTTCGAAGTTGGTGAATTGGTTCGTGCCGACCTCAACCGCTATCCGGAGATTGAGAAGTTTACCGTAAGTGCCGGTGGTAACTCGGGTATGGGTGGCCAGTCATCCATCGACTTCGAGATCTACGGCTACGACTTCGACGCCACCGACAAGGTGGCTCGCGACTTGCGTACCGAACTGCTCAAACTGAACGGTGTGAGTGAAGTGCGTATCAGCCGTTCCGACTATCAGCCAGAGATACAGGTCGACTTCGACCGCGAGAAGCTGGCTCGCCACGGACTCAACGTGAGCACAGCAGCGACCTACTTGCGTAACCGCATCAATGGCTCTACCGCCTCATTCTACCGCGAAGATGGCGACGAGCACTACATCAAGGTGCGCTATGCGCCCGAGTACCGTACCAGCATCGAGGATATCGAGAACATCCTCATCTACGGAGCCAACGGCGGTGCCGTACGCATCAAGGATGTGGGTACCGTAGTAGAGCGATTCTCGCCCCCCTCCATCGAGCGTAAGGACCGCGAGCGTATCAATACCGTCAAGGCCATCATCAATGCCGGTGTACCCATGGGCGATATCGTGACCGCAAGCAATAAGATTATCAAGAATATGGACATCCCCTTGGGCATCAACGTAAGCCTTGCCGGTGATTTCGAGGACCAGCAGGAGTCGTTCCGTGATCTCTTCTTTCTAGGAGGACTTATATTCCTGCTCGTGTTCATCGTGCTGGCTGCACAATTCGAGTCGTTCACCGACCCCTTCATCATCATCACTGCCGTACCGCTCTCTGTTGCCGGTGTGATTCTCGCCTTGGCACTCACAGGCACCAGCCTTAACGTGATGAGCCTCATGGGATGTATCATGCTATTCGGTATCGTGGTGAAGAACGGTATCGTGCTTATCGACTACACCAAGCTGTGTCGCGAGCGTGGTATGAGTGCCATCCAGTCGGCCATCACTGCAGGCCGCAGCCGTCTGCGTCCCGTGCTCATGACCACTCTCACCACCATTCTCGGTATGGTGCCTATGGCCATCGACCAGGGTGAAGGTTCCGAGCTGTGGCGTCCGCTAGGTGTATCGGTTATCGGTGGTCTCACCGTATCTACCATCCTTACCCTTGTGCTCGTGCCCGTACTATACTGTATGTTTACTGGTGTAGGCATCAAGCGTAAGCGTCGCAAGCACCGCAAGCAGCTTGTTCTCGATGCTTATTGGGCAGAAAACAAAGATTCGATGATAAAGAAATAAATTTTAATTATGAATTATGAATTATGGATTCTTGGCCTACATCTGTTTGTTACGCTTTGGAGTTTCATAATTCATAATTCAAAATTCATAATTCTGTTGTACATGAAATCCATTTTTATAGCCTACGACCAGGCATACCAAGAGAAGATACTCTTCACGCTCGACCACTTCAACTGTCGCGGATTCTCCATGTTCCCCCAGATACAGGGACGTGGCAGCAAGACCGGTGAGCCCCACTACGGCAGTCACGCATGGCCCTCCATGTGCTCGGCCATTCTCACAATAGTACGCGACGAGCAGGTAGACCCGCTCCTCGAAGAACTGCACCGCATCGATAAAGAGACCGAGCGTCTCGGCCTCCGCGCTTTCGTGTGGAATGTAGAGAAAACAATCTAATGTTCTATTAGAACGTAAATGGGAAGCGGATGACTAGTCATCCGCTTCCCATTTAATATATAAATCCGTTGTTCGCCTTTTAGCGTTACTGTCACTTCATTATATGAATACGATTGGTGACGTTATGTTGAGCAGGGTGCTTACTACCGACCATCCTGCAATCTCAGCGGTGGCGCTATAGACGTCAATGACAGCATGCACTTGCTCGTTCTTAATCTCTACACGCTGTGTGTCGCCTACGAAGCCGGGGGTAGACTGCATGGTCACATGCATCTGCTCGGGACCCACCGAGGCGCGTGAGGCAGCCACGGTGACGTTGACCTTGGTTGGAAACAGAGCGATGGCTTCTTTGGCGGTACCACTGAACACGGTGCGTTGCTCACTCTGCAGGGTGTCGTCATAGACGGCGGTGCCGCGAAGGGCATTGGGACCCTTCTCGTTGAAGAAGCATGCCGTGGCGCCACCCATCAGCGTGGCTGTTTGCAACACGTCGAAGCCGCCCGTGGCCCCCGAGACAACGTGTACACGAGTACCGCAACTCTTGGCGGTAGCCATGACCTCGGCATAGAAAGTATCGTCGGCAAAGGCACCGATGGAGAGGGTCACCACCGAACTGCCGCCCCGCAGGGCAGGAAGAGCCAGCTCGCGCATGGCAGCTGGTGAGGCAGCCTCGACCACAAAGTCGGGCTTCATGGATAGCAGTTCGTCGATGCTGCCGCACACGGTAGGGGCCTGCGGCATACGCTGGGCCAAAGACTCGGCCTTGGCACAGGTGCGTGAATACACGCCAATCAGTTCATATTCGCTTAGTATCCCGTTGGCTACGGCATCGGCAACAATGCTGCCCAACTTGCCGCAACCCACAATCGCTAGTGTCTTCTTCATTGTATGTATATAACTTTATTCCTTATCTGTCACTTGTAGTACTATTTTTCCGCTCTTGAGTCCCTTGGCACGAGCCGTGAGGGTAATCTCGCCAGCCTTGCCCTGCTCAGCCACGATGGCGGTCATCATGCCGTTGAACACGTGCATCTGAGGCTCGTGGAAGAGATCGAGGTTGGTGGGGTCGCCATTGGCTCCGGCACGGTAGTGGCCTGCGCCCTTGACAGTGAAGCGCACCTGGTTCTGGGCATCGGGGCAGAGGCGGCCCTGCTTGTCGACGATGCGCACGGTGACGTAGGCAAGGTCTTCGGTGCCGGCTACCAAGGGGCGGTTCTCCTCGGCTACCAATTCAATGGCATAGGGCTTGCCGGCTGTCTGTACCTCGGTCTCCATGCAGGCATTGCCGTCGGCATCGTAGGCCACGGCACGCAGGGTGCCCGGCTCGTACTTGGTGTCCATCCACATGTGGCGGTAGCGCTGCTGGCGTGCGAGTGCCTTGCGGCTCTCGTCGTTTTCTGTATCGTCAATCTTCACGGTGAGGTCCTTGGTGCGCTTGCCCTGGCTGACACCGTTGATGAAGAGCTCCACGGTGGGATAGTCGGAGTATACGAATACGGGAGTCACCTCGCCCTCGCGTCCGGGCCATGTCCAGTGGGGCAGGATATGAAGGGTGTGCTCCTCCTTGTTCCAATGGCTGCGGTAGAGCCAGTAGCGGTCCTTGGGCAGACCGGCAAGGTCGATGATGCCGAAGAGCGATGAGTGACTGGGCCAGTTGGTATAATAAGGAGTAGGCTCGCCCAGATAGTCGAAGCCTGTCCACACAAACTCACCCATGCCATAGGGGAGGTCATCGTAGAGGATGAAGTTGTCTTCGGGGAGGTCGCTCCAGTTGCAGTGCTCAAGGTCGTACGAAGATGACTGATGGTCGTCGTACATCGCCATGGAGCGACGCTCTACGGGGAACTTATATACGCCGCGCGAGCTTACCGTAGAGGCGGTCTCGCTGCCAAGAATCACCTGTTGGGGCAGGCGCTTGTAGGCCTCCTGCACCTTGTGGCTGCGGTAGTTGAGACCAGGCACGTCGAGGATATGGGCAAAGCCGTTCTTCAAGGTGATGTCTACGCGGTCCATGCCCACGGTGCAGGGGCGTGTGGGGTCTTCGCGGTGGAAGATGTCCTGTATCATACGGCACACCTTGATGCCGTCGCCCGTACCTTGGTCGGGCACCTCATTGCCGGTACACCACATCACCACAGAGGGGTCGTTGCGATAGCGGCGCACGAGGTTGACGATGTCCTTCTCAATCCATTCGTTGAAGTCGCGGTTGTAGCCGTTCTTCATCTTGGCACGCTTCCACTCGTCGAAGCTCTCGGCCATGATCATCATACCCATCTCGTTGCAGGCCTCCACCAGTTCGGGTTCGGGCATGTTGTGCGAGGTGCGGTAGGCGTTGCTGCCCATCTCCTTGAGCAGGCGCACCTTGCGGCGTACGGCAGTAGCATTGACCACAGCGCCCAACGGACCATTGTCGTGGTGGTTGCAGGTGCCCTTGAAGACGGTGCGCTGCCCATTGAGGAAGAAGCCCTGATCGGGGACTACCGCGATGGTGCGGATGCCGAAGGTGGTCTCATACACGTCGGTGGTAGCTCCCGTGCCGTCCATGATGGTGGTCACGGCTCGGTAGAGATGAGGCGTTTCGGGACTCCACAGCTGGGGTTGCTGCACGACAAGTTCGAGCGTCTTCACCCCTTCGTCAAAGGATGTCAGCTCCTCCACGGTGCCGGCTACAGCAGTGCCGTCGGCGGTATAGATATCGGTGGCTACGCTCACGGTATTGGGGTCAATACCCTTGGGCATATCGAGCTCTACCTGCACGTTGACCTTGGCAAAGCCTTCGCGCACGACAGGCGTAGTAATATAGGTTCCCCACATCTTGACGGCCAGTTCATCGGTGACGATGAGGTGTACGTTGCGGTAGATGCCAGCACCGGGGTACCAGCGTGAGCTCTCCTCGTAGTTCTCGAGGCGCACAGCCAGCGTGTTCACCTCGCCGGCTTTCATGTAGGGAGTGATGTCGAAGTAGAAGGAGTTATAGCCGTAGGGCCAGTAGCCAGCCTCCTGTCCGTTGACCCATACGCGGGCATGGCTCATGGCACCATCGAAGAGCAGTGTGGCGCGGCGTCCTTCGGTAAACTCGGGAGCCTCGAACTGCAGGCGATACCATCCTGCACCCACGAAGGGGAGTCCGCCCGTACGGCCAGCGTGCGACAAGGCCTCTTTCTGTCCGTCCTGCTCGATGGCAACTTTCTGGCGGTCGTTATTGGCATCGAAGGGACCATAGATGGCCCAGTCGTGCGGTACGGTTACCGACTGCCATTTGCTATCGTCATAGGCTGGTTGCGAAGCGGCTGTATCATCTACACGGGTAAACTTCCAACCCGTTTTGAGGGTTTGTACATGGCGATGGTTGGCAAATGTGCAAAAACAGTAAATAAATGCGAAACAACAGATAAATAACTTCTTATTTTCCATGCGGATTTGTTTGAAAGGAGTAACTGAATATGGTATATATGCTTGGTGGCGATTCGGATTATAGGGTTGTGCTCTTCAGTATTTGTTTCCCTCTTTCGTAAAAAACATTTTATACTCCAATCGTGTTAAACTTTTTCCGTTGTTTTTTACTCATATCTATACTGAGTTTTTCACAATGGATAAAAGCGTTGTTTCCTATATGTCTAACAGATTTGGGTATATTGATGTAGGCTAATGATTCGCATCCAGCAAAGGCTTCATCTCCAATCTGAGTCGTTGATTTAGGAATAGTAATCTTTGTTAAGGAATAGCACCCGAAGAAAGCTCCTGTTCCAAGAGTCTTTAGAGAATTGGGTAGGGAGATCTCTTTTAAGGAGGTACAATCCCAAAAAGTATAATCTCCTATAGTTGAAATGGAATGTGGTAGTTCTATTGCCTGTAGTGCATGGCATCCTTCAAAGGCATTGTCTCCTATTTCCTGGAGGGAGTTAGGAAAGATAATCTCTGTGAGTTTTACGCAACCATAAAAGGCACCAGTGCCAATTCTTTCCAAATTCTCTGGGAGATGAACGGATGTAAGTGATTGACATCCATAAAATGTAGATTCCCCGATTTCGAGAATGCTATTAGGAAGCATAATTTTCTCCATAAGGGAACACCATGCAAACGCGCCATCACCAATATTGGTTACTGTTGAAGGCACAATAAATGTTGTAATATCGTTCCGTAGACAAGCAATTAGACGTTTTTTATCTGAGGAATATAATATGCCATTGTCAAATATGAAATGCGGGGTTTGGCATGTGAGTGAAACGTTTATGCCTCTAAAGGGGTTCCCGATGATGGTTGTTACGGAGTTCGGGATTAAGATGTTATGCAATGTGTTGCATCCTTCGAATGCAGCATCGCCAATGATTGTTACAGAATTAGGAATGCTGAAACTAGTAATATCCTTATCGATACAAGCAATCAACCGTTGCTTGTCTTGTGAATATAGAATACTATCTTCAAATATAAAGTGGGGTGACAAACAACTGACTGATGCATTGGTGCCGTTAAATGGATTATCGCCCATGTCTGTTACAGATGTAGGTATGGTTATATGTGGCAATGTTCGACATCCATTAAATGCATATTGACCTATGCTTGTTATAGAGTTGGGGAGATTGATCTCTTTTAAGGAGAAACATTTGTCAAATGCACTTTTCCCTATTGAGGTTACGGTATTTGGAATGATTACTTTTTCCAGATTGTGGCATCGGAAGAAAGCACTATCTGCAATAGAGGTGGTTTTTTCGTCAATAATAAATGTTGTAATGTGCCGTGGAGCACTTAATAGTGTTTTCTTGTCGTTACTATAAATGGCTCCATTCTCGTCGGTAAATGTTTGGTCATTTTTGTTTCCGTCATTGCACCCTAGTAATAGAAAAGCAATTGAAAAGCAATAGAAAATTTTCTTCATAGGTGAAAGGTAAAATATAGCTTTAGTGATTATGGGGTTATTGTTGTTATGGTAGATAAAATATAAAGATATATTAGTACGGCTGGAATGGCGAAAAGCATGCTATCTAGCCTATCTAACATGCCGCCATGACCTGGGAGTAGAGAACCTGAATCTTTAATGTTTAGTCGACGCTTGAACATGGATTCTGTGAGATCACCGAATGTGCCAAAAATTACGACGGTGAGCGCCATCCCAATCCACTGCCATACATCGAGAAATGTGAAAAAACGAGAAACCACCCATGCGCTAATGATAGTAAGCAAAGCTCCTCCGATAGAACCTTCCCAAGATTTTTTTGGGGAAATACGGGGGAATAATCTGTGCTTGCCTAAGATTGAACCGCTGAGGTAAGCCCCGGTGTCGTTTACCCAAATGAAGATGTATATGGCAAGGGGAACGGCATAGAAATCGTATTGTTTGTTACAGAAATCGAGTGTATTGAATGCTATAACATTGATTAATGATAATGGAACAACGATATACAATTGGCTAAGCATGATTATTCCTAAGTTGGATATTGGGTCTGAGTCTTTTGTGTATAACTCTTTAATGAAGATGTATAGAAGAAATACAATGTAGGGGAGGAAAAGGCTGAGTGATCCCCAATAAGTGAGACTGTTGAACCAAAAAGTGAGGAATAGATAGCTGCTGGCAATAATAACGATAGGACGACTAATGCTAACGGCTTGTCGTCTTGACATTATTGTTAAGAACTCATTGACCGTAAGGGCGGTAAGTATAGTGAATAGTGCCGCTAAGGTAAGACGATCGTAGCACGTGGCAATTACTTGTATAGCTACAATTGCTATACCTGTAAATGTGCGGATAATAAAGTTCTTCATATATAGGTGTCGTGTTTTTATATGGTTGCTTATTGTGAGCTCTCTCTGTCGCTTTGTTCGAAGTCAAATCCTTCAAATAAATTATCTCCTTTATGCTTGCGAGGTGGTTGTGGCTTGGAGGAGTCTTGTTTGTCAGTATCTTCAGCTTGTGTAACTTCTTGCAGTTCTGTTTTGCTTTCTTTAGTGTCATTCAAACTCGATGCAGTTGAACTTTCTGCATTGCTTGGACCTAGAATCTCTTCGCTGCGTGATGCCCAGCCACGTTTCCCGAAAATGCGCTCTGCATCTTCGGCGAAGATTACTTCACGTTCCATGAGTAGCTCAGCTAGTTGACGATGTCCGTTACTATGTTCGAGTAACAAGCGTTTGGCCCGTTCATATTGTTCTGAGATAAGGAGTCTTACTTCGTTGTCTATGAGTTCTGCTGTTTTTTCGCTATAGGGCTTTTGGAATTGCTCTTGGGTATTGTAGTAGCATAAGTTGGGCAGCTTATCTCCCATCCCGGCATAAGCTATCATGCCATAGGCTTGTTTGGTTACACGCTCAAGATCGTTCATCGCTCCCGTTGATATGCGTCCTGTGAAGAGCTCTTCGGCCGCGCGGCCACCAAGGATTGCACACATCTCATCGAGCATTTGCTCTTTAGTGGTTATCTGACGCTCTTCTGGTAAATACCATGCTGCACCTAAGGCACGGCCACGTGGAACGATGGTCACCTTTACCAAGGGGTCTGCGTATTGTAGATGCCAAGATAAGGTTGCATGACCAGCTTCGTGTAAGGCTATAGTACGTTTCTCCTCATAAGTGAGTACTTTCGTCTTTTTCTCCAACCCACCAATGATGCGATCTACAGCTGCAAGGAAATCTTCCTTGTTGACTGTCTTTTTATTGTGACGGGCAGCTATAAGAGCAGCCTCATTACAAACGTTGGCTATATCGGCTCCAGAAAAACCTGGTGTCTGACGAGCTAGCAAATCGATGTCGACAGACTTGTCAAGTTTTAATGGACGCAAGTGGACACCAAATACCTCCTTTCGTTCGTTCAGGTCGGGGAGGTCAACATGTATTTGTCTGTCAAAACGTCCAGCGCGTAATAACGCTTTGTCAAGAATATCTACACGATTGGTGGCAGCAAGGATGATAACACCGCTATTGGTCCCAAAGCCATCCATCTCTGTGAGTAGCTGATTTAAGGTGTTTTCTCGTTCGTCATTGCCGCCCATTGCCGGGTTCTTTCCTCGTGCGCGACCCACTGCGTCAATTTCATCAATGAAGATAATGCAAGGAGCTTTTTCTTTGGCCTGACGGAAGAGGTCTCGTACGCGTGATGCGCCTACACCGACAAACATTTCCACAAAATCTGAGCCTGATAGAGAAAAAAACGGGACATCGGCTTCTCCAGCTACGGCTTTGGCCAAGAGTGTCTTGCCGGTTCCTGGAGGTCCAACAAGCAATGCTCCTTTGGGAATTTTGCCTCCTAATTCAGTGTATTTCTCGGGTTTCTTAAGAAATTCTACTATTTCTTGTACTTCTTGTTTGGCTTCGGCTTGACCGGCTACATCCTTGAAAGTCACTCGGTTAGGTCCTCCTTTTTCAAATAGTTGTGCTTTTGACTTACCAACGTTGAATACACCTCCTGCACTTCCTGCACCTCCTCCGCTCATGCGTCGCATGATAAAAATCCATACACCAATGAGTAGAATGAAAGGGAAAAGATTCCAAAAGAGGTTGCTGAGGAAACGGTCCTTGTCCTCCTCGTACTTTCGTTTGCCTATGAAATGGCCCTCTTTTTCTTGTTCGTCAAGGAATTTGTCTAGTGTCTCAATGGAACCGACCTTAACATATAAAACCGTAGGTGCTTCTGCTGCTACCATTGATTTACCGAAAATGCACGATACGGAATCGGGCAATATGGTGAGCTCGACTTTGTTGTTGTCGTAAATCGTGACTTTTTCGGCATACCCTTTCTCAACATATTCTTTGAATTCGGAGTAGGAGATATTGCGTTCTATCCCTCCTTCATTAGAATTGTTGAAATACAAGAATATTAATGCCATTGAAATGATGACATATATCCAGGACAAACTGAATTTGGGCTTATTGGGCCGTTGCTGTTGATTGCTCATGAAAATTTTAGTCTAGGTTAGGTATTTCAGTCAAGTGGGCATCGGCCCAAAGATTCTCGAGGTTGTAGAAAGCGCGGTCCTCAGGGACAAAGATATGTGCTAACACATCACCATAGTCCATGACTACCCATCGTGCATTGCGCAATCCTTCTATACCAATTGGCTTTATGCCAGTGTTGTTGCGTACATAGTCGCTAATGGAGTCTGCTATGGCGGAAACCTGTGTGGGGGTATTACCCTCACAAATGACAAAATATTTGCATACAGAATTGTCGGTGGCAGTAAGGTTGGCCACTACGATATCTCTTCCTTTCTTCTCTTGGATACCTTCGGTAATTTGTTTTACCAATTCTTCGGTCTCAATCATGTAAAAGTAACCTATTAGATATAATACAGTATTAACATACAAAGATAGGCTGTTTTCTTGAAATAGCCCTCTTTTGTGTGCTTAAAAAAGTTTTTTTGATGTTTTTTTAGAAAAAAAAGAAGTGTGGGTGTAAAAAACGATGAAAAACTTTGCGACAAAAGAAAAAAGCAGTATCTTTGCACCCGAAAACGATTGGGCTATGGTGTAATGGTAACACTGCAGATTCTGGTCCTGCCTTTCCTGGTTCGAGTCCGGGTAGCCCAACACAGAACAAGAGCAGCATCATTATGCTGCTCTTGTTCTGTGTTAAAGGCACTCATTTATAGATTTTAGACTGATATCAAGATGTTTGTTAAGGCATGCTGTTTGTTATGGCAAGTTGGCCTGTCTGCGTATGACGCATATATGCCCTGTGCTAATTGGAATTACAGGATATGCGTATGGAAGGTCTTACTTAACGTGATAGGTAACTGCAAATAGCGCGTATCGCATTCTTTTGATGCTCGTTGGTAAATTTGCACAAAATTTCGGTTAAGCCAATTTTTGCATTATCTTTGCAGTTGGATAACTTGAGTAGTATGAAAAGATTTCTTTTTTTGATATGGCTCGTCTGTTCCTCTGTACTAGGAATAGAGGCCGCGATAGATTCCACTTTGATACGCGACAAATGCGACTCTATACAGGTCAGTCTGGTGACTTGCTCTCCAGGAACGGAGGTGTATGCGGTGTATGGGCATACTGCTTTACGATATGAGATACCTGACAAGGGGGTGGATTTGGCGATTAATTATGGGTTGTTTAGTTTTGAGGCCCCCAACTTCTTGTGGCGTTTTGTTAAAGGTGAGACTGATTATGTTGTTGGTTGCGTCAACTATGCAATTTTTGAGCGGGAATACCGTGAACGAGGCTCTTCGGTGACATTGCAAGAACTTAATCTTAGTGAAGATGAGAAATTGAGATTGGCTCAACTTGTAGCGGATAATTTACGGCCTGAGAATCGGGAATACAGATATAATTTCCTTTATAACAATTGTAGTACTAAGGCGCGCGACATAGTATTTGAGGCTATGTCTGCCGACTTTATGGTAGATACGTTACTATTACATGGTACCTACAGAACTATTATCCATCAATATACTGAAGAATATGAATGGTTGCAATTTGGTATAGACTATCTTTTGGGAATGGAGGCTGATTATCCTATATCCCCTATGGCGCAGATGTTCGCACCCGAATATCTAAAGGCGTATGTGTCAGGAGCTAAATTAAAAGAAGGCGAACAGACATATCCGTTTCTGATGACGGAGGATGTCATTGAACCGATTGCAGGATTGCCTTCAAGAATGACCTTCCCTCTTGCTCCTATGCAGCTTATGGTATTGTTGCTGTTGTTTACTTTGGTTGTTTGTGCGTTTGAGTTGTGGGTAGAGCGTCGTCAATGGTGGTTTGATGTGTTGCTTTTCGGAATGCAAGGATTGATGGGGTGTATTGTTGCTTTCCTGTTTTTGTTTTCTGTACATCCTACCGTAGGTAGTAATATCCATGTGATTTATCTTAATCCGCTACCTTTGTTGTTGCTTCCTATGGTTATATTCAAACAAATAAAGCGCGTATCGCATCCGTATTATTGGATAATGCTTGCTTTATTGGTGGCTTTTGTGATTGTATCGTTGTTTGTTGGTCAGTATATCCAACCGGCGGCCTATGTTTTTGTCGTAACGTTGATGGTACGTGTTGTGCACAATGGTTGGCTATATCAGTTGGTTAAGAATCTTCTGCAAAAGGAGGACATACACCACAAGAGAAGAGTGATCAAGAAGAATCTATACCTGTTAATTCCTTTCTTGGTAGTCCCTTCAGCTCTAGTTGCTGGTGAGGCTAACGTTCCCAAAATGGTGGTGAGCATTGTGGTAGACCAACTAAGGGCGGACTATTTGGAGAAGTATTCCAATTTGTATTGTGAGGACGGCTTTAAGAAATTATGGGCTGAGGCTCGCGTGTTTACAGGCGGATATTTTGATTATGCCAACCCTGATCGTTCGTCAGCTACAGCTTCTGTCTATACGGGGACGGTCCCATACTATCACGGGATAACTGGTGACAAGTTTTTGGAAAGAAAGACTCTGAAAGTTCTTGGTTGTGTGGATGATAAACGCTATGAGGGGATAGGAACGGAGTTGTCTTCTTCCCCATTTCGTATGGTGGTGACAAACTTGGCTGATGAACTGAAGATGGCTACCAATGGTCATGCATGTGTCGTTTCAATTGCTGCAGAACGTGATGTGGCGGTTCTGGCTGGAGGGCATGCTCCTAATGCGGTTTTGTGGTTGAGTGATGATCAGGCATTATGGGCCAGTTCTTCTTATTATGGAGGACTGCCTGGGTGGGTCTCTTCTTTTAATAAGCGTGAAGGTTCGAAATTTGATTTTAAAACCTTGAAGTGGGAACCCTATTTCCCGACCGGAGTATATACGTATTCTCTCTATGATGGTATACCAAAATCTTTTCGTCATACATTTCGTGATGAACGGTTTGTACTGCGTTATAAAACATCGGCATGTGTTAATGACGAAATTACCACGTTAGCTAAAACCGTGCTCTCAGGGCATCTCTTTGGGCGTAATCAAACGACAGATATGCTTTGCTTGGGATATTATGCAGGAAATTATGAACATGCGCCAGAGTGGGAGCGTTCAATCGAACTTCAAGATATCTATTGTCGACTTGACCGTAATATTGCGGAGCTTATAAGTTTGGTGGATAAGAAAGTGGGGCTTGAGAATGCCCTGTTTGTTATAACCTCTACGGGCTATACGGATGCTTCTCGCCCTAACGAGAAACTTTTCACGCTCCCGACGGGTGAGATCAATATGTCGCGCTTGCAGGCTTTACTCAATCTGTATTTGGGGGCGCTCTATGGGAAGGATAGCTATATTGAAGCCTGTTACATGAATGAAATATATTTAAATCATGCTCTTATAGAACAGCGCCAATTAAAAATGTCGGAGTTGCTCGAACGTTGTGCGGAGTTTCTCAATCAGGTAGAAGGGGTGAAACAGGTATATCCCTCGCATGAACTGCTTTCGGGGAGTGCGGATCCTATTGCTCGTGCGGCGTACCACACAAACCGTTCTGGTGATATCGTATTGGAGATAGCACCTGGGTATACTTTGGTTGATGAACGATGGAATGAACGTTGCTATGTTCGTCGCTCTAATGTTCCGGTGCCAATTATTTTTTATGGGCTAGGGATGGAACCGGCTGTGGATCGGTCGCCAGTATCTGTTAGTGTGGTAGCTCCTACTATGGCTAATATGTTGAAAATAAGTGTGCCCAATGCCTGCGTAGC
Organism: Bacteroidales bacterium; assembly: GCA_015060865.1. GTDB lineage: Bacteria > Bacteroidota > Bacteroidia > Bacteroidales > Bacteroidaceae > UBA1189. The sequence goes on along the minus strand of SUXS01000016.1, from coordinate 11,239 downwards.
TCGTCCTATTGATGGAATGTAGATTATACAGCTTTAGCTAGGGTGAATACGCTGATGCGTACATTGGGAATGGTGAGTATGGCCGATATGCAAGCGTGTAGCGTGGCGCCTGTTGTCGCTACATCATCGACGATAAGGATGTGCTTGCCACTCACGGCGGTAGCATCGGTTATTTGAAAGATACCTTCGGTATTCTTCCATCGCTCCATTCGGCTTTTGTGCGTTTGTGTATCGGTGTCTACGGCACGTTCGATGCATTGTGTATGTACATCGATACCGATGACTTGGCCGATGCCTCGGGCAATATAGTCGCATTGGTTGTAGCCACGCTTGCGTTGTTTCTTCTTCGATAGGGGGACGGGGACGATGAGGTCGATGCCCTCGAAGAATCCGCTGGCTTGTAGCTCAGTGGCGGCCAAGCGCCCGAGGTAAGTGCCTACTTCGGGGTGGTCGTAGTATTTCAGGTGATGGATGAGGTTGCTGTATCGTCCCTCCTTATCGTAATAGAAGTATGCTGTGGCGGCCACTACTTCGGGCCATTCCATGAAGTGTTGCATCAGCATATTGTTGGGAGTGCGCTCGTAGTGGGTACGTGGCAGTTCCAATAGGCAACTCACGCAGAGGTGCTGTTCGCTGTGGGTAAGGCGGCGTCGGCATACCTTGCAGTAGCGTGGAAAAAGTAGTTCCTTGAGGTCGTCAATCCATTTCATAAAGGGTCACCAAAGAGTGTCATGTTGAACGAAGTGAAACATCTCGCGCAGGGACTTCACAAAAAAATGCGAGATTTTTCGCTGTGCTCAAAATGACACAACCTGTTTGTTTGACTCGCCATATTATTATTCTTTTAATCCCAATAGTCATCGTCAACGTTAATGCACCTCCGTATTGCGGCAAATTCAAAGCCTCGCCCTGTGGCAAAACGGGTGAGTTTGCCGTTTATCTCATACTCGCTTGTCCCTCGCGTGTTTTTGCGCTTGGCCTTGATGAGGTCGCGCAGAATGCTTAGATACTCCTCTTCGTCAATTGTTTCCATGGCCGACTTTATCGTCTCATTGTCAATGCCCTTCAGGCGCAGGCCTTGAGCAATCTTGATGCGTCCCCACTTGTTGAATCGGTATTTGTCTTTCACGTAGGCCTCGGCATAGCGCCGGTCATCTACGTACTTCTCTTCTACGAGGTGGCGCAGGATACGGGTGTGCTCCTCCTCGGTGAGGTCGTAGCGGCTCAACTTGGCCTCTATGTCGCTCAGGCATTGCTCGCTTACCGAGCATCGCGCAGCCAATTTATATAGTATCTCATCTGCAGTCATAACTCACAACTCTTAACTCCTAACTCCAATCATCCTCTCATTCCCATAAATATCTTTCCGCAACTCCACATCCTGATAGCCGTATGCTTCGAATAGGGCCACAGTCTCTTTGCCTAATGCCTGATTGATTTCCACGTAGATATGTCCACCGGGGCGTAGTGCCTCCGTCTGCCCCAGCTCGGCAATGGCGCGGTAGAAGCGTAGTGCATCGTCGTCGGGCACGAAGAGGGCGGTGTGGGGCTCCCATTCGGTGACTTGGATACTCATGTCCGCTGCCTCGCTCTGTCGTATGTAGGGAGGGTTGCTCACCAGTATGTCATAGGAATGGGGGAGGGGAGTGCCGAGGTCGAGCATGTCGTGTGTGAAGAAGGATACGGGCGCCTCGTTCATTCGGGCGTTTTCTTTGGCTATGGTCAATGCCTCTGCCGATATGTCGCAAGCCTCTATCGTGGCTTGCGGAAGCTGTTTGCTCAGTGCGATGGCGATGCAGCCGCTTCCGGTGCCAAGGTCCAGTATGCGTGGGTGTTGCGTGGCATGCTCGCAGACAATCCAATCTGCCAGTTCTGCCGTCTCGGGACGCGGTATGAGTACAGATGAATTTACTGCAAACTCCATTCCGCAAAATGGGGCTTTCCCCTCTATGTATTGCAGTGGCTCGCCTTGTCGTAGACGGTCGATGATGCCCTGTAGAAGTGTCCCCTGCTCGGTAGTCAGTGTCACCTCTTCCTTGAGGTAATAAGCAGTGCTGCTTATGCCCAGCATGTCGCAGCAGATGGTGCGGATGATGGCCGTTAGTTCGTGTCCTTCATAGATGCCCGAGAGTGCTGTCTGTAGTTTGTCTATCAGCTGTTTCACGCGTTTTTGCCTTTTAGGGTTTGCATTTCTGTACAAAAGTAATCAAATCTTTTCTTTGCCTGCTCTTATTGTAGTTTATTTCTGCCGATTTTTGGAATATTTATTGTGTGGATTGCAAATTTTACCATACTTTTGTACGATAATCATTGTGTATTAACACTAATACCAGAATACAAACATGGACGAAAGAATGCTTAGCATCGCTTCGCACTTCGCAATCGAAGGCGACATTGAAATCATCAAGCCCCTTGGTGAAGGTTTTATCAACGATACTTTTATCGTTAAGACCGTAGGTAACACTCCCAACTACATCCTCCAGCGTAAGAATCACGCTATCTTCCCCGATGTGCCCGCCATGATGGACAACATCGCTAAGGTGACTGCTCACTTGAAGGAGAAGATTGCTGCTGCCGGTGGCGATCCTCGTCGTGAGGCATTGACCGTGACTCCTACCGTTGACGGCAAGCTCTACTGGAAGGACAATGAGGGTAACTACTGGGCTATGTGTGAGTTTATCGAAGGTTCTGTAACTTATGATCGTGCCGACACTCCCGAACTCGCTTACAAGGGTGGTCAGGGTATCGGACGTTTCCAGGCCCAGTTGGCCGACTTTACCGAGCCTCTGGCCGAGACCATCAAGGGATTCCACAATATCCGTTGGCGTTTCCAGCAGTGGGATGAGACCATTGCAAAGGATCCTATGGGCCGCGTAGCTGAACTGAAGGAGGAAATCTCATGGATTGAGAGCCGTCGCGAGCAGATGCTCGACTTCTGGAAGATGGTAGAGGAGGGCGTGCTCCCCATGCGAGTGACCCACAACGATACCAAGCTCAGCAATATCCTCTTCAATCAGAATGGCGACGTACTCTGCGTTATCGACCTCGATACCTGCATGAGCAGCACTTCGCTCAACGACGTGGGCGACGCTCTCCGTTCATACACCAATACCGGTGCCGAGGACGATCAGGACCTCAACCGCGTATCAATGGACATCAACATGTTTGAGGGCTACATCAAGGGTTACCTCTCAGAGCGCAAGGCTTCAATGACTCAGAGCGAGATCGACTGGCTTGCCTTCTCGGGTATCTATATCACCTACGAGCAGGTGCTCCGCTTCCTCATGGACTACATTGATGGCGACAACTACTACAAGGTACGCTACGATGGCCACAACCTCGTGCGCACTCATGCTCAGTACAAGCTCCTCACCAGCATGGAAGAGCAGTATGAGCGTATGCAACAGATTGTGCGTGAGGCTGTAAAGTGATTTGCTTTGTCTTCCTGAGCAAATAACGTTGCTTAGCGAGGTGTCATTCTGAACGGAGTGAAGAATCTCGCACGACGGAGGGTGGGGGATCCTTCACTACGTTCAGGATGACATAAAGAAAGTTAATAGTAAATTGTAAATCGTTAAATAGTAAATTTCATTATGACTCAGAAACAAAACAAGACAGGCATTGCACTTGCGATATGCGGTCTGTTCTTCTTCGCCATCGGCTTTGCCTTGGGTATCAACGGCTTCTTGACCCCCGTGCTCAAAGGCGCATTGGATATCACTCCGGTGGTAGCTAACCTATTGATTGCGTTTAACTTCGTTCCCTTCTTGCTTTTCGGCTATCCCGCCACGGTATGTATCAGCAAGATTGGCTACAAGGCTACTATGGCCGTATCGTTCGCGCTGTTTGCCATCGCATTCGGTTTGTTCATCCCTGCTGCCAAGAACGAGTCTTTGGCATTCTTCCTCACCGCATGTTTCATCAGTGGTGCTGCCAATGCCGTATTGCAGGCTTGCGTGAATCCCTACATCACCATCCTTGGCCCGCTCGAGAGTGCTGCTAAGCGTACCTCTATCATGGGTATCTGCAACAAGTTGGCATGGCCTACCACTACCGTATTCATGACCTTGGTTATCGGTAAGTCTATCGACCAGATTCAGATGGGTGACCTCTTCTTGCCCTTCTATATTATTATAGGTATATTCGTGCTGCTCGGTATCATTGCCTTGCTGGCTCCGCTGCCCGAGGTGAAGGCTGCCGGTGAGGATGAGGACGATGCTGCTGCATGTCCCTATGCTGAGGGCAAGACCTCTATCATGCAGTTCCCCCACTTGCTGCTCGGTTGCTTGACACTCTTCTTCTACGTGGGTGTTGAGACCATCTCATTGGCTACCGTGGCCGACTATGCTACCAGCTTGAAGAACGAAGGCGTTGTTCTCGGTGCTTCTGCCGAGTTGCTCGGTTACATTCCTTCGGTAGGTATGGTACTCGGTTACATCTGTGGTATCCTGTTCATTCCCAAGTACCTCAGCCAGGACAAGGCTATGCGTATCTGTGCATGGATTGCTTTGGTAGGCTCTGTGCTTGTAGCCGTACTCCCCGGTGAGTATTCTATCTACTGCATCCTGTTGATGGCTCTCGGCTGCTCACTCATGTGGCCGGCTCTCTGGCCCTTGGCAATGGCCGACCTCGGCAAGTTCACCAAGCAGGGCTCTGCACTCCTCACCATGGCTATGGCCGGTGGTGCTGTGATGCCGCTCGTGCGTGCTTGGGTTGAGGGACTTACCGGTTCGTTCCAGATGAGCTACTGGGTATGCGTTCCCTGCTTCCTCGTAATCTTGCTTTACGGTAGCAGCTGGTATAAGATTCGTAAGTGAAAGCTATAGGGCAGTAAATCTGAAAACTGGACTTTGCAGTTTCTTGATTCGCTGCTTTATTGGGTTTTGAAAAATTGAGAATTTTATTCGCTTAAACGAATATTAATGAAAAAAATGTTGCGAAGTTTGTTTGATTTATAATCTTTGCAGAAGGAAGTGAAAAGTTTTTATTACAATACCGTGAATAAACATTAATTACGAACCATTAAAACAAGAAAAATTAGTATTAACAAATTAAGTCTCAAAAACATGAAGAAAAATCTACGATTGTTATGCTTGGGTCTTGCTGTTGCTTCATTTACAACAAGCTTTGCTCAAGAGGATGTGACCTCCAAGTTGGTTAATGCCGACATGGAGCGTGGTGTGTATGGTTGGGATATTTCCTTCGAATCACACAATTGGGGATTGAACAGAAACAAGGCTGCTCGTGCAGCAGGTTACTATGGCTTTAAGGGAATTAACCTTGAGGTTTGGAGCGGAAGCAATTCTATGAGTAACAACTCAATCTCACAGACCTTGAAGAACCTCCCTAACGGTACTTACGTATTCGGCGCTTATATTGCTGCATCTCTGCAGAATAGCGAGGTCGAGGATAATAGGAGTGAAGTTTATGGTGTTTCATTGTTTGCTAACGAAGCAGCTGTGCCTGTAGCAACCAATAACGCTGACCGTGGAACCAAACTTGCTCATACTGCTAAGTTCAATGTTGCTACTACGGTTACCGATGGTTCTTTGCACTTAGGTCTCAAGGTTGAAGGTTCTAACATTACTTACATCTGCTGGGACAACGCCGAGTTGTATTACTTTGCGGATAAAACTCCCGAGGAGGCTTTGACAGAGGTTATCAAAATGGATATGGCACGTACCATTGCTATCTCTGATACGGTGTCTGTTAAGCATATGAATGTAGATACATTGGCATATCTGAACGCAGGTGTTGAGTTGGCTAAAGCGGCCACAACTGTAGAAACTGCTTATACGGCTGACGAGGAGCTTCGTTGGGCTGTCTACTTAGGTAATAGATCTGTAAATGATTACAAATCTTTAGCTAATCAGATAGCTGCTGCCAACGATACTTTGGCTGCTCATGAATGGGCTAATTCTACAGAAGAGTTTGAAGCCGCCATTGCTGCAGCTCAGGCGGTATATGATGCCCGCACTGCCGATCGTGTTACATTGAATGAAACAAAAGCTACATTGCGTGAGGCTATCGCTGCTAAGCGTATCGAGTTGCTTTGGAATATGGTTGACGATTTGGAAGCGTTTATGGAGGAGGCTTCTTACGATCCTGGTTTTGGATCTGACGAGGGACAATATCCTGAATCATGGCAAGATAGTTTGGATCGTCTGTTGGTCAACATAACAACAGCTCTTGATGACTACGAATCAAATCAAACAATTACTGCCGTAGAGGCTATCGTATGGCTGGATAGAGCTTATGCTTCTATTGCCGCTTGTAAGGCTGCCGTTATTACTAATGCCGGTTTCCATGTCGTATTGACTGGTGATCCCGCGCTTGGTGATAACATTGGCAATGACGTATTCGAGTTCAATTCAGAGGAGTATACTGTATTGAATCCTATTACCACTCTACGTGTTACATTCTTGGATACTTATTGCCCCAATGGTGCAGGTAAGGGTGATCCGGTATTCGTAGCTCTTTCTGAGTTCTGGGTTTGTGATGAGTTTGGTGAGAAGTTGGATCTCTCCGTAGAGCACTTCGTAACCAACGCTCAAGAGGCAACAGAAGGTCCGATGAAGAATATCTGCGACGAAGATTATAATACATTCTGGCACTCGGATTGGCATGGTAATGTTGCAGAGCCTCATTATCTTGATGTCATCATACCTGATGGTGTAGAACTGACTACCTTCAGCTTTGGCTGGCGTTCACGTAACAACAGACAGAATATTCCAAAGACTGTTGATGTTGCTGCGATGTCTTCTACTCGTGCTGAGTTGATTTCTCTTATCAACCAGGCTTCAGCGGAGGAGCGTTACGTAGGTATTGCTCCTGGTTTCTACAATTATGATTTCTCAGCGCTTTATGCTTCTATCGAAGCAGCACAGGCTGTGTTGGATGGCGAGAATCCTACTGATGAGGAGATGATTGCTGCCCTTATGGACTTGGATGAAAAGTATAACGAGGCTCTTGATGCTAAGGTGGCTCTTCCCGAAGCAGGTAAGGAATATCGCCTTATCTCTGGTGTCGCATTCTTTGAGAAGCAAGGTTTGAACAAGGCTATCGGTGTACAGGCTGATTCTGTAGGTAATCTGAATCTTTGGTGGAAAACTGCATCTCCCACTCGTGATGATCAAGTCTTCACCTTTGAGGTCATGAATAATGCTGACGGAAAGAACTTCTACAAACTGAAGAATAAGTCTACAGGACTTTATGTGTCAGACTACTTTACCACAAATAAAGATGGTGAAGAGGAGTACGGCGGTGTTCGTTTGTCTGCAACTGCAGATACTGTGGAGGTTGTGCCCATCGGTGCCGGTCAGTTCAACTTGACAGCTATGTATGATATGCACGCTTGCGACCACAACAGTGGTAATATCGGTGCAGGATGGACTGGTGATATCTATGGTCAGATTGACGGTGGTATCTTCGGTGATTCAAGTGCTGTTATCGCTTATGAGAGAGGTGGCGCTGCTCACACAGCTTCTGGCTGGTATATTTGCGAGATGAGCGAACTTCCCCTTACAGCCCTTGTAGGTGCCGATACTTATCGTACTGAGAATTTCTATCTGTATGCTGGCGCCTCTGTATTTACAGTGACTGCTGATAAGGATACCAAGTTTGATGGTCTTACTATCTATGCTATTGATGGTACTGCTATTGAGACTGCAGAGATTTCGGTTGCCGGTAAGATGGCTACTATTATCTTGTCTGAGCCCGTATGGTGCTTCTCACTCTCATTCAACAATGCTGAGGGAGTAACTGAACTGACGATTGCTGAGTCGGCCGACTCTGAACTCTTCCGTCACCTAGCAAGACTTAACACCGCATACGAGGCTGCTGTTGCAGTAGCACCTGAGGTTGGTGAGGATGTTAACCAATATCGTGACATCAACGCTTACAGTGCAGCTCTTGCTGAGGCTGAGCGTATCCTTGACAATGGCGCAGGCACAGTAGAAGAAATTGATGCAGCTATCAAGGCTATGGAAGATGCTGTAGCTGGACTTGTTCCCAATAAGCCTTTGGCCGATAAGAAATACTTTATCGTAAGTGCACTTGAAGGATTTGAGGAGAACCATATGACTCAAATGGCTATGTATGCCAAGAATGCTTCATCACTCAACTGGACCTATATCAACCTAAACAGCGACAACTATCTCTGGCAGTTTGCAGAGGTGGAGACACGTAATGATACCGTACTCTATACGATTCAGAATGTAGGTACAGGTGCTTATATCGATGAGAATCATAACCTCTCTGGTGAGGCTGCTGCTGGTAAGTATTACATCAAGACCTTGCAGGGTACTGTCGTGGCTCTTGATAAGGATGGATTTGCTGGAAGTGGTAGTAATTCTGGCCGTCTCCATGCTAATGGTCATGGTGGCGGATCAGGCAACAGTGGTAATATCGTTTACTGGGGTGCTGGTATTGGCACAGCCTCTGCTTGGCGTATTGTAGAGGCTGAGTCATACAAGAATTTGACAGACCTTGACTTTACAGAGATTACAGAGGAGGCTGGTGAACAAGTTGCTCCTGTCGTGAAGGGTATATTCGACCTCCAGGGTCGCCGTGTACTTGTTCCTTCTAAGGGTCTCTATATTGTAGATGGAAAGAAGAAGGTCATTAAGTAAGGATTTTCTCTTATAAATAGAATAGGATGCGTCAGTAGGCGCATCCTATTTTTTTGTTCCTTTATTGAACAGATAATTGTAAACCCGTATGGGTTGGAAGTAGAAGTTTCTCAAAGTCTCGTATGAAACTCAAAAAAAGGTGGCGATTGCCACCTTTTTTTGAGTACATGTCCTTTATAGGTTGGAGGATGGGTCTAAATGATCCTTCTCAATGTCTTTAAAGTAGTTGACGGTACCAACTTTAAGTTCTACTGTAGCTGCATCGTCACATACGATGATTCCTTTCGGATGCAGTTGCAATACGCTGATGGTCCACATTTGGGTGATACTTCCCTCTACGGCATGGTAAAGGGCTTGTGCCTTATTATGGCCGTTGACGAGGATGAGAACCTCCTTGGCATCCATTACAGTACCTACGCCTACGGTTACGGAGGTTTTAGGCACTTTATTGACGTCATTGTCAAAGAAACGTGAATTGGCAATGATGGTGTCAGTAGTTAAGGTCTTTTGGCGGGTGCGTGAGGTGAGCGATGAGCCTGGCTCATTGAAGGCAATATGCCCGTCAGGACCAATGCCGCCCATGAAGAGGTGTATGCCTCCATAGGACTTTATCTTCTCCTCGTAGCGTGCACATTCTGCATCCAGGTCATCTGCATTGCCATTGAGGATATTCACATTCTCTTTCTTAACATCTACATGGCTGAAGAAGTTGTTCCACATGAATGAATGGTAGCTTTCGGGATGGTTTTCGGGAAGTCCCACATATTCGTCCATGTTAAATGTGACAACATTCTGAAAACTTACTTTACCTTCTTTATGGAGTCTGATGAGCTCCTTGTAAGTGCCCAGTGGGGTACCACCTGTGGGGAGTCCAAGTACGAATGGCTTTTCAGGTGTGGGGTTAAACTCATTGATACGCTTTACAATGTACGATGCAGCCCAAGCTGATAGCTGCTGGTAATTGGGTTCAATAATAAGACGCATAGTTTTTTCTCTTTAGAGTTTATAAAATGAATGTTTTTCTTCTTTTTAACAGAATTCAGGTATAGATGTTCTAACTATTGTATGGCAAATATAGTGATAATATTTGTATGACTTCTATGTGAGGCCTCTTTTTTGTGTGAAAATAGAATGTTTCTTTGTAAAATGAGCTGATTTCTGTGTTCTGTGTTCTACAATCTTATTGCCGTACAGCCTCTATGATGCTTGCTGGAACTTCGGCTACACGCACAAACTTCTGCACTTCGGTATCATCATCCTTGGCTGTCCACAGCATGGACTCTTGGTAGAGGTCGGTGACGATATAGTCGTGGTTCCATGCTCCGTTTTCGTAGTCGTAGGTGCCACTGATGATATCGCCCACGCGCCAATCATTCGTGATTTCAAATACACCGGTATAGAGGTGGGGATACATCGTGCTGATGTTGTCGTATATCTTGAATATATGTTCTTTACGATCAAGTGTCACATACAGCCAAGTGCCCTCTGCCAAAGGCTCACCGCGCCATTCCGCAAGTTGCCACGTACCATCAAGGTTGATGTAGTTTACTTCAAGTGCAGGGATCTCCTCTATGGGCTCTTCGCAAGCGGTAAAAGCAGTCATCAAGGTAAGAAGTAGTAATGGAATAATCTTTTTCATATCGTTTGTCCTTTTCTTATTCAGATTTTATTTTGTCTTGTCTATAGTCACGTGTATGGTGCGTGCTGATGGCTTGCCTCCTATACCATCAATGAGCAAGGGGAACCGTATATTCTGCTCTGATTTCGGGAGCTTAGCCACGTCTATAGTAATGACGATATCGGCTTCGACACCAGGAGCAATTTCTGCAGGTTCGGTACGGAACGAGGCATAGGCAGGCAACAAGCGCGAACTGAGGCGTAATGCCTTCTCACCACTGTTGGCACAAAGAATGCGCACAGAAGGCTTCCCCTGGCGAGGGAGTTCCGTTATCGTCACCTCCTTACGCTTTATGCGCAATGCCCCCATTGCATGGGGCAGATGACTCCACACATCCTTGTCGATGACCTCGCCGTAGAGCGAGAGACGCGCCATAGGATGCTTGTCCTCTCCCTTGATATAGACAAAGGCATCTACATCAATAGTGCCGGGGCGATTCTTTGGGTTGTAGGTCAGCGTAATCGGTGCCGTTCCATTAGGAGCAATGGCTTGGTCACTATACTCGGGTACGGTGCATCCACAGGTGGTGCGAACCCGTGCAATAGATATAGGAGCCTTACCTGTATTGCGCAACGTAAATACGCGCTTCACCGGAGCATCATCTTCGTAGAGTGTCCCCAGTTCATAGAAGGCAGTATCAACTGAAACTATACTGCTCCCCTGGGGATGCACTGTAGGATGCACCAAGGAGTCCATCTGAGCACGGGTGAGCCCACGCATATGCTGCATAGCGACTTGCGCACTAAGGCTGATAGTGCTCAATAGCATAAGGGCGAATATGTTGGCTACAATTCTCAATTCTCAATTGAATTTACATCCATCCATTGCCATTACCCTTGCGAACCGTGATGGCGATGGTCTGCTTCGCTTCTCCAGCCTCTATCGTAGCTGTTGTAGTGCCTTCGGCAAGGCCTCTAACGACGAGTATGGT
>SUXS01000027.1 GCA_015060865.1 Bacteroidales bacterium | reverse complement strand
TCCGACGTGTTGCTCAGCGACATACCGTTTAATCCGTCAGAAGGCAAGGTCCCCAATGTAAAGGGGCTCGGAGCCAAAGACGCCCTGTATCTGCTTGAGGCATGTGGACTCAAGGTGAATATCTCGGGCAAGGGCAAGGTGTATTCGCAGAGCATACCTCATGGCAATGCGGTCCGGAAAGGACAGACAATATATTTGAAGTTGAAGTAAAAAGGAAATAATATGTTACTCTCAGACATCATCAAAGGATTACGTGTAGAAGAGGTCATTGGCAATGTGCAGTGCGACATTGCCGATGTGCATATCGACTCGCGCCGTATCGCAGCCGGCCATCTGTTTGTGGCTATGCGTGGCACACAGGTCGACGGACATAAATATATACAAGGTGCCATTGACAAGGGCGCTGTGGCCATCGTGTGTGAGCAGTTGCCCGAGTCGTTGACCGAAGGCATCACCTACATCCGTGTCGCCGATAGCGAAGAAGTCGTAGGCCCTATCGCTACGGCCTTCCATGATCATCCTACAGAGAAGGTGAGGTTGATAGGTGTCACGGGCACCAATGGCAAGACCACCATTGCGACACTCCTATATAATATGTTTCGCGCGATGGGCTATAAGGTCGGACTCATCTCTACCGTATGCAACTATATTGATGATGAGGCCATCCCCACCGAGCATACCACGCCCGATGCCATCACCCTCAATGCCCTGTTGGGACGTATGGCTGATGAGGGCTGCAAGTATGTGTTCATGGAGGTGAGCTCACACTCTGTGGCACAGCGCCGCATCGGTGGGCTTAAGTTCGCTGGTGGTATCTTCACCAACCTCACGCGCGACCACATGGACTATCACAAGACCGTGGACAACTACCTGCGTGCCAAGAAGGCCTTCTTCGATGCCCTGCCCAAGGATGCTTTCGTGGTGACCAACCTCGACGACAAGAACGGACTGGTGATGACGCAGAACACGCGTGCCAAGGTGTATACCTACTCGCTCCGGAGCCTGGCCGACTTCAAGGGACGTATTCTCGAGCACTACTTCGACGGTATGATGCTCGACATCAACGGCGTGGAGGTGTTCGTGCAGTTCATCGGTAAGTTCAACGCCAGCAACCTCCTTGCCGTATATGGCACAGCCTGCCTCTTGGGCAAGCGTCCCGAGGAGGTGCTCACCGTGCTCAGTACGTTGCGCCCCGTGAGTGGCCGCTTCGACGCAGTACACTCCCCACAGGGCTTCACCGCCATTGTCGACTATGCCCACACTCCCGATGCCATAGCCAATGTGCTGAGTGCCATTCACGAGGTGCAGGGTGGCAAGGGCAAGGTTATCACCGTGGTAGGTGCCGGTGGCAACCGCGACAAGGGCAAGCGCCCCATCATGGCACAGGAGGCCGTGAAGGGCAGCGACAAGGTCATCATCACCAGCGATAACCCCCGTTTCGAGGAGCCGCAAGACATCATCAATGACATGCTTGCCGGGCTCACCCCTGCGCAGAAGTCCTGCGTAATCTCCATCGTTGACCGTCGTGAGGCCATCCGCACGGCCTGCATGCTTGCCGAGAAGGGCGATGTCATCCTCGTTGCCGGCAAGGGCCACGAGAACTATCAGGACATAAAGGGTGTGAAGCACCACTTCGATGACAAGGAGATATTGAATGAAGTATTTGTAAACTAAGAATCTCAGCTATGTTATACTACCTCTTTGACTACTTGAATGAGCTGAACGTACCTGGTGCGGGCATGTTTACCTATATCTCGTTCCGTTCACTGCTGGCCATCATCATTGCGCTGCTGGTGTCCACCATCTATGGTAAGCACTTTATCAATATGCTCAAGCGGCAGCAGATTACCGAGACGCAGCGCGATGCGAGCATCGACCCCTTCGGTGTGCAGAAGATAGGCACCCCCACGATGGGTGGTGTCATCATTCTGGCAGCGATACTCATCCCGTGCTTGCTGCTCGGTCGTCTCGACAATGTATATATGATCCTCATGCTTGTCACCACGGTGTGGCTTGGCGCCTTGGGATTTGCCGACGACTATATCAAGGTGTTCAAACGCGATAAGGAGGGCTTGCACGGCAAGTTCAAGATTATCGGCCAGGTGGGTCTCGGCATCATCGTGGGTCTCACACTCTACCTGAGCGACGATGCAGTCATCCGTGAAAATATCGAGGTGCAGCGTGGAGCCAACTCAGCAACCGAGATTGTTCACAAGAGTGAAGCTACAAAGTCTACCAAGACCACCATCCCCTTCTTCAAGAACAACAACCTCGACTATGCCAATGCCTTCAACTGGTTGGGCGAGTACAAGCAGGTGGGCGGCTGGCTCTTGTTTGTCTTCATGACCATCCTCGTGGTGACGGCAGTGTCCAACAGTGCCAACCTCAACGACGGCATGGACGGCATGGCAGCGGGTAACTCGGCCATCATTGGTGTGGTGCTGGGCATACTGGCCTATGTGTCCAGTCACATCTCCATGGCAGGCTATCTTAATATCATGTATATCCCTGGTTCCGAGGAGCTGGTAGTATATCTGTGTGCATTCGTAGGTGCACTCATTGGCTTCCTTTGGTACAATGCCTTCCCTGCTCAGGTGTTCATGGGCGATACCGGCAGCCTCACCATCGGTGGCATCATTGCTGTGAGTGCCATCATCATCCGCAAGGAACTGCTCATCCCCATCCTTTGTGGTGTGTTCTTCGTGGAGAGCCTCTCGGTCATCATCCAGCGATTCTATTATAAGGCAGGCAAGAGGAAAGGGGTTAAGCAACGCTTCTTCAAACGCACCCCCATCCATGACCATTTCCGCACTTCGGTGGCGCAGGTGCAAAAGATGGATCCGGGCTGTAGCATCAAGGTTACCCATCCCGACACCCTTTTCCATGAAGCGAAGATTACCGTGCGCTTCTGGATTGTGACTATCATATTGGCTGCGGTGACCATAATTACATTGAAGATAAGATAACAATGAAACGAATCGTAATATTAGGCGGTGGAGAGAGTGGCGTAGGTGCCGCTGTCCTGGCACAGAAGATGGGTTTCGATGTATTCCTCTCCGATATGTCGAAGATCAAGGAGCATTACAAGCAGATGCTCGACGAGTATCATATCGCATGGGAGGACGGGCAGCATACCGAGGCGCTCATCCTGAATGCCGACGAGGTAATCAAGAGCCCCGGCATACCGGGCGATGCACCCATGATGCTCAAGATACAGGAGCGGGGCATACCGGTCATCTCGGAGATTGAGTTTGCCGGACGCTACACCGATGCCAAGATGGTGTGTATCACGGGTAGTAACGGTAAGACAACCACTACATCGCTCATCTACCATATCTTCAAGAGCGCAGGCTACAATGTGGGGCTTGCGGGAAATATCGGGCAGAGCCTGGCTTATCAGGTGGCTACCTGTGACTATGACTGGTATATCATCGAGCTGAGCAGCTTCCAGCTCGACAATATGTATGAGTTCCGTGCCAACATCGCCATCCTGCTCAACATCACCCCCGACCATCTCGACCGCTACAACCACAATATGCAGGAGTATGTGGATGCCAAGTTCCGCATCGTGCAGAACCAGACCGATGATGATGCCTTCATCTTCTGGAACGACGACCCCATCATCCAGCGCGAGCTCTCCAAGCATGGCATACACGCCAGGCTGTACCCCTTTGCCGAGGACAAGCGCGAGGGTGTCACTGCCTACACCGATGCTGATGAACTCTACTTCACCGCCCCCTACGCCTTCAACATGGAGCAGGAAGAGTTGGCCCTTACCGGCAAGCACAACCTCTACAACTCGATGGCGGCAGGTATCTCGGCATCCTTGTCGGGCATTAAGAAAGAGGTAATCCGCGAGGCACTGGCCTCCTTTAAGGGGGTGGAGCATCGGCTGGAATATGTGGCTCGTGTGCGTGGTGTCGACTATATCAACGATTCCAAGGCCACGAATGTCAACAGTTGCTGGTATGCCCTGCAGAGCATGACGCAGAAGACCATCCTTATCCTTGGCGGTAAGGACAAGGGCAACGACTACAGTGAGATTGCCGACCTCGTGCGTGAGAAGTGTGTGGGACTCATCTATATGGGCTTGCACAATGAAAAGTTGCACCAGTTCTTCGACCCCTTCGGATTGCCCGTGGCCGATGTGCAGAGCATGAAGGATGCGGTCGATGCGGCTTACCGTATGGCTCAGAAGGGCGAAGCCGTGCTGCTCAGTCCCTGCTGTGCCAGCTTCGACCTCTTCAAGAGCTACGAAGACCGCGGCGAGCAGTTTAAGGAGTGTGTGAGGCGACTTTGATTATGTAGATTAAGGAGTTAAATGGAGATTAAGTAGATAAATGCCAAATGTCTTGTCATTCTGAACAAAGTGAAGAATCTCTACAAATGTTCGAGTTTCTTCCTATAGCTGGATGGCACATACGAATAAGACATCCATTTTACTACATCTAACTACAAAATAATAAAAACAATGGATTTCCTGAATCGAGTATTTCGTGGCGACAAGGTCGTATGGGTAGTGTTTATGCTGCTCCTGCTCATCTCGGTAGTTGAGGTGTTCAGTGCGGCCAGTATGCTTACTTATAAGAGTGGTGGTAACTACTGGTGGCCTATCCGTGAGCATAGTACCAACCTGCTGCTGGGATGTGTGGTGGTGTATGCCGCGCACCTCATCCCTTATCGCTTCTATAAAGCCATACCGCTGGTGTTGGTGCCGGTGTCGGTATGTCTGCTAGTGTATGTATTGTTTAAGGGTTCCGATGTCAATGATGCTGCCCGCTGGATGAGGATTGCAGGCTTTTCCATCCAACCCTCCGAGTTTGCTAAGGTGGGCGTGATCATGGGTACGGCGCTCATCCTCTCGCGTATGCAGACGGAGGACGGGGCCACGCCCAATGCCATGAAGTGGATATTGTGGATGACGGGTATCGTGTGCGGACTCATTGCGCCGGAGAATCTCTCAACTGCGGTATTGCTCTTTGGCGTGGTATTCTTGATGATGTATGTGGGTCGCATACCGCTGCGGCAGCTGGGCAAGCTGGTGTTGGTGCTAGGTGCTGCTGTTGCGCTCTTTCTTTCCGTGTTGCTCTTCGTGCCCAGCAAGACATTGAGCAATATTCCCGGACTCAATCGTCTGACCACTTGGCAGGCTCGTATACAACGTTTTGGCGATTCTGAGGCGGTGCCCGCTGCGCAGTTCAAGATTACCGATGAGAACTTCCAGGAGACTCATGCCACGATAGCCATTGCATCGAGCAATATCATAGGTCGTGGACCGGGCAACTCCGTGGAGCGTGACTATCTGCCTCAGGCGTATTCCGACTTCATCTTTGCTATCATCATCGAGGAGCTGGGACTTGTGGGTGGTGCCTTTGTGGTACTTCTCTATATCATCTTGCTTATACGAGCGGCCAAGATAGCACAGAAGTGCCGGAGCTACTTCCCTGCCTTCCTGGTGATGGGCTGTGCGCTGATGCTGGTAGCGCAGGCCACCATCAATATGATGGTAGCCGTAGGCCTCTTTCCCGTGACAGGCCAGCCCCTGCCCCTGATAAGCCGTGGTGGTACCTCTACCATCATCAACTGCGGCTACATAGGGATGATACTCAGCGTGAGCTACTATACGGAGAAGATGAACCGGAATGCGCAGACTGCTGAGGCCGTGCATACCGAAGAGGATATACCAAAGATATTAAGAGAAGAATGAATATGAACAATATCCGACTTATTGTCAGTGGTGGCGGTACAGGCGGGCATATCTTTCCCGCCTTGTCGATTGCCAATGCCGTGAAGGCTAAGTGTCCCGATTCCGAGATACTCTTCGTGGGTGCCGAGAATCGTATGGAGATGCAGCGCGTGCCTGCTGCGGGGTACCGTATTATCGGTTTGCCGGTGAGCGGCTTCGACCGCAAGCACCTGCTCAAGAATATTGCTGTGCTGTGGCGCCTGATGAAGAGTCGCCGCAAGGCACGCCGTATCATCCGTGACTTCCGTCCTCATGTGGCTGTGGGCGTGGGTGGTTATGCCAGTGGTCCTACCTTGAAGGAGGCCGGTGCGATGGGCATCCCCACGCTGCTGCAGGAGCAGAACTCCTACGCCGGTGTCACCAACAAGCTGTTGGCCAAGCAGGCCGACTGCATCTGCGTGGCCTACGAGGGCATGGAGCGTTTCTTCCCGAAGGAGAAGATCAAGCTTACGGGTAATCCCGTGCGGCAGAACCTCTTGGAGGCCTCCATCACGCACGACGATGCTGTGCGCACCTTCGGCCTCGATCCCACGAAGAAGACTATCCTCATCGTGGGTGGTAGCCTCGGTGCCCGTACGCTCAATGAGAGTATGTTGCAGGCGTGGGACACCCTTGGGAAGTCCGACGTACAGTTTATCTGGCAGACGGGCAAGTACTACCACGAGCAGATTACCGCTCAGCTGCGTGGTCGCGAGTTGCCGAATGTGCATGTGTGCGACTTCATCAGCAGCATGGATGCTGCTTACGCTGCTGCCGACCTGGTCATCTCCCGTGCCGGGGCAGGCTCCATCTCTGAGTTCTGCCTGCTGGGCAAGGCGGTGATACTGGTGCCCTCGCCCAATGTGGCCGAGGATCATCAGACCAAGAACGCCCTTGCCCTAGTAGATAAGGAGGCGGCTCTCTACGTCAAGGATGCCGATGCCACGGCCAAGCTGGTGGCTCTCGCTCTCGACACGGTAGAGGACGAAGGCAAGTTGGCACAGCTGCGCACAAACATACTCACCTTAGCTTTCCATCATTCAGCCGAGGTCATTGCCGACGAGGTGATAGCATTGGCAATGAAGTATAGGAAGACGCATGGCATATAGTCTTGTCGACCAGCTTTAGAAATATTTATAAGTGGCATTGCATCACACACGGGAGCAATTGAGTGCTCTCGTGAGTAGTATGTGTCTGCCAGTTTATCCCAATATGATTATTACTGTTGTATAAGGGCGTTAGCTACTATAAGATCAAATGGTGTGGTTAGCTTGATGTTTTCGCGGTTTCCTTCGGTCAGATATATCGATTCGCCCAAAGCTTCTACGACAGAAGCATCGTCAGTGAAGGTGTTTTGGTAGGGCTGTTGGTAGGCGCGATGCAGTAAGGATGCTTGAAAGGTCTGTGGCGTCTGTACAAGGCGATAACTTTCGCGATCTACGGTCTTACTCCCAGAATTGAGGAGGTGTCGGATTGTTTCCACAACAGGTGTCACAGGTACCACAGCTGCATGGATAGTTGCTTCACGATAGCATTGTTCAATCACCTCTTTGGTTACGAACGGGCGTACTCCATCGTGTACAGCAATGAGAGCCTCAGTGTTGCTAGTCAATGCCAACCCGTTCTGCACTGAATGGAAGCGCGTGTCACCTCCATCAGCAATGCGGTGTGGTACGGTAAAGGCATACTTCTGGCACAACTCTCTCCAATAACTCTGATGGCTATGAGGCAGTACGAGGATTATCTGTATGGAAGCATCGCACGCATGAAAAGCGTCAAGCGTGCGCATTAGTACGGGGCGTCCCTCAATGGGAATGAATTGCTTAGGTAATTCAGCACCCATGCGTAGTCCCTTCCCACCAGCTACGATGATGGCATATCTTTTCATAAGATGAAAGTTTGACGGATGGAGCAGTTGCTGTTGTCTTAAACAAGTCCCAACAGTTCCTAGAACTGCATGCTCTTTTTCAATTCCTTAGCTTTGAGTGCACCACAAAAATGCTCTACAATGGTAAATCCCAATGCCCAAGCGGCGGCAGGTCCGCAGGCTGTTAAGATATTGCCATCAACGGTTACCTGTTGGGCTGTATAGGTAGCCCCTCTCATCGTATTCTCGAATCCGGGGTAGCAGGTAGCTTGTTTCCCTTCCAGTAGCCCTAGGTTGCCGAGTACGAGTGGTGCTGCACAGATTGCCGATAGGATTACATCGCCATGTGATTTGTTTAGCAAAAGCGAACGTAACCCTTCGTGGGCATCAAGATTGGTGGCACCGGGAAGTCCTCCTGGCAAGAAGAGTAAAGCGGCATCGGAAAAGTCGAGTTCCGAGAACTGTGCATCGGCTATCACGGGAATGCCGTGTGCGCCCTTTACAAGTTTGCTATCAGAAATTGAAATGGTTGTCACATTGAGACATGCCCGACGCATCACATCTACAGGAGCTAAGGCCTCTATTTCCTCGAAACCTTCGGCGAGAAATACATACATCGTCTTCATGATTGCTGTTGTCTTTTACACAAATTGTCTAGAATATAATTGCAAATATAGTAATTAAATTGATATGGCAGACAGTTGACTTGGGTTTTTTAGTGCTTTGTACTTTCTGTTGAGATTCTGTTTGCTTTCTATCGCTTTGGTGATATTTTGTGACTCTGTTTTGTATTATAATGAAAAACCAGTTATCTTTGTGATGATTTTTAGCATGGTAGGACTGTTAAAAATATGGTGATAGCTTGATGCTATGCAACTCTTTGATAATGTGGTTGCTACTAGGACGTACTTTCTGAAAGAGGTAAGACTTTATGGATTTTATAGAAAAAATAACAGTGTGATGTTTCAAAAAACAGATAAATATATACAATGAAAAAAAAGGCACTATTGACTGCAGCGCTTGTGGTATGTACTTTGGGAATACAATCCCAGGTAATCGAGAGTTATCAGGTGCGCGATGCCGTGACCCTGCGCGGCCCTATCGAGACCGACAGCATCAACGGCGAAGGCCGTAAGTTTGAGACCAAGAACCTGCTGGGTACAGCCATCGGCCTCAATCAGGATAACTACACCACCCAAGCGATGGAGGCCGATACGGCTGGCTTCATCACCTTGGCCAAGGCCGACGGCGAGCACCTCATCTATGTGGTGAGCACGCAGATCCGTGCCGACCGCTTCATGAAGGGCAAGCTGAAGGTGACCTCTCCCGTCCGCTGGGAGGCCTATATCAATGGTGCATCGAAATCCAGGAAGGAGAATGCCGACGATAGTCTCAACGTGAAGGCTGCCCAGGACATCGCCCTGCGCCTGGAGCCCGAGCGCAACTACGAGATTACCCTCAAACTGCTCGCCCACAAGGACGACAAGGTGGCGCCTGCCTTCAAGTGCGAGGTGGTGGCCGACAAGGACTACGAAGGTACCACCCTGTTCTCGGGGCACGACCTCAAGAAACGCTTCACCCTTGACAATACCATATATGGCCACCGCGTGATCGACGTGGCTGTATCGCCCAGCGGCAAGTACCTCCTTACTCGTTATTGGTACAACTACAGCAAGGACCGTCAACACGTATATGCCCAGCTATCAGAGACCAAGACCGGCAAGGTGCTCCTCGCCAATGCCAAGGATGGCATGCGCTGGATGCCCAAGAGCGACAAGCTCTACTACACCGCCACGGCAGCCACAGGCAACAATGTCATCACCCTCGACCCCGCCACACTCACCGAGGAGGTACTGCTCACCGAGATTCCCGCCGAGAGCTTCACCTGGGCGCCCACCGAGGACTACCTCATCTACTACCCCAGAGAGAACGGACAGGCCGAGCAGGGTCCGCTGAAGCGCGTGGTAACCCCGCGCGACCGCATCCCCGGCAGCCGTGGGCGTAGCTTCCTGGCCAAGTACGACATCAAGAAGGGCACCACCGAACGCCTTACCTACGGTAAGCGCTCGAGCTACCTCAACGATATCAGCCAGGATGGCACGAGGATACTCTTCAGCACCAGCGCCGAGGCTCCCACCGAGCGCCCCTTCGGCAAGACATCGATATACCAGCTCGACCTCAACACCTACACGATAGACACCCTCGTCTATGAAAATGCCTTCGTAGATGGTGCCGACTATTCACCCGATGGCACTCAGGTGCTCTTCACCGGAAGTGCAGAATCATTCGATGGAATTGGCAAAAATTGCGGCTCACACCCCATCGCCAACGACTACGACAAGCAGGCCTTCATCATGGATCTTGCTACCCGCGAGGTCACTCCCATCACCAAGGATTTTGACCCCTCGGTGAGCGTGCTCCAATGGAACGTGGCCGACCACCACATCTACTTCACCACCGAAGACAAGGACGAGCAGAACATCTACCGCTACAACACCACGAAGAAGAGCTTCGAGCAGCTGCCGCTTGAGATCTCCGTGACCCAGCGCTTCGCACTGCCCTCGCAGAGTGCCACCGTCGCCGCCTACTATGGACAGGACGACCACACCGCTGGCGTGGGCTACCTCTTTGACCTGAAGAAAAACCGCTCGCGCCTCATCGCCGACCCCATGAAACCTATCCTCGACGAGATAGAGTTGGGCGAGACACACGAGTGGAACTTCACCGCCTCGGACGGTACCCTCATCCACGGCAAGTACTGCCTGCCTCCCTCGTTCGACCCCGAGAAGAAATACCCTCTCATCGTCTACTACTATGGCGGCACCTCACCCACGGTCAAAGGTATCAGCAACCCCTACTGCGCACAGCTCTTCGCCTCGCGCGACTACGTGGTCTATGTCATCCAGCCCAGCGGCACCACCGGCTTCGGCCAGGAGTTTGCCGCCCGCCACGTCAATGCGTGGGGTAAGCGCACAGCCGACGACATCGTCGAGGGTACCAAGCAGTTCTGCCAGGAGCACCCCTACGTGGATGCCGAGAAGATAGGCTGTCTGGGAGCATCGTACGGTGGTTTCATGACACAGTACCTGCAGACCCAGACCGACATCTTCGCAGCTGCCGTGTCGCATGCCGGTATCAGCAACGTCACCAGCTACTGGGGCGAGGGCTACTGGGGCTACAGCTACAATGCCATTGCCGCTGCCGACAGCTACCCTTGGCAGAACCCCGACCTCTTCACCAAGCAGGGCTCGCTCTTCAATGCCGACAAGATCAATACCCCGCTGCTGCTCCTCCACGGCACCGTAGACACCAATGTGCCCATTGGCGAGAGCATCCAGCTCTTCAACGCCCTGAAGATTCTGGGCAAGCCCGTAGAGTTTATCCAGGTAGAGGGCGAGAACCACTTCGTGTCTGACTACGACAAACGCGTGCTCTGGCACAACACCATCATGGCATGGTTTGCCCGCTACCTGCAAGATAGTCCCCAGTGGTGGAACGACCTTTACCCCGAGCGTTATCTGTAATCAATGGTTTTTTAGTAAAAAAAGAATAAAATTAGAAATAATAGCCAACAAACTAAGGTTAATTGGCAAAACTTCTGTATCTTTGCATGCAAAATAAAATTTAATCACAGACAAATAATTAAACGATGAAGAAAAAGCATTTATCATTCATTGCAGTCGCACTGCTCTTGTTCAGTTCATGTAGCGGCAAATTAGGTGAATTATCTTCTGAGTATTTCACCGTTACCCCTCAGATTCTTGAGGCTGTCAATGGAGAAGTTCCCGTGACTATTTCAGGTACATTCCCTGAGAAGTATTTCAACAAGAAAGCAGTAGTGACTGTTACTCCAGTGTTGCGTTGGGAAGGCGGTTCTGCCAATGGCGAATCGTATACATTTATTGGCGAGAAGGTTGAAGGAAACAGTCAGACTATTCCTTATAAGGCTGGTGGTAACTTCACCATGAAGAGTACTTTTGACTACAAGCCTGCCATGGCGAAATCAGAGCTCTATTTGGAGTTTAGTGCGAAAATCAAGAACAAGACAAAGGCAATCCCCGCAGTAAAGGTTGCTGATGGTGTGCTAGCTACAGCTGAATTGTATTCGCAAACCACTACGACGACCGAGCCTGCATATGCTGAAGATGCATTCCAACGTGTTATTGAGCAGGCTAAACACGCAAACATTATGTTCCTTATCCAGCAAACTAATGTTCGTGTTAGTGAGTTGAAGTCGCAGGATATGCAAGAACTGGAGGCTACCCTCAAGGATATCAAGGCTGATCAAGAGAACAAAGTGCTTGATAACGTTGAAGTGTATGCTTATGCTTCACCTGATGGCGGATTTGATTTGAATGATCGTTTGGCTGAAAAGCGTCAAGACAATGCTGAGCAGCAAATGAAGAAAATTCTGAAGAAGAATAAGGTAGAGGCTAATGTAGACTCAAAGTATACTGCTGAGGACTGGGAAGGTTTCCAGGAGCTGGTTGCTGGATCAAATATTCCTGATAAGGATCTTATCTTGCGTGTACTTTCTATGTACAAGGAGCCTGAAGTGAGAGAACGTGAAATTAAGAATATCTCTGCTGTATATGCAGAATTGGCCGAGGAGATTCTTCCTCAGTTACGTCGTGCACGCTTGCAACTTAACTATCAGCTAATCGGTCGTTCTGACGAAGAGATTTTGGCTGCTGTTAAAGAGGATGCATCTGTATTGAGCGTAGAGGAGTTGCTTTATGCTGCTACTTTGGTAGACGACACCAAGGAGAAAGAGAGTGTCTACAAGACTACCGCACAGCTCTTCCCTAACGATTACCGTGCATATAACAACTTGGCAAATCTTGCGATGAAGGCTAATGACTACACTGCAGCCAAGAGTTATCTGGAGAAGGCTGTAAAGCTCAATCCATCAGCTCCTGAAGTGAACACCAACCTTGGTATGTTGTCACTTATCAATGGTAATATTGGCAATGCAGAAGCATACCTTGTGAAAGGTACTGAGGCTGAGGCCAATGAAGCTGCTTTGGGTAATATGTATATTGCACAAGGTCAGTATGAGAAAGCTGCTAATGCTTTGAGTGAGACTAAGAGTAACGCTGCTGCTCTTGCGCAAATTATGACTAAGAATTATAATAAAGCAAAGACTACATTGAATGCGGTGGAGAATCCTGATGCTTATACCTACTATTTGACTGCTATTGTTGGCGCTCGTACCAATAATACAAGCATGGTGGTAGAGAATTTGGCTAAGGCAGTTAAGTTGGATTCGAGTATTCGTAAGAGAATCCTGACAGATGTTGAGTTCTCTAAGTATGCATCTAAGATAGCCAATCTTTAATATTGCTTGGTATCATATAACATACAGTGAGAAGGGAGGGTAACCTCCCTTTTTTTGTTTAAGTTGTCAGCAAATGAACTTATGATGTTTCTATTCGCTTGTTTTTTGCTTTTATGATAAAAATCAAAGGGTACTTGGCACTCGTTTTGAATGAATCTTAATTGCATGAATCTCTGAAGGACTGCAAGCAGCCCCCCTTTGTGAAGTAGAAGTTTCAGTCGTTTATTCCGCGTCGGCACTCAGTAAAGAATATGCAAGCATTTTCTATACTTTCGCTAATTGAGATTTGTTATTCGCTCGCTTTTTCGTACCTTTGCTCTATAATAATATAAGAATACACTAAGCATACATACCTATGGCAGAAGATATAGTGATGACCCCGATGATGAAGCAGTTCTTGGAGCTTAAGGCCAAGCATCCTGATGCTATCATGCTGTTTCGTTGTGGCGACTTCTACGAGACCTACTCTACCGACGCTATCGTAGCCAGCGAGATATTGGGCATCACGCTCACCAAGCGTGCCAACGGCAAGGACAAGCAGCTCGAGATGGCTGGTTTCCCCTACCATGCGCTCGACACCTACCTGCCAAAGCTCGTGCGTGCAGGTCGACGCGTAGCTATCTGCGACCAGCTCGAAGACCCCAAGATGACGAAGAAGCTCGTCAAGCGCGGCATCACTGAATTGGTGACACCGGGCGTGTCGATCAACGAGAATGTGCTCAACTATAAGGAGAACAACTTCCTCGCTGCCGTACACTTCGGCAAAGGAGCCTGTGGCGTATCCTTCCTTGACATCTCTACGGGCGAGTTCCTTACCGCCGAGGGACCCTTCGACTATATCGACAAGCTACTGGTCAACTTTGGTCCTAAGGAGATACTCTTTCAGCACGGACTGCGTAACCAGTTTGAAAATATTTTCGGCACCAAATACTGCACCTTCGAGCTCGACGACTGGGCCTTCACCGAATCGTTTGCCCGGGAGAAACTCCTCAAACATTTCCAAGTCAAGAACCTCAAGGGCTTCGGCATCGAGCATCTCAAGAATGGCATTGTTGCCTCGGGTGCTGTGCTCCACTATCTGGAGGTAACCCTGCATACACAGATCAAGCATATCACCACACTCTCGCGCATCGAGGAGGAGCGTTATGTGCGCCTCGACCGCTACACTGTGCGTAGTCTCGAGCTCGTCCATCCGATGAACGATGGTGGTAAGTCGCTGCTCGATGTCATCGACAAGACCATCAGTCCCATGGGCGCTCGCCTGCTCAAGCGCTGGGTAGTGTTCCCCCTCAAGGAGGTACGCGCCATCAATGAGCGATTGGATATCGTGGAGTACTTCTTCCGCCATCCCGACTTCCGCGAACTGCTCGACGATGCCCTGCATCAGATTGGCGACCTCGAGCGCATCATCTCCCGTGTGGCTGCTGGCCGCGTGTCGCCCCGCGAGGTGGTGCAGCTGAAGGTAGCGCTCAATGCCATCGAGCCCGTGAAAGCGGCCTGCGAGGCATCGGACAATGAGAGCATCCGCCGCATCGGCGAGCAGCTCAACGTGTGTCGCACCATACGCGACCGTATAGCCCGTGAGGTGAAGCCCGATCCCCCCCTGCTTGTGGCCAAGGGAGGCGTCATTGCCGATGGCGTGAATGAGGAGCTCGACGAGCTACGCCGTATCGCCTATTCGGGCAAGGACTACCTCTTGCAGATGCAGCAGCGCGAGAGCGAAGCTACCGAGATACCCAGCCTCAAGATTGCTTTCAACAACGTCTTCGGTTACTACATCGAGGTACGCAACACGCATAAAGACAAGGTGCCCGAGACCTGGATACGCAAGCAGACGCTCGTCAATGCCGAGCGCTACATCACGCAGGAACTGAAGGAGTATGAAGAGAAGATTCTCGGTGCCGAGGACAAGATATCGGCTCTCGAGAACCGCCTCTACAACGACCTCGTCTTTGCACTCAACGAATATATCCCTGCCATACAGATCGATGCCAACCAGATAGCACGGCTCGACTGCCTGCTCTCCTTTGCCAACGCCGCGGCGCTCAACCGCTACGTACGCCCTGTGGTTGATGATAGCACCACGCTCGACATCCGTCAAGGGCGCCACCCCGTCATCGAGCAGCAGCTCCCCGTGGGCGAAAGCTACATTGCCAATGATGTGTTGCTCGATACCGACCACCAGCAGATACTCATCATCACGGGTCCGAACATGGCCGGTAAGTCGGCCCTGCTGCGCCAGACAGCCCTCATCACCCTGATGGCCCAGATAGGTAGCTTCGTGCCTGCCGAGGCCGCTCATGTGGGCTTGGTAGACAAGATATTCACTCGTGTGGGTGCCAGCGACAACATCTCCGTGGGCGAGTCTACCTTCATGGTCGAGATGACCGAGGCATCGGACATCCTTAATAACATCAGCCCCCGCAGCCTTGTGCTCTTCGATGAATTGGGCCGCGGTACCTCCACTTACGACGGCATCTCTATTGCGTGGGCCATCGTCGAGTACATCCACGAGAATGCCAAAGGCCGTGCACGCACCCTCTTTGCCACCCACTACCACGAGCTCAATGAGATGGAGAAATCCTTCTCGCGCATCAAGAACTTCAACGTCGCCGTGCGCGAGGTCGATAAGAAGGTCATCTTCGTGCGCAAGCTCCAGCCCGGAGGCTCCAACCACTCTTTCGGTATCCACGTAGCCAACATGGCCGGTATGCCCAAGAGCATCGTGCGCCGTGCCGAGAAGATACTCAAGCAGATGGAGGGCAATGCTGCCGCCGAGGGCATAGGTAAGCCTACCGAACTCATTGCCGACAGCCGTGAAGGCATGCAGATGAGCATCTTCCAGCTCGACGACCCCGTACTCTGCCAAGTGCGCGACGAAATACTCGGCATCGATGTCAACAACCTCACACCGCTCGAGGCCCTCAACAAACTCAATGAGATAAAGAAGATTGTGCGGGGAAAGTGATAATTTATCGATTGGAATGCCGTAAACAAAATATCTTCAAGTTCCCTATCAGTTTACTGAGGGATGGTTCGTGTTTAACGTGAGTTCGATATAAGAATCTTTTGACTGCAAATATCTAACTAACTGTCTCTTTATAAAACAGTTTATAAGCAGAGGGGCAGAACTCTTGTTCAGTATGTTAAGAATATCTTTATATCGACAGACGTTATTATAAAGGACAGTTCAAAGGCATAGGAAGTATATGGTGAAGTCGGGATGTGATTATGCGCCAATTACGCGGTCACCGAGAATCTTAGCCATTTGTTGTTTGGTTTCCATTAGTTGCTTGTAATGATTCATTTTTTCGGTACAAAGAGTAGGGTTGTTCATCACCTCGGGTTGGCGTAGCTGAGTGAGTATATTCTTCAGCTCTGATTCTACAATGGCCATTTTATAATCTATAATTAGATGAGGAACTAATTCGTGCAAGCGATTGTCTTCACTTACAATCTTCTGTGTTTTTGAGTGATATTTACTTAGTTGGTATTTTTCTTCTGCTAGCTCTGCGGCCAATTTGCTGTATTCGGGATTGGAATGGGTGATGAAGTAACGCTCCGCTACGAA
Organism: Bacteroidales bacterium; assembly: GCA_015060865.1. Lineage (GTDB taxonomy): Bacteria > Bacteroidota > Bacteroidia > Bacteroidales > Bacteroidaceae > UBA1189. Next base: position 4,315 of record SUXS01000027.1, on the reverse strand, counting down.
GCCTGTGTCTTCAAGATGTTCCATAAGATCGGCCAACAATTGAGCAAAGATTGGTGTGGTAAAAGTTAGTCCATCTTGTTCTAATTGGTTTACTACAAATTGAGCTACAAGTATAGTTTCAATATTACCGTCTTCGTTTTCTTCTCTGAATATGACTTTCTCCCCATGGCGTATGAGCTGCTGTACGATGAGCAATTCCTTGGGGTAGAGAGGACCTCTGTCGGGGCTCCAATTCGAGGAAGGTGTCTGGACTGTGGTAGTCTCAGCATTCTCTGGATTCTCACCCTGCGCGTTTTCAACTGTCCCGGTGATACCTGCGCCTTGTGCATCGTTCGTGCTCTTCTCTCCCTGTGGGGCAGGTGCTTTCTCCTTTTTTAGCTTGGCCACCTCGGCTACTAAAATATTCTCTTCCACATGGAGCATTTGGCTACATTCCTTGATGTATTCAGAGCGTACGATGGCTTCGGGAATCACCGATATGCTCTTTACGATATCCGCTATCAAGGTAGCTCGCTTGAATGGATCGCCAGCAGCATCGCTCATGAGGAGGTTGGTCTTGAAGCGGATGAAGTCGACCTCATGGGCAGCGATGTAGTCCTGAAACTCCGTTGCGTTGTGCTTACGGGCAAAGCTGTCGGGGTCATCGCCATCGGGGAGCAGCATCACCTTGATGTTCATGCCCTCCTCGAGTAGCATGTCGATACCGCGTATGGAGGCTTTGATGCCGGCCATATCACCGTCGTAGAGCACGGTGATGTTGTTGGTGAAGCGGTGTATCATGCGTATCTGCCCTGACGTGAGGGAGGTGCCCGATGAAGCCACCACATTCTCTACACTGGCTTGGTGCATGGAGATGACGTCGGTGTAACCTTCCACGAGGAAGCACTTGTCCTGCTTCACGATGGCCTGCTTGGCAAAGTAGATGCCATACAGCTCGTGACTCTTATGATAGATTTCCGATTCGGGCGAGTTGACATACTTGGCCACCTTGGAGTCGGTTTTCAGCACACGGCCACCGAATGCCACCACCTTGCCCGAGAGCGTGTGCACGGGAAACATGACACGTCCCCAGAAACGGTCGCGGAGCTGCCCGTCATCGCGGGTGTAGCATAGCCCTGTCTTCACCAGATAGTCGGTGTTGAAGCCGCGTCTCTTAGCCTCCTGTGCAAGTGCGTCGCGACCCTCGGTGCTGAAGCCCAGTTGAAACTTGCGGATGATGTCGTCGCGGAAGCCACGTTGGCGGAAGTAGCTCATGCCTATCGCCTGACCGTCGGGATGATTGTGTAGGATGTCTTGGAAATACTTATTGGCGAAATCATTGATCAGGAACAGGCTCTCGCGCACACTCTGTGCTTGTTTTTCCTCGTCGCTCAGCTCGCGCTCTTTAACTTCGATGCCATACTTTTTGGCCAGCCATTTCAACGCTTCATAGTAGCTGAGTTGTTCGTGCTCCATGATGAAGTGCACCGCGTTGCCGCCCTTGCCGCAGCTGAAACACTTGCATAGCCCCTTGGCAGGCGATACGCTGAACGACGGTGTCTTCTCATTATGGAAGGGACATAAACCGATATAGTTGACCCCCCGTCGGCGCAGGGTGACAAACTCTGATACCACATCCACTATCTGTGCGGCATCCATGATACGGTCTATCGTCGCTTGGTCAATCATTGGCAAATTGTTAATTTGGAGTTGATTTCTTCGAACGGATTGTCTGAGGTGTTTTCTTCTGTGTGTTTTTGGGGGATTGGATTTGTTTGGTCAGTTCGTCAACTTTCTTTTCCAACTCAGCACCATATAGATTGATAGCTTGTATGCGGCGGCTGGGACTTAATAGAACATTTGCTGGTAACTGATGTATTTGGAGCCGTTTGACTATACCAGTATTCCAACCTTCGAATTCATTGGCCTGTCGCCACGTGAGAGAATCGTGTTTGATTGCTTCTTCCCATGCTTTCCGGTCAGAGTCAAGTGATACACTGAGTATGTCGAATTTCCGTTTTTTAAACTTGTCCTTTAAGGCTATAAGTTCTCGTTGACGTATACGGCTATCTTTGTCCCATGAAGCCCAAAAAGAGATAAGCAGATAGGTGTCTTTATAATCATTATGGCTCACATATTTCCCATCGTAGTCGCATACACTATAGTTTGATATGAGATTGTTTCGTGTTAGCGGTTTTTGTTCATTGAGGTTGGTTTGTAATAGGCTGATGTAATTATTATCTTGTAGGTTGCCACTCATGTTGTCGATGAGTCTCTTGATGTGTGCATGATTGGGTGAGGGAATATCTACAAGGTATTCTTTGAGAAGATATATGCTCACCTCCGAGTAGGGGTTGGCACGGATGAATGAATCTGCGATTTGTGTTATTTCTTCAATATCCCCAATGCTGTCAGTATGCTGATAGAAGCTCTGCAACAACGCATTCTGCTCACCGCCCACAATGCGCACATGCCCCGTAGATGCGGTATCGCCCTGCATGGTGACCTCCAGCCCCTTATCGGCAAAGAGCATCTCGCGGTGATTGTTGGGGAACAGCACCCACAGCGGAGTCACCGTATCTACCTCGGCCGTGTAGCGGAATATACCGTCAGCTGCCACTACCGTATCAATATGCTCGTACAAGGCATCGGCTCCATATATATAGATGGTATCGTGTGTGAGACGACCTACGTTGCCTTCGAGCACAAAGACACTTGCCTTGTCCTTGCACGAACAAAGACAAAGCAACACCATCAGTATAGAGAACAGCCGTCTCATCCAACTTTCAATTTTCAATTCTCCATTTTCAATTTAAGAGCGATTAGCACGCTTACGCTCCAGTTCGTCGAGGATGATCTTGCGCATACGCATCGACTTGGGCGTAACCTCCACATACTCATCCTCCTTGATATATTCGAGCGCCTCCTCCAGAGAGAAGATGATGGGCGGTACGATACGCGCCTTCTCGTCAGAGCCGCTGGCACGCATATTGGTGAGCTTCTTGCTCTTGGTGACGTTGATGACAAGGTCGTTGTCATGCACGTGCTCACCTACAACCTGTCCGGCATATACCTCGTCCTGCGGGAAGATGAAGAACTTGCCGCGGTCCTGCAGCTTGTCGATAGCGTAGGCAAAAGCCGTACCCGACTCCATGGCAATCATAGAGCCATTGGTGCGGCGGTCGATATCTCCCTTGTAGGGCTCGTAGCCCTTGAAACGGTGGGCCATGATGGCCTCGCCAGCCGAGGCGGTAAGCACATTGGTGCGCAGGCCGATGATGCCTCGTGAGGGGATGTTGAAGGCGATGTTCACACGGTCGCCCTGTGTCTCCATCGAGGTGAGCTCACCCTTGCGGCGGGTCACCATATCGATCATCTTGCTTGAGTACTCCTCGGGGACGCTGATGGTGAGTTCCTCTATAGGCTCGCACTTCTGTCCGCCAATCTCCTTGTAGATTACTTGCGGCTGGCCCACCTGCAACTCGTAGCCCTCGCGACGCATGGTCTCGATGAGTACAGAGAGGTGCAGAACGCCACGGCCATAGACAATCCACTTGTCGCTGTCCTCCTCCTTCACCACACGCAGAGCCAGGTTCTTGTCGAGCTCCTTCATCAAGCGGTCGTGGATATGGCGCGAGGTAACAAACTTACCCTCCTTGCCGAAGAAGGGCGAGTCGTTGATGGCAAAGAGCATGCTCATCGTAGGCTCATCGATAGCGATGGTAGGCAGTGGTTCGGGATTCTCGGCATCGCATACGGTGTCGCCAATCTCAAAGTTGTCCAAGCCCACGATAGCGCATATATCGCCCGAGCTCACCGCATCGGTACGCTTGCGGCCCAGCCCCTCGAAGGTATGCAGCTCCTTGATCTTGGCCTTCTCGGTCGAGCCGTTTCTGTGAGCCAATGTGATGGCCATACCCTCCTTCAGTGTACCACGGTGCACGCGGCCCACAGCCACACGGCCCGTGTATGAAGAGTAATCGAGCGAGGTGATGAGCATCTGCGGTGTACCCTCCAGGCGCTCAGGGCCGGGGATATGCTCCAGGATAACGTCGAGCAGGTAGTTGATGTTGTCGGTCGGAGTCTTCCAGTCGGCACCCATCCAGTTGTTCTTGGCCGAGCCGTATACCACGGGGAAGTCAAGCTGGTCCTCCGTAGCCTCGAGGGCAAACATCAGGTCGAATACCATCTCATACACCTCCTCGGGGCGGCAGTTGGGCTTGTCCACCTTGTTGACTACCACCACAGGCTTGAGGCCTATCTGCAATGCCTTCTGCAGCACGAAGCGTGTCTGTGGCATCGGACCCTCAAAAGCATCCACGAGAAGGATGCAGCC
>SUXS01000015.1 GCA_015060865.1 Bacteroidales bacterium | reverse complement strand
TATAAACCTTTTTAACGACAAAAACAATGGAAAAGAACGAAATGATTGAAAAGATGGTCACTATCCTGGCCGATGAATTTGAAGTAGAAACCTCTGAGATCACCGCTGATGCTCCCATCAAGGAGACTCTGCACCTCGACAGCCTCAGCCTCGTGGATATGGTCGGCCTCGTAGATGAGGAGTTTGGTGTTACCATCCAGAACTCTGAGATTGCTACCATCCGCACTTTCGGTGACCTGTACGAGTTTGTATACACTCGCTTGGCTTAGAATCTGTTTCATAATTAACGTTAGATTCTTAATCCTCTATGTCATATACCACTACGGACATTGAGCAGCTGATACCGCAGCGGGCACCCATCGTGATGCTCGACACGTTTAGCCGCATCGATGAGAAGAACTACGCATCAGAGCTCACCATACGTGAAGACAACATCTTCTGTGTAGGCGACAAGTTTGCCGAAGTGGGAATCATTGAACATATAGCCCAGACTGCTGCGGCCTACACAGGGTATAAGCACCTTGTGGAGGCCGACAGCGTTAAGTTGGGATACATAGGTGATGTGAAGAACTGTAGGTTTACCGTCTATCCCAGCAAAGGCGATACGCTGCATACAACCATACGCATCGTGTCGGAAATCAATGATATCACCCTCATCACGGCAGAAACCAAGGTGGCCGACCAGCTGGTGGCTACCTGTAAGATGAAGCTGGCTACCGATGAAAGCAAGTAACACCGACAAGCCCCTGCTGTGGGCCGAATATGAGCGCACTATCTCGTTCTACGACATCGATGCGCTGCGCGTAGTGTGGCACGGGAACTATGTGAAGTACCTGGAGACAGCACGCGAAGTATTCGGACACAAGTACGGACTCGAATACCTGTCTTTCCTCGACCACGGATACATCGTTCCCGTCACCGATCTGCATATACAGTACAAGCAGGTCATCCCCTACGAGGAGACCATCATCGTACGCATTGAATATGTACCTACCCATGCCTCGAAGATCATCTACCGCTACCAGATACTTCGCAAGAGCGACCATGCAGTAATGACCGAGGCCACCACTACACAGCATTTTGTGCGTGAAGATAACCACGAGACAGAACTTGCCGCCCCTGCCTTCTACAAGGAATGGCAGAAGAAGTGGGGACAGCGATAATGAAGAACAGAGAAATGCTACTGAACAAATACTTTACAATCCATTCCGTTGAACGTCGCGATGAGGATACCATCTTTCACGTAACGCTCAACCCCAATCACGAAATCTACAGAGGCCACTTCCAAGGCAACCCCATATCTCCCGGTGTATGCACCGTAGAGATGGTCAAGGAGTGTGCCCAACAGATAACAGAGGCTCCACTGAGCTTCGCCAACATCAAGAACTGCCGCTTCATCTCACTGCTTACACCTGCCAGCGAGAGCGAATTGCTGGTACACGTAAACCTCACGGAGAGTGAGGAGGGCTATGCCATCAAGGCCAATGTCAATGGGCAGGAGCAGGCCTACCTTACATTGAGTGGTGAGCTGTGTGTGAACGAATAAAACAGTAAAAAGCAATTATGCAGTCATACGATGTCATTATCATAGGTGCGGGCCTCGGCGGCTTGGGATGCGGCTATGCATTGGCCAAGCAAGGGCTCAATGTGTGTATCCTTGAGCAGGGGACTGAAATTGGCGGTGCCTTCCAAGTGTTTCGCCGTGCCGGCCATCATTTCGACACAGGCTTTCACTACGTGGGTGGTGTAGGTCAAGGAGAGATGATGCATCCACTGGTCGAATACTTCAACCTCCAAGAGCTCCCATGGCATCGCCTCGACGATGATTTCTTCGAGGAGGTCATCTATCAAGGGCAGTCCTATCGTTTTTCACACGACTACGACCGCTTCATCGAGACCTTCGTGGAGCAGTTCCCCGATGACAGGAAGGGCATTACGGCATTGGTCGACGTGTTCAGAGGCATCAGCGACCACCTGTACGACTCGCTTCGTCCCGACTGGAACATCTTCGAGACCGACAGCTTCACCACCTCGGCCTACCGCTTCTTCAATGAGCAGATGAAAAGCCCTGTGCTGCGTCAAGTCATCGCAGGAGGCTGTGTCAAGAGCGAGCTTACCGAGCAACTCCCGCTCTATGCCTTCTCGCAATCCATCAACTCATTCATCCAAGGCTCCTACCGCCTGCAAGGTGGAGGAGGTACCCTCGTGCACCACATTGCCGACCAGTTCAAGGCAATGGACGGTACACTCATCACACGTGCCCGAGTGACAGAACTCGTGGAGCGTGAGGGGCGCATAGCAGAGGTCATCACAGCCGATGGCAATGCATATACAGCCCGTACCATCGTGTCGAATGCCCACCCCGCCACGACCCTTGCGCTCATCAAGGAGAGCAGCATGATACGTAACATATACCGCCGTCGCATCAACAACTTGACAAACAGCTACGGTATGTTTACCACCCAACTGGTGCTGAAGCCGCACACGGTGAAGTACCGCAACCGAGGCATCTACATCCATGAGATGCCCGACATCTGGCACGCCAATTATGGTAAGGGCAGCCTCACAGAAAGTCTCTTCATCAACTTTGCCTGGCCTTCGGCCGAGACCGACGGATGGGCTACCACCGTTGACCTGATTAGCCCAATGCTATGGGAGCAGGTAGCCGAGTGGAGCGACAGCCGCATAGGACATCGGCCCGAAGCATACAAGGATTTCAAGCAGCGTAAAGCCGACGAAGCCATTGCGCTTGCCATGCGCTATATCCCTGAACTGGCAGGCAACATTGATAAAGTATACACCAGCAGCCCACTCACCTACCGCGACTATACAGGCACAGTGGAGGGCTCGGCCTACGGCATCAGAAAGGATTGCGATGCACTGATGCAGACAATCCTCACCCCCAAGTCTCCTGTGCCTAACCTCTTCTTCACAGGACAAAACCTCACCCTACACGGCATGCTCGGAGTGCTCATGGCATCGATACAGACAGCAGGATATGTGGTAGGCGGTGAATTGAAACTTAGAAACTAGAATACTCATAAACTTAAGAACCCATAAACTCAAATATGAAATACGCATTAGTTACCGGTGGCTCACGTGGCATAGGCCGCGCCGTATGCCTGCAGCTGGCCAAAGACGGATTTGCCATACTTATCAACTACCGTTCGGCCGAGCAGAAGGCCATCGAGGTGAAACAACTGATTGAGGCCGAAGGCGGCGTAGCCGAACTGCTGCCCTTCGACGTGTCGGATAAGGAAGCTACACACACCGCACTGGAGGCTTGGGCAGCGACTCACGGCAAGGACGACTACATTGATGTGCTTGTCAACAATGCAGGTATGCGCAGCGATGCTGTGTTGCTCTTCATGGAGGATGCCCAGTGGCACAATGTCATCAACACTACCTTGGACGGTTTCTATCACGTCACACAACCCGTGCTCAAGCGCATGGCCCGCAAACACCATGGACGCATCATCAACATGGCATCGGTGAGCGGCATCAAGGGACTGCCCGGACAATGCAACTACTCTGCAGCCAAGGGCGCCCTCATCGCTACCACCAAGGCTCTTGCCCTTGAGGTGGCAAACCGCAACATTACCGTCAACGCTATCGCACCGGGGTTCATCGCTACCGACATGACCGAGGGGCTCGACGAGGAATCGCTCAAGCAAGGTATCCCCATGGGACGCTTTGGCAGTGCCGAGGAGGTGGCTCATCTGGTATCGTTCCTCGTTTCGGAACATTCGAGCTACATCACTGGAGAGGTCATCTCAATCAACGGTGGCCTGTATACTTGATGATTTTTATAGGAAATAATATAGGATTAGGATGAAAGCATCGGACATCACGGTAGCGGCATACCGCTATTTCAGTAAGCATAAGCTGGTCATGTACCTCACGCTCGTGGCCGCACTGGGCGTGTTTGGGTATCTCGGCTCGCGGCTCTACTTGGAAGAGGATATATCCAAACTGGTTCCCGCAGCCGATACGGGCAGCGGACAATTGGCTTTTGCCGACCTGAGGGTGAAGGACCGTATCACTGTCATCTTCGAGCCAGAGACCGATGAGGTGGACTCCTACATGCTCGCCGAGGCGTGCGATGAGTTTTTTGCCCTGCTCGAGGAGATTGACACCACACACCACTACGTGGAGTCTACGCTCTACGCGCTCGACGAGGAGATGCTCACCGGCGCCGTCGATTACTTGCTGGCCAACCTACCCTCGTATATTGAGGCAGAGGATTATGCTCTTATCGACAGTATGCTCACGGCCGACAATGTCGCGCAGGTGATGACCGACAACTACGATATGCTGCTCTCCGAGATGGGCCCCATGCTGCAACCGCTCATCACGCACGACCCCATAGGACTGCGTAGCGTGCTCGGCCGGCGCCTGGCACATCAGTTTGCAGGGAGCGGTGAAGGCAAGCAACTGGCACTGGTGAACAACCACCTCTTCACGGGCGACGAATCCATCTGCCAAGGTTATATATTCCCGTCAATCAGCTCCAGCGAGTCGGGCAAGAACGGCCAACTCGTAGACGAGATGGAGGAGGCTATCCGCATCGTTGAGGAGAACTATCCAGATGTGCGCATAGGCTACAGCGGTTCGCCCATACAGAGTGCCTACAACTCCACCTGTATCAAGCTCGACCTTGTGCGCACCATCGGTGTGGCTCTGCTCATCATCTGCTTTGTCATTGCTTTCTGCTTCCGCAACAAGAGCACCATACCCCTCTTGGTGATGCCTGTAGTCTACGGCAGCATCTTTGCCTTGGGTATGGTATACCTCATCAAGGGCAAGATGTCGCTCATGGTGCTGGGGCTCGGTGCCGTAGTAGTGGGCGTGGCACTCAGCTATTGCCTACACGTGCTCACCCATACGAAGTATGTGGAAGACCCCATACAGATACTGCGCGACCAGACACGCCCCGTCATCCTGGGCGCACTCACTACCATAGGCTCCTTCATGGGCCTGCTGCTCACCAAGAGCGAACTGCTGCAGGACTTTGGTTTCTTTGCGGCCTTCGAGATAGTGGGCACTACGCTGTTTTGCCTCTTCTATCTGCCCCACTTCTTCAGCAAGCGACGCACACGGCGCAGCCGCAGAGCCTTCATGCTCATCGACCGTATCAACAGCTATCCCTTCGACCGCAAGCCCGTGCTCGTGTGGGGTATCGTGGTGCTGAGCGTGGTATGCATCATCGCTTCGCGAAGCCTTACCTTTGATTCTGACCTGAAGAATATCGGTTACACTGAGCCCGACGTGCAGCGTACGATGGACCTGCTGGCCTCAAAATCACCCTCGGGATGCACCACTACCTACTTTGCTGCTGCAGCCGAGCACCCCGACAGCGCCATCACCTATGCCCATGCCTTGGCCACCACGCTCGATGCGCTCAAGGCCGACAGCCTGCTGCGCAGCTATACCAACCCCTCGGGGCTACTCGTATCAAAAGCCCAGCAACGCGAGCGACTGGCACAATGGCGCAACTACTGGGATGAGGAGCATCTGGCCGAGGTGAGCCGGCTCATCGAGAATCATGCGCCGGAGGCAGGTCTCAATACACGTATGTTTGCCCCCTTCTTCGCAATGGCCAAGGCCGACTATGAACCTAATTATATCTTCGAGAGCGAGGCACTGCCCGAGATGCTGCAATCCATCATCGTAGAGAAGAGCGGCGACAGGTACATGATATTCTTCCCCGTGCAAGTACCCAAGGCGCAACTCATCGCCCTTTGCGATGCCGTGAATGCGGCCTCGCCCCATTTCCTTGTGGTGGACCCCTACTACTATACGGGGCAGACGGTGAAGCTCATCAACGACGACTTCAACACCGCGCTATACATAGCCATGGCGTTCGTGTTTGTGGTACTGCTCATCTCGTTCCGCAGCGTGGTGCTCTCCATCATCGCCTTCCTGCCCATGGCACTGAGCTGGTACATCGTGATTGGCGTGATGGCCATGACAGACATGCAGTTTAACCTCATCAACATCGTGGTGTCGACCTTCATCTTCGGCATCGGCGTCGACTACAGCATCTTCATCATGGAGGGGCTGCTGGCACGCCAGCGCGGCACGGGCGACCTGCTGCTGCCCCACAAGTCGGCCATCGTGTTCTCGGCCTTCGTGCTGCTTGTGGGTGTAGGCTCGCTATTCTTTGCCGTGCACCCCGCCATACGTTCGGTAGGTTTGGTCACCATTATAGGTATGACCTCCACAGTAATCATTTCCTATGCACTGCAGCCTTATCTGTTCAGGAAGTTTTATAAAAGTTGAAAGTTGAAAGATGAAAGATGAAAGACGCAAAATCATCCATCAACCATCATCCATCAACCATCATCCATTAACCATCATCCATCAACCATCATCCATCAACCATCATCCAACAACCATCAACCATCAACCACTATAGTATTATGAAAAAAATTCTTCTCTCCCTAATGATTATTGCTGCTCCCATGTGGATGGCAGCGCAAGACCACGCCGTGCTCGATGCCATCAAGCAAGTAGGCAGTAGTACCACAAGTATCGTGTCGCGCCTACAGCAAGACAAGTACGTAGCCCTCTTGGAGACTACCGTCAGCAGCACGGCCAGCTTCCAGTATGCCCCGGGGCTCATGTCAATCCACTATGATGAGCCTGCAGGCGACTGCTTTGTCATCAACGACATGCAGGTGATGATGGTGACCAAGGGCAAGCGCCGTGTGATGAGCGCCAAGAACGGTACCGCCAAGATGATGCGCATCATGCTGCTGGCTGCCATGACGGGCGACTATCACGAAGCCGAGGAGTATATGACAAAGATGAATGTAGACGAGCTGGACGACTGCCACATCGTGGAGGTAGAGCTCGACGACGAGAAGACACGCGGGGGCATCAGCAAGGTGGAGGCACGCTACGACAAAGGCACCAAGCGCATCAGCACCATCATGATGCACTACACCAATGGCGACTACACCTCCTATACGCTGACCGACATCAGTGAGGGAGCAAAGCTCGACAATAGTCTGTTTGCCATTAAGAAATGAGCATGTGAGTGGCTGTCCCTCTCGACTTGAGGGGCATCGGGGGTCTCCTCTACCCTAGGGAAGGTACGGACCGATGTCCTTGCCGAAGCGGGCGAGCTCGCGCACCATGCTGCTGCTGATGGCGGCATACTGGGGCTCGCTGATGAGCAGCAGGGTGTCGATGCCGGTGAGCATACGGTTGACATCGGCAATGCTGCGCTCATACTCGAAGTCGACGCTGCTGCGCACGCCCCGGATGATGAACTGTGCACCGACGGACGCGGCAAGGTCGGTGGTCAACCCCTCGTAGCTGACGACATGGATGCGCGGCTCATCCTTATATAGAGCCGATATGCGCTCCATACGCTCGTCAAGGGTGAGCATGGTGTGCTTGCCGATGTTGATGCCGATGGCGATGTACAGCTCGTCGACGATGCTTAGGGCACGGCGCACCAAGGCCGCATGACCTATCGTAAAGGGATCGAATGTACCGGGAAAAAGAGCGGTACGAGTTGTGAACATACTTTCATCTTTCATCTTTCCACTTTCAACTGGTTATTCCTCATCCGGTTTATCCTCCTCCACCACGAGGTTGTCAATGATAAAGTTCTGGCGTTCCATGGTGTTCTTTCCCATGTAGAACTCGAGGAGGTCCATCACGGCATCGTTCTTGTGGAGGCTGACACGCTCGAGGCGGATGTCCTTGCCGATGAAGTGCTTGAACTCGTCGGGCGAAATCTCACCGAGACCCTTGAATCGGGTAATCTCGGGATTGGGGCCGAGGTCGGCGATGGCCTTCAGGCGCTCCTCGTCGGAGTAGCAGTAGCGGGTGATGAAGTCGCTCTTGCGGTCGGTGTCGTTCTCCTTCTTGTAGCCCTTGATGAGGCGTTTCCTGTTGCGCACACGGAAAAGCGGCGTCTGCAGGATGTATACGTGGCCCTTCTTGATGAGGTCGGGGAAGAACTGCAGGAAGAAGGTAATCATCAGCAGGCGGATGTGCATGCCGTCGACATCGGCATCGGTGGCCACGATGACCTTGTTGTAACGGAGCCCCTCGAGGCCATCCTCGATGTTGAGTGCGGCTTGCAGGAGGTTGAACTCCTCGTTCTCGTAAACCACCTTCTTGGTGAGGCCGAACGAGTTGAGCGGTTTACCGCGCAGGCTGAATACGGCCTGTGTGTTCACGTCGCGGCTCTTGGTGATGGAGCCGCTCGCTGAGTCGCCCTCGGTGATGAAGATGCACGACTCGTCGGTGCGGTCGCCCTTGGTGTCGTTGAAGTGAATGCGGCAGTCGCGCAGCTTGCGGTTGTGCATATTGACCTTCTTGGCACGCTCGCGGGCTATCTTAGTGACACCGGCAATGGCCTTGCGCTCCTTCTCGCTCTCCTGAATCTTCTGCAGCATGGTGTCGGCCACCTCGGTGTTGCGGTGCAGGTAGTTGTCAACCTCGGTCTTGATGAAGTCGCCCACAAACTTGTTGAGGCTGCGGCCACCGGGTTCCATGGCGGTAGAGCCCAGCTTCACCTTGGTCTGGCTCTCGAACACCGGCTCCTCCACATTGATGGCGATGGCACCCACGATGCCGTTGCGGATATCGGTGAATTCGTGGTTTTTGTTATAAAACTCCTTGATGGTGCGGGCAATATGCTCCTTGAAGGCACTTTGGTGAGTACCGCCCTGTGTGGTATGCTGGCCATTGACGAAGGAGTAGTACTCCTCGCCGTACTGGTCGGTATGGGTGAAGGCAATCTCTATGTCCTCGGTCTTGAGGTGTATGATGGGGTAGAGCGATGTGGCCGTCATGTTGTCGGTGAGCAGGTCTACCAAACCATTGCGCGAGAGGATGCGCTTGCCGTTGTACATGATGGTGAGACCCGTGTTGAGGTAGGTGTAGTTTCGCAACATGGTCTCGATATAGGCCGAGCGGAACGAGTAGCCCACAAACAACGTATTGTCAGGCTCGAAGACGATGCGTGTGCCCGTCTCCTCGGGGCCTGCATTCTCGGTGGTGTCGCTCACCATGTTGCCCTTCTCGAACACTACCGTGCGCACCTTGCCGTCACGGTATGAGCTGGCCTCGAAGTGGGCACTCAGGGCGTTCACTGCCTTCACACCCACACCGTTCAGGCCCACGCTCTTCTTGAAGGCCTTGCTGTCGTACTTACCGCCGGTGTTGAGCACGCTCACTGCCTCCATCAGCTTGCCCTGAGGGATGCCGCGGCCATAGTCGCGCACGCTGACGCGCTTGTGGTCGGTGATATCGATCTCGATACGCTTGCCGGCATGCATCTTGAACTCGTCGATGGAGTTGTCGATGACCTCCTTGAGCAGCACGTAGATACCGTCGTCGTTCTGCGAGCCGTCGCCCAGCTTACCGATATACATACCGGGACGCAGGCGCACGTGCTCCATGTCACTCAGGTGGCGTATGTTGTCGTCGGTATACGCTACCTGTTCCTCAATGGGCATATTTAGTTCGTCGCTCATGTTGATTTGAGTTTTTGAGTTTGTAAGTTTTTGAGTTAAAGCGCTACAAACTTACAAACTGAAATTATTGGGTAAAGTTAGTGTTTTTTTGCGAGAAAACGTGTGTGGAAAGAGTAAAAATGTGTGATGGTGGGTGTTTCTTCGCCTCTCTTCGTCTTTTTAGTCAAATTTGTACTTGTCATGCGGAGTCTCTTTTTGTTGAACAAATGGCGTTGTGATGAGTGTTGGAACAATAGGACAAAGGCGAAGTTGACAGTGCTGTGAGTAGGGGATAAGTCGGTGATAGATAGGCTTTCTATTTCATAGTCGTGTGTAGAAGATGCTTTTTGAATATATTTTTGATAAATGAATGGATTTTATTGCATTTTCCCAATTAATTTATTTATCTTTGCTTGCTACTTTACGTGTGATATGGACAATAGCATCAAAGAAACCGTTCGTGGAACCTTTGAGCAGTATTTGCAGAACAAAGGTTTGCGCAAGACGCAGGAGCGTTTTGCCATTCTCGATGCTATCTATTCCATAGAAGGACACTTCACTATGGAGGAACTGGCCGACATTATGGCAGCCAACAAATTCCACGTAAGTCGCGCTACCCTATATAATACGATGGAACTGCTCACCGATGCCCATCTGGTCGTCCGTCATAAGTTTGACAACAGCTCGCAGTACGAGAAGTCATACAATATGACTACTCACTTCCACCGTATATGTATGGCATGTGGCACGGTGACTGAGGTGCGTGACGATAAGTTACGCGAGGTAATAGAGAATACGCATAGTCGCGGATTTGCCATTGCACATACCTCTTTATATATATATGGCGTTTGCTCGAAATGTGCAGCAGCTCGCCGTCGTAGAGAAAAGAAATTGAAAGAACAGAAAAAAAATACTAGTAAATCATGAAAGTAGATGTATTGTTAGGTCTCCAATGGGGCGATGAGGGAAAAGGGAAAGTAGTGGACGTACTGACTCCGCGTTATGACGTGGTGGCACGCTTTCAGGGCGGCCCGAACGCAGGTCATACACTGGAATTTGAGGGTCAGAAGTATGTGCTCCGTTCCATTCCTTCGGGTATCTTCCAAGGCGACAAGGTAAACATTATAGGCAATGGCGTGGTGCTCGACCCCGCATTGTTCAAGGCTGAGGCTGAGGCTCTTGAGGCTTCGGGTCATCCGCTCAAGGAGCGTCTCCATATCTCCAAGAAGGCGCACCTCATCATGCCTACCCACCGTGTGCTCGATGCGGCTTACGAGGCAGCTAAGGGTGATGCTAAGGTTGGTACCACTGGTAAGGGTATCGGCCCCACCTATACCGACAAGATCAGCCGCAATGGTATTCGCGTAGGTGATATCCTTGGCGACTTTGACACTATCTATGCCAAGGCAAAGGCACGCCACGAGGAGATTCTCAAGAGCATGAACTTCGAGTACGACATCACCGAGATAGAGAAGGAGTGGATGGCTGGTATCGAATACCTCCGTCAGTTCCCCTTGGTGGACAGCGAACATGAGATCAATGCTCTGCTCAAGGACGATAAGAGTGTGCTCTGCGAGGGTGCTCAGGGTACGATGCTCGATATAGACTTTGGCTCATACCCCTTTGTGACCTCCTCGAACACCGTTTGTGCCGGTGCTTGCTCGGGTCTCGGCGTAGCCCCCAACAAGATTGGCAACGTGTATGGCATCATGAAAGCCTACTGCACTCGTGTAGGTAGTGGCCCCTTCCCCACAGAACTCTTTGACGAGACAGGCGACAAGCTCTGCACCCTCGGTCATGAGTTCGGTTCGGTTACAGGTCGTAAGCGTCGCTGCGGATGGATCGACCTCGTAGCGTTGAAGTATTCGATCATGATTAACGGTGTTACCCATCTCATTATGATGAAGAGCGACGTGCTCGACACCTTCGAGACCATCAAGGCTTGCGTAGCTTACCGTATCAACGGTGTAGAGACCGAGAACTTCCCCTATTCAATCGAAGGCGAGGTAGAGCCCATCTATGCTGAACTTCCCGGTTGGCAGTGCGACATGACGAAGATGACCTCTGAGGACGAGTTCCCCGAGGAGTTCAACAACTACATCTCGTTCCTCGAAGAGGAGCTTGAGGTGCCCATCAAGATTGTGTCTGTAGGCCCCGACCGCGACCAGACGATTGAGAGATATATGGAATAATATGGAGATAAAGTAGTTAAGAAGAGATAGGTGGAGATAAATGCCAATTGTTTTACGCGTGTATGTTAAGTATTGGCTTTTATCTCCCTAAAACGAAGCAAAGCGAAGTATAACTACCTTTTACTCCTTAACTCCAAAGAAATAGGAACTATGAACCTAATCTGGATAATCTTTATCGGAATTTCCCTGCTCAGCTATATTGTGCAGGCAAACCTGAACCGCAAGTTCAAGAAATTCTCCAAGATACCGTTGGCCAACGGCATGACTGGCCGTGACGTGGCCGAGAAGATGCTGCGCGACAATGGTATCTACGACGTGCAGGTGACCTGTGTGAGAGGTCATCTCACCGACCATTACAACCCTGCAAACCATACCGTAAATCTCAGCAGCGATGTCTACTCATCATGTAGCGTGGCTGCAGCTGCAGTAGCCGCTCACGAGTGTGGACATGCCGTGCAGCACGCCACAGCCTATGGCCCGCTGAAGATGCGCTCGGCTCTGGTGCCCGTGGTATCCTTCTCCTCACAGTGGGTGACATGGATACTGCTCATTGGCATCATGGTCATCCAGCGTTTCCCCATCGTGTTGCTAGCCGGTATCGCTCTATTTGCACTGAGCACCCTGTTCAGCTTCATCACACTGCCCGTAGAGATCAACGCCAGCCAACGTGCTTTGGCATGGCTCGACAGATCTGGCATTACCAATTCGTATAATCATCGTGAAGCCGAGAGTGCCCTGCGCTCTGCTGCCTATACGTATGTAATAGCAGCCCTCAGCTCACTCGCCACATTGGTATATTATATAATGATATATTTGGGACGCAGAGACTAGTCCCGTAGATTGAATGAACTATTTTTTATTAACTATAATTATTAACTAAATTACACAAACCATGAAGAAAATTACTTTATTGGCGATGAGTCTTGTTGTGGCTCTGACGGTGAAGGCTCAGGGTGGTACAGATGTAACAAATCTGTTGACCAATCCAGACTTCGAAAACGACGCTAATGGTTGGACTATTGTTGGTGGTAACAAGATTGCTGCTACAGCAGCCAATTATGGTTACAATGGCACCAAGTTTATCGAGAACTGGGTGGCGGCTCCTAGTACGCTTACTGACCAAAGTTGGTACCAGACCATTGAAGTCCCCAACGGGGTTTACGTAGTAAGATCATTGGCTCATGCCATTTTGCAGAGCGATGCATCTGTAGTGCCCTCGGGTGTATCTATCTATGCAAATAACGATGAGGTTGCTGTAACGACGACCAACACCAATCCTCCTACGGAGTATAGTGTGGCAACTGTAGTTGTAGACGGAAAGTTGACAGTTGGTTATCGTATCTTGAAGTGTAACATCAACTGGACCGCTTGGGATAATGTGCGTTTGATGCAGTATACAGGTGAGACTGTTGAGGAAGCAAAGCTTGCTTGGGTGCTTGATGACCTTGCCACCATGGCTGAAGCTGCAATGAGCCTGATAGAGGATCATATGCAGGCTGCGTTGGTAACTGCTATCGAGGAAAAAGTTAGCGCAATTGATGCTGTGACTACCTATGATGAAGGTGCTGTCCTGTTGGAAGAAATTAAGGCTTTGATGGACGATGCCGAGAAGAGCATTGAGGCATATACAAACCTGGGCGAAGCCATATCTGCCGCTGAAGCTGAGCTTGAGAGAGATTTTGATATGGGTATCGAAGAGTTTGAGGCTGCTATTGCTGCGGCTCAGGCAACCTACGATGAGGCTCTTGGTGATCTCGAAGCTGTAGAGGCTGCTATCGTTAAGCTGAATGATGACGTGTTTGTATTCCAGATGCTTAATGCAGATGGTACAACTCCGTTCGATGTGACAGATCGTTTTATGACCAACCCCTCATTGCGCAAGGGTAATCAGGGATGGAGTGGCTCTGCACCTGGTCTTGAGTTTGAGGTGATGGAATTCTACAATTGTGACTTTGATATGTATCAGACCCTTTCTGATATTCCTAATGGTAAGTATATTGTAAAGTTACAGGGTTTCTATCGTACAGGTGGTAACGACGGTGGTGCTGCTTATCAAGCTGGTACAGAAAATATCTCCGCAGAGTTGTATGCTAATCAGGCTTCAATGCCGTTGACCTCTCTCTATAAGTATCCTGCTTCGGAGATGGGTGTGACAAGTGCAGAAGTGCTCAACGATTATGTGAATATGCGTGTGGCTGTCAATGAAGCATTCAACCTCACCCACGAGGCAGAGAATGCTGAGGGCGACATTGTGACCAAGGGCTACTATGATGACAATGAACTTACAGTTGTCGTACAGGATGGTACGCTTAAGATTGGTTTGCGTAATAGCGGACATGCCGATGCTTCTTGGTGTGCTTTCCGTGATTTCAAGTTGATTTATTACGGAAACTTCCCTGGCTTGAACTTGTTGGCCTTGATACAGGATATTCAGAATTATCTGGATGAGAACTACGACCTTATTCCTGCAGGAATTTATATTGAAATGGATGAGTTGGCTAGTGATGCAGAAGACTATACTGATGCTGAGCTGAGCGAGGAAGAGGTACTTCCTGTCTATAATGCATTGGATTCGGCTTGGACAAGAGCACTGGAGGGCATCAAACTGATGGATGAACTTGCAGCATTGGTAGGCGAGGTAGAGAATTTGCTCAATATGGAAAATTTATATCCTGGAGAATCCGAACTTTGGGAGGCTTATGCATTACCTGCAGAGTACGTTTCTGCTCCCTCAAACTTTGAAGACCTTACCTACGAGGTGATTGAACAGTCTATCGAGGATCTTCAAGCTGCCATAATAACATATAAATTCTCACAAAATTTCACACGTGAAGAACCTGCAGACTATACCTTCTTGGTAGCTTTGCCAGACTTCCATAATGTGAAGAATTATACGATTCCTACTCCTTGGGTAGTTGCCAATGTGCAGGCTTCTGGCGATGTTTGGGTAGGTCCTGGTCAGCCCGATGCTGCAGGCGACGGTACCACAAACTTGCCTTGCCTCAATTCTTGGTCAGACAACTTTACAACCATGGACGTTCACCAGGATATCGAAGGGCTGCCTAATGGCGTCTATACCGTATCGGCACAGGCTATTACTCAGGGCCTTGGTCAGCAGCACACCTACGCTACCTCATCGGTAGGTACTGCCGTATCGCCTGAAATGACTATTGTAGGTTGGGATTCTTACGAATGGGAAAGACTGACAACTGACTACGTTGTGGTATTGGATGGTAAGTTGCGTATCGGCTTCGCTTCAGCTAGTGCAGGCGGTGTGAATGGTTGGTATCAGGTAACAGGCTTTAAGCTCTATTATCATGGTGAGGCCACAGATGAAGACTTGCAGGCTGCTTGGGAACAGTCTTTGGCGCGTGCTAATGAAGTTGCTGGTGTATTGCTTCCTGGCGATGCCGATGAGATAAAGATTGCTATCGAAGCAGCAAGTGCCATTGCGGCTGAGGGACAGTATAGCGCAGCTTGTGAGGCCCTTAATCCTGCTGTTAATGCAAGCGATAGTATATATCAGGTGACAAAGAAATTTATGGAAGGCAACTACGCAGCTCTCACAGACTTTGCCGGTGAAGATGTTTCAGAGAATGTGTTGGCACATGTTGGTGCAGCATTGGATCTGGTAGATGCGTTGATTAAAGCAGAGGATGCCAAGAGCGAAATTTTGGCAGCTATCGATACCAAGCTTGCTGCTTATGTTGACTATATAAGCTACCTGATTGAGGCAGAACTCCTTCTTGAGGATGAGAACTTGTTTGAGAAGACTTATGTTGATATAGTAAAGAATCGTATCGCTCTCAATTTTGAGGATTTGAAGGCAGAATTGTTGAATGCTGCTGATGTGGAGGATCTCTTGCGCAAGCTCAAGTTAGATGTTAATGCAATGCAGATTAGTGAGTACATCTATTATATTGAAGAGGGTGATGTGACTCAACAATTGATTCAGAATCCTGACATTGAGATGGATGAGAATGCTACAGGATGGACATTTGTTAAGGGTACTTCCAACAATGGACCTACCAATTCTGGTGAACACTATGATTCTCGTACTCCAAGCAATCGTTATCTGGATTCTTGGAATCCTACAGCGGGGAAGAACAATGTAACCTTCTATCAGGAAATTATTGGCTTGCCCAATGGTGTATATCAGATGATTTGCGCTGCACGTACTGATGGCGATAATGCATATATCTTTGCGGCTACTGATAAGTTGGAAGCCGGTATCGATACAGCTCAGTGGGCACAGACAACCCAATGGGCGGCTATCAAGAATTATGGTGCATATAAGGGTGAGATTTGGTATGCTGATACTATGTTGGTAGTAGAGGATCCTACTTATGAGGGACCATATGCTTATGCACGCAATGGTGAAGGTTATGGTTGGTCATACGATACCATTAATGTGGAAGTAACCAATCGTTATCTTGCTATAGGTATGAGTGTCGATTCTGCATTGACCAAGAAGGGATTGTTTACTGGTACTTGGTTGGGTGCTGATGACTTTACACTCGAACTCATAGAGATGAAGGATGAAGGTAAGTGGGAACTTCCTACAGGTATTGAAAATGTAGATGCCGCACCTGCTGTCATCGTACGTGATGGTGCTATCCTTGGTCGCAATGGCGCAGTCGTAACCGTTTACACTGTCGACGGCAAGCGTGTAGCAGCTACAGGCCTTAACCGTGGAGTGTATGTGGTACGTTGTGAAAATAAACTGATGAAGGTGGTAGTTCGCTAAGCGTGCTATACTTTAGAGGTAAATAATGAGTCGCGTCCGCTTGTCGGGCGCGACTTTTTGTATTTTGTAGACTTGTACATTTAATTGTCAATTGTCAATTGTCAATTGTGAATTATTTTTTCTAATTTTGCAGTTAAATGCAAAATTAGAAAAACGTATGGCAACAAAACCCGGTATACCAAAGGGAACGCGCGACTTCTCTCCTGCCGAAATGGCGAAGCGCAACTATATATTCGATACTATCCGCGAGGTGTTCTACACCTTTGGCTTTCAACCCATTGAAACCCCTGCTATGGAGAACTTCTCCACGCTGATGGGCAAGTATGGCGAGGAGGGCGACAAGCTGCTGTTCAAGATTCTCAATTCGGGCGACTGCCTCAACAACATTAAAGACGATGAACTGCTTGAGCGCAATGCGCTGAAGTTTGCAGCCAAGGTGTGCGAGAAGGGTCTCCGCTACGACCTCACCGTGCCCTTTGCCCGCTACGTGGTGGCTCACCGCGACGAGTTGTCATTCCCCTTCAAACGTTTCCAGATACAGCCCGTGTGGCGTGCCGACCGTCCGCAGAAGGGCCGCTACCGCGAGTTCTACCAGTGCGATGCCGATGTGGTGGGCAGCGACTCACTGCTCAACGAGGTGGACCTCGTGCAGATGATTGATGCCGTGTACCTCAAGTTTGGCATTCGCGTGAGCATCAAGATGAACAACCGCAAGATTCTCACCGGCATAGCAGAGATCATCGGTCAGGCCGACAAGATTGTGGATATCACCGTAGCCATCGACAAGCTCGACAAGATAGGGCTCGACAATGTCAATGCCGAGCTGGCCGAGAAGGGCATCCCTGCCAAGGCCATCGAGACGCTACAGCCCATCATCCAGCTCAGTGGCGACAACCGCTCCAAGCTGGCCACCTTGCGCACCGTGCTCGCCACCAGCGAGATTGGTCTCAAGGGCGTCGACGAAATGGAATTTGTGCTCAACAGCCTTGAGCATCTCGACATCAAGAACGAGGTGGAGGTAGACCTCACCCTCGCTCGCGGACTCAACTACTACACCGGTACCATCTTCGAGGTCAAGGCACTCGACGTGCAGATAGGAAGTATCTCGGGTGGTGGCCGTTACGATAACTTGACGGGTATCTTCGGCATGCCCGGCGTGTCGGGCGTAGGCATCTCCTTCGGTGCCGACCGCATCTACGACGTGCTCAACCAGCTCGACCTCTATCCCAAGAGTGCAGCACGCGGTACACAGGTGATGTTTGTCAACTTCGGTGCTGCCGAGGCCGCCTACTGCCTTCCCCTCGTGGCCAAGCTCCGCGCTGCAGGTATCGCTTCCGAGCTCTACCCCGATAGCGTGAAGATGAAGAAGCAGATGTCCTTTGCCAACGACCACGCCATCCCCTATGTAGTGATGGTGGGCGAGAGCGAGATGCAGAGCGGCCAGCTCTCCGTAAAGAATATGGTTACGGGCGAGCAGGGCGCAATGACGATAGAGGAGCTTGTCGCTCTTGTGGCGAAGGCTTGAATGAAAGATTAGCCTATTATTTGCAAACTTTTTCATAGGCGTGAAAAAATATTTTCACAGGTGCGAAAAACTTTTTTCATGCCTGTGAAAATTTATTTTCAGGCCTTCGAAAAATCAGCGTTGACAAAGCTGACGATTCGGATCTTAGTAGAAATTTATTGAATACGATGAATAAATATATCTCCCAAACCCTTAACCTCTCTGAGCAGGCAGTGGCCAATACGCTGAAGTTGCTCTCAGAGGGCGCTACCATTCCTTTTATCAGTCGCTACCGCAAGGAGGCGACGGGCGGCCTTGATGAGGTGCAGATTGCTGCCATTGACACGGCGCACAAGAAACTGGTGGAGCTGGAAAAGCGCAAAGAGACTATCCTCGCCACCATCGAGGAGCAGGGCAAGCTCTCCGATGAGCTGCGCTCACGCATCACACGTTGCATGGATGCTACAGAGCTGGAGGACATCTACCTGCCTTATAAGCCCAAGCGCCGCACCCGTGCCGAGGTGGCACGTGGCAAAGGACTGGAACCCTTAGCCAAGATGCTGATGGCACAAAACTCCAACGGCGTGGAGTCCATGGCCATGCGCTTCGTCAAGGGCGAGGTGAAAGATGTGGATGAGGCCCTGCAGGGTGCCCGCGACATCATTGCCGAGTGGGTCAACGAGAGTGAACGCTCAAGGAACACCGTGCGCAACATCTTTGCCCGTGAGGCCCGCATCACCTCTAAGGTGATAGCCGGCAAGGAGGCCGAGGGCGATAAGTACCGCGACTACTTTGACTGGAGTGAACCGCTCTCTCGCTGCTCGTCGCACCGCATGCTGGCCATACGCCGTGGCGAGAAGGAGGGTTTCCTGCGTGTGAGCATTGCTCCGGCCGATGATACTGTGGCTGTGGAGCGCCTTGAACGCCAGTTTGTGCGCTCGCAAGGCGAGTGCGCCGAGCAGATTGCGATGGCCGTGCGCGACGGATACAAGCGCCTGCTGCGCCCCTCCATCGAGACCGAGTTTGCCAACAGTTCCAAGGAGAAGGCCGACGAGGAGGCCATCCGCGTATTTGCCGCCAACCTCAAACAGCTGCTCCTGGCACCGCCCCTCGGGCAGAAGCGCGTGCTGGCCATCGACCCCGGCTATCGCACAGGATGCAAGGTGGTATGCCTCGATGCGCAGGGTAATCTGCTTCACAATGAGACCATCTTTCCCCATCCGCCCAAGTCGGACTATGCCGGTGCAAGTCGCAAGCTGATACGCTTGGTGGAGCAATACAAGATAGAGGCCATATCGATAGGCAACGGCACGGCCAGCCGCGAGACGGAGCAGTTTGTCACCTCGCAGCGATACGACCGCCCCCTGCAGGTGTTCGTAGTGAGCGAGGACGGCGCCTCCATCTACTCGGCCTCGAAGGTGGCCCGAGATGAGTTCCCCGACTATGATGTCACCGTGCGCGGTGCCGTCTCCATCGGCCGCCGACTGATGGACCCCTTGGCCGAACTCGTAAAGATTGACCCCAAATCCATCGGGGTGGGGCAGTATCAGTACGATGTGAACCAAAATGAGCTGAAATCGTCGCTCGACCGCACCGTGGAGCACTGCGTCAACTCGGTGGGTGTGAACGTGAATACGGCCAGCAAGCACCTGCTCACCTATGTGTCGGGGCTCAATGCCACGCTGGCACAGAATATCGTCGACTACCGTGCCGAGCATGGAGCCTTTGCCTCGCGCAGCGAGCTGAAGCGCGTGCCACGTATGGGCGAGAAGAGCTTTGAGCAGTCGGCAGGCTTCCTCCGCATCCCCGATGCCAAGAACCCGCTCGACAACTCTGCCGTGCACCCTGAGCGCTACCGCTTAGTGGAGCAGATGGCCAAGGACCTGGGCTGCTCGGTGGGCGAACTGATTGCCAAGGCAGAACAGCGTGCCAAGATTGACATAAACCGCTATGTGAGTGGCGATGTGGGTCTGCCCACGCTACACGATATCATGAGCGAACTGGAGAAGCCCGGCCGTGACCCACGCCAAGCTATCGAGGTGTGGAGCTTCGATGAGCGCATCCGCACGATAGAGGATGTGAAAGCAGGGATGGTGCTCCCCGGCATCGTCACCAACGTCACCAACTTCGGCTGCTTTGTAGATATAGGCATCAAGGAGAACGGCTTGGTGCATGTGTCGCAGCTGGCCGACTGCTACGTGAGCGACCCGACTACTATAGTTTCGGTACATCAGCATGTCACCGTGCGTGTGCTCGAAGTGGACTATTCGCGCAAGCGCATTAGCCTATCGATGAAGGGTATATAGATACTCCTTGGTATGATGTGGCGTTGCTGAGAGACTCATGTGATTGCATCATCTTCTTGGAAATAAGTATAGGAAATTAGTCTGCCCTTTTAGAATTTCTTTCTCTTTGCTCGTTAAAACATATGTGGTATGATTTTATCCTTGCTCATTCACCAGTTGATGGGCTTTGATGTCCGTTCTGTAATTATATAAGAATACTTGCACTTGGTTTATCCAAGAAATGCTCAAATAAATTTAGCTGCGTTGAGTTTCTGCCTCGCTCAGTAAAGAAAACACAAGCATTTTTTCTACTTTCGCTCGTTGAAATTTGGTATTTCGTTTGGTTTAGCTTCGCTTTCTTCCTTTTCGCTCGGCAAAGCCCATGCGAGCATGGCTTTACGCTCGCTCATGCGTCAGTTGCACTATCTTTAACTTGCTTTGCAAGTAGAAATTAGGCTGCGCCTCGGAAAAAATCAAACAAATTTAGCTCTGCTTTCTTCCTTGTCGCTCGGCATAGATTAAGTGAACTTATCTATGCTCTCGCTCCTGCGTCAGTTGTTTTTTCGCTCGGCTTGCACTAATATTAGTGCCCGCTTTGCGGACACAGAAGATAGGCTGCACCTCAGAAATACCCAAATAAATTTGGTATTTCGTTCGGTTTGCACTATCTTTGCAGCCGCTAAAAGTGTAAAGGAGGTAAGATATAGTAGAAATATACTGAAAGCATATTTTTAAGGAGCAGCGTGTAATGCGTGCTAAGAACCCAAAAAAGAAAAATAATAATATATAATAAAAGAATTTAAAATGATTGTAGTACCTGTAAAAGAGGGCGAAAACATTGAAAGAGCCCTTAAGAAATTTAAGAGAAAATTTGAGAAGACAGGCGTTGTAAAGGAACTTCGTCGTCGTCAGCAGTTCAACAAGCCCTCTGAAATTAAGCGCCTCAAAATGGAGCGTGCCGTATATGTTCAGAGCTTGCGTCAGAACGAAGAGTAATCAGCTTTTTTTATATGCGCTAGGGCAGACCAATTGGTCTGCCCTAGCTCTTTTTTTTGTCGTTGTGCGTAATGTACTCTAGGCATTCTTATATAATCATATATCAGTAGCCTACCCGAGTAGTGCCTTCTATCTTTTTGCATTGTGGGAGAGGGCACGGATGAAGGGGTGTGGATAACTGCTTATAATTGTTCTATAGCACGGAGTAGTTTGTCTACATTTTCACCTTTCGTAGCCCAGCTAGTACAGATTCTGATTGCTGTATGTTGGCTATCCACGCGCTGCCATTCAGAAAAAAGAAAATCTTGGGAGAGTATCTCTAGTTGCTTGTTGTTTAGAATGGGAAATTGCTGGTTGGTAGGGCTGTCTATTAGAAATTGGATGTTTTTTTCTTTGAGGGCCTTCTTTATGCGCATGGCCTCGTCAATAGCATGGCTAGCGATGTTAAAGTATTGGTTGTTGGTGAAAAGCGTTGCAAATTGTATGCCTAGTAGGCGGCCTTTAGCTAGCATGCCTCCATGTTGCTTGATGCTATAGCGGAAATCTCGTTGAAACCTATCGTTGGTAATGACGACTGCTTCTCCAAATAGTGCGCCTACCTTGGTGCCGCCTATGTAGAAGACATCTGCCAATTGGGCAATTTGAGGCAATGTTATGTCGCATTCGGGCGAGCAAAGGCCATAGCCAAGGCGAGCTCCGTCAATGAATAGGGGGAGGTCGTGTAGATTACATACGTTACGGATGGCTTGCAGCTCTTTGTATGTGTAGATGGTGCCCACCTCCGTTGGAAATGATAAGTATACCATTCCAGGTTGTACCATGTGTTCGGGACCATCCTCGTTGAGGTGTGCTGTTATAGCCTCTTGTATTTGTGTTGCTGTAATCTTTCCGTCATTAGATGGCAATGCTAATACTTTGTGACCGGTGCTCTCTATAGCTCCTGTTTCGTGTACATTGATGTGCCCACTAGAAGCTGTCAGTACACCTTGGTAGGGACGTAATAGGTGTGCTATCACCGTGGTGTTGGTCTGCGTTCCTCCCACAAGGAAATGCACGTCAATATCTTCTCGTTGACAAGCCGACTTGATGAGTTGGATTGCTTCCTTGCAATAGGAGTCTTCCCCATAGCCTATGGTTTGTTGCATATTGCTCTCTACCAAGCGTTGGATAATAAGAGGGTGAGCTCCTTCATTGTAATCACACTGGAACTGTATCATGTTTTAAGTATTTATGATTAGGACTGGGGATTCTTTCGAATAACACGTATAGAACTAAGAAAAGTAAAGGCCGACACATAGGCCGGCCTTCACTTGGATATATAGAAGGTTGTAAGTAGTTCTCTTACTTCTTGCCTTCGAGCTGCTCCTTGAGTGCAGCAAGAGCATCGATATCACCAAGTGTGGTAGAAGCAGCCTTGTTCTCGATAACGGGAGCTGCATCCTCCTTCTTAGCGCTCTTCTTAGCAGCGGCAGCAGCCTTCTTTTCTGCACGCTCAGCAGCCTTAGCAACATCTTCGAAGATGCGGCTGTGAGAAAGGATGATGCGCTTAGCCTCCTTGTTGAACTCGATAACCTTGAACTCGAGCTTCTCCTCAGCCTGAGCCTGTGAGCCATCCTCCTTAACGAGGTGCTTGGGAGTAGCGAAACCTTCAACACCATAGGGGAGTGATACTACAGCACCCTTGTCGAGCATCTCGATGATGGTACCCTCGTGGATAGAGTCTACCTTGAAGATAGTCTCGAATACATCCCAAGGATTCTCCTCGAGCTGCTTGTGACCGAGGCTCAAACGCCGATTCTCAACGTCGATCTCGAGAACCTGAACATCGAGCATAGCGCCAATCTGTGTAAACTCAGAGGGGTGCTTGATTTTCTTTGTCCAAGAGAGGTCGCTTACGTGGATGAGACCATCTACGCCCTCTTCAATCTCAACGAAGATACCGAAGTTGGTGAAGTTGCGAACCTTAGCTGAGTGCTTAGAACCAACAGGATACTTGGTCTCGATACCCTCCCAAGGATCAGCCTTGAGCTGCTTGATACCGAGTGACATCTTGCGCTCGTCGCGGTCGAGAGTGAGCACTACAGCCTCTACCTCGTCGCCAACAGACATGAAGTCCTGAGCAGAACGGAGGTGCTGGCTCCATGACATTTCTGATACGTGGATAAGACCCTCAACGCCAGGAGCAATCTCGATGAATGCACCGTAGTCGGCCATAACGACAACCTTACCCTTCACCTTGTCGCCAACAGCGAGGTTGGCGTCAAGAGCATCCCAAGGATGGGGAGTGAGCTGCTTCAGACCGAGAGCGATACGCTTCTTCTCGTCGTCGAAGTCGAGGATAACCACGTTGATCTTCTGGTCGAGCTCTACAATCTCCTTCGGATCGCTTACGCGGCCCCAAGAGAGGTCTGTGATGTGGATAAGACCGTCAACACCGCCGAGGTCGATGAATACACCATAAGAGGTGATATTCTTAACGGTACCTTCGAGTACCTGACCCTTCTCGAGGTGAGAGATGATCTCCTTCTTCTGAGCTTCGAGCTCAGCTTCGATGAGAGCCTTGTGTGAAACAACCACGTTTCTGTATTCCTGATTGATCTTAACAACCTTGAACTCCATAGTCTTGCCAACGAATACATCGTAGTCGCGGATGGGCTTAACGTCGATCTGTGAACCGGGCAAGAATGCCTCGATACCAAATACGTCTACAATCATACCACCCTTTGTGCGGCACTTCACGAAGCCCTTGATAACTTCCTGAGCCTCGAGAGCTGCATTGACACGGTCCCAAGATTTAGATGCACGTGCTTTCTTGTGTGAGAGAATGAGCTGGCCCTTCTTGTCTTCCTGATTCTCGATGTACACCTCTACAGTGTCGCCGATAGCCAACTCGGGGTTGTAACGGAACTCACTCATAGGAATGATACCGTCTGATTTGTAACCGATGTTTACGATTACTTCGCGCTTGTTCATACCGATTACGGTACCTTCAACAACTTCGTTGTTGCCCACCTTGCCTAAGGTGTTGTCATAAGCCTTTTCAAGCTCTTCGTGTGATATGTTGGTCAACACATCACCTTTTTCATACGCTTCCCAATCGAAACCTTCTACGGGAGCAATGTTCTTTAAGTTTTCCATTAAGTTAATAAATTAATAAATAGTTAATTACGTTAGACATTATGTTGATATATCTAAATCGGCTGCAAAGGTAGTGCAAATCGAATGAAATACCAAATTTATTTGAGTATTTCTGAGATGCAGCCTACCTTCTGGGCTTGCAGAGCAAGCATTAAAATTAGTGCAAACCGAGTGAAAATGCAAATTTATTTGAGTATTTCTGAGATGTAGCCTACCTTCTGGGTCGCAGAGCAAACACTAAAATTAGTGCAAATCGGGCGAAGTTGCAGATGTGTTTGCGGTTCTCAGAGGTGCAATTTGATTTGTAGTTAATCTGTAATCAATAAGGTCTGTTTGATTTTAAGAGACAAAATGGAAGTCAGTTGTTAATGAAAGAGTATCTTTGCTGTGAGTTTTTTTTAGCTTAGACTTTTGCTTAAGCCGCATTTTTTGTTTATTTTCGCCAAGAAATAGGCTTCTGATGCACGATAAAGTGAACATATATAAACCGGTTATAGTCTTGCGGGTATGGATGATGGCCTTGGCAATCGCGGGCACGATGATGGCAACTGCACGCGAGATGGCACACATACATGTGCAGAACGGGCTCACGGGCGACAATGTGCAAGAGGTGTACACCGACAGACAGGGGCTCACATGGGTGGGCACCAATGAGGGCGTGTGCTGCTACAACGGGGCCGACGTGGTGTACTTCGGGCCCAGCGAAACAGGAGCCCAGCAATCGGTGGCCCACGTAATTGAGATGCCCGATGGCACCATCATGCTGGGAACACGAGGCGGATTGTGCCGCGTGGATATGGAACGGCAATGCTACACGGTGGTGGACGCCGAGGTGGGCATAGTAAACGCACTGTGCCTGGTGAACGACACACTGGTAATAGGTAGCCGCAACGGACTGTGGGTATACCACAAAGACAAACGAATGGAACGCATTGCGCTGGAGGGCACGGTTGCACAGCGCGAGAATGCTATCAATGCTATGGTAACCGATGGAAATGGTGGGGTGTGGATATGTACCAACCAACGACTCATACGCGTGACATTCCCCGAACGGAGAATCATAAAATATGACATTACACCCGCACTGCTCAATGGCAACATACGCACACTGTGCCGCATAGGTGAAACATTATATATTGGTCCGCACACGGGAGCACTCTTCAGTTTCGACTGCATGAAGGAGACCTTTGCGCCATGCCCACACTTTGCACTGGAGAATATCGTGAGCCTTAGTACCGACGGTACCTCGCTCTACGTGAGCACCAACGGTAACGGCGCCTACCGCGTGGATACAGGCAGGGGGCGCATAGTCGAGCACTGGCACACGGAGGCGGGAGAGCAGACACTGCCCGACAATATGGTAAACCACTTTGCCCACGATCCGCATCTGGGCATCAGCTGGTGGGGATTGTATCCGAGCGGACTGATGCACGAACGACACGAACGGCCGCTATTCGAAACCTACCGATACGGCTCATTCGACTCAGGCAAGCACCCCATACGTTGTTTCTGCACACAAGGGAGCGAACGCCTCATTGGTACCTCAGACGGTGTATGGTACATAGACGAGGCGAGCGGTGAGGTGAGACATATAGACCGCAAGCAGTTTGGCGACAACAATATCAACGACATCGTGTACTTCGGCGGTCGATACCTTATAGCCGCCAAGGGCATCATGATATACGACCCGCAGGTGGGGATACTGGCACCACTCTCCGAGGATGAGGTGGTGAGCCGCGGCATATTCAACAACTTCTGCTTCATGAAGGGCGGCAAAGAATTATTGGCAAGCAGCGATCTGGGACTAGCGGTGATAGATGGCGAGCTACAGGTGAGGCAGGTGCTCACACCCTTCAATTCGAGGTTGCCCGAGTCGTACCCCGTAGACATCTTCTCAGACGGAGCTGGCAAGACATGGGTGGGCACCACATCGCAATTGTGCATGCTCAACGAGCATACGGGGCAGATACAAACCGAGGGGTTTCCGGCAGACTTCTTCGACAAGTCGCTGTCGCTGCACTTTACCGCAGCACCCGATGGCGACGTGATAGCCTATACCGAAAGGAATATATATAAGTGCAAGGTGGACCTCAGCAGCTACCGATGCTACGACATAGCCGAGACGGCAGGGACAATAGTGACAACGGTAATTCCCTACGGAGAGGGCTACTGGGTAGGCACTAACATGGGATTGCTGCTGTGCGATGCCAACTTTATGCCCGTGGCACGATATGACAAGAGCGACGGACTGCACCACCTCAAGGTAACGGGAAGGCAGCATGTCTACGACTCCGAAGGTACACTGTGGATAGCACTGGAGAGAGGCATGGCGCGACTTACCGCCGACAGCCAGGATCGACTGTACCAACCCAAGGTGGGGCGTGTGGCCATACGCCAGGTGAGGGTGAACGGCCACGAACTGGATGAAGCCACACCGATAGTTCTGGCGCGTGGCAAAGGTACGATAGACGTAAGATGGAACTTCGGTGTTGAGGAACTCGCCATAGAACCTATGATGCTCGACTATGCCGAGCAGCGCGGACGTATTTATGAATGGAAGATTGGCCATGGAGAGTATCGTAGCACCAAGGGGAAGACGATGCTGACCATTGGGGCACTACGCCCAGGACGACATCTACTGCGCATACGCCTGCTTGGACATGAGGAGACGGCAACCGAATATATGGTGGCGGTAGTGCCATCGGGCAGTTTTTGGTTGGAGATGTCGCTCGTAGTGGCCCTCATCTGCATCGGGGTGATATCGTACAAGTACAGACACCGCAAGGAACAGCTGACCAAACTGCTGAGGCAGAAGCACCAGTTGGAACTGCGCATAGCTGCTGAGCAGGCCGTGGTGGCTCATAAGCAGGAGGAACACCGACGCATCGCAGCACAAGAAGAGGAACGCCGACAAGCACTGCTGGAGCGTACGCAACGCAGCAGTGAACTGCACCGCGCATTAGAACTGCGGATACGCACATATCTCACCGAGACGAAGGCTTACTGCAATCCCTCGCTCAAGGTGGCCGATGTGGCGACGGCTGTTGGGACATCGACAACAAATGTGTCGGAGATGTGCAGTATGTATCTGGAGATATCGTTCTTCTCGCTCATTAACGGGTATAGGATTGAGGAGTTCAAGCGTGTAGTGCGCGACGAGCAATATGCCAACTACACCATTACCGCACTGGCCGAGATGTGCGGATTTAAGAAGTCTTCTTTCTTTAATGTCTTCAAAGAGCATGAGGGGTGCACTCCTGCTGCATGGCTTAAGAGAGAGGGTATCAAGAGGAATAATTGCTGAGTGGCTGCCGATTTATATATACAAAAAATATGTGCTAATAGGGACAGATTTTAGTTCCGTATCGATATTATAATAATGGACAAATATTTGATATGAAGGAGATTGGATATATTTCTATTATCGCTTGGGGAGTAAATGTAGAATTGTTAACTTGGAAACAAAGAAACGCTAAACAAAAGTAACATGCTTCCTTTGGCTATTACATCAGACACTTTAATCCTTGCCCTGGAATTCTTGTTTGTCATTGTATGGGTGGGAACTATCTTTGTGGTCATTACGGAGAATCGGAACCCAGTAAAGACTTTGGCTTGGGTAATGGTGCTGTTCTTCATACCTGTGATAGGATTCGTATTGTACCTGTTTTTCGGAATGGATATGCGTCGTACTCGAATTATCAGTAAACGCAGTTTGTCTCAACTATCACAACGTCCTTTGATTAATTTCTCCGATTATGCGGTAAGTACTCCTCCTGCTCCTTATGGAAAACTGGTGAATATGATGAGGAAGGCTGGCTTGTCATATCTTCTTGGAGGAAATCGCGTGGAGGTGTATACGGACTTTCCTATGATGCTGTCAAGTATGTTATGTTCTATCGCTTCGGCTAAACACCATGTACACGTACAATTCTATATCTTCATGGATGATGCGGTAGGGCGTTTGTTGCGTGATGTCCTTATCGATAAGGTGCGGGAAGGGGTGAAAGTGCGTTTGTTATACGATGATGTGGGCTCATGGATGGCAAAGAATCGCTTTTTTCGCGAAATGCGTGAAGCGGGAGTGGAAGTATATCCGTTTGGTGAAGTGAAGTTTGCAGCACTTGCTCAGCGCGTTAACTATCGTAATCACCGAAAAGTGGTTATAGTGGACGGAAAAATTGGATATATGGGTGGGATGAATGTTGCAGAACGCTATTATCGTGGTGTGTCGTGGGGCAGATGGAGAGATACTCATATACGTATTGATGGAATGGCTGTTAATGCTTTGCAGATGTCTTTTTTTGTGGATTGGTACTATGCGACACGGGAATTAGTGGACAATCCCGTGTATTTTCCCAAAATGCCACCAATGGGTGAAACGGCCTTGCAGATTGTAACCTCGTACCCTATGGGTGAATGGAAGACTATTATGCAAGGATTGCTGCAAGTTATCTGTCAAAGTCGTCAATATCTGTATATACAGACACCCTATTTTTTGCCAACTGAACCTATTTTGATGGCATTGCGTAATGCTGCTTTGGCTGGTGTAGATG
The DNA here is from genome assembly GCA_015060865.1 of Bacteroidales bacterium. Lineage (GTDB taxonomy): Bacteria > Bacteroidota > Bacteroidia > Bacteroidales > Bacteroidaceae > UBA1189. The sequence continues at coordinate 65,243 of SUXS01000015.1, read as the reverse complement.
TTCGGATAATGGTACCTCGCCATGGCGATAGTCTATTGGCCGATCTGGCCTCCCACTCTTATTATAAAGAAGTGATGACGGCAGGAGTTAAGATATATCAATATGAGGCGGGATATCTTCATGCCAAGATGATATTGGCGGATGATAACTTTGTTACGATAGGCTCCACAAACATTGATTTCCGTAGTTTTGAACACAACTTTGAAATTAATGCTTTTATTTATGACCCCAAGGTAGCGAGAAGGATGAAACACATCTATATGGAAGACTTGGAAAAATCCACTCGTATCGTGCTGTCAGAATGGAAGGAGCGGCCTCTGTGGAATCGATTTTGGGAGTCTCTTGTGCGTTTGTTGTCGCCTTTGATGTAAGTCTTGTTGGTTAGTCTATTTTTTTGCAAAGAAGCTAAAGTGTACGCTTCCGTACGTGCGTTCTTGAATGAAGTGAGGCTGGGTGGAGAAATGGTGCTCTTTACCATGTTCAAGGATGAATAATCCGTTAGGTGCAAGTAGCTCTTTGTTAAAGATGAGATCGGGAAGCTCTGGCAGGCGAGCGAGCGCATAAGGCGGATCTGCAAAAATCAAATCAAACTTATCATGGCATTTTTCTAAATATCGAAAAACGTCAGTGCGTAGAGGTGTCCAGTTGGATTCATTAAGTTGCTCCTTTATCTTGCAAATGAAGGAGTAGTGCAGTGGCTCACGTTCGACAGATACTATGCGACCGCATCCGCGTGATACGAATTCTAGACTGATGCTACCTGTGCCGGCAAAAAGATCAAGCACATTGGCGCATTCTTCAAAATCTATAGAGTTGGTGAGGACGTTGAAAAGATTTTCTTTTGCAAAATCTGTCGTAGGGCGTGCTTTAAAATTGCGTGGGATTTCAAAAGCACGTCGTTTGTATTTACCACTAATTACTCGCATGCAATGAGGGCTTGAAGGTCAAAAGGTATATTGGGAATGCGTGAAAGTTCGCTAGCATGAAACTCGTTTGATGGAGAAACCTGTGCAACTGTGTGGATAAACGTTTTAGCTTCTTTGATGAATGCTGTGGATTGGCGATTCCTCCCTGCTACCCATAAAGGAACATTCTCTTGCGAGAGACCTAACGTTTGCCAACAATTGAGTATATAGAAAAGGATGTCAGATAAATCACTGTAGGGGAATGTGTTGACTAACATGGGCTCTTCATTAGAAACACACACAAAAGTTACTTCTTTGCTGTCTATGACTACCATGCAGTAGGGGAGGTGGCTCTCTGTACTCTTGCCTATACTGAAACGTGCGAGTGAGGTGATGGAATGGTAGATGTGTACATCTGTGAAGTGGGCATGAACGAGCTTGTGAAGGCTTCTGTCTATGCCGAATAGGATAATGGCTGGATTGTCATCTCCTACTTCATTGTGTAGAATGAGCTCTCTGTCAGCAATATGTGTAAAGTTGGGAGCGAATAGTCCTCGTGCAGATTGTTCTGAATAGAATTCCTTTGGGGTAATAGCATATCTGCCATCGGCTATTTGCAGGTAGGTGTGTTGATAGCTTTGATTAAGCAACTCGAGTTCTTCAATGGCATTCTTTAGATTGGCTGTTATGGGCTTGGTGGTATCAATGGGGTATGGCCTGAACAGATATTCAGAATCGTTCTTGGGATTGTGTACGGCAAAACAAAATCCATCCGCGTGTACGCGGATGGATAATGTGTGTTCGTTCGAGTTACTCAAATTAATCACTCGTCTTTTCTGTTTAGATTATTCCCAGTTACCTGCGTTTTGGTTACCTACCTCAGCGTCACCAACTTTCAGACCAGCATAACGACCAAGTTTTTCTTTTTCCTTGGTGAGGTTGAATACAGCGTCTTTGTTCAAACCGTTGAGATAAACGTCATAGGGGGTCTTGGCCTCGAAGAGGTAAAGCTTGTTGCCCGACTTGCTGCTAGAGTCGCAACCTGTACGCATCTCAAACTCCTTGCCGTTGCCAAAAGGCACGAAACGGATAGAGTCTGCATTGAAACCTTCGGGGTAGAGTGTATCGAGAATAGCTACCCACATAGTATCACGGCTGAATAGGAATTCTACGTCGCCGCCCTTTTCATTGAATCTAACAATACCTTTGCTGTCCAACTCTTTCCATTTCTTTACAGCAGCAGCGGGTTTAGCTTTCTTAGCTTCATCAATCATTTTGATTACTTTGGCTTCCGTAAGACCATCTTCAAGCTGCTTGTCTGTCAAGGTTCCAACTTTCTTTACTGTAGCTAACTTGCCAGTTTTGATGAAGTTGATAAGTTCGTCAAAATTATCTGTATACTGACCCTTATTCTGGTCACGGAATGCTTCTTGTGCTTTCTTGATGTCAATTAGACGTGCAATAACAACCTTGTTTCTTGCTTCCATCTCATCATTGAAATTGATGTCGTCTACAATACTCATTACGCTAATGTATCCAACACCACAAACACATAGCAATAATAGAAAATTAATTACTTTTTTCATGTTTATATGATTTATTTGATTACTTTCGTGGTGCAAAAGTAAAACAAATAGTTTGAAAATACTATAAATAATCGATTTTTTTCTTCTAAAGTAGATGATAAATAGTTTTCTAAGTACAAAAATTTGCGAAAACTTTGAATTTGTACCCACTGATGAACAATCGGAGGCTATCAACAAGGTGAGTGAATTCTTGATGTCACGTAGGGGCATGAAAGCTTTTTTACTTTGTGGATATGCAGGTACTGGGAAAACGTCGCTGTTAGGAGCCTTAGTCAAAACGCTGAATTCTCTCCATCAATCTGTGGTTCTAATGGCTCCGACAGGACGGGCTGCTAAGGTTTTTTCCTCATATGCAGCTGCTCCAGCCTATACGATTCATAAACGTATTTATCGTCAGAAGTCTATTGCTGACGATACTTCTTTCTCATTAAATGTGAATCTTTCAAGACATACTCTTTTTATTGTTGATGAAGCTTCTATGATAGCTAATGACGGTTTGGCTTCAGCTACTTTTGGTACGGGTCGACTGCTTGATGATTTAATACAATATGTCTATTCGGGTGAGGGATGTCGATTGATGTTAGTAGGTGATACGGCACAGTTACCGCCTGTCGGTGAGTTGGAGAGTCCGGCATTATCGGTGTCTCTTTTGTCTTCATATGGTCTTGACGTTTCTCATATGACCTTGACGCAAGTTATGCGCCAACTTTCGCAGTCTGGTATTTTATACAATGCAACAGCCATTAGGAATCAGCTCTCAATGCTGAAAGGAAAAAGTGGGGAGGCTCCTTTCCTTATGCTTGATTTAAGGTTCCCCGATGTCTTACGTGTTACTGGAGACGAACTTATAGAATCAATAAGTTCCTCGTATTCTCGTTGGGGGGATGACGACTGTATGATAGTGTGCCGCTCTAATAAGCGTACCAATATTTATAATCTTGGTATTCGTAACTCGATACTCTATAGAGAGGATGAACTCGTGACTGGTGACCGCCTGATGATAGTAAAGAATAATTATTATTGGGTAGAACGTTTGGTACGCGAGGAACGTCAAACTCAGCCGCTCTCCTTTATCGCTAATGGTGATGTTGCCGTAGTGCGTCGTGTGCGACGCATACGTGAACTTTATGGATTTCGTTTTGCTGATGTATTGCTCAGTTTCCCTGATTATGACGATTATGAAATCCAAACAACTGTATTACTTGATACTTTGCATTCGGAATCTCCATCACTGACTCGAGAGGAAAGCAATAGGTTATTTGAAGAAGTTATGGCTGATTATGCTCACATATCGCAAAAAAGAGAACGATATAAGCAATTGCGTGATGATCCGCATTTTAATGCACTTCAGATTAAGTATGCTTATGCTGTTACTTGCCATAAAGCGCAAGGTGGACAATGGAGTTGTGTTTACATAGACCAAGGGTACTTGCTACCTGAAGGCTCTTCTGTTAATTATTATCGATGGCTATATACGGCCTTTACTCGTTCATCAGAGCAGGTGTATCTGGTTAATTGGCCCCAAGAAAACTTGCTGTAGTATATTCTATAGTGTTTTTTGTAAAAAAGAGAAGGTCCCGCAGGACCTTCTCTATGATTGATGTTAAACGATAATCCTTATCGGATTACTCAGCGCGGAGTGTGAAGCGCTTGAAGGCAACAACCTTGAGCTCAGCATCGGTTTCCTTCAATACGTCGCGTACGGTCTTCTTAGCCTCCATGATGTCCTCCTGGTTGAGCAAGCAAACCTCCTTCAAGAACTTGCCAAGACGACCCTTAGCGATGTTCTGAATCATAGGCTCGGGGAGGTTAGCAGACTTCTCTGCAGTTACAGTAGCGATGATCTCCTTAGCCTTGGCTACATCCTCAGCGGTGATCCATCCCTTGGTCATGTTGCTCTCCATGTGGTCCTCAGAGTCTACGTGAGCGGGGTTGATACCAGCCTTGCTCAGAGCAGCCTCAACAGCCTTCTTCACCATCTCAGCCTTTGTCTTCTCCACAGCTACTGCAATCTCCTGGTTCTTGATTTCCTCAGAAACGCCGTCCTCATCGATAGCGATGGGGCTCATAGCAGCAACCTGCATAGCCAAACGCTTACCAGCAGCCTCGTTAACCTTGTTCAAGCCTACGAGTGTGCAGAGCTGGTTCTTACCTTGGTGGTTATAAACAGCTACGTACTCAGCCTCGATAGTCATGTAGCCATCAAGCTCCATCTTCTCACCGGTGATACCTGAACGGTCAGTAACAGCATCCTGTACAGTACCGTTGCCCATAGGAAGAGCCTTTACCTCGTCGAGAGTCTGGCACTTGTTAGCAATAGCCAGGTCGAGAATATCCTGAGTCAACTTCACGAAATCAGCATTGTTTGCAACGAAGTCGGTCTCGCACTTCAAGGCGATAACAGCAGCGAAGCCACCCTCAGCCTTTGCCAAAACACAACCCTCTGAAGCCTCACGGTCTGAACGCTTTGCAGCAACAGCCTGACCCTTCTTGCGGATAATCTCCATTGCCTTGTCAAAATCGCCTTCAGCCTCCTCGAGAGCCTTCTTGCAGTCCATCATACCAGCACCTGACAATTTGCGGAGCTTGGTAATATCAGCCATACTTACAGCCATAATAATCTTTTGATTTAGTTTAGTGGTTATTTAACTGGAAAACTCTGAGTCCTCGGAGGACTCCAAGAACTCAGAGTACTTTAACTCCTAAATTTATTTACGCTTCCTCAGCAGGTGCAGCAGCCTCCTCGGCAGGAGCCTCGGTCTTCTCTACACGAGCCTTAGCGGTGCGCTTGCGAGCGGGACGAGCCTTAGGAGCCTCTTCCTCACCTTCGCCAGCAGCTTCCATATCTACCTTCTCAGCCTTGCGCTCTTCAATGCCCTCAGCGATAGCAGCGCAGCAAGCATCGAGGATTACCTCGATAGACTTTGTAGCGTCATCGTTAGCGGGGATTACGAAGTCGATGTTTGAAGGATCTGAGTTAGTATCTACGATAGCGAATACGGGGATACCGAGACGGTTAGCCTCACGTACAGCGATATTCTCCTTGCATACGTCTACTACGAAGAGTGCAGAGGGAAGACGAGTCAAGTCGGCGATAGAACCGAGGTTCTTCTCCAACTTGGCACGCTGACGTGAAATCTGGAGAATCTCACGCTTTGAGAGGTTTGAGAATGTACCGTCAGCGGTGAGCTTGTCGATAGTAGCCATCTTCTTCACAGCCTTGCGGATGGTGGGGAAGTTGGTGAGCATACCACCGGGCCAACGCTCGATTACGTAGGGCATGCCTACAGCAGTAGCCTTCTCGGCGAGTACTTGCTTAGCTTGTTTTTTAGTAGCAACAAACAGGATCTTCTTTCCTGATTTAGCGATTTGCTTGAGTGCCTCAGCGGCAGTATCAGCCATAGCGGCTGTCTTATGAAGGTCAATGATGTGAATACCATTGCGCTCCATGAAGATATAGGGAGCCATTGCGGGGTTCCATTTGCGCTTCAAGTGACCGAAATGACAACCAGCCTCCAGTAATGTTTCAAAATTTGTTCTAGACATTTTGTTTAATGTTTTGTTTGTTCGTTTACTTTCTTTTTTGTAACTCTTGATTCTTACCAATCATCAAGTAACACATCCTGTGGTCTTGACGATTTAGATACTAAACGCTATTTTACGCGGCACGACATACTTCATCACGAAGCTGCATACCTGACCGATTATATTAACGTTTACTGAACTGGAATCTGCGACGTGCTTTCGGCTGTCCCGGCTTCTTACGCTCAACCTCACGGGGATCACGTGTCATGAAGCCTTCGGCGCGGAGTACCTTCTTATCCTCGGGATTGATCTTCACCAATGCGCGAGCGATAGCGAGGCGGAGAGCCTGTGACTGACCGGTGAAACCACCACCATAAAGGTTTACGTTGATGTCATACTTCTCCACTACATCAAGCTTCAACAAGGGCTGCTTAACCACATACTGAAGGATGCTTGAGGGGAAATACTGAGTAAGGTCACGCTTGTTGATTGTGATCTTGCCGGTACCTTCCTTTACATACACACGAGCTACGGCGCTTTTACGTCTACCTAATGCATTAATTACTTCCATGCTTCTGCTCTATTATTTAAGTACGTTAATATCAATTGCCTTGGGGCTTTGTGCTTCGTGCTTGTGCTCACTACCTGCATATACATAGAGGTTGTCGAGCAGCTGACGGCTCAGCTTGTTCTTGGGAAGCATACCCTTAACAACTTTCTTTACCAATCTCTCAGCACCATTGGGACGTGCCAACAACTGTGCAGGTGTAGTCTCGCGCTGACCACCGGGATAGCCGGTATAGTGCAGATAAACGCGGTCGTTCCACTTGTTGCCTGTCAACTTCACCTTGTCAGCGTTGATGATGATTACGTTGTCACCACAGTCTACGTGAGGAGTGAAATTGGGTTTGTACTTACCTCTCAGCAACTTAGCCACCTTTGTACCCAGACGGCCCAGTACCTGATCAGTAGCGTCAACAACAACCCATTCTTTGGTTGCTGTAGCCTTGTTCACGGAAATGGTCTTGTAACTTAAAGTGTCCACTTTCAATTTCTTTTAAAATTATTACTACTAAAAAACTTTTTTCTTCTCTGTGCAACCCGATTTTCTCTCAGGAAAGCCCCCTTACGCTCCGCTTTTTCATGTAGGCTAATCCACGAAAAAGCCTCACTTGGAGGTTTAACACACTCATTCTTAACCTTTTATTTCAAAGGTTGATAATAATCGGCTTGCAAAATTACTACAAATCTATGAATCAGCCAAATAAAAAAGTGTTTTTTAATTGAGTGGTTGTAAGGATGGATAGAGGGTAAAGCTAATCAGCAAGTGTGTTTTATGAACGTTTGTGTAGTGAATGTGCATTAGCATATTGTTATCACAAATTATTTCGTTGGCTTCAGAACATCCATACGGTGCATTGGCTGGCCGAGGCGTACTTCTGCAACAGCTCGGCGGTCATTTGGGCGGCCTCTTGTAGGCCTTCGTTTCCGCTGTAGCCATTGATGATGGCGAGTATATGGCGTGTGCCAAGGTCCATTTTGGTGCGCTCATGGTCGCTGGTAGGGGTGCCTATGCCTCCTGCCGCATCGCGTATGACAGGCATGTGTGCTATGTTGAGTGTCCCGCGTCCAATACCCTCAAAAGGTTCCTCTTCCTGCCCAATCCCTAAACAAAGGTCGGTGCCGACAATCTTGTCGGCATCGAAGCCACCGATAGAGTAGCCCGTGCGTAGTGACACTAGGTTGATGAGGTCGACCAAGGTGTCGATACGGTAGAGGTCGAGCCCGCGTAGCAGTCGGCGACGTAGCGCTTCGGCCGAGGGACGATAGCGGCTGGGGTCCTTGCCGCAGGCCCTGTATGCTTCGCGTGTGGCCATGATGACAGGGTGATGCTTGATGCTGTCGGTCGTTTCCGTAGCGTTCAAGTGTGTGGTGAACTCGCCAATCTCAGTCCATAGACCTTCGCTGTAAGGAGTGTTCTCTACTGCAGCATATACGGCAGCTCCACGATATTGCGGCCATAGTGCCTTTATCTCTTCTGAAATTCGGATGGTATACATAAATATATATAGGGTGTGCTTACCTTAACATTATTCCACTGAGTATCCTGCCCGACTTGATGCTTAAGCGGCGGGCGGAGAAGAAATCGCGATGCTGGGTATAGGTGCAGATGCCGCAATCGTGAATCTGTTCGTCGGGTACACCATTACTTCTCAAGGCAAGCTGGTTGGCCTTGGGCAGATCGATATGGAATTTCTCTTTTTCAGGATGCCAACGGGCGATGATTCCCATGTCGTATCCGGCTTTCTCGAATGCCTCATACACCTCAATCCCCACTTCAAATGCAGCGAGCGATATGCCAGGTCCTATGACGGCATGCACGTCGGCCCCCTGCGTGCCGTAGGTTTGATGCATGGTTTGGATGGTACTCGTCACGATACCGTTCACTGTACCACGCCATCCGGCATGTATGGCAGCGATTGCCTTGTGTATAGGGTCGTACAGTAGTATAGGGATGCAGTCAGCTGTAGATATGCATAGGCACGTATTGTCCAAGGAGGTCATCATTGCATCCTTTTCCTGTAGCATGGCATGTCGTGCATCACCAGACAGGTGCATGAAGGTGTCGTCAATGGTGAGCAGGTTGCAGCTATGGGTTTGATAAGGGATGACGAGGCGGTCGGCCGTGATGCCGAGTCGCTCGCATAGCATGGCCTGATTGGCTTGTACAACAGCGGTATCGTCTCCCACGTATGGAGTACAGTTGAACGAGGCATAGCTGCCTTCGCTGCATCCTCCGTGACGAGTGGTGCTGAACGCTACGACCTCGTCAGGCATGGAAGAGTAGGGGTGTATGGAGACGGTGAGCATGGGCGGGGCGTTTGTTTTTTGATTATTGGATTTTTTCTCCCACGACAATAACTTTCCGATTATCGGCAAGGGTAGTAGCAAACAGGTAGTTGTCACCACCGTCAGCCAGCTTCAGCCGCTGGCGGAGCGCCTCTGCCTGCTCGGGAAAATTACGCACGGCAAGGTTGGCATTCCTGATACTGCTGGTGAGAGCGCGTAGTTCACTTTTATTGAACCCTACAGTATCTCTTACCTTGAAGATGCGCCCTGGAAAGTCGGGATGAAATGTGTCGGAGGTATAGAGATGCGTGTTCGGATGCAGCTTCCCCAGCTCGAAACGTGCAGATAGGGTGTTATAACATCCTGCCTTCATCAGCGAGCTATTCGGCTCGTATAGGTATTGGCATAGCGTTTCCGTATAACGACTTGTGGCCGATGACTCCTCCTCGAAGGTGTGGGAGAATATTTGTGTATATGTGTCGCGCAGGTTGACGGAGCAAACGCGTATAGGTGCTGCTTCCTTGGGCTCTTGCCGCGACAATATGAACAATAGCTCTTTGCATTCATTGCCGACCGATACCACATGTACCTCTCTGACGGAGGTGAGCTGGCGTAGAGCTTGTGAGATGTCGAGCATTGGGGAGCACTTGATCATTATGTGATGGCTCTTGCTGAGCAGTACGGCTTCCAGCTTGCAAACATCGGGCTCGCAGTCGCTCAATGCGGCTACCTTCTTGCCGGTACTGCTGCGGCGCGCTGGGTCGATGAAAATCCAGTCCTGTTGAGGTAGTTTTTCCAATAACTGCTCGCACTCCCCATGATGTACGCTGATGCTCTTGCCAAGAAGGGCGAAGTTGTGGCAGGCTATTTGGCATAGGCGTTCGTCGCGCTCTATATAGGTCGTTTGTGTGAATCGCTCAGCCATGTAGCTGCAGTCGATGCCGAAACCTCCAGTGAGGTCGGCCAATCTTTCGCCACAGGCCAATGAAGCCTTATAGCGTGCCGTCTGTTCTGACGAACACTGCTCCATTGACAGACGCACAGGATAAATCATCCCCTCCGTTGAGGCCCATGTAGGCAACTTGCGTCTCGCCAATTGCCACCCCTCGATTTGTGTCACGGCTTGCCGTAAATCCACATCGGGGTAGCGTGTTGCTCGTAAAGCGAGGCTGCGCACATCATCGTGCCGATGGGCAAGGATAAACTCTCTGGTAGGCTTGTCTATCATTTGGGCTGCATTTTTGTTTCCAAACGCGAAGTTAGTGCAATGTTGGTTAATGGCAAAAGGGAAAGTGCTTTTATTGAGAGTGTAGGGTGACAACGACAATATCTGTTGGCGCAAACAGACGGATTGGATGGCGTGATGTACCTAGACCATTGGATATAATGATGGGTATGCCTTGGCGACTATGTTTGAGTCCCGAGCGATAGCGCATGCCATATTTGGAAGCGGTGATGGGAGCGTAGAGCCCGAAAAGAGTGACTTGCCCTCCATGGGTATGCCCAGCAAGAGCTAGGTCTGCGATGTTGCAGTCTGCATCGTCTACATAGTCGGGAGTATGGATGAGCAGCAATACGAAGTCCTCTTGACTGGTGGGTTTTGAAAAATGCGGGTTATGTTTAGATGATGGATACTTTCCAGCATAAGGATTAGCCCCCCAGATTAAGATATATTCGTCGTTTTGGTAAATGGTGTCTGTCTCTTCTTCAAGCAGTACTATATTGTGTTTCTGCATTGCTGTGCGTATAAGTTCGGTACAACGCTCATAGTCATTGTTCCCTAAAACAGCGTAGATACCATCGGGTGGGGTGGCCTGTGTTAAAGCTTCGAAAAGTGGTTCTACATACTCGCATCCCTCCTGATAGTCCCCGCCCAGTAGCAATACGTCGGGCGCAAGAGTCTGCAGTGCTTTTACTGTGCCGTGTAGTTGGCGTTCTTTGAACTTGCTTTTTAAATGAAAATCTGAGGCGAACGCAATACGATACCCATTGAAAGCTTTGGGGACTTCGGGGGAGGATATGTTATAATTTCGTATGCGATTTACCCCCGTATAACGGAGTGAGGTACAAGAGGTGAAAGATAATAGAAGGAGGGAGGATAGCAATAGGTGACTAAATCCTCTTCTATCATTTGTTGGTATAGCTCTTGACGATGTCATTGACAATCTTTCTTTTACTCCTTTTCTAACAGCACTGTGGCATAGGCAGAGATGCCTTCTTCGCGTCCTGTGAACCCGAGTTGCTCGGTGGTGGTAGCCTTGACGGTGACGTCTTCTTCGTCGATGTTCATCACATTGGCCAGTGTTCGTTGCATGAGTGGAATATGGACTTTCAACTTGGGGCGCTCGGCGCAGATTGTAGCGTCGATATTGCCTATACGATATCCTTTGGTGGCGATAAGCTTTACGGTTTGACGGAGTAGTATTTTGCTGTCGATGTTTTTGTATTCGCCTGCATTGTCGGGAAAGTGATAACCTATGTCGCGCATATGTGCTGCACCTAACAGCGCATCACAGATTGCGTGGATGAGTACGTCGGCATCAGAGTGCCCTAAAAGACCTTTGTCGTGCTCAAGGCGTATACCTCCTAGCCACAATTCGCGGTTCTCTGCAAATTTGTGAACATCAAATCCAAATCCGACACGTAATTTCATTTGAGTCTATGAGTTTGTGAATATATAAGTTTTGGGTATCAGTCAGGTTTTGAGCTGAAAACTTGCAAATTTAAAGAATTTGATTTATCTTCCTAATATTTCCTTGATACCATCCATGTCAAACGACAGCGTAAAACGCAAGGTTTGGTCAAGAGGGTTGCTTTGTGCTGTCGATATGAGATAGGCTGCATCAAGTGAGAATACACTCATCTTGAAACCTGTGCCGAGAGTGAAGTACTTACGATTACCTTTGTATTCGTTTTCGTAGTGATAGCCTCCTCGGAGGAAGAATTGATTATTATAGGCATACTCTACACCTACACCCCAATAGATTTCCTGCAACTCTTCCTTGAATCCTCCTGGGGCATCGGAGAAAGACTTGAAAATGCCCGTTATGGGCGACATGTCGTTGTAACCAATGTCAGAAAGGTATGATTCGTATTCTGAGGCATATGAGTACTCTTTGTCGGTGGGGTCCAATCCTTGCTCCTTGGCATATTCTGAGTCTAAGAATTGGCGGTATGTGGGTTTAGTAGGTACCATCAGCTTGTTTATATCCGCATTGATAGCGAAAGTGTTATACTCGTCTACAGGGATTAGTATTGATGTTCCAAGACGTAGGTTTGTAGGGATAAATTGGTTGGTGTTTCCACCATCGAATGATATTTTACTACCAATATTAGAGGCGTTAAGTCCGAGATTTATCATGCACTCTCGGCGTCCCAACATGATATAGTTGGTATAAAACATCGAAATGTCTGCGGCGAAGGCTTGTCCCACCTCTACGTCATCCTCGAATTTAAAACTGAGGTCTGAAATGATGTAGCGCAGGCCGACTGCAGCCGAGAAGGTCTCTGACAACATTCGTGAATAGGCAAAGTCAATTGCCATTTCATAAGGATGAATGGCGTAGTTATCTACCCAAACTTCACCTAAAGAAAAGTAAGTAAGTGAGCCGCTGATGGCTTGATAGTCACCTATGCGGTAGTATCCCACGAGGTTGGCTAGGTCGATGTCGCTTACTAATTGTCGTAGCCATGGGGTGTAAGCGAGTGAGAAACCTGCAGGACTGATGGCAAAGGGGTATTTGGCAGGGTTCCAGTACTGAGAGTTTACATCAGGGTCAGTGGCAGCGCCTGCGTCACCCATGGCTCCAGCGCGTGAGTCTGGGGCGATAGTTAACGAGGTAACTCCAGTCATTACGGGATTGAACATCTGCACTTCGTCTGAAGTTGATGTCTTTTGCGCAAATAGAGCTGTTGTGCTTATAAGTATGGTCGCAAGTAGAATAATCTTCTTCATCATTTCTTATCTAAAAAAGTCTGTGTCACTAAACTAAACATAAAACTCTCCACTTTATTGCTTTGGTCAGCGTAAAATTACCAATTTGTGTGTTTGGCTGACTGATTCTCCACTGGTCGAGGCTATCGTGGTTCGGTATAGGTATACACCGGTGTTGAGTGGTTGTCCGCTATTATTGCATAAGTTCCAGTCTATGGAATATTGGTTGTCGGGAGTGACAACCTGTTCTTGGTGCATCCATACTCGGCGACCTGAAAGTTCGAATATCTCTACGCATACTTGAACTTCGTTTTCTGGGCGATCATGGGTGAGTATAAAGGTCGTGTGTTCTCGGGCAGGTGTGTGTGTGCATCTGATGTCAATGATGCGTGGACTGAGTCCTTTGACGACCTCAAACTCTAAATGTTGGTTAGTGGCGTTGTTCATCATATCCCATGCTCGTAGGTGTAGCGTGTGTTTGCCTTCAGGTAATTCAGGGAAAATATATGATATGGTGCCACGTGTGTAGTCTCCAAAAGCCGATTGATAGTAACTGTTGAGGTTGTAGGTCATGGATGCTTGTCCGTCTATGGTGGCGATGATATCGTGTCCGATGCTGTTGCCTATGGCGTTGATGCCGTCGCTGTCTTCTAGCATCACAATCAGTCTGGGGGTCTCATTGACCTTGTCCCTGGTGGTGAAATCGGGAGAATTCAAGTATACCTTCATTTTGGGGCCTGCACTGTCGTTGCTCAGAGTTTCGTCGGTATCTCCCAATAGAAAGCTATCAAACGAACCTTGTGCCTCACGTGTACGGGTGTTGTCAATGGCATACATATTAATCAGTCCGCTCAATGATGAGTAGTTGATGTCCATGGGGATTCGGAAGGACAAAGTGAACTTTCCTTGCCGTACTGAGTCACTGCCTACATAGAGGGTTTTGGTGCGTTCTTGGTAGGTCCACGGTTCTTTAGCTGTGCCAAGGTTGTTGCGGCATACAATAGTCTCCAAATTGTCAAATACTGTAACGTATAGCAAACCGGAGTAGCTTCCATCAAGTTTTTTCTGCCAATCCTCTATATGCCCCTCAATGGTGGCTACGGACCCAGCCTTGAGCAGTATATCTTTTGATGTCTCTGCAGGCTTCCCATTGAGTTTGTCAATAGTTATTTGATGTCCAGAACTTCCGATGGTGAGTGCAGGGTCTCCAATGAGTACATAGTGCAATTTGTTTTCGGAGTTGTCGGTCATATAGCTGTTTGATGTTGTGACGAGGCTGCATTTGGCTTGTCGTACTGCATCTCCTATGCGCATGCGATTCCCATTTTGATCCTTGCCGAGCAGGTATTTCGAGAAAAAGAGGTTGATACGTCTGTTCTGCTCTGAATATACGGTGCGTGTGGTGGTGAAGAGGGCTATGGCTCCACCTTTGGGGTTTAGAAAAGCTTTTTCTCCAAACGAAGGAGCAGTGTTGTCAAAGGGGGTGATGTCACATGAGGCTGTTACCCAAATGGGGAGCCGTGGCGAATTTAGTTGTTCCATGTCGGTCTTGCTTATGACCAGTTCGTGTGAAAGTACGTCTGGACTGCCATGTCCGCTATAGTTAACCATCAGGGCACCTTCATTAAAGAGTTCTAGCAAGCGTTTTCGTACCGTGGGGTACCCGTTTCCGGTTGCCGTGACCTCCATGGGGAAATTATCCCAATAGATACGCTTTACCATATAATCTGGGTGTTCTTTTTGTATCATGTTGGCAACCTGTTCAGCATCGCTCATGTGCTGATTGTTGTCCCCATCGTCCCCCACCATGAGGATAGTGTTTTTCCATGCACTTGCCTGCTCGTTATTCATGTAGCTTATGACCTTGTCTACCATGTTTCGGGCATCTTCTACAGTGGTGACGGGAAAACGTCCTACACCGACATCTACCTTGTCGCGTAGTAAGTTGGATCCTTCCCCATCGTCGAGTAACCCAAAGTAGTCTTCCATGACGAATGAAGAGGTGGCGCTGAATGAGTTGACAGATTCGAAACATAGCAGATAATCGTCGGGTGTGTAGGTTTTCCATGCCGAGGTTAGCATGCGGTTATCCCAAGCTCCATCACCGAAGAGCAAAAGATACTTGGGCGCCTCTTCTTTGGTGGTAGCTCGGTCGTAGAGTGTCTTTAGGTAGCGGCGATAAGCCGTAGCGTCGGGTGTGCCCGAAGAGAACTCGTTGTATATTTCGTCAGCGCGTACAACTTTTACGCTTAGATTGTTTCGTGCACGGTGTGCCTCGGCCAAACGTTCTGCCTGTGCTGTGAGCTTGCCGTTGGCAGGTACGATGATGATGTAGTCTGTGGCTTCTGTGGCATGTAGGTCTTGATTGGCTATCTCTCCCACCTCCTCGGGAGTAGGGTAGTTTGCTTGGGTGTCAAAAGCCATGTAGGTGTTTCCGCGTCTATCGTCAGCGGTAAAGATGAGTGTCTTGCCATTTATCGTGGAGGGGAGGCATACGGGGGTTGCCGAATCTGTAATATCCCATACAACTGCGTGTTCATTAGCGTTGATGACTTCGTAGGTATGTGTGCCGGACGATGTGGCATAGATGGGTATTCCCAAACTGTTACAGCTTGTATAGTTGAGCCGTAGGAAGTCTAGTCTGCCCGATATTCCGGACTCGCGGTTATGAGTGAGGGTTACGTTGACGAGGGATGTGTTGGTGGGGGTAAGGTCGGTAGTGTAGCTACGTGTAGCCGAGGCAGCTTCGGTGTACCTTCCTATGGGGGAGAGTGTGAGGGTGCCCAATGGAGTGTCGTTTAAGGTAACGGAGAGCGATGTTGCAGAATTACCGTTGTGGGTAAAGCATACATCAAGTGTCGCTTTTTCCGGGCTATATAGGTTTATGGTCGACAGTTGGTACCGTTTAACGTTGCTGCCTGCGAAATCGTGGCTTTCTACCAATTGTCTTCCGCTGTGAAACCAGGCATAGTCGTCCACCTCATGTAACGAGTAGGTGGGAGTGGTGGTAATGGAGGTGCCTGTTGCTTCTTTAGATGGGGCAATAGGCGACATTGCAGAACGAGGTTCGCCTTCTTCCTCCTTATCGGTTAAGAAATAATACCCATATTCCGAGTAGGGGTTACGGGTGTGTGTGAAAGTGTTGTCGCTCTGCATGACCCATTTTACGGGGCCACAGGCGTAAAACAGGATGCGGTTGTTACCGCGCCATACGGGTACTTCGCTGAGGCCTTCGCGCCAGCTGTTTGTGTCGTCCTCCGAGAGTGGGTGTCCGCCATATCCGTATAGACGCACCTTGTTCGGGTTGCTGAACCCCATTCCTTTGAGGCGGGCGTGGGTGAGCATGTGTATGCCGTTGTCCGATACGCGTATCTTTACCCAGCGGCCTGTGCTTAATGGGGAATGGTCTGTTTTTTCTTGTTGGGATATTGCTCTCGTGTATGTGTTCGCTGTAGGAGATGTCCTCTCCACTTTGAGTGTAAAGTTTATGATTTTCTGATATTGCCCGTCGCGCCAGATGATGGGAATAAACGAGATGTCCAGTTGCCCGCGTTTAGCACTGATGCCTTTGTATACCTCAATAATAGGCCATTCGGGTAATCCGGCTTTGGTGGGGAGTCGGTAGCGTTGAGTCTCTTTGAGAGTGAGAGGTGTCAGTTCGGGATATTCAATGGCAACGTTGTATTGGTATCCCGTATGGTCATACCCCAAGTCGATGCTGTGTGTGAATGTCGGTACCACCGTATCTTGTGCATAGGTAACCCAGTCGACTTCGAACTCTTCCTGTGCCCAGGTTGGCGTCGATGCGAGGATCCATGCTCCGATAGCTATGATGATGAGTTGTGCTTTTTTCATAATTCAATCGTTATATAAACGTGCTGTGCGCTGTTTTATTGTGTGTCAAAGATAGTAAAAATGAATAGATGTGTAAGGGCATAGTTGGTGTTTCGTTCTTCAAGTCTTGTGCTTTTAGGAAACAATCAGTGTATCGGCTTGCTAAGTTTTACATTTTTATTTAATTCGTACTATTTTTTTTTAGCGGTTTTTTCTATGTTTTAAACATTTTTTAAAGAAAACGGGCTAAATGTTTGCATTGTCGTAAAATGTACCTATATTTGTTCTGGAAATCAGTCTATCGGCAGTAGCTGTAGAGGTCTGGCTACTTGCTGATTATGTTAGGCCTCATCAATATTCACTTTTAAAGATTTATGCTTATGAAGAAAGTTTTGTCTGTTTTTGCTCTTGTAGCACTTGTGTTCATGGTATCTTGTGGCGGTAGCTCTACTCCCGCAGATGCGGCTGTAAATGTGTATCAGATGGTGCAGGATGGTAACTATGAAGGTGTGGCTGACAATGTGTATTACGATAGTGATAATGCAGAGGAAGTTGCTGAAGCCAAGGCGATGGTTGCCTCTTTGTTTAAGGAGAAAGCTGGCCCTATGATTGAGTCAAAAGGCGGTGTAAAGAACGTTGAGGTAGTAAGTGAGACGATTGCAGAAGATGGCCAATCGGCTGTTGTGGCACTTAAGATTGTTTATGGCGATGGTTCTGAAGAGACCGATGATATCAGTATGAAGCTTGATGACGGTAAGTGGAAACTTTCCATGGATAAGTAAATCAGTATGAAACATGCAGAAAGGGGCTTTCCAACCTTCGTTGGACAGGCCCTTTTTTAATCCATGCATTTATGTGTAAAATAGCAGTTCGGGTCTTTCTTCTCAGTCTTATACCCCTTTCGCTGTGGCAAATATCTGGTTGTGCGAGAGGTCATACGCATGACACCGATACTGATAGCTTGTTGACCGTGATGGAAAATGGAGATTTGCTTTTCCGACGGGGTATGGGCTTCGTGGGGCATGTGGTGACGAATGCTGACAGGGAGGGGCGCTACTCACACGTGGGTATCGTGGTAGCTAAGGATAATACCTTTTATATTGTTCATGCTGTTCCCCACGAACCAGACTTTGAGGGTGATGTCGATCGCGTAAAATGTGAAAGCGTATACAAGTTCATAGGTCGATATCCAGATGCAAGCATCGGACTATATCGCTTGGATGTTAGTGACTCGTTGAAGGCAATGGCTTCAGCTTATGCCTTGCTATTGAGTGAACGGTGTATTCCCTTCGATCATGACTATAATCTCGAGGACGATGATGCCCTCTATTGTACTGAGTTGGTAGAGCTTGTCTACGCTCGTGCAGGGGTGTCTGTGAGTGAAGGTCGCCGTACTGACATCTCTTTCCCTGGTATGGCAGGGAGCTACATTATGCCTTCCGATCTAACCCAATGTGCTAAGTTGAGGCCTATAATGTGTAAGTAGGGGTGTGTCGTCCCCCTTCAGCCTTGACAAGATGTTCGCTTACGTGAAACGAGGCGATAGTTAGTGTGTGCTTGCAAAGGATGCAGGCAGTGAATTTTCAAAATTGCACATGTTCTCTTTTTATCAGAGAAGGTCGTTCTTATCGCACATTGAATGCAAGTACACGCTCTCCTTCGAGGAAGCCCTCCACGTGCTGGCCTATCTGAAGGGGGCCTACACCTACGGGGGTGCCGGTGAAGAGGAGGTCGCCCGTCTTGAGCATAAAGAACTGGCTAACGTAACTTATCAGTTGGTCTACGCCGAAGAGCATATCGGCTGTGTGCCCATGCTGTACGGGGTTGCCGTCGATGTCGAGGCGGAAACGGATGTTTTGCATATGGGCAAAACGTTCTACGGGGATGAACTCGCCCAATACGGCCGATCCGTCAAAACCTTTGCAAAGTTCCCAAGGAAGTCCCTCACGGCGAAAGCGTTCCTGCAAGTCGCGGGCGGTGATATCTACACCCACGGTGACAGCGTCGTAATAGCGGTGGGCAAAGCGTGGGGCAATATTCTTGCCCAGCTTGTTGATGCGCACTACCAACTCGGCCTCGTAGTCGAACCGCTCGGCAAAGTCGGGAATGAAAAAGGGCTTCCCGCCCTTAAGGATGGCCGAATCGGGTTTCATGAATATTACGGGGCTGTCTGGCAGGGATGCTGCTCCGTAGAGTTCTCTATGGTGTTCGGCATAGTTCATGCCTACGCAGATAATCTTCATGGGGTATGAGGTGATGGGTTTGTCGTTACAAAAGTAGTACTTTTTCTCTTATTGATGATGTAAAGCACGAAAAACTTCACTATATTTGCCATTCCATTAGCAGGACCTACAAACTTACGAACAGAATATGGCCAAAGATAATGATTGGAAGAGTCGCCTTCAAGTGGTATACTCTACCAACCCTGATTACAATTACGTGACGGACGATGTGCCCGAAATAGAAACATTGCCCAAACAACAACAAAAGTTGCGCGTTCATATAGAGAAGAACCATCGTGGTGGAAAAACCGTCACCATCGTACGTGGGTTTATAGGTGCTGATGAGGATCTTAAGGTGTTGGCTAAGCTGCTAAAGACAAAGTGTGGTGTGGGCGGTTCGGCCAAGGAGGGAGAAATCATCATACAAGGCGATTTCAAAGTCAAGGTGGTAGAGCTGCTCATCAAAGAGGGTTACACGAATACAAAGTGAAAGCAGAAAGAGGAATTTTTATGAACAATCGTATGTATAGTATAGAACATATCCGTGCCGATTTCCCCATCCTTGACCGCCAGGTGTATGGCAAACCATTGGTGTACCTCGACAATGGTGCCACCACGCAGAAGCCGCGCACGGTGGTCGATGCCATCACCGAGGAGTACTACTCGGTGAATGCCAATGTGCATCGCGGCGTACACTTCCTCTCGCAGGAGGCCACGCGTCTGCACGAAGCATCGCGCGAGCGCGTGCGTACCTTTATCAATGCCGCCTCCACCAATGAGATTATCTTTACCCGCGGCACCACCGAGGCCATCAACCTGCTGGCCTCCTCGTTTGGCGAAGCTTTCCTTCACGAGGGCGACGAGGTTATCGTCTCCACCATGGAGCACCACAGCAACATCGTGCCCTGGCAATTGCTCGAAGCCCGCAAGGGTATTAAGCTGCGCGTGATACCCATCACCGACCGCGGCGAAATCTGTATGGACGAGTACGTCAAGCTCTTCAACGAGCACACACGCCTCGTCTCTGTGATGCACGTGTCCAACGTCTTGGGCACGGTCAATCCCATCCGTGAGATGATACGCATCGCCCACGAGCACGACGTGCCCTTTGCCGTCGATGGTGCACAGAGCATACCGCATATCGCCGTCGATGTGCAGGACCTCGATGCCGACTTCTACGCCTTCAGTGCCCATAAGGTATATGGCCCCACGGGTATCGGCGTGCTCTACGGCAAGGAGCATTGGCTCGACCGCATGCCCCCCTATCAGGGCGGTGGCGAGATGATACAGACCGTATCGTTCGAGCGCACCACCTTCAACGAACTGCCCTTCAAGTTTGAGGCTGGCACGCCCGACTATATAGGCACCACCGCCTTTGCCCGCGCTCTCGACTATGTGTCGGCACTTGGCATGGAACATATTGCCGCCCACGAGAAGGCGCTCACCGACTATGCCCTGCAGCGCCTACGCGAGATACCCGCCATGCGCATCATCGGCGAGGCTGAAGAGCGCGGCGCCGTCATCTCCTTCAACGTGGGCAACATACACCCCTCCGACCTCGGCACCCTGCTCGACCGCCTCGGCATTGCCGTGCGCACCGGTCACCACTGTGCCCAGCCTCTGATGCATCGCATGGGCATCCCTGGCACTGTACGCGCCTCATTTGCCCTGTACAACACAATGGAGGAGGTCGACGCGCTTGTCGCCGCCGTGGATAGAGTGCGTAAGATGTTCTGATGCAGACCTCTACCCTCGTGAATCGTTAGTTCCGATAATTGAGCGGAGCAGTGCATTTGGGCCATTCGTACACTTTTTGCAAGAATTTTCATAGGCGTGAAAAAAGTTTTTCACAGTGGTGATAAAAAATTATCACAGGTGCGACAAAATTTTGTCAAGCCTGTGATAATTTTTTATCAAAGGCTCCAAACACCAGTTTTGGCAAAGAAAAACTGTAGTTTTAACGAAGAAAAACTCCAGTTTGGATGAGCCCAAACAGCAGCAAACTGAGTGTCGACGACGTGAAAGCGTTTTGTCTGGCACAACAACCTATAAAGCCTTCAAAGTACGCCTACGCCTATTCTTTTCAGACTTTATAGGCTGTTGCGAGTGGACGCGGACCTTTATTGCAGCCTCTTATTAGATGTCGTAAAGGATAGACAATTTTAATTCACTTGCATATATCAAATTAAGTAACTACTTTTACGGGACAAAACGAGAAATAAATGAGAGAAGAAATCAAAATCTATCGTTCGGTGTGGAGGAATGCTCTACTGATTCTCTGTTGCCTTGCATTTGCAGCGGGCAGTGTCTTGATTCTGCTTGATGGGAATGAGAAACCTTTGAAGGTTACCATTGCAGCATGGACTGGTATCCTGTTCTTTGGCATGGGCGGATTGTTTGTTGCCTATCTTGTGTTAAAAGAGCTGTTGACGCGGACACCATATCTCGTCATTACGGACGAGAAGGTGATAATGAACGGAGAGAAGCTATGGGAGGCATCGTTTGCCGATGTGGAAATCTTCTTCCTCATTCGTGTCTCTACAGCCAGAATGATAGGAGTTAAATACAAGAAGAATATTGAGGCTCAACGGCTGGATAATACCGGCCAATGGGGCCGCGCAGCACGCAACTTCAGTCTCAAGCTTACAGGCGCACAAGAGTCTATCGGCGCCGTTGGACTGACGGTAAAGCCACAAGTGTTGTGCGATTTGCTGAATGAGAGATTGGAAGAGTTTAATCGGAATAAATGAATTGGGTATGAGAGTTTTTGCAAGTATTCTGCTGTGTGCTTTGTGTTGTATGCAATCAGTAGCACAGAACGAGGTAAAGGAACAGCGAGACGACAACTCAACGGTTTACTTGCAGCCCGACAAACTCCCAGTGTTCCCCAGCGGCATGGAGGGGCTTATGGCGTTCCTTCGCGATAATGTCAGATACCCCGATCTCGCTCACAAGCAGGGTGTGCAAGGACGCGTGATAGTGCAATTTGTAGTGAACAGCGATGGTAGTATTTCTGATGCCAAAGTCATCAAGTCGGTCCATGAGTCTCTCGACAAAGAAGCTTTGCGTGTAGTGAATGCAATGCCTTATTGGGAGCCAGGTGTCAAGGATGGGCAGAAGGTACGAGTGCGATTCACGTTGCCTATAGTCTTTCGCCTGCAAAAAGACAATGCTGCGAAGAGTGAAACATTATCGGGCGAGAATGCGGGCGTGCAGGTCTCGAGAGAGCCCCTTAGGATGACCGCGGGTGACACGTTTGATCTTGAGCAAGGAAGTAACAATCAAGAAAAGGCTATAAAGATGCTGAGTGACTTCTATAGCAGGTATTTGTTTGGGCGGGGCGTTGCCCATTTCCAATTGGATGCTACGAAATACTGCACGCCACGCTTCCTAAGCAAACTGGGCGAGGACTACGAGAAACAGCTACAAGAAGACTACATCATCTCACAAGAGGAAATTGGCCTTGAATGGTGGAGTTACTATAACTTTATCAATGGTTATCAGGACGGGCCGCACGATATTAATGAAGTAATGAAAGTCGTACACGAGCACGGCAATACCTACCGTATATATTTCATCGAGAATGGCTACGAGAATCACCGCTTGATAGACCTTGTGGAGCGCGACGATTCGTTGTTTATCGATGATGTATACCGACTAAAGTTTGAACTGATTGATAATGTATACAGACCTGTACGATACTATGAATAGAACGGCTACCTTCTATCCATAATTTGTTCTAAAGCTTCGGACCCGAATTCGCGCCAATTATTCAGTTCCGCGGTATTAGGCTGATAGGCCTTGAGTTTTGCAAGCGAGTCGAGTTCAGCCATGAATACCTCTGAACCATAGAGACATCCGCTCACGAAAGCACGATTGACAGCATCGCTGAAGTCTGCCCGCTGGCGAAGACGGCGGTCATAAAGATTGCGCATGTGCATGAAGACTGAATCGGCCTTGGCCTTCTCACCTAAATGATGCCACGCAAATGCTTCGGAGGCAAAAACTTCAGGAACATACCAAAAGATGGCTTGGGCAGAGTCGGATAGTGCCATTACGGCATCCCACTGAACACTGTCTTCTTCCATCAAACGGGTTATATCGTTGGCCAATTGCACATGCAGTGCCATTTGCTCTTCAGGGACTTTCAAGGGTATAGTATCTGTAGGCGTATTATTACAGGCCAAGAATCCCAGTATGATACAGAAGCTGAATAATTTTCTTTGCATACAATAGATGTTTTATTTGTGCAAAGGTAAAGATTATTTCTGTATATTGCAAATGCATCATCCTTGCGCTGTTTAATGCCGCTTCGCTGGTACAGAAATTAGGCTGCGGCTTGCGGAAGTTGAGTTTTTATATACATTTATGGCTGTGCCAAGAAGATACACGGCGCCTCGGGATAAAAAAAACAGTTTTATTTTTGTACTCCTCTCGGCTTATTGTATCTTTGCATCCAAAGAATATAAATATGCTTTTGCCTTGCCTACATCCCGAACTTATTGAGGCTGGCTGCGACGAGGCTGGTCGTGGCTGCTTGGCAGGTGATGTGTATGCTGCTGCGGTGATACTGCCGCCCGACTATACGCACCCTTTGCTCAATGACTCGAAACAGCTTACCGAGCGGCAGCGCTATGCCCTGCGCGAAGATGTGGAGCGCGATTCGCTGGCTTGGGCGCTGGGCATCGTCACCGCCAAGGAGATTGACGAGATCAATATCCTCAATGCTTCTATCCTCGCCATGCACCGTGCCTTGGATGCGCTCACCTTGCGCCCTCAGTATATCGTCATCGACGGCAATAAGTTCAAGCCCTATGGCGACACTCCCTACGAGA
This sequence comes from Bacteroidales bacterium, assembly GCA_015060865.1. Taxonomy (GTDB): domain Bacteria; phylum Bacteroidota; class Bacteroidia; order Bacteroidales; family Bacteroidaceae; genus UBA1189. Next base: position 41,552 of record SUXS01000015.1, on the reverse strand, counting down.
CGGTGGTCAAGGGCGACGGCAAGCTGATGAACATTGCGGCGGCCTCGATCCTCGCCAAGACCTACCGCGACGACTACATGAACCGCCTGCACGAGGAGTACCCCCACTACGACTGGAACCACAACAAGGGATACCCCACCGCCAAGCACCGCGCGGGCATCAAGGAGCATGGCCTCACGCCCTATCACCGCATGAGCTACAACCTCTTGGGCGACGGACAGCTGTCGCTCGACTTTGGATGAGGCTTCCCCCTAAATCCTAAAATTAATAATATGAATGTTGCCTCACGAAATAGTTTTTTGCCTCACACAGATCTCACGAATCTCACAGATAACGCATCGTTGCACTCGCGTTTGCCATCCGGCGTGTATACACTCGGCGGGATGCCGACAAGCGCGGGCGAAGCGACGCGCCGTTTTGTGAGATTTGTGAGATCTGTGTGAGGAGAATTAAATAGTGTGTAATTATTAAAAATGAATATTATGAAAAAGACATTTCTCACACTCGCAGTGCTGCTCTGCTCCTTGGCAGGCATGGCGCAACGTTCCACAGTAAGTATCCTTGGAGACTCATACTCCACCTTTGAGGGCTACCTCACGCCCGACACGATGGATATATGGTACTTTGCCGGTCCGCAGGATGCCCGCCGCACCGATGTGACCAAGGTGGGCGAGACCTGGTGGATGCAGCTCATCAAGAAGCGCGACTGGAAGCTCGAAGTCAATAACTCGTGGTCGGGCTCTACCATCTGCTACACCGGCTACCGCGACGAGGACTATAGCAACCGCTCCTTCGTGTTGCGCACTGCCGCCCTCGGCAGTCCCGACATCATCCTCATCTTCGGTGGAACGAATGACTCATGGGCAGGTTCGCCCATCGGCGAGTACAAATATGAGGGTTGGCGTCGTGCCGACCTCTACACCTTCCGCCCCGCCATGGCCTGCATGCTCTCGCGCATTCAGGAGCGCTACCCCACGGCCGATGTCTACTTCATCTCCAATGACGGACTGAAACCCGAGATTACGGAGTCGATGAGCACTATCTGTAAGCATTACAATGTGCCGTTGATACAGCTTCAGGGCATCAGCAAGACCTCGGGCCACCCCAATGTGGAGGGCATGCGCCAGATTGCCGAGCAGATAGACAAGGCAATCAAGTAGCCCATGTGATTACTCGCGTGTGCTCTTCCAGCGCTTCACCACGTGGCGTGTGACGAGCTGGCTAAACACAGCCGCAGCGAGACAACCGAGCGTGTTGAAGAGGAAGTCCCACCAATCGGCCGAACGGGTAGGGGTGAGCGTCTGCTGCCCTATCTCGATGAGTCCGCTGAAGAGGATAGGCGCTATGATAGCCCATGGGATGAGGCGCGATGCTTGGGGACGCTCGTGGCTCTTGAAGTACTCGAACCACAGCAGCGCGCAGAACCCGAAGTACATGAGGAAGTGCAGCACCTTGTCAATGTTGCTCACCTCATTGAGCGGAGTCTCGGGCGGATTGAAGAACGACAGGAACAGGATGATACCGATGATGATGATCGAGAGCGGATATTTCTTTAGATAACTCATTCTGTGAAAAATAATAAAATACCTTGCAAAGGTAGGAATAATCCCTTATATTTGCCTTATCAAATGTAATAACTTTCATGTGGCGCGAATGGTTCACTTTGTCTAACCGGGATATGCGGGCGGCCATGCTTGTTGGCTCGCTGATCCTGGTGCTTGTTATCGTGTTGTTTGCCGCTCCTCTGTGGAGGTCTAATCAGGTTGTTGAGGTTCATGCCGACTCGCTCGCTGTTGCAGCTTTAATGACCTCGCAGGAGAAGTCATCTGTAGTGGAAAACGGATTCCTTCTTCGTCCTTTTGATCCCAATCAAGCCGACTCATTGGAGTTGCTTTCTGTTGGCTTCCCACCCTATGTCGTGCGTAATATTCTTCGTTACCGAGCGGCTGGGGGGATGTTCCGTCGTGTGGATGATGTAGCACGTGTATATGGACTACATGATACAATCTTTGCTCGTATACGGCCTTATATCAGAATCCTCCAACAGGGAGGTGCGGGAACAGTGCAGAATAGAAGCGATAATGTGGATCGGATTACTGATGAGACGATCCCTTATCAACCCTCCTCGGAGCATCCTTATGCAGAGTATATGCGTAACAAGTACAAACCAGGCAAGTTTGTCAACCTCAATATGGCCGATACGGCAGAATTGATGAAGATACCAGGGATAGGTCCTGTATATGCCCAACAGATAGTTGACTATCGTCAGGCTCTAGGAGGTTTTCATTGTATATCTCAATTACGTGAGGCGGGTACGCTTCCCGAGCATATAGGCGATTGGGTGCATATCAATGCACCCAATCTGAAAAAGATTTCAGTCAACAAACTTAGTGTCAAGCAGCTTCGCTCCCATCCTTACTTGAATTACTATCAGGCAAAAGCTATCGTGGATCTTCGTCGCCGTGAGGGGTGTATCAAATCTGTGAGGCGCTTGCTCTTCCTCGATGAGTTTACTGAGGCTGATATTGAACGGTTGACACCTTATCTTTCTTTGGAGTAGAGTTATAGCGCTAGTTTGTGTCAGCTATGATATTCCACGAGTCTGTTTATTGGACTTTGTTCTATGATCCCAATTTCCATACCGAGATTCTCGGCGGCCTCCTTGAGCTCTGCCGAGAAGGCATGAGCGATGGAACCGACAAAGTGTATGGGAAGCCAGGGACGACGGTATTGCTTCACGTTGCGTACAAAGAAGTCGGTGAAACTCTCAGTCAGCAGCCGATGCACCTCGACAACCTCCCTATGCTTTGAAAGGAAGGGGGTGAGGCTGGCAAGAAATCTGTTGGCGAGAGGTTGGCGATATACTTTCTCTAGTATGATTTCTTGGGTGAGGTTATATTCGTTGAGGAATTCATCGCGTACGTTCTCGGGCAATTGGTTCTTGAGACAGTCGCCCACAAGGCGTCGTCCTAGTACGGCGCTACTACCTTCGTCACCGAGGATATAGCCTAAAGGGGGGATATTGGCAATAATCTCTTTGCCGTTGTATAGGCATGAGTTGCTTCCTGTGCCGAGTACGCATGCTATGCCTTCCTCGTGTCCGCAAAGTGCGCGGGCTGCTCCCAATAGGTCGCTGTGTATGGTTGTGTCAGCCGTTCCTAAGCATTCTATGATGGCTTTTTTGACGCGAGTACAGGCTGTATCGTTGGCGCATCCGGCTCCATAAAACACAACCCTCGTGTTGGCTTTGATATTCTTGATGAAAGGGTAGAGTTCCTCGTTGAGGACTTGTGCTATAGCCTCTTCAGACTGATGGTAGGGATTGATTCCCTGCGTTTGTATTCGATGGATAGTTTGGCCATTTAAACATAGACACCAATCCGTCTTAGTGGAACCACTATCGGCGATAAGCACAGGGGATCCTTGTTGGCGCGACTCGCCCATAATAGTGGCGGATGGCTCTTGTTGCTTTGATTTCATAACTTGTATCTTTTTCGTATTATTGGTTGAGATGCTTTTGTTCCCGATGGGTGAGAATCACCTTGACACCATACTTTTGTTTCAAATGATGGGCTAGGTGCTCGGCGCTGTATACCGAACGGTGCTGTCCACCGGTACATCCGAAACTGACCATCAAATTCTTGAATCCGCGATTACGGTATTTCTCTACTGAGTAATCCACGATGCCGTATACATGTGTTAGAAACTCCTGCATAGCCTCCTCCTTGTCGAGGAAGGAGCGGACGGAATCGTCGTGTCCAGTGAATTGCTTGTAGGCATCATAACGTCCAGGGTTGTGTATCGCTCTGCAGTCGAATACGAATCCACCTCCATTTCCGCTTGGGTCTTCAGGAATTCCTTTCTTATAGGAGAAACTGGTGATACGTACTGTGAGTTCGGATGCCTCTTGGTAGGCGGCTAATTGTGGAAGGCTTACCATTTCGGTCAGCAGATTGGTCAAGTATGGCATGTCTGTGAAAGGCTCTGTCAACAGTTCACGCAGGTTGTTGATAGCCATAGGGATACTCTGTATGAAGTGTGCCTTATGCTCAAAGTATCCTCGGTAGCCATAGGCTCCTAGCACCTGAAGGGTGCGGAAGAGAATGAAGTGGCGTAGACGCTGTTTGAATGTGATTTCGCAGAATGGGCGGTAGCGGCTGGCCGACTGTAGATATTCGTCGATAAGTTCTTGGCGCATCTTATCAGTAAAGCAGGCGCGGGCTTGCCATAGGAACGATACAAGGTCATATTCCACAGGGCCTCTCCGGCCTCCCTGGAAGTCGATAAAGTAAGGTCCCCCCTCTGTAATCATTATATTACGCGATTGGAAGTCTCTATACATGAATGTGTTGAAGTTCTTTTGCAGGATGACTTCAGCTAGGCGGTCAAAGTCGTCTTCGAGCGCTCCCTCCTCAAACTCCATTCTAGTGGCTTTCAAGAAACAATATTTGAAATAGTGCAGGTCCCACTGTATGCCTCGTCTATCTAACGAGGGCGAGGGGTAGCAGCATGAGAAATCCAAGCCTTGGGCGCCTCTGAATTGTAAATCGGGAAGTAGCCGTATTACCTGTCGTAGCAGTGCTCTTTCCTCTTCTTGATAGCCTCCATGCTGTTGAGCCTCCATTAAACGGTCAAACAGCAGGGTGTCGCCTAGGTCTTGTTGTAAATAATGCATGCGGTCTTCCGATACGGCATACACCTCGGGTACGGGTAACTGTTGCTTGCGCAGTTGGGCCGCAAGGGTGAGGAATGCCTGATTCTCACGGAACGAGGTGCCTGCTACGCCTATGACCGATTGTTGGCCATGGCCGATGCGGTAGTAGCAACGGTTGGAACCTGCGGGGGTGATTGCTTGGCAGGTCTGCGGCTCACTGCCGGTATATTGTCTGAATAATTGTTTAAGTATATCCATAGGCCAGTTCCAATAGTTTTACAAAAGTAAGAATAATCGTCGAAAAAATCCGCTTCTGATAGCATCTTTCTCCTAAATTTTCTACTTTTGTGTCGCAAAGTGTAAGAAAGGTTCGAAAGGTTCGGTTGTATGTGGCATGTAAAGTATCTGATAGGGGTTATCTTGTTCTTTTTGGTCGGTTGTCGACAGCACGAAGCTGAGCGGTTGCTCTCCTATATTGATACTCGGGTGGGGACAGCTGCCAGCACGATGCCCACCGCAGGTCGTTTTGGCAAGGGTAGTGAAGAGTATGGGCAGACCATTCCGGCGGTGCTTGAGCCTCATGGAATGAATTTCTGGACTCCACAGACGGTAGATACGGAACTTAAGTGTCGAGCTCCCTATTATTACCGTGATTCACTTCTGCAGGGTTTCCGCAATTCGCATTGGATTGTAGGTGGTTGTACTCAAGATTATGGTTCCATGACCTTGTTCCCGGCCACGAACGTTAGGCGCTGCCTCCCTGCATCTCGGGCCACCCGTTTTTCTCACGATACTGAGGTGGCTACCCCTGCCTACTATGCTGTTCACCTCACGGATATGGGTATCCATGCAGAACTTACTGCCCGCTCTCGGAGTGCCATCTTTCGCTTCTCCTATCCGACCGATTCGGCTGCCTATCTGATTGTCAATCCCAATAGCGATGAGGGTGAGGGCTACATAGAACTTGATACGGTGCGCAAGGAAATACGTGGCTATAATCCGGTACACCGCATCTACCAAGGTAAGGGTCAGTCTGCGGGCTATAGTGGTTATTTTGTTGTACGTTACGAGGGAGAGTTGGACGATTTCGGTACTTATCATTATGATACGCTTTTTGCGGGGCGCACGGCGATTGGAAACTCCCATGGAATAGGTCTCTATGTGCGCTTTGTTCGTCCTAATCCAGAAAAGCCTGTCGTACTCAAAGCGGCCAGTTCTTTTGTCAATATGGAGGGCGCTTGCCGTAATATGGAGGCAGAGATACCTCATTGGGATTTTGGACGTACACATCGTGAACTTGCGGAGATATGGGAGCGTGAGTTGTCGTGTGTTGTGGTCGATACTGATGAGGAGATGGCTAAGCGCAAATTTTATGGTGCTCTGTATCGTGCCTCCTTTCTTCCTCACACGATTAACGATGTTGATGGATGTCATCCCAGCTTTGCGGGCAATGGGGAGGTGTGCGTGTCTGCTAACTACTATGACGATTTCTCGCTTTGGGACACCTATCGTGCTCTACATCCATTACTGACCCTGCTTCATCCTACGCGAAGTGGGCAGATGATGCAGTCGCTTGTCGATAAGTATCGTCAGGGAGGATGGTTGCCTATCTTTCCCTGTTGGAATAGCTACACGGCAGCCATGATAGGTGATCATGCCACTGCAGCCATCTGCGACGCTTATATCAAGGGGGTACGTAATTTCGATATTTCTACCGCCTATGCGGCCATGCGCAAGAATGCCTTTGAGAGTCCATCCACCTATGCCGAGTATGCCAATGGTATGGGGCGCCGTGCTCTACACAGCTACCTTGCCTATGGCTATGTGCCGGTAGAGGACAGTGTGCGCGAAGCATATCACAAGTGTGAGCAGGTGTCACGTACGCTCGAATATGCCTATGACGATTATGCATTGGCTCAGGTGGCGCGGCTATTAGGGAGGGACGATGATTATCGTGAACTCATGCACCGTAGTCGCAATTACCGCCATGTGATTGACCCAGCCTCGGGATATGCTAATGGACGCCATGCCGATGGCCGTTTCCTTCGAGGAAGTAATCCCTATGGTTTTGCCTCCTATATCACCGAGGGTGCCTCCTGTCACTACACTTGGTATGTCCCTCATGATCCTGTAGGACTGATGGAGGTCATGGGTGGTCGTGAGGTCTTTGTATCCAAACTCGATACCCTCTTTGCTGAACGGCTCTACTGGCATGGTAACGAACCTTGCCATCAGGTGCCTTATATGTACTGCTTTGCTGGCCAGTCGTGGAAGACGCAGCGCATTGTGAGGCATATCCTAGATACTGAGTATGCCGATAAACCTGGTGGTCTAGCGGGCAACGATGATGCAGGGCAGATGTCGGCTTGGTATGTCTTCAGTGCGTTGGGGTTTTATCCCGTCTGTCCAGGTACTCCCTACTATGTTATTGGTACGCCCACGTTCGAGCGCGCTACTCTTCGCTTAGAGCATGGTCATACGTTCACCATAGAGGCTCCGGGTACCAACTCTCAGCGTTGTTACATTCAATCGGCTACTCTCAACGGGGAGCCTTATGTGCTTCCATACCTCCATCATGACGACTTGATGCGTGGAGGTACGCTACACTTGGTGATGACTGATACCCCTTGTGTCGGTTATGGGAGTCCATAAAGGACAGTGCTGTTATTTTTCTCCCTTTAATCGTTTTAAGTCATAAATATTTGTTATCTTTGCGAAATATCCGTGTATTATATTCAAATATTTTATAAATCGAGAAAACACAAACGTTATGAAAAAAACACTTCTGACTATCTTGGCAGGCCTCATGCTGGCATCGGTATCGGTGCTCTACACAGGCTGTCAGTCGAAGCCCGGCACCTTCGAGATTGGTGACGGTAAGTTTCTCCTCAACGGCGACAGCTTCACCGTGAAGGCCGCCGAAGTACACTACCCCCGCATCCCCCGAGAATACTGGGAGCACCGCATCGAGATGTGCAAGGCGTTGGGTATGAACTCTATCTGTATCTACATCTTCTGGAACATCCACGAGCAGCAGGAGGGTGTATACGACTTTACTGGCAACAACGATATCCGCGCATTCTGTAAATTGGCTCAGAAGCATGGCATGTATGTCATCGTACGCCCCGGTCCCTATGTATGTGCCGAGTGGGAAATGGGCGGTCTGCCCTGGTGGCTGCTGAAGAAGAAGGACATCCGCTTGCGCGAGCAAGACCCCTACTTCATGGAGCGCGTACGCCTCTTCGAGCTTGAGGTGGGTAAGCAGCTTGCCGACCTTCAGATTACCCGTGGCGGCAACATCATCATGGTACAGGTAGAGAACGAGTATGGTTCATACGGCAAGGACAAGGAGTATGTATCGGCCGTTCGCGACATGGTGCGCGAGGCTGGCTTCACCGATGTGCCCTTGTTCCAGTGCGACTGGGCATCAAACTTCGAGCTCAACGCCCTCGACGACCTCGTATGGACGATGAACTTCGGTACCGGTGCCAACATCGACAACCAGTTCCGCCGCTTGAAGGAGCTGCGCCCCAACACTCCGCTCATGTGCTCTGAGTTCTGGAGCGGATGGTTCGACAACTGGGGACGCCAGCACGAGACACGCGATGCCAAGGACATGGTGGCAGGTCTGCAGGAGATGCTCGACAAGAACATCTCGTTCTCCCTCTACATGACCCACGGTGGTACCTCATTTGGCCACTGGAGCGGTGCCAACAGTCCCGGTTTCTCGCCCGACTGCTCATCATACGACTACGACGCCCCCATCAACGAGGCAGGTCAGGCTACTCCCAAGTACCACGAGCTGCGCAACATGCTGGCTCAGTACACCGATGGCAAGCCCCTCCCCGAGATTCCCGCTGCCATGCCCGTGCAGACCGTAGCCGAGTTCCAGATGACCGAGGTAGCTCCCATCTTCGACAACCTCCCCGAGCCTATCCACTCTGAGGAGATCAAGACCATGGAGGAGTTTGATCAGGGCTGGGGTTCTATGCTCTACCGCACTACCCTCAAGGGTACCGACAGCCAGAGCCGCCTCACCATCACCGATGCACACGACTACGCACAGGTATTCATCGACGGCAAGTACATCGGCAAGATGGACCGTCGCCTCGGCGAAAAGGTGCTCACCCTCCCCTCTGTACGTGAAGGCGCCGTGCTCGACATCCTCGTAGAGGCTATGGGCCGCATCAACTTCGGTCGCGCCATCAAGGACTTCAAGGGTATCACCGACAAGGTTGAGCTTACCACCATAGCTGCCAATGGCGAGTCTACCACCACCGAGCTCAAGGGCTGGGACGTATACCTCTTCCCAAACACTTACGAGTTCAGCGTAAATAAGGACTATAAGACAACAGACAACGGACAACTGGCTCTCGTACCCGGCTACTACAAGGGCACCTTCAGCGTGGACAAGAAGGCCGACACCTTCCTCGACCTCACCACCTGGGGCAAGGGTCTCGTATACGTGAACGGTCACTGCCTCGGCCGCTTCTGGGAGATTGGTCCTCAGCAGACCCTCTACGTACCCGGTTGCTGGCTCAAGAAGGGTGAGAACGAAATCATCATCCTCGACATCAAGGGCCCGCAGCAGAACAAGCTCGTGGGTCTCGAGAAGCCCATCCTCGACGGTCTGCGCAACCCCGTGCCCGCCACACACCGTGAGCCCGGCACCGTGCTGAGCCTCGAAGGCGAGAAGCCCGTGCTCACCGCACGCTTCAAAGCTGGCAACGGCTGGCAGGAGCAGAAGTTCAATGGCACCGTTGAAGGCCAGTACGTATGCATCGAGGTCATCAGCAACCAGAAGGACGATGCCTACACCGCCATTGCCGAGTGGTACCTGCTCGACGCTGAGGGCAACCGCCTGAGCCGCGAGCCTTGGACCATCCAGTATGCCGACAGCGAAGACAAGAGCAGCAGCAACCGCACCGGTGACCGCATCTACGACCTTCAGGAGAGCACCTACTGGGCTACCGCACAGGGAGCAGAACTGCCCCACCACCTTATCATCAACCTCGGCAGCAAGCAGCAGCTCACCGCTCTGCAGTGCCTGCCCCGTATGGAGGAGGGTGCACCCGGTGCCATCAAGGAATACCGCATCTACGTGAAGAACGAGCCCTTCACCATTGTTAAGGAGTAACACACTTTTTTGGCAATATAGCAGCGCCCCACCATCTTGATGTGTGGGGCGCTTTGTATGGTTCGTTGATCTGGAACTTGGTCGATAAAAATGTTAGTCAGAAATTACTTGTTGTATCGTGTTTTATTTATAAATTTGTAAGCATTGTGTTGAAAAATGCCCAGTATGCTTGATGAAATGCATCGTTTGTGCAAAGAAATACTATAGCGATGAATAGGGGAGTGGTGAGAATGAAAAGTAGCTCTTAACTGAGTGTTGTGTATTAGCTATTGTGATGATTGTATAAAGGTTACATGAAAATAGAAGAAGCCATACTTTACTGCCTCGCAAGTCAGAACAGAGGAATGCGGACGGAGCAGATTGCGGAGATGATAAACCGCAACCATTTGCATATCCGCAAGGATGGGCAACCTGTTACTTCCAACCAGGTGTATGCCGTCGTTTGTCGCTATCCCGATACATTTACAAAGGCAGAAGGACGGATAATGTTGATGATATAATGGGAAAAATGAGCAGAATAGAGAAGGAGAAGAGGGTGGTAGGCCTAATGGTAAGGCTCTATTGCCGGCGATGCGAGGGAAACAAGGTGCTCTGTAGCGAATGCGCCGAACTGCTCAAGTATGCTGAGGCACGTCTCGACAGGTGCCAGTTTGGCGAAAGCAAACCGACCTGCAAGAAGTGCCCCGTTCACTGCTATAAGCCCGACATGCGTGAGCGTATGAGGAAGGTGATGCGATGGGCAGGCCCGAGGATGATGCTCTACCATCCCCTCGAAGCCATCAAGCATCTGATAAGGGAAAAACTATAGATAATAAGAACATTACTATAATGGAGTATACATTCAAAGATAAAGTAGTGATTGTAACCGGTGGTGCCAACGGAATAGGCCGATGCATTGCCGATGAGTTTCGCAATCAAGGAGCTGTGGTATATGTGATTGACAAGCAAGAGGGTGAGCATTTCGTTGGAGACATCTCCAAGAAAGAGGTGCTGGAGGCCTTTGCAAGTGAGGTGCTGAGCAAGCATGAGAAAGTGGATATCATCATTAACAATGCCTTGCCACTGATGAAGGGGATTGATGAATGTTCCTACGAGGAGTTCCAGTGTGCCCTGAGTGTGGGAGTTACGGCGCCGTTCTATCTGGTGAAGCTCTTTATGTCGCATTTGGCCGAGGGCGCATCCATCATCAATATCTCTTCCTCGCGTGACCGCATGAGTCAGCCACAGACCGAGAGCTACACAGCGGCTAAAGGGGGTATTGCAGCACTCACTCATGCCTTGGCAGTAAGCCTGTCGGGACGAGTAAGAGTGAACTCCATTTCTCCCGGCTGGATAGATACGGCCTACACCGTTTATGAAGGTCCCGATGCCACGCAGCAACCTGCAGGCAGGGTAGGGAACCCTATGGACATAGCCCATATGGTGCTGTTCCTTTGTAGCGACAAGGCCGGCTTTATTACGGGCGAGAATATCTGCATTGATGGCGGCATGACCAAGCAGATGATTTACCATGGAGACTGTGGGTGGAAGTTGGAGGAATAAATATTCAGACAATTATGCTTGCATACACATATATAGAAAAAGGAAAGTTCGCTTTGGTGGAGAAGCCGAAGCCTACATTGATAGAACCCACCGATGCCCTTGTTCGTGTCACAATGAGTAGTATCTGCACCAGCGACCTGCACATCAAGCACGGGAGTGTGCCTCGTGCAGTGCCAGGCATTACCGTAGGGCACGAAATGGTGGGTGTAGTGGAAGAGGTGGGGGCCGAGGTTACCCAAGTAAAGCCAGGCGACCGAGTTGCCGTCAACGTAGAGACCTTCTGCGGAGAGTGCTTCTTCTGCCAGAATGGTTATGTGAACAATTGTACCGACCCGAATGGCGGTTGGGCACTCGGGTGCCGCATTGATGGCGGACAGACAGAGTATGTTCGTGTTCCCCTTGCCAATCAAGGATTGAACCGCATTCCCGATAGCGTTTCCGATGAGCAGGCATTGTTTGTGGGCGATGTCTTGGCCACTGGCTTCTGGGCAGCTCGCATCTCGGAGATTACCGAGGAGGACACCGTATTAATAATAGGTGCTGGGCCGACGGGAATCTGTACGCTGCTCTGCGTGATGCTGAAGCAGCCGAAGCGCATCGTCGTTTGTGAAAAGTCCGAAGAGAGACGTCGCTTCGTGCAAGAGCATTACCCCGAAGTGCTGCTCACCACGCCCGAAGAGTGCAAGGAGTTCATACTGAAGCATAGCGACCACGGGGGAGCCGATCGTGTGCTCGAAGTGGCTGGAGCTGACGACACCTTCCGCTTGGCCTGGGAGTGTGCCCGCCCGAATGCCATCGTCACTGTAGTAGCCCTTTATGACCAGCCCCAAATGCTTCCCCTGCCCGATATGTATGGCAAGAACCTCACCTTCAAGACCGGTGGTGTGGATGGCTGCGACTGCGAAGAAGTGCTTCGCCTTATTGAAGCCGGAAAGATCGACACCACTCCCCTCATCACGCACCGCTTCCCATTGAGCGAAATCGAGGAAGCCTACCGCATCTTCGAAAATAAATTGGACGGGGTGATTAAGGTGGCGATTATATAATTTGATGGCATTATGCGACCACCTAAAATAGATGACTCCACCCGAGAAGAGCGACTGGTCTATGTGCAGGAGGCTTGGAAATGCCTGCACGATTGCGAGGCGTGCGGCAAGTGCCGCATCCTGAAAGGTCGGGATGCCGAAGTGCTCTATGCCGACTACATCGAAGGCAAGCGGTCATATATGGATATTACGCTGGAGATTAGGAACAGGAGCTACTGACGGTAGCTCCTGTCCCTTTATTGTTAAACCAAATATGTGCTTATTTTCCGATGCAACACATTTACACTATTGATTGAAAGCGTTTTAGCCTCTTAATCGGTACAACTCGCATTTTCGCAATGACACGGAAAATACTCACAAATTCATCGTGCTGATAATCAGCGATTTCGATATACGTGTTGTACCGCGCTTTTCAAGCTCATTTTCAAGTTTCGGTAGAAACCAAATTGAAGTGATTTGTATTCAGCCTCTTACCGCATTTGTGTTCCAAATGATTTCTAATGCAAAGGTACGCTTTTTAAGCGATATTACTCAATGTTTATCGTTGGAAATTACACAAATGTGTGATTTTAGTTTTTTCTTTTGTAGGAGTACTATAAATCATCGTGCGCGATAAGTAAACGACGGCATTGTCTGCTATATTAACGCAAACGATAATTTATTATGGTTGTATCATTTAATTTATGAATCTGAAAAAATCAGGATATAATTTATTTCCCTACAAGTATGCAAAATATATTGATTGCAGGGAAATAAAACGACTTTTTCTATTTGTTTTATTTATGCTTTAAAAATTGAGCATTTTGCGACGGTAATCAAATGCCATCCAATATTGTTTTTGCAAAGATGGTGAAAGGAACGAACGGCTAAGTAACTCTTTAACTAAAGGTTGTTCTGCCGCGAACATATCAATCTCTTGTTTTATTACTTTTATAGGAAGTCCAATACGCTTACCGAACTCTTCAAAATCAGAACGGCTGATGGTGTGAGTATCAGAAAATGCCATTCCCTCCTTAAAGAGACCTTTGTCAAGAGCAAAAATATGAGGATTCATAAGCTGCAAAGATGTATTGATAAGGTCATAGGCAGGAGATAGACGATATTCACCATTACGTTCTATCAAAGAAAAGTTCTTCAAGTGTGCATCATCATTCAATGTAACAAAGTTGAACAGGATTATGCGGAAAAATCTACGTATATCAATCAGTGTAGCCTTTACATAGCGATGTATTACCTCGGCACACTCTTCGTAGCTGGCTTTGTCATATTTGTAATTAGATCCTGCGTTATCTTTTGTGTAACCCAATAATGCAGCGAAGTCCTCTTGTTTGTATTTACCCTTACTATGTACGTCAAATCTGCGTGTAATATATGCAGGAGTGCCATCATCAAAGAAGCAAAGCGCATTTGCAGCCGTTTCAATACCATATACCTGTGATGCAATTTGCATAGTTACGTGCTCATTGGCAACACAAAAATCCTTATTTATGATTTGATATGCTGTAGGACGTGGTTTAAGGATGAATGTTCCTTGTTCTCCTTCACGAATATAGCGTAGTTTATCATCATCTACAACAATGGAAAATTTGGGCTGAGCGCCTGAGAGCGATATACGTCCAACACTTTTTACAGCTTCATTTGCCTCAACTGTTCCTGTGTCTGGACTTGCTTCAGAGAAAATATGAGATACAGCATGACCATCAAATAGAGTTCTTCGAGCTATAGGCGAATAGGTATCATAGCCCTCTTGTAATATTGAAGGGCAAACAGTTAAATCTTTCATAATTCTATCGGTTTAACGGTAATGGCTCCAACGGTATCATATTGACAAGTAGCCAATAGTATTCCAAAATCATCTTCAGGATCAATACGAAGTAGTTGAGATTGTATTTGGCGATTGTCCCCTTCTGATAGCATATTTGCGAATACAGAAAATAGGAACGGTGAACTATAAGGTTCAGAACGAAGCGGTAATGTCAGACTTACTGCATCACAATTTTCACTCAACAAATATGCTTTATCGTAAGTAAACATAAACTCACGATTGTCATTTTCAATTAATACACCTGCCTTTATTCCGTGTAGATACACTTCACATTGTCTCATAATGTTAATCCTTTAACTTAGTTACAAGTTGTAATCCTAACACATCGCATACAGAAAGTAATGTATCAATACGCGGATTTCCTGTACCACGTTCGATAGCAACAATTGTATTTATACTCAGAACAGCCAAATCAGCCAAATCTTGTTGCTTGATTTTAAGAGCTAATCTGCGAGCCTTAATCTGCATTCCCAACGCTTTCATATTCACAATATATTGGTATTTGATGCAAATATAGAGTGTTTTAACGAACAAAACAAGCAGAATTCACAATATATTGCGAATTTGGCTAAATATGAGTTGTTTTTGATAGTATTATGTGACAAAATCACAGTATAATGTGATTCATCTATTTATAATCCGCCAAATCATGTATTTTAAAAGCGATTTGGCGGATTATGTGTGTGAAGAGTATTTAGAATTCAAAATTACAGGATAGAAAATCGCTCCAAGCAACAGTTATTCTGCTGACTTGGAGCGAATCTTATATGCTTGCCCTTATCTTGCAACCAGGATTGTCCTCGCAGGCCTCCTTGTATTTTATCAACCAGGGAATAAATCCATCATAAGAATCCATAACATGTGAGTTATCAAGTATAATTGATATTATCATTTAATAATGGTTTGACGACGACTAATTTTTTGGATCTTTTGAGATGCTTTCAAGGTTGCTTCTTTATAATGTTCTACAGTACGACTAATACCAACTTTTGACATTTCTTCGGCAAAAAAGTCTGCCATCATTTCCTCTTCGATGTATTTATACTCCTTTTCAGAAATATTGATAAAGCCTTCTTGATATTCTATAATATACTCATAAAATTCTTGCAAGTTCTTTTCATCGCTTAATACTTCGTACGCCTCTTTTTCACGAGCATCTTCAAGTTTTATTTGAGAGGCAATCAAATTGCATAATTTTTTTACACCTTTTTTTATGATATCCCATGTAATACCAGACAATATGGCACCAGCGAGCCACTCCAAAATTTGACTCGGATCCGAAAGGCAATAATGCAAAAGACCATTTTCATTTGACACTTGTTCTTTAGCAATTTTACGATATTGATAACCATATCGTACGGCCATATACGCATTTTTGTTCAGTTCGTCCATTGTTTTGGTCATAGTTTCTGCACCGCAATTTGGACATCTATCCCCATCAAAAACTTCTGCGCACTTATAACAAATCGTATACATAAAATTTATTTTTATCAATCTCTCACAAAGTTAGCAATAATTTCTATACGAAGGTTGTGTCGCTGAGAAAACTTACTATCTCCCTTACTCTATTTTCAAGTGCATTACCATATAATCTATGTACGCCTGGTGCATACGCCCCATTAATTTGTTTATTTGAACTAATAAACCTATGAGTAGCTGCGACTCCATTGCTACTTTACTCTCGTTTATCTCTTCATGTCTGGTCTTGTATAATTGAGACATATCAAGATGAACTTCAGTATTTCGCTCATCCTTCCACCAAGTACTTTGCTCTGAAAGCTGTTTAAGTTTCAGCAGTATAGAGTCGTCTTCTAATTGAAAGCCTGGGAAATAATTCATAATCTCTCCGAGCTCAATATAATATGATCTCTTGCGTTGTTTGTCGTTGAAGCCATATAAACTCTTAAACCCCTCATTGAGTAGCACTTTTAATTTGCCTTGAAAAAGGCTCTTGTCGTAAGCGTTTGAAGATAAGACAAAATGTTTTAGAAGAGCTACACAATCACAAAAAGTGTAACTCGTAAAAATTCCGACATCCAGAACCGTTTTTGTTATTTTGTCATATTCTTTATTCTGAGAAGGTTTGAATTCTTGTGACAACTCATAAAAACCTTCTATTGATTCTGAAAAGTCACGAATAGTTTCCTCAGACATTATCCTGAACGCTTCTCTCTCTTGGGCAGACAAGACTTTGTTATTGTAGTATATATTCAAATCCATATTCTTAAGTTATTTGTGTGTAAAGGTAGGCGCCGCCTGTTTTCGCCATTTGATGGCAAAGGAAATCGGTGTTATAATGGTGGAATCACCCACCAAAATATAACTGCAAAATAACTTTTGGATGGTGGGAGTTGGTGGTAAGTGGTTGATAATTAGATGAAGTGATACGCTATGTAGCATCACTAATGGTAGTTATCGGTGGTTATTGATGAGAAAAGTGAAGCATAAGACTATGCTAATCGAATTTTAAGATTGATATTGCACAAAAAATAAGGTTTAACCACTATCTCACGACTGTGGCTAAACCTATAAATTGTATAAATTCTAATTAAGATATTATGTGTTTTATTGCATCAAGGACTCTTTGAAAGAGTGGACTATCCTTTGTACATGTTCTAGCAAGTTCTACTAGTTCTGAACTTTCATTTTTTTTCGACTCAAATTTACGTTTATTATTTTCAACGACTCTTAAACGATGTAACTGGCAAAATTTAATAGTATCACATCCCTTAGCAGTTAATGGGACATATATGGACTTGTCTATAATTTCCAAATGTTCATTGTAATCATCGTAATATGAATGAACTATACATATATTGGCCCCTGTTCTAGGATATCTTGTTATAGAGGTGTTTTTGACCGTATTGGAACTTGATTTAGCCGTATTACAACTATGACAACTTAGAGCAAGATTCTGTGGTGTAAAGCCAAACTGTGCATATGATGATTTAGGGATTATGTGATCAATGTGAACATCTCCTATATCAAATCCTAATTCTTGCCTACAATAGCAGCATTCATTATTCTGCTCATTTCGTAGATGTTGAGTAATATTTGACCTAACATTATCAAAGACACTTTTATCCCAATCTGTATGTACCGAATAATTATCTTTAATTAGTAATTTTTCTTCATCGGTAAATGTATATGGATGTTCTATTTTGCTAAACATATTATTTCTCTTTTAAAAGTGCAATAATATCCTTTAGAGGATCTGTGTCTTTTAAAACTTCATAAAATGGGATAACTTGTTTCTTTAGTTGACTGTATTCTTCTGTCTCATTTTGTTTATCAGCTATTAATTCAAGCATTCTTGATATTCGTTGTGATAAATAATAATTTCTTGTTGATGGTGTTTTAAATACATCAAGAAGAATATCTTCTGCCGACCAACCATATGTAGGTTCTAAAAGCAAGTCACCTGTAATTGTTTTTCCGTCATTCTTTAATACAACAATAGAAGATTTTTTCGGAATCAAATCTGTTACCAAAAAATGTGAATGTGTCGCGATTATAATGTGACAACCCTTGAAATACGAGAATATTTTTGATACAAGTTCAATATATTTTGATTGCCAAAGTGGATGTAAACTAATCTCAGGTTCATCAATTAACACCAAACAATTATCCTTTAACATAGGAATAAGTCCAAGGAATGTTGACAATATACATAATTCACCCGAACTGGCATTAGTTAAATTAAACTTATTTCCATTCTTTTTATATACAACGATATCATATCCAGTAATAATCTCAATCTTGCGTAAAATATTGATGATATTATATGTTTCATATTGTTCAGAATATATTGAACCATTTTTGGAAATGCGATCGATGTTCTTCGATGAAAAATTAATAACAATACTATCTCTGTTTGATTCATGAGATACAAGAAATTCTATTATGCGTTCAATATTATTTTCAATGTATTCAATTACATCCAGATTAATATATTTATTGCTCTTAGGAAGTATTCTATTCTGTATTTCAGATTTAATATCTGAAACATTACGAATTCTATTGTTGATTTTGTACTCAATTTTCAATATCGGCTCAAATCCTAAATAATCAAATATATGTTTATATATTGTGGATACTTCTGACTTTAGGTATTGCTCTAGAACAATATCCATTGATTTATTAATAAGAGCCTTTGATGAAAAACCATTAAATCTATTACGAGCTCCAAGATATAAATATTTATGAGCGTCAAAATCTATTGTAGTAAAATCGGACCTATTTGAATATGTGTTATCGTTCGGGAATTTGTCTGATATAGAATGGGTTGTAGCAATTACTTTCGATGGTACTGTCTTATATTTAAAACGATCAGGGAATAAGGTCTCTTGTGCATATCTATATTTAAAGACCTCATTAAAATGTCTTGCGATAGTACTTAGAATAGTACTTTTACCAGTACCATTATTTCCTATCAATAAAGTTGTATAATTAGAATTGTCATCGTTATGTCCGACATCTACTAACTGTAAATTATGATAGTCTGTTCTTATTGAATATAATCTAAAACCCATAATAAAACTAAATTTAGTGTAAAGATACAGCTTTTTCCTTATAACATGAAATTTTAGCAGGTATATATTTTACTTAATATTTCCATCCAACTTTATCCTGCACTCCGATTCGGTGTGCGACATCTTGCGTTCGATTGTTGTGATCTCCAAGTCGCGGAGAGCGTGAGCAAAGACATTCTTAATAAATGTGGCAGTGTGGATGCGCTTTTTGACGAATGCTTTGCCGAAGTTCCTGCCGAAGTGCATCAGGTCGATACTCTTGAGTGTAGAATCAACCTTTACGGGCGATACTTCGCGTAGGGTGTCGCCCAAACTATATTCTGTGATATATCCGCAAAGTCGTTCAAGTTCCTCCTCGCTCATATATGCGACCATAGTCTGCTTGGTATAGTCAAGCACTCGATCCATTTTGGCCTGCGATGCACGCTCTTGCTCGGCAATGGCATTGGCACGCAAAACCTCATACTCCGATGGCTGTGGATTAGTATCCGAAACAGCAATCTCCTCGATAGGCTCGGCAACGATAGTTGGGACATCAGTTGCAACAGCAACTTTTTCCAACTTCTGGAACGCAGGAAATCGCATCAAGAACTTCTCCATTCTTGGTAGCAGCAACTCATTGAGCGTCATTTGCAGACTGATATAGAGTGCAGACAGCACAACCACTGTTGCAAAGAATGCAACTGCCGAACTGAACTCATCATATCCCTTTGACAAGCACAAATTTTCGTGCCAACATACCAAAGAGCAGAATCGCTCCAAACACGAACAAGTATAGTTCAATGTATTCCGTTTCTCTTTTATTCATATTCATCTTTGTTAATCGTTTGTGTGCAAAGATATATGAATAATCAACACAAAAAATGGCTCTTTTGCCTTTTGACCGCACGTGTCGTAGATTGTCCTATCGTGTCATAATAGGTGTGGTCTAACAATCTGACTCAAACAAAAATTATCTGAATTATTTCATTGCCGAATGATGCAGACAATTATATGATGATAGGTGTGTTTTCTCACTACCTTTTGCAATTTTCACCTACTTTCAAGTCTGCATATTACTTTATATAGTAGCAAAAGCTAGAAATGTTTTATTTTTGTTGCATGTATTGATATATTTGACTATATTTGCATCGGAGAGGTGGTAGAGCGGCTGATTACGCCTGTTTGAAACACAGGTAAACCTACGGGTTTCAGGGGTTCGAATCCCCTCCTCTGAAAATACTAAATACTAAATATAAAAACGGCAGACATTGATCTGCCGTTAATTTTAGTATCCTACTTTAGTGAAATCTTGTTGGCGGTTTCACGCTTCTTGGAGTTCACAAGGTCGGCATAAATCTGTGTAGTGGTAACATTCTTATGGTTAGCATCTTAAATATTAATCAATATTCCAACGATTGCTTGAATCACCTTCAAATGCATCTAAACTATCATCATCGTACCTGCGTGACTCATCATATGGATGGTTTGCCTCCCATTCCCTATACCAGGATGTATCCTCAAAATGTTCGGAATCAACCATTATAATAGTCCCATCTAATGCTAGTTTGTATGTGTCTCTGGTATAGCTTTTATCCCCACCAGCTGGATATGTAATCCAATTCTCAATATAATCTTTATCCTTGAAAGTTTGCGCCCCACTGAATTGGAACGGAATAACAACCATATTACTATGGTCAATATATCCGAATTGATAGCTTCCGTCATCCCTCGATTTATTAACGCACGCAAGTCCATTGTAAAAGGCCACTTCTTCATCAAATGCATCATAGTCGAAAGGTATTACAGTTTCCCCTTTAAGATTCATAAATCCAAGTTTGCCATCTAGAGTTACTGCAAAAACCAATTCACTCAACGAATCAATGCGGTCATATTTTGTCTCCAAGATGACTTCACCGGATAATTTCTTCAGACCAAACTTGTTACCCTTGCCCTCAATTTTGATGATGTCATTCATAAATGGCAAAACGGAGTGATAGATATTGGGAAATACAGAAATCCCCTCACCATCTACAACACCTTTATACTTGCCACTAGATCCGTACACCTTTAGTTTATCAAAGATTCCTTTACCCTTCACAGCTTCAATCTCATCGGGAGTTGCAATCTTACTATAGACCACATAGAGTTTTTCATTAGCACTAAATGCACCTTCTACTTGAATATGGTCATCCTTAAGAAAGTCAATCAGCCCTTCTCTAACACCTAAATCGATGAATGAGTAGTTTACAGGCCCCTCATATTCATTTCCTTTAATTAAATTAAGAAGTTCCTTCTTAGTAATTTTGGTATAGTTACTCATTGTATTGTGTATCTATTATTTTTTATGTAAGAATCATTTCCCGATGCAGAAGTGCTTGAAGATGTTTTGAAGCACGGAGTCGGTGGATACCTCGCCTACGATGTCGGAAAGGTGGTGGATGCACTCGCGGAGGTCTTGGGAGACGAAGTCGCCGGAGAGTTGCATCTGCAGGCCGTCTTGCACGCGGTGGATGGAGTCGAGGGCACGGACGAGGGCTTCGTAGTGGCGCAGGTTGGTGACGATGACATCGCTCTGCGATACTTCGGGGAGGGCGGCGGTATTGACCAGGAGCGTTTCCAACTCTTCAAGGCCTGTGCGGCTCTTGGCGGAGATGAAGAGCTTGGGGGCGTCGATGTAGGCAAATGCTTGTTCCAATGCTTCGCGCTGCTCGGGAGTGATTTGGTCGGATTTGTTGAAGAGGAGGAGGAGACGCTTGTCAGAAATTGCGTTTCTGAATTCTGAATTCTGAATTGTTGATTCTGAATTGGTTGAGTCGATCATCCATAGCACGATGGAGGCTTGATTCATCTTTTGGTAGGTGCGCTCGATGCCGATGCTTTCCACTACGTCGGTGGTCTGGCGGATGCCGGCAGTGTCGATGAAGCGGAAGGTGATGCCACGCAGGTTGACGGTGTCTTCGATGACGTCGCGTGTGGTGCCGTGGATGTCGCTCACGATGGCTCGCTCTTCGCCAAGGAGGGCGTTGAGGAGGGTGGACTTGCCCACGTTGGTCTCGCCGATGATGGCCACGGGCACGCCGTTCTTGATGGCATTGCCTACACTGAAGGAGTGGGCGAGGCGAGAGACGGTGCGCTCGATGTCGGAGGCTATCTGCGAGAGTTCGCTGCGGTCGGCAAACTCGAGCTCCTCGTGGTCGCTGAAGTCGAGCTCCAACTCCATGAGCGAGGTGAGGTGGAGCAGCTTGTCGCGTAATGTGGACAGTTCTTTGCTGAAGCCGCCACGCATCTGGTTCATGGCCAGGCGATGGGTGGCAGCGGAGGTGGAGGCGATGAGGTCGGCCACGGCTTCGGCCTGGCTGAGGTCCATCTTGCCATTGAGGAAGGCACGTTGGGTGTACTCACCGGGCTGGGCAAGGCGGCAGCCATTCTCAAGAAGACGGCTCATCACCTGCTGCAGGATATAGGTGGAGCCATGGCAGGAGATCTCTACGGAGTCTTCGCCCGTATATGAGTGGGGGGCACGGAAGAGCGATACCAGTACCTCGTCGATGACTTCGCCGTCGGCAGCATGTATCTTGCCGAAGGTGAGGGTGTAGTGGGGACGCTCATGCAGTGGCTTGCCGTGCATGGGGGTGAAGATGCGTGAGGCGGCATCGATGGCTTCGGGGCCGCTGACGCGTATCACGCCTATGGCTCCGCCCTGTGCGGTGGAGATGGCGCATATGGTATCTGAAGTAGGCATGATGATATTTGTGATTGTAGTTTCGTAGGACAAATATACAGATTATTTATAAATTTTTATCAAAAGTAGAGGGATTTCAAGTGAAATGCTGTACTTTTGTAAGATAAAATACTATAAATAATCAAACTATGAAAAGAATCTCGCCCCTAATTTTTACGTTATTTTTCTCCCTTATGGTTTCTTCTCTGATGGCCCAACGCATCCAGCAACCCTTGGGACGCGGTGTGGTAGTGGCAGTAAATGGCTCATCGGCTACCGTTACATGGCGACGCTTGGCTCAAGAGCCCGAGAACGCCACCTATAATATATATGTAAACGGCAACAAGATCACCTCTTCGCCCGTAGCCAACACCAACTATGCCACCAACACTGCTAAGGTGCCCATAGGGAGCGAGGTAGCGGTGAGCGTGGTCGCTGACGGAAAGGAATCGGCGCTGAGCACACCCTACAAGGTGGCGAGCC
Source organism: Bacteroidales bacterium (assembly GCA_015060865.1). Classification (GTDB taxonomy): domain Bacteria; phylum Bacteroidota; class Bacteroidia; order Bacteroidales; family Bacteroidaceae; genus UBA1189. The sequence continues at coordinate 18,630 of SUXS01000015.1, read as the reverse complement.
GCGACCTACGCAACATGTTCATGAGCATCCGCTTCGACGCATCGCCCCTCACAGCCTCAGGATACTCTACCGACTATGTATGGCCAGCCGACCTCGACGGCGACGGTGAGATGGACTACGTAGTGAACCGCAAGAGCGTGTCTACCGGGCTCGACAACTATATCGAAGGATACTTGCGCACAGGCGAGCACCTGTGGACGGTGAAGCTCGGCCCCAACGAGCTCAGCTGTGCCGGACAGGACGATATGATACTGGCCTACGACATGGACTGCGACGGCAAGGCCGACGTGGTGTGCCAGACAAGCGACGGCACCCAGTTCTGGGATGCCGGGAAGAAGACCTTCGGCCTCTACGTCAACGGACTCACCACGGGCGACACCGACGGTGACGGCATCATCGACTATGAGATACAATCAGCAAAGAATGCACCGCGCTACATGACCGTCGTGGATGGTATGACGGGAGCAGAGAAGTGCAGCGTGGAGCAGACCTACAACAACTCATACAACCGCACCAACCGCGCGGCACTCATGGGCGACGAGTACAACAAGCACGTAGGACATGTAGGCGTATTCTACCCCGACGGCATACACCCCGCCATGATTATGGAGTGGCACACACGCAACAGCAACGGCAGCCACAACTACCACAACAGTGCCTTCGCCTTCGACTTCAGCACTGGCAAGGCCGGTGCGTGGAAGGAGCTCTTCTGCAAGAAAACCGGAGGCCCTGCCTTCCATCAGATACGTATTGCCGATGTCGACGGCGACGGCCGCGACGAGATGCAGACAGGCGGCTACACGATGGACCACGACGGCTCTACCCTCAACACCCCCGGTATTGCCCATGGCGATCGCTTCCGCACCAGCGACATCGACCCCGAGCGCCCGGGCCTCGAGACCTTTGCCATACAGCAGAATGCCGGCGACATGCTCGGCCAGATTCTCTACGATGCCGCTACGGGCGAGAGCATCAAGCGATGGTATCTCTCCGCAGTGGGCGACGTGGGCCGTGGCGAATGTATGGACGTAGACCCCAACCACCTCGGCTGGGAGATGTGGAGCACCATGGGCGGCGTTTACAATGCCAAGGGCGACCTCATCCCCGAGCACACAGCACCCTACCCCACTGAAGGCATCTGGTGGGACGGTGAGCTCGACCGCGAGATTGTGCAGTCAAGCGACAGCCATTACAACGTATATATCCAGGACTTCTACAAAGGACGCCTCATCGAGATTGCCAAGCTCAGCGGCTGGCGCTACGTCACCGTATATGCCAAGCGTGCCGCCTTCTGGGGCGACATCATAGGCGACTGGCGCGAAGAGCTGGTGCTGCTCCACAAGGAGAATGGCGTATGCGTAGGTATCGTAGGCTTCACTACCGACTACACCACCACAGTAGACAACATCTACTCCCTGCAGGAAGACCCCGCCTACCGCATGCAGTGCACCACCAAGGGATATTACCAAAGCCCCAACCCGGGCTTCTACTTAGGCTACAACATGCCACGTCCGCAGCTGCCTCCCACCATGGTCACCGACCTCGTATGGAAGGGCACCGACAGCTTCTCCAACTATGAGCGCTCCGAGGCAGCTGCCTATGCCGATGGCAAGAGCCTGCTCATCGACCTCAACACCGACGCCTCTGTCAGTGTGAACACTGCCATGCAGCCCTCCGTGCTCTATGCCATGCCCACGAAGGGACAGCGCGTCACACTCAGCGGCACAGGCAGTCTCACCGGTGATATGGAGCTATGGAAGAGCCAGCAGGGAACCCTCGTGGCCAATGTTCCGCTCGACTACACAGGCACCACCTACATCTCTGAAGGTACGCTTGAGGTCAATGGAGAGATTAAGGGAGACGTCAACCTCCGTGCCCGCGGCACCCTCAGCGGCAAGGCTATCGTCAACGCCATCAGCTTCGAGGGCGCCCTCCATTATGAGGGATGCCGCCTGATGCCTACCGAGCAGATGACCTTCAAGCAGGGTCTCAAGCTCGACCGCAAGGTATATATGGAGATGGACATCACCACTGCCGAGGGTAGCCAAAGTGCCGACCTCATCAAGGTAGAGGGCGACCTCGGCTTGTCAGCCCCAGCTATATTTACCATCGTACCTGCCGAGATCGACGTGCAACCAGGCAAGTTCAAGCTCATTGAGTATACAGGCCAACTCACGGGCAAGGCCAACTTCTCCGTACGAGGCCTCACAGGACTCTCCTACGAGATTGTCCACGAAGACAAGGCCATCTACCTCGTCATCAATGCCCAGCGCAGTGCCGCACAAGGCGTGATATGGAGTGGCCACACCAGCAGCACTTGGGACTATCAGACTCCCAACTTCCTCCTTGGCACCGACACCACCGAGTTTGTGGCAGGCGACGAGGTAGAGTTCACCGACGAGGCTACCAACACCGTCATTACCATCGACGACCTCATGCCCATCAGCAAGGTCACCATCGACAACGATGAGAAGAGCTACACCTTCAAGGGCGACGGTGGCCTCAGTGGTAGCGGTTCGCTCATCAAGGAGGGCAGCGGCAAGCTCATCCTCGAAACCACCAAGAGCAACTACACCGGTCCTACCCTCATCCATGACGGTAGCGTGACCGTGAAGGAGCTTGCCGATGGCGGCATGGCCAGTTCGCTTGGCGCTGCATCGTCCGCCACAGGCAATTGGCAGATAGGTAAGGCCACCCTTATAGTAAACAATGGCAACACCGCCACCAACCGTAACCTGACGCTGCTCGACACCGCCACCATACAGATTGCCTCGGGAGCCACCTCACTGAAGGGAGTCATCAACGGTGAAGGTACACTGGTGAAGACAGGAACCGGACAGCTCAACATCACCTATGCCGGCAACAACACCTGGACAGGAGGCACCATCCTCAAGGCGGGCACCCTGGCTATGGGCTCATGGAACACCACCTTCGGCAAGCTCGGCTCCAAGATACATGTGCAGGGCAACAGCACCATCACCATCTTCAATGCCAACAGCAGCTCCACCGTGCCCAACTTCAACTACGCCGTCACCATCGACAAGAGCCGCCGTCTCTCGCTCAACCTTGGCCAGCGTTGCCAGGTGAGCGGCAGCTTCAGCGGAGAGGGCACCCTGGCTCTGTCGTTCCCCTATGTGCGTGGCGACATACGCGCCAATATGGCCAACTTCCACGGCACAGTCACTGCCACGGGCAGCCAGTTCCGCCTGCGCCAGGCCACCAACCTGCAGCACGCCACCGTCACATTACTCAACGATGTATACCTTGCCCACTTCTCTTCAGACAAGGAGGAGGCAAACTACACCACCACGATGGGTGCACTCACCAGCACCTCCACCACCTGCTCGGTAGGTACGGGCACCTACAACGTGGGCTACCTGGATACCGACTTCAGTTTCGCAGGCATACTCGGCAACCGAGCCGTGCTCAACAAGTATGGAGAGGGCACCATGACCCTCACCGGCAGCAGCAACGCCTGCCCTGTAAACATCTATGGTGGAGCCATCGAGGCAGCCAACACAGCGAAGGCCTATACCACAGGCCTCACCACCGTCAAGAGTGGCGGTAAGCTCTACGGCAAGGGCATCGCCAGCAATGTCACCGTCGAGAAGGAGGGGGTGTTGGCTTCAAGCAAATCGGGACTGCCCAATACCCGCTTGACTGTGAATGGCAACCTGACGGTTAACCGTGGAGGTGTGGTGCAGGTACGTGTACGTAAGTCTGCGACGAAGATGTATGTCGATGGTTACGAGGTTACTGGCACGGCTAAGTTCATCTCTCCCGTGTTTGATATCTCATTTACCAATGATGCCGTATGGACGGCAGGAGATTCTATCCAGGTACTTAAAGGTCAAGGAAAAGTGACCTTGAGTGGTACCCCGGCCTTCATACAGGAGACGCCGGGTGAAGGGCTAGAGTGGGACTATAGCACCTTCACCACTGACGGATGCGTACGTGTAAAGGTGGCTTCCGGTATCGATATGCTCGAAGTGGAGGGCGATGAGACTCCTTACTATGACTTGATGGGGCGTCCAGTACAGAGCCCACAGCGAGGCATATATATATACAAGGGACGCAAAGTGATGATCAAATGATGCCTACGATATTATAGCGAAAGGTGATATCATTAATTTTTGGGAATTGAAAATAAAATAATATGAAGAAATCGTTTATAGGAAAATATCCTTTTGAAGTAGAGACTTTCCAGATCGACTATACCGGAGGACTTTCGTTCGGCTTCCTTGCCAACAAGATGCTCATCACCGCAGGTAACCATGCCGATGAACGAGGGTTCGGTAAAGCACGTCTGAGTGCCGATGGTAAGACTTGGGTGCTTTCACGATTGGCTATTGAGATATACGAATATCCGGGTGAGGGCGATCTCTATTACGTGGAGACTTGGGTGGAAAACGTAAGCCGCCTTTTCACTTCGCGTAATTTCCGTGTGCTCTCGGCCGACGGACGTGCTATTGGCTATGCACGTACCACTTGGGCACTCATTGATGTGGCGACCCGTCAGCCTGCCGATCTCACTACACTCTATGATGGTGAGCTTGCAGCCTACTGTTGCGATGAAGAGTGCCCCATCAAAGGAGTAAGTCGTGCACGTGTTGCTGCTACGGAACCTACAGGCGAGTTTATGCCGCTCTATTGCGATATCGACTACAATGGGCATCTAAACAGTGTGAAGTATATTGAACATATCCTTAATGAACTGCCGCTTGATATATTCCGTACGCATACTATACGTCGCGTAGAGGTGAGCTATAGTGCAGAGTGCTTCTATCGTGAGCGCCTTTTTGTGTATATGGACAAGATGGATGACAATCACGAGTACGATGTGGAGATACGCAAGGAGGCTGGTGATGTGGCTTGCCGTGCAAAGATTATATTTAGTTAAGTTTGTCAGGGGTTTCGGGCTTTAGTATGTTGCCATCCGTATGGCACTCTCAACCCTCACGCTAAACACAAATTCATGCTATCTCTATCTCCTATACTTGTATTTATGGCAGTGTATCTTGTAGGTTCGCTGCTGGCTGGTGATTTCTACAAAGTACCGTTGACCATAGCTTTCCTGATAGCTTCGGTATATGCCGTGTGCATCACTCCTCGCCTCAAGCTCAAGGAGCGTATAACTGTCTTCTCCCGTGGTGCGGGCGACGAGAACTTGATGTTGATGGTCTGGATTTTTATCCTCGCGGGTGCTTTTGCAAGATTGGCGAGTGAGATGGGAGCCATTGATGCCACCGTCAATCTGACCCTGATGTGTTTGCCTGACTCCATGCTCTTACCAGGACTTTTTCTGGCCGCATGCTTCGTGTCACTCTCCATTGGCACTTCGGTAGGTACTGTGGTGGCTCTCACTCCAGTTGCTGTAGGTATTGCTGAGCAGACGGGTACGTCGTTGCCGCTGATAGTGGCACTGGTAGTAGGAGGCTCATTCTTTGGCGATAATCTCTCGTTCATCTCTGACACCACCATCGTGGCAACGCAGACTCAACAGTGCCGCATGAATGATAAGTTCAAGGCAAATATCTATATAGCCCTACCTGCGGCACTAATAGCACTGGTCATCTATATTGCCATAGGTGTTCAAGTGGAGGCCCCAGCCGATGTTACTTTGAATGGATGGTATAAGGTGATTCCCTATCTGGCTGTACTTGTGTTGGCCGTGTCGGGGATGAATGTGCTTGCAGTGCTCTCCATAGGCATTGTACTGGCAGCCGTCATCGGCATGCTGAGTGGTGGCTTTGATTTCATGGGCTGTATGAGCTGTATGGGAGAGGGAGTCTTGAGCATGAGCGAACTTATCATTGTAACCCTTCTGGCGGGAGGTATGTTGGCTCTCATGAGACAAGGAGGTGGAATAGATTATCTTATCCGTATCCTGACGCAGCGCATCAATGGTCGTAGAGGTGCAAAGTTTACTATTGCTTTGCTTGTGATATTTGCCGATATCTGTACGGCAAACAATACGGTAGCCTTGATCACTGTGGGCCCTATGGCACGCGATATTGCGGACCGTTATGGGGTAGACCGTCGGATGAGTGCCTCACTGCTCGATACCTTCAGCTGCTTTGCTCAGGGGCTTATCCCTTATGGCGCTCAGCTACTGATGGCGGCAGGACTGGCATCTATATCTCCTTTTGATATCATGGGCTACCTATACTACCCAATGTTACTGGGTGTGGCGGCAACAATAGCTATTCTCTTTAACTATCCGCGTAAGTACGCATGATTCATGTAATCCCATTGCTGGCTTAATTAACGTGATATAAGAACTATTCCTAACATATTTCTTGCAAGGGTTTTTGCATTTTTTTCAGTACACCTCATTCAAGTTATTGTACGCTGCTCATCATACGCCTGTATGCTGGCCTGTATACACGTGTATGGTGGTGAGCATACGGGTGTATGGTGGCCAGCATACAATAAAATTAATTTGTCAGGCAGGGAAAACGCATTATAAAGTTTTGTGAGATTCTTGGCGGTTAATCATTGATTGTTTGCGCTCTACAAACTCCCCCTCTGTTTATAGCGAACGAAGCCTTCAGAGGGTTGGCTAAATGCCAAGCCGTGCTGAGTGAGGGGAGTGCAGCGCCCTGCACGACGGAGTCGTGGGTGCCCGTAGGGTGGGGGCGTTATAAGCGAAGCGCATAGTATATCAAATTGAAACTTTTCTCCGCACTTCGTTTGGAAACGTAGTTCGCCGTCCGAAGGGAAAGGCAATGCTTGCGCTTGCTCAAGAATGCCTGTACTCATCTGTGCCTCGATGTTGATGCCCATATCTGCGCTCAGTGAAGGAAAAGTAACTTCTCCACTGCTTTCTCTCGTTGAGATTTGGCATTTTGCTCAACTTGCACTATCTTTGCCGAATCAGAAAACGAACATTGTATTAACAACGAACAAAAACGTATAGCCTATGGAATAAACCCGGACAGACGCTTTCGCGAAGGTTTGTGATGCAAAGCATTACTGCTTTCAAGGCTTAAATAAAGCCAAATAAAAACAAATCATTAACCCGAAAAGCGTACTATCCGTTCTTGATAAATAGATTTGGAGCTTTTGGCTCTTGTTCTCTAACTTCGAATGCCGCCAAAATATTCAACAACAGAGAGCAAGCTGACTGAGAGTTCACGTCCGTTGGGCGTGGGCTATTCTTTGCTTGTTTGTTGTGCGGTCACTTGGCGGTAACCCGAAGTTAGGCGAGTAACGGATGGTTTCACGCCTTTTCTTATTTATTAGAATTACAATGATAAACTTCAAATTATTGCAAAAGCTCTTTCTCTTTATGGCATTGGGCTTTTCTCTCTGCACCTTGCAGGCTTGTAGCGACGAAGATGGGATTACCGATAATGAAACTACAGTAGACCCTACCAATGATTACGGCAAGATTAAGGGCAACAGCTTGGTGGCCACCGGTGGCTACCGTAATGTGAAGCCCTTGAGAGCCACCATACTGTCATCGATAAATACCGAGTATCAGGGAGCATATAGCTCTATGGGCGTAGAGTTCACTCCCTCTCAACCCAATTTCAACTCAAGTGAAACGCGCAGGGTGGAGTCATATAGCGGTATTACGAACGGGCACTTCGAGACAGACCTCTCCGCTGGGGGTGAAGGACTGTTGGAGCCTGGGACTACCTACTATTATCGTGCCTATGCCAACATGGGCGGTTCGCGATACAATGGCGAGACCCGCAGCTTTGTGACTCCTGACCTTCAATTGTCGGAAGGTGAGTTTGTGGATTTGGGTCTTAGTGTAAAGTGGGCAACCTGCAATATGGGGGCAGATGCGCCGGAAGTTGCCGGGACTTTGTTGAAGCAGTGTTGTGCTTTTGAGAATTTTGATGGTGAATCCGATTATGTCCCCGATGATGTATTTGGTGATAATTGGTTGGGAAATTCCGATTATGATGTTGCAACCCGTACCTTAGGAAGTGGATACCGCATTCCTACAGAAGAGGAGTGGCGGGAATTGGAAGATGCGGCCTTTTGGAAAGTTGGAGTATACAATGGAGTTAAGGGATTCTACATCAGCGATAGAGCAGATGGTACAGCGGTAATCTTCCTGCCATACGTTAAAAAGAGTGCCGAACATGATATAACTGTATATCTGAGTGCTCCGAATGATATGATTCGAAATCTAAAGGAGGCAAGAAGGTGCAATGAACAATACGAGACTGATCTCATGAATACACGAAGCATGAAGGAAGCAAAGCGTATTAGTGAGAAGTACAGGTCCGACATGATAGAGCTCAAGAAAAAGTTGGGAGCGGGTGAGGTGTTGACAGAAAGCACTCACATTTATTGCGATTATGGCCTTATCCTTAATCCTTTAACTCATATACACTTTCATTATACTGTTTTTGATAATACTGGTGGTTATCCGAGTTTCTTTGATGATCCTTCTTTTCTTGGGAGGTTTACCTGGACCCATCCCGAAACGGGCAAGGAATATAACTTCTATGAGGAAAACGGAGTCAATGGTGGCGGAGTATTGTATGTACGGCCTGTCAGCAACAGATAAAGCTATCATAACTATTCGGCGAGAGGAGGTTTAAAAACAAGTTGTGGCTCATCCGTCACAACAGATGTCTCTATTCGCTGTATCTGAGTGTCAGTGTCTGTGCCCCAAGATAATAGCACAAAATCCATAGAAGCCTTCGAAGAAATCGTCGCAGACGTACTTCGAAGGCCTTCTGTGGATTTATACTCCAATAAACCTTATTCGTTTATCTTTCTCTTTGGCTTTTCGTAATCAGCACCCCGTGCCATCCAGACTGCAAGAGGCGCCTTCCTGTGGGGTGGGCTCTATTGCCGGGGTGAAGTGTTCGGCATCGAAGTGCTTGAGCGAGATGGCTACCGAACCGTCTTCTCGCACGAAGCACGGTATGCCGATGTTGCCACGCTCGCGTACCTTTGTGAAGGCGGGGTGGTGGTCACGTAAGGCTAGAAACTCCTTCAGGCTACGGGCTTGGCGGCCTATGTCGATGAGTTCATACTCAGGGTTGTCGCTGTATAGAGCCTTGACCTCCGTGCAGTCAGGGCAGCTTTCCATAACGTAAATCTTAATCATGGTATCCTTGTTTTTAGGTGTTTGCTGCGAAGATACGAAAGTTTGTAGTTCATTACAAATATTTTGTAGTTAATTATGGGGCGGTAGCTAAAAACAAACCTCGCGTTTGCACGTTTCGATAAAAAGCTGTAATTTCGTGCCTCCTAACAGTACAGTATGGAACAAGCTAAAGACAACAATAAAGATAAGGACCCGAAGAAGCGGACGGACAATAAGTTTGTGCGTAAGCTTACCGAGGAGAAATATAAATACGGCTTCACCACTGATGTGCACACGGAAGTGATTCCTGTGGGCCTGAACGAAGAGGTGGTGCGCCTCATCTCGGCCAAGAAGGGCGAGCCTGAGTGGCTGCTCGACTTCCGCCTCAAGGCATACAACTATTGGCTGGGACTGGAGATGCCCAATTGGGCGCATCTGCAGATTCCTGAAATCGACTATCAAGCCATCTCGTACTATGCCGACCCCACCAAGAAGAAGGAGGGGCCGAAGAGCCTCGACGAGATAGACCCCGAGGTGATGAAGACCTTCGACAAGCTGGGTATACCTCTCGAAGAGCGCTTGGCACTGAGCGGGGGCATGGCCGTGGATGCTGTGATGGACTCGGTGAGCGTGAAGACCACCTTCAAGGAGAAGTTGCTCGAGAAGGGCATCATCTTCTGCTCCATCAGCGAGGCCGTACGCGAATACCCCGACTTGGTGAAGCAGTATCTGGGTTCTGTGGTGAGCTACCGCGACAACTACTTTGCTGCACTCAACTCGGCCGTGTTCAGTGACGGTTCGTTCGTATATATCCCCAAGGGCGTGCGCTGCCCTATGGAGCTAAGCACCTACTTCCGCATCAATGCAGCCAATACGGGCCAGTTTGAGCGTACGCTCATCGTGGCCGACGATGACAGCTATGTGTCGTACCTCGAGGGCTGTACGGCTCCGATGCGTGATGAGAACCAACTGCATGCCGCCATCGTGGAGATTGTAGTGATGGAGCGTGCCGAGGTGAAGTACAGCACCGTGCAGAACTGGTACCCAGGCGATGCCGAGGGCCGTGGCGGTGTGTACAACTTCGTCACCAAGCGCGGCCACTGCCGTGGCGCCAACAGCAAATTGTCGTGGACACAGGTGGAGACAGGGTCGGCCATCACATGGAAATACCCCTCGTGCATCCTCTCGGGGGATAACTCACAGGGCGAGTTCTACTCCGTAGCCGTGACCAACAACTACCAGCAAGCCGATACGGGCACCAAGATGATACACCTGGGCCGCAACACCAAGAGCACCATCATCAGCAAGGGTATCTCGGCCGGCAAGAGCCAGAACTCATACCGCGGACTCGTGAAGGTGGGTGAGCGTGCCGATGGTGCACGCAACTACAGCCAGTGCGACTCGCTGCTGCTGGGTAGCCATTGCGGAGCCCATACCTTCCCCTATATGGACATCAAGAACGAGACGGCCGTGGTGGAGCACGAGGCTACCACCTCGAAAATCAGCGAGGACCAGCTCTTCTACTGCAACCAGCGCGGCATCAAGACCGAAGATGCCATCGGCCTCATCGTCAACGGCTATGCCAAGGAGGTCATCAACAAGCTGCCTATGGAGTTTGCCGTGGAGGCACAGAAGCTGCTCTCGGTATCGCTGGAGGGAAGCGTAGGATAATTGACAATGGATAATTGATAATGGACAATTGAAAGTCCGAGTTCTCAGAGCACTCCGAGTCCTCCGGGAATTCTGAAAAACAAATAAAAGACAATGCTAAAAGTAAGCAACCTGCATGCCAGCATCAATGGCAAAGAGATATTGAAGGGTATAGACCTTGAGGTGCGCCCCGGTGAGGTACATGCCATCATGGGCCCGAATGGTTCGGGAAAGAGTACACTGAGCAACGTGCTTGTGGGACATCCCTCCTACGAGGTGACGCAAGGTACCGTAGAGTTTAACGGAAAGAACCTGCTGGAGCTGTCGCCCGAAGACCGCAGTCACGAGGGATTGTTCCTCTCGTTCCAGTACCCTGTAGAGATACCGGGCGTGAGCATGGTCAACTTCATGCGTGCTGCCATCAACGAGCAGCGCAAGTATCGCGGCCTTGCTCCCTTGGCCGCCAATGAGTTCCTCAAGCTCATGCGCGAGAAGCGTGCTCTCGTGGAGCTCGACAGCAAGCTGGCCAACCGCTCTGTCAACGAAGGCTTCAGCGGCGGTGAGAAGAAGAAGAACGAAATCTTCCAGATGGCTATGCTGGAGCCCCGTCTCAGCATCCTCGACGAGACCGACTCGGGCCTCGACATCGATGCCCTGCGCATCGTGGCCGAGGGAGTAAACAAGTTGAAGACTCCCGAGACATCGACCATCGTCATCACCCACTACCAGCGCCTGCTCGACTATATCAAGCCCGATGTGGTGCACGTGCTCTACAAGGGACGCATCGTGAAGACTGCAGGCCCCGAGCTGGCACTTGAGATTGAGAACCGTGGTTTCGACTGGATAAAGAAGGAAGTGGAGGATAATTGACAATTCACAATTGACAATCATGCAAAGTACAGAACAATACCTCAACCTCTACCGTGAGTGCCGCAGTCTAATCGGTCGTCATAGTGCTCCCGTGATGAATGTCTTGCGCGATGAGGCTCACGATGAGCTGCTCCGTATGGGCTTTCCCACACGGCAGGATGAGGAATACAAGTATACTGATGTGGAGGCGATTTTTGCTCCCGACTATGGCATCAACCTGGGTCGCCTCGACATTCCTGTGAACCCCTACGATGTGTTCAGGTGCGATGTGCCCAACATGAGCACCTCGCTCTACTTCATCGTCAACGATCGTTTCTATATGAAGGCTTTGCCTAAGGTCGCTCTCCCCGAGGGCGTGCTCCTCGGTAGTCTCAAGGAGATAGCTGAGCAGCACCCCGACTTTGTGTCCAAGTATTATGGCCAGCTTGCCGATACGAGGTCCAACGCCATCACAGCCCTCAACACGATGTTTGCGCAGGACGGTCTGCTGCTATACGTCCCCAAGGGCGTAGTGGTGGAGAAGCCCATCCAGCTCGTGAATATCTTGCGTGCCGATGTCAACTTCATGGTCAACCGCCGCGTGCTCATCATCCTGGAAGATATGGCTCAGGCACGTCTCTTGATGTGCGACCATGCTATGGACGAGGTCGACTTCCTTGCCAATCAGGTCATCGAGGTCTTCGTGGGTGCCGGCGCATCCTTCGAACTTTACGAACTGGAGGAGACCACCTCGCGCACCTGCCGACTGAGTAACCTCTACATACACCAGCAAGCCGATAGCCGCGTGTTGGTCAATGGCGTCACCCTCATGGGCGGCACCACCCGCAACACCACACGTGTCACTCTCGCCGGTCGCGGAGCCCATATCAGCCTCTGCGGCATGGCCATTGCCGATAGCCATCAGCATGTCGACAACCACACCTTCATCGACCATGCCGTGAGCGACTGCACCAGCCACGAGCTCTACAAGTATGTGCTCGACGATGAGGCTACCGGTGCCTTTGCCGGCAAGGTGCTCGTGCGCGAAGGCGCTCAGCACACTGACTCCCAGCAGACCAACCGCAACCTCTGTCTCACCCGTCAGGCCCGTATGTATACCCAACCGCAGCTCGAGATCTATGCCGACGATGTGAAGTGTAGCCACGGAGCCACCGTAGGGCAGCTCAACGAAGACGCCCTCTTCTACATGCAGCAGCGCGGCATCAGCCATGCCGAAGCCCGCCAGCTCCTCATGCGTGCCTTTGTGGGCGAGGTCATCGATGAGGTAGGCCTCGAGGCCCTGCGCGACCGCCTGCACCATCTGGTGGAGAAGCGCTTCCGTGGTGAACTTGGCAAGTGCCGTGAATGTAATGCCTGTACGGTGAAATAGTAAAGTACTAAAGTATAAGACAGCGATAGGTGACACTGCAGTGTCACCTATCGCTGTCTTATGTAGAGAGAAGGAACTGGTTAGTTGCCCATCTCGCTAATAAACTTGATGCGGACAAGACGTATTTCCTCTTCTGTGTAATCGTCGCCCAACTCGTCAATGGCTTCGTTGAGGTCATCGGTCTCGGATTCCTTGAAATACTCATAGATATCATCAATTTTGTCTTCGTCGAATACTTCTTCAAGGAAATAGTCGATATTGAGCTTCGTGCCAGAATATACGATACTTTCTATTTCATCAAGCAGTTCGTCAAATTCAATGCCTTTGCCTAATGCTATATCATCGAGTGCGACTTTGCGGTCGATGCTTTGGATGATACTAACTTTCATCTTGGACTTGTTGGCAACAGTGCGTACCCGCATGTCTTCGGGACGTTCAATTTCATTTTCCTCTACATGTCGACGGATGAGATCGACAAATTCTTGGCCATAACGCTTTGCCTTTCCTTCACCAACTCCAGGAATGTTTTTCAATTCCTCGATAGTGATGGGGTAGGTAGTAGCCATGGCTTCAAGTGAAGGATCCTGGAAAATAACATAAGGAGGCAAGTTGTGCTTTTTTGACACTTTCTTGCGTAAGTCCTTGAGCATAGAGAAAAGCGCTGGGTCTACTACCACTGTGCCGCCTCCGCGCATGGGCGCTTCTTCGCTCTCTTCTTCATCAAAGTCACGGTCCTCTACAATTTTGAATGATTTTGGATTCTTGAGGTACTTACGTCCTGCGGCTGTCATCTTCAATAGACCATAGTTCTCTACATCCTTCTCGATGTAGCCTGCAATAAGTGCTTGGCGGATGACGGCATTCCATGTTTTTTCATCATCTCCAGTACCTGTACTGAATGTTTCTAACTCATCGTGCTTGTGAGCAAGTACCTCGGTTGTTTCCTTGCCAAGTATGATGTCTATGATATATTCTGACTTGAAGTTTTCCTTGACGGCGATAATCGTTTCAAGGACGGTACATAATAATTCTTGAGCTTCCACCTGTTTCTTAGGATTTAAACAGTTATCACAATTTCCACAATTCTCATTCTCATATGTTTCTCCGAAGTAATGGAGCAACAGCTTACGTCTACATACCGATGACTCACAATAGGAGGTCGTCTCTTGTAGTAGTTGTCGTCCAATGTCCTGTTCTGCTATGGGCTTCCCTTCGAGGAACTTCTCTAATTTCTGTAAATCTTTATTGCTATAAAATGCAATGCAGCGGCCTTCTCCTCCATCACGTCCACCACGTCCGGTTTCTTGATAATATCCTTCGAGACTCTTGGGTATGTCATAATGGATGACGTAACGAACATCGGGTTTGTCGATACCCATACCAAAAGCTATTGTAGCTACAATGACATCAATACGCTCCATGATGAAGTCATCCTGCGTTTGTGAACGCACTGCAGAATCCATTCCGGCATGGTAAGCAGATGCTGATATGTCGTTGGCGCGGAGAACCTCTGCGAGTTCCTCAACCTTTTTTCTACTAAGACAATAGATGATACCAGACTTGCCCTCATGGGCTTTGATGAAACGTACAATGTCGTGGTCTACATTCTTTGTCTTTGGCCGAACCTCATAATAGAGGTTGGGACGGTTAAAAGAAGAACAGAACTCCACAGCCTGCATGATACCAAGATTCTTTTTAATGTCATCACGCACTTTATGGGTAGCTGTAGCTGTAAGGGCTATGATGGGGGCTTGGCATATCTCATTGATAAGTGGACGTATTCGACGATATTCGGGCCGAAAGTCATGTCCCCATTCGGAAATACAATGAGCTTCGTCGATGGCATAGAACGAAATCTTTACGTTGCGTAGAAAATCAATGTTTTCTTCCTTGGTCAGTGATTCGGGAGCAACATATAATAGCTTTGTCTTGCCAGAGAGTACATCGGCCTTTACCAAATCAATAGCAGACTTATTGAGGGATGAATTGAGAAAGTGTGCTATACCATCCTCTTCGCTATAATTGCGGATGGCATCCACTTGATTCTTCATCAAGGCTATCAATGGGGAGATTACTATGGCAGTGCCCTCCATAAGTAATGAGGGCAACTGATAGCACAAAGATTTTCCGCCACCTGTAGGCATTAGTACGAATGTGTCGTTTCCTGCAAGCACGTTACGGATAACGGCTTCTTGGTCACCTTTGAATGTGTCGAATCCAAAGTGCTTTTTCAAAGTCTCCGAAAGGTCTTTCTTTGTTCTATCCATAGCTTAGCTTCCCTCTTATCTAGGCTTTTTGGTAAGCCTTTGATGAGGAGCAACACAAAGTTAAATACAAGTTTATGAAACTTGCAAACTTTTGTGTAACTTTTTTCTTCTTTCAAGTGTTTTTTCTTTCAGGAAGGAGTTCGGGCAAAAAATGTAGATGAGGTTAGGTGGAAGCAGTTATTGGAACTCCTCGCTGTCGTACCCTTCTTGGCACTATATTTAAGGAAACAATAAAAGTTCACCTCTATGTTAGCATAAGCTCAGTGCAAGAGGTATGTATTGACACCTCTCACTCTGCAAGGTCCTTAAATTATAATTACCTGAAGGGAATGTATCCGAACTTAGTGTCATAAGTGCTGTTGATCCAAATTATTAGCATCCATCAAGCGCTTGATTTCTCTTTTACAGCAACAGAACGAAATCTGTCTCGCGTCCTGATATTTCATCTTTATATTTGCTTCTGTATGCTGCATTCATTTCTCGACTGTAAACTTTGTACTTGTTCGAGAACCAACACTTGTTTCGTGTAGACATTTGCATTATCTTTGCACTCAAAAAGTAAATGAAGATGAAGAAACTACAAAATATTTTCATGCTGACAGCCTTATTGGCGGTAACGAGTTGTATACAGCAACAACAATCAATGGCTACTATTGAAGGCCATATCACTGAGGCTGATGGTAAGACCCTCTACCTTGATTGTATCGGTGTAGAGCATACTACTATAGTCGATTCGACCAAACTGAATGGCGAAGGAGCCTTCTGCTTTCATGTACCGCAACCTGAGTGCTTTGATTTCTACCGTTTGCGTATAGGCAAGGAGATGGTGTACCTTTCTGTAGACTCCACAGAGACGCTTCAGGTGACGGCTGCATTACCTGCTATGAGTGCAGCCTATCAAATAAAAGGTTCTGATGACAACCTTATCCTCAAACAACTGATACGCAAACAGGGCGAATTACGGCATGCAGTACAGACCCTTATTCGCCACTCTGGACCAGAAGTGGGGACTACTCGCGCGCGAATTGATACTTTAGTGAACAATTACAAAAAGGAGGTACGTATGGAGTATATCTATCCAACTCCTGGCAAACCCTATGCTTATTTTGCTCTCTTCCAACGTTTAGGCGGACAACTAATCTTTGATCCAGTTGCGACACGTGATGACATACGGTGCTTTGCTGCTGTAGCCACCAACCTGGAACTCTACTACCCCGAAGCTCTCCGTACCAAGAATCTGAAGAGCATCACCATCAAGGGTATGAAGAATACTCGTCAGCCACAAGTCATAGATTATAGTGCCATTCAAGACAAGATTGTAGAGGCATCTATTATTGACATCAATCTGCCAGACATCGATGGTAACGAACACCGTCTGACAAGTCTAAAAGGGAAAGTCGTAATGCTTGACTTTACCGCCTATACCCATCCGCAATCTTCTGCACGCGTACTTGGTCTGCGTAACTTATATGAGAAATATAGAACCCAAGGATTGGAGATTTATCAAATCTCGTTGGATGAGAATGAGCATTTCTGGAAAACCGTTGTGGAGAATCTCCCTTGGGTGTGTGTGAGAGATAGTGAAGGCTTGTATTCCCGAAATGCAGCATTGTATGGTGTACGCGAATTGCCTACCTATTTTCTCATCAACCGGGCAGGAGAGATTATCGCACGCGATACAGCTGTTAAAGATTTGGAAACAGAAATACAACAATTGCTTAAAGAATAGCACAAGCATAGACCAACTAACATAATTATTGAAAATATCATGAATATTATAAAGAAATCAGTCCTCGCACTAGCAATCATTCTCAGTACATTCAATCTATACGCCAACAAACCTGACTACGGCTACCTGTTCTCTTATGTCAACGGCCGAGGCATTGCCTTTGCCTACAGTTCTGACAGCCTCCACTGGACATCTATCGGTAATGGACGTACCTTCGTGGATAGCGACTTCGGCACCTGGGGTGCACAGAAGAAGATGTTCACCCCGCACCTCATGCGCGATAGCCAGGGCATGTGGCGCTGCGTATGGTCGCCCAAGGCCGACAATCCACAGTTTGCCTACTGCGAAAGCCCCGACCTCATCAACTGGAAGCCGCAAGACTATCCCTATGTGGAGGGTGGCAGCTGTGTGCGCCCTATACTCGTACAGGGCAAGAACAATGAGGGATGGGCAGTCATATATAGCACACTCGACAGCACCATCTATGCCTATGGCTCCGCAGATTGCCGCACATGGGAGAAGATGGATGTGAGTGTCGGGAACCGTCCTGCAGATACAGGCTCATGCCAAAGTCCGAACTTTAGCACCATCGTCCTCAACGACCGTCAAGTGGAAGGGCAGGTACACCGCGTAGAATGGGAGCAGATTGACAAACTCATCAAACGCGACGACTACCTGTGCAACCGCCAGGTGAAACTCGATGAACACATGGGACAAGACCCCGTGCGCTTTGCCGACCTCAAGCCCGTAAACGCCCACCTCACCATCCATGGCAAGGAGCGCAAGGCCATCAGCAACGAACTCATCGGCATCTTCTTCGAGGATATCAGCTACGGAGCCGATGGCGGACTCTATGGCGAGCTCATCCAAAACCGCGACTTCGAGTACTCAGCCGCCGACCGTGGCGGTTGGCATAGCCTCACCGCATGGGAACTCAAGGGCGAGGGCAGCACCGTGGCCATAGGCACCGAGCGCCCCATCCACGCCAACAACTGCCACTATGCCACCCTCTCGACAAGCGCCGTAGGCGCCACACTGGAGAATGGCGGCTACGATGGCATCGCCCTCAAGGCTGGCGACCTCTATGACCTCAGCTTGATGGCCCGTAAGGCATCCGGCAAGAGCAGCAAGCTCCTCATCAGCCTCGTGGGCGAAGAGGGTGAGACCCTTGCCTCGAAGAGCATCACCGTGGGCAATGCCGAGTGGAAGACCCTCAAGGCTACTCTCAAGGCCACGAAGGATGCTCCCAAGGCACGCCTTGTCATCGCTCCACAGACGACAGGTGCGGTAGATATCGACATGGTATCGCTCTTTCCGCGCAACACCTTCAAGAACCGCAAGAATGGTCTCCGTGCCGACCTCGCTCAGGTGATTGCCGACATGAAGCCCAAGTTTGTGCGCTTCCCCGGCGGATGCGCTGCCCACGGCGACGGCCTCGACAACATGTACCTCTGGAAACGCTCCATCGGTAAGCTCGAAGAACGCCAGCACATGCCCAATATATGGAACTATCACCAAACACTGGGCCTCGGCTACTACGAGTACTTCCTCTTCTGCGAAGACATAGGTGCCGAGCCTCTGCCCGTAATCCCCGCAGCCGTGCCTTGCCAAAACTCCTCACACGGTGGCCACGGCCAGCAGGGTGGCGTGCCCATGGACGAGATGGACGCCTTCATCCAAGACATCC
>SUXS01000026.1 GCA_015060865.1 Bacteroidales bacterium | reverse complement strand
GGATGCTCTGGTTGATGATGGTCACCGTACCCATGGTGTAGTCGACGGTGTAGTCGCTGTTCTCGGTGAGCGTGACGCCACCGGCGGTGACCTTCACCGAGCCGCGCGGCACGTTGTAGGCACCCAGCTGGATGACATTGCCGCCCGAACCGGCATGCTCGCCCGTGAGGAGGAACTTGTTCTTCTCGGCTATCTGCTTGGCAATGGTCTTGGTGGAGTCGTAGAGCTCCTCAAACACATACTTGTCCGCCACGGCATCGTTGCCTATCGCCTTGCGCAGGTGGGCACCGAAGGGCTCTACCACGGGGAAGATGATACGGCCCGTAGAGGACTGCACGGTGTAGCCCTCCACGTAGTCGTAGAAGCCGTTGGGGTTGGCATTCTGCTTGGCGTCGAGGCGGTCGAGGTTCATCATCTGAAGGAGGGTCTTGCTCTTCAGGTTGGCCTCGGGCAGGTAGGTGAGGTTGGTGCCGGTGCTGTCGCTCTCGTACTCGATGATGAGCTTGAAGTCCTTGGAGCTGATGCTGTTGGCACCGAGGTAGTAGACGTTCTTCATCATGAGGTCCCATGTGGCGTTCGAGGGCGATGAACTGTTCGATTTCAAGAGCTTCACATACAGTGCATCGTCGCCCTCCTTCTTGTCGGTGGAGAACTCGCCCACCTGGTAGGTCTTGCCGGCATAGGTGTACTCGAAGGCTACAGCCAGCACCTCGTCGGACTTGAGGGTCGACTTCAGCGACACGTAGCCGAGCGACTTGTTTACGGTATATTCGCTCGAGGTCAGCAGGCGGGCGTTGGCCACCTTCTCATAGTCGGTGCTGCCCGAGAGCATCTCGCCCAGGACGGCTCCCACGCGGTCGATGTCGCGGATGTCGCTGTAGGTGTTCACCATCTGGTAGTAGAGGCTGTTGGCGGTGTTGTTGGGCATGCGCTCGCCGGTGGAGGTCCACATCGGATTGCTGATGCGCGAGGGCTCGCCTAAGTCGGTGAAGGCGATGACGTTGCGCGGACTGTCGTAGCTGCTGGTCTTGTTGGTCACCCACAGCTCCACACGGGTGATGACCACGCCCGACATGATGGTGGGCAGCTGGGCCATGTTGCGGTCGTAGGTATCGCGAAAGTAGTGGGCAAGGAAGAAGTGGCGGTTCTCGTCGTAGTCGGCCACATCGACCTCAAACTCGGTGAGCTGGCTGCCGCCCTTGGTGCTCACGGAGGTAGACTCCGAGGTCTTCTGCGACACCACGGTCTGTAGCGAGAGCTTACCAAACTGCAGGTCGGCACGGATACCGAAGAGCGAGGTGGCGCCCGAGATGAGCGATGAGTTGGTGGGGAAGCTCACGTTACCGGCCTCGAGGAGCTTGATAATCTCGTCCTCCTTACCGTCGTACTTGAGTTTCATCTTCTTGGAGTCGAAGTCGAAGGTGGCCTCGGTGTTGTAGTTCATGTTGAGGTTCACCTTGTCGCCCACCTTACCGTTGATGCTGAGGTTGATCTTCTCGTCGAAGTCGAAGCCGAAGGTGTTGCGGCTGCGCATGGGCAACGAGGGGTTGTCGATGCTCTTCTGATTGAAACCAAACTTGAGCTCGGCCGTTCCCTGCGTCTTGATCTGCACGCCACCGGGGCCGAAGATCTTCTCTGCCGGGCCGAGGTCGAACTTCATATCCGTGAAGTCAAACTTTTCCTTCTTGCCCTCCTTCTCGAACTCCTCCTGGTTCTTGGCGCGGAAGTAGGCGTCGAGCGACCGCTTCATGCTCCACTCGGCATACTCCTCGGGGGTCATCAGCAGAGGCACTGAGAGGTACGAATCACCTATCTTGTTGCCCACGATGTAGGTGTGGGTCTTCTCGTCATAGGTGGTCTCCGTGGTGAGGTTCTCGGGATTGCGCAGGTCCGCCGGCTTGCGCTCCAGGTCCTTCTCGTTGGTGGGTGAGGTTTTGGAAACGGCGTAGCGGACAGAGTCCTTGAGTTGTGAGTTGTGAGTTGTGAGTTGTGAGTTGCCAACGGCATTCTGAGCCACTGCACACAATGAGGCCACCATCATCAAGATAGCCACCACCCATCGATGTATGTATATATCGTGCCTCACTCTGCGTTTTCGTTATCGTTAACGTTATCGTACATGCGAGCATGTCAACGCGTACGCATACGTTATATTAAAACGGAGTGGTGGGGCGATTATTGTATGAGGACAAAGAAAATCCCCGTTCCCAATGATGGGGCGGGGATTGTATGTCAAAATCATTATTTCTTGTTCCAATACTTCTCCAACATCTTTGCCTCACGCTTGGTGATATGGATTACGGCTCCGTGTTTCTGCTCGGCAAAGTTGGTACGAGTCATCACCCCCTCACCAAAACTGCCTAACGGGGTGTAGTGGATGAAGTCGGATGTTTCGGTGAATCCGAAATTGTGGGGATGGGCATGGAAGTTGTCATGCATCACTACCCAAGTATCTTCACCAATACGTTTCCAACAGTTGGGTGCCTCATGGCTGGTTCTTACACCATCATAGTAATGTTCGTCAAGGGTGTAGGGACCAGCGATGTCGGCTGATGTGGCGTGTTTGATGAGAGCACCGCGCTCGTGCGACACGTAGTAGAGATGATAGGTACCATCATGGTAGGTAATATCGCTGTCAATGACGTTATACCGGCCTTCCGGTGCCTCGAAAAGCAGTTGAGGCTCTCCCTCCATCTGGGTGAAGTCGTCGTTCATGTATACATAGTATATCATGTTGCGGCCGTTGCCGAATCGGGTGGTGAAGTGGAGGAACAGCTTGCCCTTCTCCTCGTCGTAGCAAGTCTCGGGGGCCCATACGCAGCCTACCTCGGCCCATTTGCCTCCCAATTCCTGAAAGTTGAGGTTGGTGCGTGTCCAGTGCTTCAGGTCGGTTGATTTCATCAGCACGAGGCCACGGTTGTTGCCCCAGCCATACTTGCGTCCGTTGCGCTCCCACTCTGTAGTGCGGTAGCCGTCGCGCACGCCAAATACGTGGAGGTCGGTCATGGCGAGGTAGAAGGCACCGTCGGGACCGCGGAAGATGTGGGGGTCGCGTATGCCCTTCTGCATGGCGATGGTGTCGCCGGCGATGAGGGGCTTGTCCTCGTTCAGCGCGATGAACTCATAGCCGTCGTAGCTGATGGCCATGTGTAGCCCGTGGTCGGCATCCTTGTGGTATACCATGAGGTAGGCGCCCATCTTGTCCTCCATCTTCTTGGCGGCCTTCTCCTGCTTGGCCTTGTTGTCGTAGTACTCCTGCAGGTAGGGCACGCCATCGGTGGTGATGTCGCACTTGAGGATGTTGCCCTCCTTGTCGTAGTTCAGCTCCTGGGCACATACCGAGCGTGAGTAGCTGGTGCCGCTGTGCAGGGCGCCGTTGTGGGTGAAGAGGATGGTCTTGCCCTTGAACTCCACGATGCCCGGGTGGGTGGTGTTGCTGTTGCCTGCCACCTCTGAGAAGATGCCCTTGTACTCGAATGGACCTACGGGCGAGTCGCCTACGGCATAGCCCAGCTTCTCGGGCCATCCGGTGGCAAAGGTGAGGTAGTACTTTCCATTGTGCTTATGAACCCACGGTGCTTCGGTGAAGTCCGAGCCCTCGGGGGTGATGTCCATCACCTCGCCGTCAATCTCTATCATGTTGGGCTTCAGCTTGGCGGCAAAGCATCGGCGGTTGCCCCAGTATATCCATGCCTCGCCGTTCTCCTGATAGATGGCGGGGTCGATGCATGCCCATGAGTGGTCGGTGCCGGGGCAGTCGGCATTGGTGAGCAGCTGCTTGCCCAGGGCATCCTTGAAGGGTCCGTAGGGTGAGTCGGCCACGGCTACGCCAATGCCACACCAGTTGGTCGACACGTAGAAGTAGTACTTGCCATCCTTCTCGGCCACGTGGGCAGCGTAGGCGGCGTGTGAGTTTTGCCACTTGAACTCATCCACGTGGAGCGGACTCTTGTGCTCGGTCCATGTCATCATGTCGGTGGTGGAGAACAGTGCCCACTCGTGCATCTTGTAGCCACCTTGGTTGCCGGCAAAGTCCACACCGGTGTAGAGGAACAGCGTGTCGCCCTTCACGAAGGGGGCAGGGTCGGCCGTGTGCTTATGGGTGATGATAGGGTTTTGCCTAGCACGGAAACGATAAGGTTCTCCGTTGGGAATAATCTGTGCATTGCTGCTTGCAATCATGAGGCCTAACGTGAGCCCCAATGTTGTTCTTTTCATGTTGTTTTGTTTTGTAATTTATTGCAAATATACAAATAAACGATTGAAATATATTAAACAATGTTTTAATATTTTACAGTATTGGCGAAAAATAGGCTTCAGTTATGGCCTATACCATATGATTTATACAGGATATGCAAAATATACTTCTATGTCTTTATTGTTTTATGAAAAAAATGTATCTTTGCAACGACTTGTAGATAAATACCTTGCGTGATGGCTATCAGAACATGAGGTGATGTGTGTAACATAAAAAACACTTCGATAATATGAGAAAAAATTATCTTCTGGCATTATTGTTCGCTTTATTTGGATTAGCAGCGGGTTGGGCACAGTTTACTCCCGAGGCTGGTAAGATGTATGCGTTAAAGGAGAGTACCACGGGGCTGTATCTGGATATCCAGACGTTGGGAATCAACGAACCGAATGCAGGCGGTACTACCAACAACATCAGCCTCAATGCGAAGCCTTGTATCATTTATTTCGAGGCGGGCACTACGGACAATACGAAATGGGCGCTAAAAAATGCAAGCGGATCCTACGTCATGCAAGCGTCGAGCCGAAACTGGAATGCGGTGATAGGTAGCACAGCGTATGAATGGACCATCAGTAAAACAGAAGCAGACCTTTATACGATTGCTCGTGCAGACGGAAAATTTGTCAATATCGATACGAAAACTGCAGAGCAACCACTTTATTGTGATAAGGGCACAGGTATGGAGTTTGCGCTCATCCCTTACTGCGGTTTGAATAGAGGTGCATATACAATCAAGAGTCCTTTTAATACTGTTGGCCTTGGAACAATACAGAGTTCAGCAGCACTCAATGCCATCACCACGCCTACTACGATTGTCATTCAGAATCGTGCAAACAACAATTCATATTACCTTGCAGGTACGAGTAATCAGGCGAGTCTTGAAGAAGCATTGCTCGTTTGGGAACCCGTAACAGAGGGCTTTGCTGGCAAATATTATCTACGCACCACCGATGCGGAAAATGGCTACTTCCAGAAGACTGCCTCACAGGTTGATGTGACGCTTGGCAAAAAGGATAACGCACAAGTGTTCTATACCACTGCGCCTACATCTGGTGGCTCTGGAGCTACCCTATGTAATGCTGTTGGTGACCTTGTCAATGCAGATATCGATAATCTTGTCCGTTTTGTTCAGGAGGGAGGCACTACTTGGCTCAATTGCCAGAGTGGCACAGCTAAGCCTAAGCTTGGCAATAGCGGGTATGGGGTATGGACCGTCCACAACGTATATTCTGTGGTAGATGCTACTTATCTCAGCCTTACCAAGTCTGGTAGCACTGAAGCTTCATTCCAAGCAACTCCGACAAAGTTCTACATGGCCCCATCTGCCGGAGCTTGGTTAATTGAGGACAAGGACAATGGTGGTAAGTATGTCGGTTCAACTCACGATTGGAATACAACAACAGACTTCTCTTTGTGGACAATCCTTGCGACCGATGTCGATGGCTATGCTCAAATTGCACGTTTTACCGATCATGCCAAGTTCCTTGGTAGTGACCAAAATGCCAATGTGGGTACAGGTATCTTTACCAATGTGGGTAGCGGCTGTAATGGTTGGCTTTTCGAGGGTGCATTCGATTGTACCACAACAGGCACGGATACTAATGGCAAATATCATTTCACCTCTGACTATATTGCCTATGCAGGTGCTTGCAACAAACTGCGCTTCACACTCACCGAGTCGGGTGCATTCTTCAAAAATGGTTCTAATCGTTTAAGCCTTGATGAGTTTAAGCTCTATGATGCTACTGGAGAGGTCGTAGAATTGGCCGCTGAAGATGTTACAGGCAACAATGGTAAAACCTATGCTGGATTCTTCGATGGGGTCAATGGCACTTATGGCGGAACTGCAACATGGGATTCAGGCACTGAAGACGACTGGTTTGAAATTACACTGCCCAATGGCGTAGACCTTGGCGGAGCATTCAAGTTCTCATTCGTAACAGAGAATACTACCATGAACGCCAAGGCGTTTGAAATCAAGACCTCATACGTTAAGCCCTCTGACTATGCATTTGCCATCAGCGGTGCCCCGCAGGATGCAGCCGTTATTGTGACATACGATGGCAAAGAGATTGCTGCAGGTGCCGCAATTGCTGTCTCAACCTTTGACTGCAACCTCATTATAGCTACCGACATCGCTGGCTATACTTGGAGTGTTGTGGTAGATGACGAGAACGAGACAATCACCCTCGTATACACCGAGGCTCCTATTGTAGAGAATCCTCAAGCTGTGGTTGACCTCGTCAACCGTATCGGTGGAGCAGGCACAGACGGGAAGTTCAAGTTCGTGCTCGACCCCTCGATGAACAGCAAGCAAGAGGTATTCGTGCTTGGCAGCGAAGATAACAAGATTCTCATCAAGGGTACTACCATCAGCGCCATTACCACAGGTTTGGGTTGGTACTTGAACAACATTGCTCACGTCAACATCGCTTGGAACTCGCTCAATGAGAAAACCGTGGCTGTGAAGAACGAGAATGCGGCTTATGTAGATTTTTCTAATATAGAACTTCCTCTTCCCTCGGAGGAAACCCACACCAGCGATGCTAAGTATCGCTACTACTTGAACACCTGTGTCTTTGGTTATTCTATGACCTCTTGGACCTGGACTCGCTGGCAGCAGGAGATAGACTGGATGGCACTCCATGGTATCAACATGCCGCTCCAACTCGTAGGTCTCGAAGAGGTATGGCGCTCGTTCCTCACCAAGGAAAAGGCTGATGGTACCCGTAAGTATGGATACACCGACGCGGAGGCCAAGGCATTCGTTGCTGGTCCTGCCTTCATCGCTTGGTGGGCCATGAACAACCTCGAAGGGTGGGGTGGTACAGCCGCAGGAACCAAGAGCGGTGGCACTTGGGCTGGTGCCGGTGGTGTGCAGGATGATGCTTGGTATGTGCGCCAGAAGGAACTTGCAGGCAAGATTACAGCCGCACAGCGTGCTCTCGGTATGCAACCCGTATTGCCTGGTTGGTCGGGTATGGTGCCCACCAACTTCGCCTCTAAGTCGGGATATGCGACCCGTGGCAATGGGGGCAACTGGGCAGGCGACTTCGTGCGTCCGCTCCTGCTCAGTGTAAGCAATGCCAAATATGCTGAGATTGCAGCCGACTACTACGAGTGCTTGCACGCCGTGATGGGCGAGAGCCAGTACTACTCTATGGACCCCTTCCACGAAGGTGGCGGTGCCGGTACTATGGAGGACTATGAGGCGCTTTACGCTGCTATGGAGGCAGCCAAGGCGGGTTCACAGTGGGTCATCCAGCAGTGGCAGTGGAGTGCTACACAGCGGTACTCGCTCACCGCTGTTCCTGCAGGCCGTCTCATCGTGCTCGACCTTTTTGCAGATGGCAGTCCTGCATTTGACTCATACAACGGCTATGCTCCTCAGGATGCCGTGTTCAGTACTATCCCCAACTTCGGTGGCCGCTCCGGACTCATGGGCCGCTTGCAGAACGTGACCGACAATTATTTTAAGTTCAAAGCCAAATATGCCAGCATCAAGGGTATCGGCGCTGCTCCCGAGGCTATTGAGCAGACTCCCGTGACCTACGACCTTATCTTCCAGCTTCCCTGGATGAATGGCGTGAAGCCCGATGTAGAGGAATGGGTAAACAACTACGCCATTGCTCGCTACGGTCAGGACAATGCCGTGGTGAAGGAAGCGTGGAGCCTGCTTCGCCAAGGTCCGCTTGCCTATGGTGCCGATGGTATTCAAGGTCCTGTAGAAGACGTTTGGGCAGCACGTCCAAACCTTGACGCAAAGCCTGCTAGCTATTGGGGAAAGACACTTAACCATGCCGGTGGAACTTATACTAAGGCTCGTCGTCAGATGCTGATTGATGCCGTGTACAAGTTGCTTGATCAGGAGGACGAACTCGCTCTGGCTAAGGGCTCTGTATATGAGAGCAACTACAACTACGACCTTGTTGAATTCGGCGGTGGTGTGATGGCCGACTATGCCTATGACTTGCTTCTCGGAATCAAGGAGGCAAAGAATGCAGGTAATACCGCACTTTATGAGTCTCGTCGTGATGCCTTCCTCCAACTTATTTTGGATATGGATGCCTTCAAGGGTACCAACCTCAACTTCCGTCTCGGTAAGTGGACACAGGAGGCACGCGATGCTGCCGCTGAGGTAGAGGGCGCTACTACGGCTACTCCCGACTGGTATGAATACAACAATGCCCGCACCATTGTATCTACTTGGTCATCGCCTGGTACTAACCTGAACGATTACTCCTACCGCTCTTGGCAGGGACTGTTGAAAGACTTGTATTATCCTCGATGGAAACACTACTTCGACAACAACTGCACAACAGCTGAGTATAAGTTCTTCGAGTGGAACTGGGCACATGGAATGACGCACAAGGTAGGTGATAATAGCATCAGTACTACTGCTCTTCAACCTGGTGAGGCAGGCCACACCGACAGCTACACTCGCGAACCAGAAGGCAATACCGTAGAGAAAGCCAAGGAGATACTCGGCAAGTATATCATCCCCGTGAACAACGGTGCCTACTATGCATACCGCTATCTCACCAATGACCTCACTGCAAAAGTGACCATCATCGCCAACAAAAATGTGGCAATTGACCTTAGCGAGTATTTTGGTGAACTTACAGGTACCACTGTAGATGGTGACTTTATCGAGAATGGTACTGACCTCAAGAACATTACTATCAAGAGCGATGCTACCGACGGCTCTCATACGGGTACCATCACTTTGACCGATGGTACGGTGCTTACCTTTGCCGTGGTACTGAATCCTGCATACTATGGTGTCTATAATATCACATATAAGAACGGGAATTCGGATGCTCCTGTTTTTGTAGGATACAATGCAGACAAGGACAACAGCAATAATCAGGGTTATAAGTTGATAGCAGCAGGCACCTACTCTGCCGATGCCCTTGCCGACAAGATGTTCACCATTGTACCTAACGGAACAGGCTATTCCATCTCTGCACAGGGCAAATACTTGAAGCAGCCTACTCTTAATGCTTGGAACCACATCATGTTTTCCGACAACAAAGCAGAGGCTGGAGCTTACATCTTTGAAGAAACTGCAGAATTCAGCGAGATATTCAAGATACGTAGCACTGGCAGCGGTATCAACTATGTGAACGACTACGACAGATTGGTGTTTGGTAACGATAACTCCAGTAAAGAAAATCTGGCGACTTTTAAGCTTACCCAAGCCGAGTCATTCCCCTTTTCTGTCGGTGCAGCTGGCATAGCCACCCTCTGCCTCCCTTTTCATGTAGTGCTTCCCGAGGGTATGGTGGCGTATGACCTTGCAGCTTCCAGTATCTCCGAAGGTGACGAAGAGGGTGCATACACCTGTATCATGGGCATCGTGGCCAGAGCAGGCGAGACGTTGAAGGCAGGTACGCCCGTAATAGTAGCGGCTGAGGAATATGACTACGACCTCACCATCACCATGGAAGGTAATGGCGCAAAGACATCTCTGCCAGGTTCATTGCTCCGCGGCAATTTCATAAAGCAAGAATTGGTGCAAGGTACCGATGTGAAGAAGTTCATCCTGATGAATGAGGATCAGGGAATGGGATTCTATCGCATGCAGGCCAGCGGTACTATCGGAGCCAACAAGTGCTGGATGGAGTGGACTACCCCTGAGGGAAAGCCCGAGGCACGTGCTATTAGATTGCGCTTCGAGGGGGCTACTGACATTACGTACGGACAGAAGGATGAGCCGAAGGAGATGCCTGTATTTAATCTGGCAGGCCAGCGCCTCAATGCCCTTCATAAGGGAATCAATATCGTAGGAAACAGGAAAGTAATCTTGAGATAACAAAACTGATACAGTGATGACGACTATGAAAAAGAA
Organism: Bacteroidales bacterium; assembly: GCA_015060865.1. Classification (GTDB taxonomy): domain Bacteria; phylum Bacteroidota; class Bacteroidia; order Bacteroidales; family Bacteroidaceae; genus UBA1189. Next base: position 12,491 of record SUXS01000026.1, on the reverse strand, counting down.
TTATATGTCTCCCATTGCTGAGGTGATAGGGGGTTGATCTCTGCAATATGCTCAGTTCTTCTGTGGGTATATTTGACAAAGATACGGGAGGTGATGATGGCGAAGGTGGTTACGACCCCGAAGGTTCACTCTCCAATAAGCGTCGCGGCAACTGGGGTAATCTCTGGGATGAAAAATACCTACTTCTCAGCAGATTAGGCGAGGCATCCTCATTTTTGGTAGGTATTTGAAGAATACCGGCACGTCCAAATGTGATATGGACGTGCCGGTTTTATGTTTTAATAGGTTAGGTACAGTTTGTAGCCTGTCAGCCCTCTCTGACGAAGTCGAGCATCTCGAATATCTCGTCGTGATTGGCAGTACGGTTGATGTATATGTCGCCGATGCCGCCGAGGAGGGTAAAGCGTATCTCTCCGGCTACGTTCTTCTTGTCGTGCTGCATGAGTTCGTATAGTGCATCGTAGTCGCGGCACTCGAAGGGTGGGGTGCCATATACCTCTTTGATATAGGTGATTGTTTGTCGAAGTTTGTCGGTAGGGAACCCTTCACGTATGTGTGAGAGGTAGAGCTCGCCAATGAGTCCCCACGCTACAGCATATCCGTGGAGGCAGGGCTTCTCCTGACGCATGGCCAGTGTTTCGTAGGCATGTCCGAGGGTATGCCCAAGATTGAGCGCCTTGCGTATGTGCTGCTCGGTGGGGTCTTGCTTCACAATATGCTCCTTAGTGTGTATCGACTCCATGATAAGCTGCTGCAATTCGTCGAGGTCGGGTTTGTCGAGGTCGAAATGCATGAGTCGTGTCCAATGTTCCTCAGTGCTGATGAGTCCATGCTTGAGCATTTCGGCAAAGCCGGAGGCGATATTCTCCTTATCAAGTGTGTGCAGGAAGTGGGAACATATGACCACGGTATCGGCCGGGCAGAAGGCGCCAATCTCATTTTTCAGTGCGTGTAGGTTGATGCCCGTCTTTCCCCCTACGGCTGCGTCTACCATTGCCAGTAGTGTGGTGGGCATGTTAATATAGTGTATGCCACGTTTGTAGGTTGCTGCGGCAAATCCGCCGAGGTCAGTCACCATACCTCCTCCTACATTGATGAGTAGTGAGTGGCGGGTAGCTCCGTGCGCAGAAAGTTCTTCCCACACGTGGCAGAGTGTACGGATATGCTTATGGTCATCACCAGAGGGGATGGTGATGTGGTAGGCCTGCGCGATGGCGGGTAACTGATTTAATTGCGGGAGGCAGTGGGCAGATGTGTGTTGATCGGTCAGTATGAATAGCTTGTCATGTGCAATCTCCTGAAGTAGCTGTTGGGTACTCTCTACAATATGTTGGGTGGGGATTATCTGTTGGCTCATTGGGATTATTAGTGTGAAATGACGGACAAAGGTACGGATAAATCGTATATCTGCAAGGGCTGGGTATCTGTTTTAATAGCAAGAGGGGCATATGCCCCTCTTGCTTATAGTTATGGATGCTTGATTAAAGTTCAATCTTCTTGTAGCGCGGTACGAGTGCTTTCATGATGGCCCAACCGATGAGGTAGGCCAAACCGCAGAAGGTGAACATAATCATGTATCCAGCTTCTTTGCCTGTGTAGCCTAAGAGTTGGAATCCTGTCTCTCCGCAATAGTCGAACAATGCACCTGCGCTTTTTTGGATGATGAACGACCCGATACCTCCTGCCATACCTCCAATGCCAGTGATGGTAGCGATCATGGTCTTGGGGAACATGTCACCTATGGTAGAGAACAGGTTGGCGCTCCATGCCTGATGGGCTGCTCCAGCAATACCGATGAGTATGACGGGGTACCACATGGATAGGCTGGCCAGAGGCTGTGCGGCTAAGGCTGCCAAGGGGAAGAAGGCGAAGATTAGCATAGAGAGCATGCGGCCTGCATAGGGATCCATCTTCTTCTTATCGATGAAGAGGGTGGGAAGATAGCCTCCAAGGATTGATATCATCACGATGAGGTAGAGTAAGCCGAGTGCCCACTGGAACTGCGGGTCGGTAGATGATAGACCGTAGGTAGTTTTCAGGTATGAGGGCATCCAGAAGAGGAAGAACCACCATACACCATCGGTCATGAATTTACCTACAATGAACGACCATGTTTGGCGATACTTGAAGCATCCCAGGAGCGATACTTTTTTTCCAGCTTCCTCCTCAATCTGTGAGGGCGCTTCCTCTACGGTATCGTCAGAGAGGATGTATGCAAGCTCTGCCTTGTTTACGGCAGGATTCTGTTCGGGACGCTTGTATACAAACTGCCAAAAGCCCATCCAAATGAAACCGAGTCCACCAATGATGATGAATGAAGCTTCCCATCCCCACTTGGCTGCTAAGGGAGGGATGCAGAAGGGAGCTATGAGTGCACCGATGGTGCTACCTGCATTGAAGATAGAGGTAGCGAAGGCGCGGTCGCGCTTGGGGAAATACTCGGCTACGGCCTTGTTGGCTGCAGGGAAGTTGCCGGCTTCACCAAGAGCTAGCACACAGCGTGCCACGATGAATAGGTATGAGCTGATGAGTGCAATGCGTGCAGCTAGTTCTGCATTGGTGATTAGTCGCATGGCCTCTGCATTGGGTAGGCCCACCATACCTTCGGTGATGATGCCGCAAAGGGCATGGATACATGCTCCAAACGACCATACGCCAATAGCCCACATGAATCCTCTCTTGGTACCCATCCAATCAACGAACTTGCCGGCCACGAGCATGGCGATGGCATAGAAGAGTGAGAAGATACCAGTGATGTTACCGTAGTCAGAATCTGTCCAATGGAACTCAGGACGGATGAAGTCCTCAAAGGTGAGTGACAGTACCTGACGGTCAAGATAATTGATTGTTGTCGCGAAAAAGAGCATCGCGCAAATCACCCAACGATAGTTGGTCATTTTCTGTTTGTTCATTGTATTGGTATTTTGTTGTTGTGAAATATTTTTTCGTGCTTGCAAATTTAGTGTAAAATATTGACATCCCCAAGATTTGCGCTTTCAACTTGTAAAATACACCCTTTTCACGCGTGTAGAGATGCCTGTCATCACCTCGTAGGGGATGGTGCCGAGCCATTCGGCCAGTTGTGTCACAGGCAGCTGAGGCCCGAATATTTCCACCTTGTCGCCCTCTTGGCAAGGTATGTCGGTAACATCAATCATGCACACGTCCATGCAGATGTTTCCTACATAGGGCGCTTCGTGTCCGTTCACCATGCAGTGCCCCACGCCGTTCCCTAGTCGGCGGTTTAGTCCGTCGGCATATCCTATAGGTAGTGCGGCTATGCGTGAGGGGCGTGTGAGCTTGCCTTTCCGGCTATATCCTACCGTTTCGCTTTCGGGTACATCGTGTATCTGCAGGATGGTGGTGCGCAAGGTGCTGATAGGGTGTCGCAGGCGGTTGTCTATGGGGCTGATGCCATAGAGCCCCAACCCGAGGCGCACCATCTCGTGGTGGTATTCAGGGAAGCGTTCTATACCGGCCGAGTTGCATATATGGCGCAGTATCTTGTGGGGAAAGGCTTCCTGTAGGGCTTTGGCGGCATTGTCGAACCGTTGGGCCTGCAGGTGAGTAAACGTGTCGAACTCGCTGCTGTCGCTCCCGGCGAAGTGTGAGAATACCGAACGGGGTATCACCCTGTCTTGTCCGTGCAGCTGCAGTATCAGTCGGGGCATCTCGTTGGGGCTAAATCCCAGTCGGCTCATACCGGTGTCGATTTTGATGTGTATGGGGTAGTGAGTATATCCTTCTCGCTTGCAGGCACTAATCATCTCTTCCAATAGGGAAAAGCTATAGATCTCCGGCTCCAGGTTGTTGTCAAGCATGGTCTTGAAGGCTGTGAGCTCGGGGTTCATTACTAGTATGCTGGCGGTAATGCCTGCCTTGCGCAGCTGTTCGCCCTCATCGGCTACGGCTACGGCAAGATAGTCTACACGATGATCTTGCAGTGTCTTGGCTATTTCGTAGAAGCCGCTTCCGTAGGCAAAGGCCTTCACCATGCATACGATTTTCACGTCTGGTGCCAGCAGGCTGCGGTAGTGGTTGAGGTTGTCGATGAGTGCGCCAAGGTCGATTTCCAGAATGGTTTCGTGTACCTTGAGGGTGAGCTGTTCGGCTATTCTGTCAAACCCGAAGCTACGCGACCCCTTTACCAGTATGAGTGCCTTGTGCAAGCGGGTAATCTCGTCTGATTGCATGAAGCTTTCCGTGTCGGGGTAGCACGAGTGGCTGATGTTGAACCGTGAGGCTTCGCTGGTGAGGTTGGGGCCGATGCCGATGATGTGCTCTATGCCTCGGCTTTCTACTAGTTGGACTACTTTTTGGTAGAGGTTGCGTACGCTCAGTCCGGTCTGCTGTAGGTCTGAGAGGATGAGCACTCGCTCCAGACCCTCACGTTCGGGGCGGCGTGCCATGAAGTCTAGTGCGATATCCAGTGATGCGATGTCCGAATTGTAGCTGTCGTTGATGAGCGTGCATCCGTTCTTTCCTTCCTTCACTTCCAATCGCATGGCTACGGGTTCCAATTGTGCCATCCGTAGGGATATGGTGTCGGTGGGCAGCATCATGTAGAGGCTGGCGGCAAGGCAGTGTATTGAGTTTTCTAGTGATGCTTCATCGGTAAAGGGCAGGGTATAGCTTCCGTTGATGCCCAGGTAGCGGTATTTTACGGTGGTGTTCTTGTCCTTGGTCAGGGTAGATGTTATGTAGAGCGGTTTGTCCGGGTCTTTGCGCGACCATGCTATCTCGCGTGCCGAGAGTATGCTTTGGTTTACGCAGTTGCATATGAGCTTGTCGTCGCCATTATAGATGATGATGTCACATTCGCGAAACAGTTCGAGTTTCTCGCAGCATTTCTCCTCTAAACTGCTGAAATTCTCCTGATGCGCTCCTCCGATGTTGGTGAGTATGCCTATGGTAGGGCTTATAATCTGTTGCAGCCGCTTCATCTCCTTGGGCTCCGATATGCCAGCTTCAATTAGGGCGGCCTGTGTGTGTGCATTGATCTGCCATATCGAGAGTGGCACGCCTATCTGCGAGTTGTAGCTCCTTGGTGAACGTGTCACGCTGTACTTGGCGGCCAGCAGATGGCTGAGCCATTCCTTCACCACGGTTTTTCCGTTACTCCCGGTAATGCCTATGACGGGTATGTTGAAGGCTTTTCGGTGCATCTCTCCCAGCAGCTGCAGTGCGGATAGTGTGTCATCCACCTTCAGGAAGCAGGCTTGTGGCAGTGCGGTTAGCATGTCGGTTTGTGGTTGCTCCGATACAACAAAGTGACGCACTCCCCGGCTATATAGCTCGACAATGTATCGATGCCCGTTTCCCCGCTTGCTCACCAGTGCTATGAAGAGAGTTTCTTCGGGGAAGCAGAGTGATCGGCTGTCGGTGAGTAGCCAGTTAACGGTAGTCCCTGCGGCTCCGTATCGTTTCGCGCCCATCAATCGGGCAATGTCTTCAATAGGGTACGGCATGTGTCTGTTTCGTTTTCGACCTCTAAGTAAGGATATTTTTTCTTGAGTGTCTCTATATTTAACAAATTTTGACGCACAAAATCTCTGTATTTCTCCGAATCGGGACGGAAGGGGCGATGTTCCAGTGCCTTGGCTACCTTTGTCCACTGCGCGATGAAGGTCTGTGCCTCCGTGTCGGTGCAGTGTGTCACGAAGCGTTCCCACACATACTCTACGGCTTTTCCCGAGGGGTGTGCCATGTCGTCGGCATAGAATCGGTAGTCGCGCAGCTCGTCCACTACCATCTCGTAGGCGGGGAAGTAGTGCACCTGTTCGGGGTATCGTCGGCACAGCTCGTCTACGGCTAGCAGCAGGGTGGCCTTGCTGAGTTGGTTCCCGTGTACTCCGTCTTTGAGGTGGCGTACGGGGCTTACGGTGAGTAGTACGTTTATTTTGGGATTGGCCTCCTTGAGTAAAGTGAGCAGCGAGGCGTATTCGTTCACGATCTCCTCCACCGTCAACCGTTGGCGTACGAAAGCTCTTTCGGGCACTTTGTGACAGTTGCCTACCGTCTGTCCTGTCTCTTTTAGGCGATATACCCATGCTGTACCGAGGGTGATGATGAGCCTATCGCTCGTGAATAGTGCCCGCGAGGCCTCTGTTGCGCTGTGGTTGATGGTGTGGAGTGCCTCGGTCCTGTCGGGGTGCGCGTAGCGACTGTGGTGCAGCCATGTGCTCCATCCTCCGTGGGGAAACAAGGTGAGCTGCTCTTCGGTGAAGGTGTGCTGCCTTATCAGCAGTGTTAGGCACTGCGCTATGGATTGCGGGTTATACAGTATACCGAAGGGGTTGGTCACGGTACGCCATTTCATCTGTGCCAGTCGCTGGCCTATGTGCTCGGCAAAGCACGAACCTGTCACTACCAGACGTTCTGTATGGGCTATGGGTGGCTGTAGGGGTACTATCTCGGTAGGGGTGATGAACTGCATGTGGGTAGTATATATTTTGTCAATTACATTTATTATGCAAATATAGTAACAAACGCGTGAGAAATATGAAGTTTACTTCAATATTTTTCACCGCGAGTAGAGTCTATATTCGCGGCTTGCCGCAAATAAGTGCATAAATGCGCGAGAAATATGAAGTTTCCCGGACAAGCCAAGCGCTAAGGCAGTCATTCAATATTTTTGCATTTTTTTTGGTTGGTAGGTTAAATACATTTATCTTTGCGAGAACTTAGATATGTTAAATGCCGTTATAGGCTGTTATATGTCCTATGTAAAGAAAACTATACAAAACTTATAATAACATTTGTTATGGCAAAAATTGTAACCTTAGGAGAAATTATGCTCCGACTGTCCACACCCGGACAGACCCGTTTTGTTCAAACTGATGTGTTTGATGTTGTTTATGGTGGCGGCGAAGCCAATGTGGCTGTTAGCTGTGCCAACTATGGACACGATGCTTACTTTGTGACCAAGCTGCCAAAGCATGAGATTGGTCAGTCGGCAGTGAATTCACTCCGCCAGTTTGGTGTAAAGACTGATTTTATCGCTCGTGGTGGAAACCGTGTTGGTATCTATTACTTGGAGACAGGCGCTTCAATGCGTCCTAGCAAGGTTATCTACGACCGTGCTGGTTCGTCTATTGCTGAGGCAGACCCACAGGACTTTGATTTCGATGCCATCATGGAGGGTGCCGATTGGTTCCACTGGAGCGGTATCACTCCTGCTATTAGTGACAAGGCTGCAGAACTCACCCGCCTTGCTTGCGAAGCCGCCAAGCGTCATGGCGTAACAGTATCGGTAGACCTCAACTTCCGCAAGAAGTTGTGGACTAAGGAGAAGGCTCAGTCTATCATGCGTCCCTTGATGCAATATGTTGACGTATGTATCGGTAATGAAGAGGATGCAGAACTCTGTCTCGGATTCAAGCCCGATGCAGATGTTGAGGGTGGACACACTGATGCTGAAGGCTACAAGGGCATCTTCACTCAGATGGCCAAGGAGTTTGGTTTCAAGTATGTAATCTCTACATTGCGCGAGTCATACTCAGCTACACATAATGGCTGGAAGGCTATGATCTATAACGGCTCGGAGTTCTACGTGTCAAAGCATTACGACATTGACCCCATCATCGACCGTGTGGGCGGTGGCGATTCATTCTCAGGTGGTGTTATTCACGGACTTCTCACCAAAGCTACACAGGGTGAGGCGCTGGAGTTTGCGGTAGCTGCATCGGCACTCAAGCATACTATCCCTGGCGACTTCAATATGGTATCAGCAGAGGAGGTAGAGGCATTGGCTGGTGGTGATGCCAGTGGACGTGTGCAACGATAAAATTTAAGTTTTTGGGTTTGTCAGTTGTCTCATTGCTTACAAACTCAAAAACTATTAAACTTAAAAAACTCAAGAAATGGCAAAATTCAATAAACTTCAGGTGCTCTCTGTGATGAAGAGTACCGGTATGGTCCCCGTTTTCTATCATAGCGACGTGGAGACAGCCAAGCAAGTGGTTAAGGCTTGCTACGAGGGTGGTGTACGTGCCTTCGAGTTTACCAACCGTGGCGACTTCGCTCACGAGGTATTCGGTGAGCTCAACAAGTGGGTAGCCCGCGAGTGCCCCGAGATGGTGATGGGTGTAGGTTCAATTGTTGACCCTGCTACTGCAGCATTGTATATCCAGTTGGGTGCCAACTTCATCGTTGGTCCGCTCTTCAACCCCGAAGTGGCGAAGGTTTGCAACCGACGTCTTATCCCCTACACTCCCGGTTGTGGCTCAGTAAGCGAGATCGGTTTCGCTCAGGAATGTGGATGCGACCTCTGCAAGGTGTTCCCGGCAGGTAATGTAGGTGGACCTTCATTTGTAAAGAATGTGAAGGCTCCTATGCCTTGGTCAATGCTGATGGTTACTGGCGGCGTAGAACCTACCAAGGAAAACCTTACTGCATGGATTAAGGCTGGTGTTACTTGTGTTGGTATGGGTAGCAACCTCTTCCCCAAGGATGTCGTAGCTGCCAAGGACTGGGCATGGATTAGTGCCAAGTGCCAGGAGGCTTTCGGATATATAGAAGAGGCACGCAAGTGAACCTATAAAGGCATTTTATTTATGAGAGTGTTTCAGTCATAATTGAGCACTCTCTTTTTTCTTTCTGGAAGGGGCATATTCCAGAGCAATCTGTCGAAGTGTTGCAAGGAGGCTTAAAGCTAGCTACTATTAACTACTGAGATAAAGCAACACTTTGGTAGATTAGTTCTTTATTCCTCCCCTTTCTCTATCCTCCTCGCTTTGTTAAATTCCTTCATCCATAGAAAAGAGAAGAGGGGTACACCAACTCGTTGATGTACCCCTCGCTCGATTTTACTTTTTCCCTCGGAATTATCCGCCGAAGTCGTCGAAGTGGATCATATCCTTCTCTACGCCGAGGCTGTCGAGGAGGTCGAGAACGGTCTTGGCCATCATGGGAGGACCACAGAGGTAGTACTCGCAATCTTCGGGATTCTCGTGCTGCTTGAGATAGGTGTCGCCCATCACAGGAGCTACGAAGCCAGCGGTGTACTTGATGCCTGCTGCGTCGGCCTTGGGATCGGGACGGTCGAGCGCGAGGTGGAAGTGGAAGTTGTCGAACTCCTTCTCCAAGGCGAGGAAGTCGTCAAGGAAGGGGATCTCCTCCAATGCGCGGGCACCGTAGAAGTAGTGCATCTGACGGTCGCGGCACTGACGGGTCTTGAGCATGTGCATGATCTGTGCACGGAGGGGAGCCATACCGGCACCACCACCAACCCAAATCATCTCACGGCCCGACTCGTAGTTGGGACGGAACTCTCCGTAAGGACCGCTCATCATCACCTTGTCGCCGGGCTTGAGGCTGAAGATGTATGACGAAGCGATACCGGGCATCACATCCATGAAGCCACCACCCTGCTCTTTGGGCTTGAAGGGAGGTGTAGCGATACGTACGTTCAGTGTGATGATGTCGCCCTCGTCGGGATAGTTGGCCATAGAGTAGGCACGCACGGTAGGTGTGTCGTTGGTACACTTCAGGTTGAAGAGGCCAAAGTTCTGCCAAGCGGGCAGATAGGTGTCGCCGATGAGTGACTTGTCGAAGTCCTTGTCGTAGTCGATGCTGAATGCAGGGATCTTAATCTGTGCATACGAACCGGGCTCGAAGTCCATGTGCTCGCCGGGAGGCAATGCCACCTTGTACTCCTTGATGAAGGTAGCGACGTTCTTGTTTGAGATAACCTCGCACTCCCATTCCTTAACACCCATTACAGACTCGTCGACCTTGATGGCCATATCGCCCTTCACCTTTACCTGACAGCCGAGACGCCAGTGGTCCATCTGCTGCTTGCGGCTGAAGTGGCCCTTCTCAGAGGGAAGTATCTCGCCACCGCCCTCTACTACCTGGCACTTGCACTGGCCGCATGAGCCCTTACCGCCACAGGCAGAGGAGAGGAAGATACCGTTGTTTGAGAGTGTGCTGAGCAGGGTTGAGCCGCTCTCCACCTCGAGTTCGTTCTCACCGTTGATGGTGAGCTTCACGGGGCCTGAGGCCACCAGATATCTCTTGGCTACCAACAGGATGGCTACCAAGGCAAGTATAATCACGAGGAATACTGCGATACTTGCAATAATCAATTTCATATCAATCATATTCTTATTCCTCCTATTATTAGATTGTAAGACCAGAGAAACACATGAATGCCATAGCCATCAAGCCTACGGTGATGAAGGTGATACCGAGACCACGCAGGGGCTTGGGTACGTCAGAGTACTGCATCTTCTCACGGATAGCGGCGAGGCCCACGATAGCGAGCAACCAACCGATACCTGAACCGAGAGCGTAAGCTACGGAATCCCACACGTTGAGGATAGCCTGTGTGTTGTTGGGGTCCATAGTGATGCGCTGCTGCATGAAGAGCGAAGCACCCATGATGGCACAGTTAACGGCGATAAGGGGGAGGAAGATACCGAGCGAAGCATACAGCGAGGGGCTGAAGCGCTCTACTACCATCTCTACCAGCTGCACGATACCGGCAATCACGGCAATAAAGAGGATAAAGCTCAAGAAACTGAGATCGACGCCCTCGACCAAGCAGTCGGGACCGAGCACCTTAGTTTGCAACAGATAGTTCACGGGAAGGGTGATGAGCAACACGAAGGTCACTGCCACACCGAGGCCGAGAGCTGTCTTCACATTCTTTGATACGGCAAGGTAAGAACACATACCCAAGAAGAATGCGAATATCATATTGTCCACAAATATGGAGCGGACGAAAAGACTAATAAAATGTTCCATAATCTTTAATAATTCTGAATTTTGAATTTTGAATTCTGAATGGCCATCCGGCTGCATATACATCGCGGAGCCTTAATTCAGAATTCAGAATTTAGCATTCATAATTCTACTTTAGTTTTGTTCTTCCTGCAATTCTGTATGACGGGCACGCTGGTACCAGATGATGCAAGCCACGATGATGAGGGCTGCGGGGGGCATCAGCATGAGACCGTTGTTGATATAGCCATGGTCGTAGCACCACTGCGGGATAACCTGGTAGCCGAAGAGGCAACCGCTACCGAGCAGTTCACGGAAGAAAGCCACGATGACGAGAATCTTGGCATAGCCGAGGCCATTGCCGATACCGTCGAGGAACGATGCCCAAGGACCGTTGGCCATGGCAAACGCTTCGAGGCGACCCATGAGGATACAGTTGGTGATGATAAGACCTACATACACAGAGAGCTGTACGCTGACATCGTAGGCAAATGCCTTGAGGAACTCACTCACGATGGTTACCAACGCAGCTACCACAACCAACTGCACGATGATACGGATACGGTTGGGGATGGTGTTGCGCAAGAGCGAAATGATCACATTGGCCATGGCCACGATAACCGTAACCGAAAGGCCCATCACGATGGCGGGCTCGAGCTGAGCAGTAACCGCCAGCGCCGAACAGATACCCAATACCTGTACGGTAACAGGGTTGTTCATACCCAGAGGAGTCTTCAGCGCCTCCATATTCTGCTTTGAAAATAATGACATAACTGTTTCCTCCTTTGATTATTGGTTAACAACTTCAATTTTGGCAGCGGGCACTGACTCTACGCAAGCCGAGTCGGCAGCGCACTGAGCAGCCTCGCAAGCCTTAGCGGCACAAGCACCCTTGGTGAGGAAGGGCTTGTAGAAGCCCAGGCTATTCTTGAGCATGGCATCCACACCGTTCGATGTGATGGTACCGCCCGAGATACCGTCGACCTCAACAGTCTCGTCCTTTACCTTACCGAACTTCACCACGCTGATGACCACGTTGCCCTCGCCATCGACAGCTTTCTTGCCGATGAAGGGAACCTGGAACTTGTCGCGGTTGGTAATCTCGGCACCCAGACCGGGAGTCTCGCTGGCATGAGCAAAATAGGTACCGTAGATGGTCTGCTTGTCGGCATTGAGTGCCACATAGCCCCAGATGGGACCCCACAGACCTGCACCGTAGAGGGGTACTACATACTTGGTCTCACCCTCCACCTCACATACATAGAGGGGGAGCTGCTCACCTACAGCCGCGTTGGCTACGGCAAAGCCACCGGTCTCGGCAGCAACGTTGCCCTGAGCGTCGAGCAGCTGGTCGGCCTTCACATACTTGGCATAGGCAGCCTCGGCGTCCTTCTCGAAGATGTTGAGGGCGGCGAGTACCTGCTTTTTCTTGTCAAGCTCAATATTCTTCTCCTGCATGGGCTTCAGCAACGATGACACGAAGGCCAAGAGGAATGCTACGATAATAACCATAACCGAAGCATATATAAATGTATAGGAATTCTTATTCGTATTCATAACAGTATTCGATTATTGGGTTATTACTTGCTCTTCAAAGCACGCTTGGCACGCTTCGAGATGTTAGCTTGATATACATAGTAGTCGATGAGCGGAGCAAAGAGGTTCATCAGCAGGATGGCAAGCATCATACCTTCGGGGTAACCGGGGTTGAGCACGCGGATGAGCACCGCTACCACACCGATGAGGAAACCGTAGATGTACTTACC